>NZ_JAWLSB010000006.1:0-405986 GCF_033142445.1 Rhodococcus sp. IEGM 1330
AACCCGGAAGCTAAGCCCTCCAGCGCCGATGGTACTGCACTCGACAGGGTGTGGGAGAGTAGGACACCGCCGAACACCCGTTGTAAGAAGGGGACCCACTTGGTGGGTCCCCTTTTTGCGTTTGTACCGAAATCCGAAAGGACGCCCGTGTCGGAAGACAACAACGATCGTCGCCCCTCCCGAGGGGACGGCGGCAACCGCCCGAGCGAGTCCCGAGACCGCAACCCCCGCGCTCAGGACCGCCGCGGAGACCCGCGTCGTTCGGACGGCCCTCCCCGCAGGCGTGGCGGTGAAGGTGGGTTCTCCGGAGACCGGCGCGGAAACAGCGCATCGTCCGACCGTCGACCGCCGCGCCCCGATGAGCCGGATCTACCCGATGAGGTCGAAGCCGGAGAGCTCGAACCAGCAGTGCGTCGAGACCTGTTGAGCTTGGACAAGAACAACGCAACCGCCGTTGCCCGTCACCTCGTGATGACCAGCAAGCTTCTCGACGACGATCCGCAGTTGGCGCTGCTGCATGCGCGCGCTGCTCGTCAGCGAGCCGGCCGCATCGCCGTAGTGCGTGAGACCGCAGGCATTGCGGCGTACCACGCCGGTGAGTGGGCCGAAGCATTGTCCGAACTTCGCGCCGCCCGACGGATGGCAGGCGGGCCGGGTCTGATCGCTGTGATGGCCGACTGCGAGCGCGGACTCGGACGTCCCGAGCGCGCTATCGAACTCGGTCGCAGCGACGAGGCTCGTGAGTTGACCGGCGAGGAAGCGTCGGAGCTTCGGATCGTAGTGGCAGGTGCCCGGATGGATCTGAACCAGTACGACCAGGCCGTCGTCACGCTGCAGACCCCTGATCTCGACGCGTCGCGGTCCGGAACCGCTGCTGCTCGCCTGTTCTACGTCTACGCAGATGCGCTGGTTGCGGCAGGACGCGTCGACGAGGGTGTGAAGTGGTTCCTCAATGCCGCTGCTGCCGACGTCGATGGTGAGACCGACGCAGAAGAGCGGGTCGAGGAGCTGTCCGGAGGCGGTCAGTGACCGTGCTGCGTGATGTCCACGACGTTCTGCTTCTCGACCTCGACGGCACCGTCTATGCCGGCAAGGACCCCATTCCCGGTGCAGTGGAAGCGCTGTCGGGCGGTTCGGAGAAGCAGTACTTCGTCACCAACAATGCCAGTCGTGCGCCCGAGGACGTTGCCGAACATCTGCGTAGTCTCGGCTTCGACACCTCGGCAGAGTTCGTCGTCACCAGTTCCGAGGCCGGTGCCCGTGTCTTGGCGGGCAAGTTGGACCCAGGTTCGCGCGTGCTCGTCATCGGCACCGACGCATTGGCGAACGAGATCACCAAGGTCGGACTCGTGCCGGTCAGGTCTGCCGATGACGATCCGGTCGCAGTGGTGCAAGGTCACTCGGTCGATACAGGCTGGAAGATGCTGGCCGAGGCAGTCCTAGCCATCCGTGCGGGTGCGCTGTGGGTGGCAACCAACATCGATGCCACCTTGCCGACCGAGCGAGGACTCGTTCTGGGGAACGGCTCGATGGTCGCAGCGGTGCGCAACGCCACCGATATCGAGCCGATCGTGGCTGGCAAGCCGGCCGCCCCGATCATGCACGACGCCATCGAGCGCAGTGGAGCACGTTCGGCACTGGTCGTCGGAGACAGGCTCGACACCGACATCGCTGGAGCGAACGAAATCGATCTGCCCTCGCTGTTGGTGTTGACCGGCGTCAGTACCGCTGCCGAGTTGCTGCGTGCTCCTCGGCATTTGCGGCCCACTCACATCGGCCCCGATCTCGGAGTTCTGAACAGCGACGAGCTGGCGTCGAGCGTCGGCAGCAAGACCGGTTGGACGGTCGACATCGAGAACGAGGTGCTGTCGGTGCGCTACAGCGGGGACGGTGCTCCGGATGCGTTCGAGGGTGCGCTCGCCACACTGCACGTCGCCTGGTCCGGCTCGGCCTTCTCGGACGTTCGCTTCGAGGGGGATCGACTCGGCGATCTGCGTTCGCTGCTCGGGTGCTGACACAGCGTTCGACAGCAGCGTCGGGAGAGCGGCGGCGATCGGGCGTTCGTCGGACCCATCCGATAGCGTGAGAGGCGATGAGCGCGTCTATTCCACTACCAGGACAGCACCGGCCGAGCGGTGTCGGCGATGAGTCGTCGGCAGATCCGGACACTGTTCGCACCGAAGTTTCCTCGCTGCTGAATCAGCTCACCATCGAGTCGACGGACGACGAGGGATCCGAGGCCGTGGACTCCGACGCCCTTGCGCGCGATGCGAGTCTGCTCGACCGCGCGCACGAGGTACTCGTGCGCGCCCTGACCACCGTCGACAAGACCTGACGTGGCTCGTCGCGCACGTGTCGACGCGGAGCTGGTTCGTCGTGGACTCGCCCGATCTCGGGAGCACGCTTCGGAGCTGATCGAAGCAGGTCGGGTGAAGATCGCCGGGACCGTGGCTTCGAAGCCCGCGACCGCGGTGGAGCCGGGCACACCGCTGTTGGTGGCCGAAGAAGACAATGAGGTCTCGTGGGCCTCCCGCGGTGCCCACAAGTTGCTCGGCGCTCTCGACGCTTTCGAGCCGCTCGGCTTGACCGTCGAGCATGCTCGTTGTCTGGACGCCGGTGCATCCACCGGTGGGTTCACCGACGTTCTTCTCAGTCGAGGCGTGCGTGAGGTGGTTGCCGTGGACGTGGGATACGGGCAGCTGGTGTGGCGCCTGCAATCCGACGACCGCGTTCACGTCATCGACCGCACCAACGTTCGGTCGATCGACGCCGAGACGATCGGTGGACCGGTGGACGTGATCGTCGCAGATCTGTCGTTCATCTCGTTGAAGCTCGTTCTTCCCGCATTCGTTGCCTGCTCGAAGCCGGGCACCAACATGGTGTTGATGGTCAAGCCGCAGTTCGAGGTCGGCAAGGATCGCGTGGGTGCCGGTGGTGTGGTGCGAGATCCCGCGCTGCGAGCCGAGGCAGTCGAGGATGTGGCCAACGCGGCCGTCGCCTCGAATCTCACGGTGCAGGCGGTCGCGGCAAGCCCACTGCCGGGGCCGTCGGGCAATGTCGAGTACTTTTTGTGGCTGAGGGCAGGTGCAGGCGAGGACTCGCCGCGTACCGACATCACGGAACTCGTCCGGCTCGCGATCGAGGAAGGACCACAGTGACTCCGTCCCACGCAGCACCGGAACGGGAGTCGACTCGAGAGATTCTTCTCGTCGCCCATCCTGGTCGACCGGACATCGCCGAAACTGCGCGCCGCGTGGGCAAGGTGTTCGACGAAGCGGGCATCTGCCTTCGTGTACTCGTGGACGAGGTCGAGCCATCGAAGATCGAAGCCTCCGAAACGGAGGAACACGACCACGTGTTCGTCGCCGACATGAAGCTCAACGTCGTCGAGTTCGGACCGGACGCGGCCGCCGGCTGCGAGATGGTTCTCGTTCTCGGCGGTGACGGGACCTTCCTGCGCGCAGCCGAACTCGCGCAAGCAGCTTCCATACCGGTGCTCGGCATCAACCTCGGCCACGTCGGGTTCCTGGCGGAGGCCGAAGCCGACCATCTCGAAGGTGCCCTGGCCCGCGTCATCGCCGGGGACTACCGCATCGAGCAACGCATGACGTTGGACATTGCGATTCGCGTCGGCGACCAGGTGGTCGATCGTGGGTGGGCACTGAACGAAGCCAGCATCGAGAACGGTTCCCGGCTCGGAGTGCTTGAGGTGGTCCTCGAAGTCGACGGTCGACCGGTGTCGGCATTCGGGTGCGACGGCGTGCTGGTCTCCACGCCGACGGGCTCGACGGCATATGCGTTCTCGGCCGGCGGGCCTGTGGTGTGGCCGGAACTCGAAGCGATATTGGTGATTCCGAGCAACGCACATGCATTGTTCGCGCGGCCGCTCGTGACCAGTCCCGAGTCGATCGTCGCGGTAGAGATCGACGCCGGCGGACACGCGGGATTCGTATTCTGCGATGGCAGGCGCACATTGAGCCTGCCGGCCGGCGCTCGCGTCGAGGTGGTTCGGGGAGCGTCACCGATCAAGTGGGTTCGACTCGATTCGGCACCGTTCGCCGATCGCATGGTCAAGAAATTCGAACTGCCCGTGACCGGGTGGCGGGGGAGAGCGAGGTAGGGATGCTCGAAGAGATTCGGATCGACAGCCTCGGAGTCATCTCCGGTGCCAGCGCACAGTTTCACGAGGGGCTGACCGTACTCACCGGCGAGACCGGTGCCGGTAAGACCATGGTGGTCACCAGTCTGCACCTGTTGTCAGGTGCCCGCGCCGACGCAGGCCGTGTTCGACTCGGCGCGCAGCGTGCTGTGGTCGAGGGGCGATTCAGTACCGACACCGCGTCGGAGCAGGTGATCGAGGACGTCGACAAGGTGCTCGAGTCCTCGGGAGGTCAACGCGACGAGGACAATTCGATCATCGCCGTGCGTACCGTCAACTCGGACGGTCGTTCTCGTGCGCACCTCGGTGGGCGCAGTGTGCCCGCATCGGTGCTGTCGAACTTCACCGACTCGTTGCTGACGGTGCACGGTCAGAACGACCAGTTGCGTCTGCTGCGGCCTGATCAGCAACTCGCTGCCCTGGACAGATTTGCCGGGGATCCGGTGGCGTCCTTGGTTTCGAAATACCGCGCCGCGCGCAAGACGTGGCTCGACGCTCGCAACGAGTTGATCGACCGCACCGAACGCAGCCGCGAGCTGGCACAGGAGGCCGACCGCCTGCAGTTCGGCTTGCAGGAGATCGACTCCCTGGCACCGGAGCCGGGCGAGGATCGCTCGGTGGCCGAGGATGTGCGTCGGCTGGGGGACCTCGATTCGCTGCGTGAGACCGCGGAAGGTGCCTCAGCGGCACTCGTCGGGAGTACCGAGGAGGCGTCGGACACGACGTCTGCGCTGTATCTGCTGGGCGAGGCTCGCTCTCGCCTCGAACATGCCGAGGACGCGGCTCTGACCGAGCTGCTGCCGCGACTGAACGACGCGATGGCGATCGTGGGCGACATCGGCGCAGACCTCACCTCGTATCTGACGGATCTGCCGTCCGATCCGGGCGCGCTCGACGCGATCCTGAACCGGCAGGCCGAGCTGAAGTCGTTGACGCGTAAGTACGCCGCCGATGTCGACGGCGTCATCGCCTGGGCGGAGGACGCCCGTGAGCGGCTCTCGCACATCGACACCTCGGCCGATGCGCTCGCCGAGCTGAGCGCCAAGGTCGACGCGGCTGCGGTCGATGTCGCGGCAGCTGCGTCGAAGCTCAGTGCGGCTCGTGCGAAGGCTGCTGTGAAGCTCTCGAAGGCGGTCAGCGTCGAGCTGGCGGGCTTGGCGATGGGAAAAGCCAAGCTGCAGATCGATGTTCGCGCACTTCCTGCCGGGCCGTCGGACACAGCACCGATCGTCGTGGACGGGGCCGAACTGCATGCGGGCAGCAATGGCGTCGACGAGGTCGAGTTTCGTCTGTCCGCGCACGACGGTGCCCAGGCTCTTCCGATCAGCAAGAGTGCGTCGGGCGGTGAGCTGTCGCGGGTGATGTTGGCACTCGAAGTGGTGCTGGCGGGCTCGGACAAGGGCGCGACGATGGTCTTCGACGAGGTCGACGCCGGAGTGGGTGGCCGTGCGGCCGTGGAGGTCGGGCGTCGACTCGGCCGATTGGCTCGCACGCACCAGGTCATCGTGGTCACCCACTTGCCGCAGGTCGCAGCGTTTGCCGATACGCACCTGGTGGTCGACAAGACCGATGCGAAGAAGGGTGCGGCGAACAGTGGGGTTCGAACGCTGTCGTCGTCGGAGCGCGTCGTCGAGCTCGCGAGAATGCTCGCGGGTCTGGACGACACGGAGACCGGTCGCGCGCACGCCGAGGAGCTGCTGGCCACCGCAAACGCGGATCGAGCCGCGCTGTAACTTTTGGTGCTGATGTGATCAGTGTGGTAATTGTTTCGGCGCGCCTCCGTCGCCGGGCGTGTCGATCGGGTCATCATGGTCCCCATGAAGATGCCGGCTCTGCTGTCACGTAGTCAGGATTCGCTGCCCGGAATCACTGGGATCGCGCGAGTCGATCGCAACACGGCCAAGCTCCTCAAACGGGTCGGCCCCGGTGACATCGTCGTGCTCGACGAGCTCGACCTGGACCGTTTGACCGCCGATGCACTCGTCGAGGCAGGGGTGCTGGCGGTCGTCAACGCGTCGCCCTCGATCTCCGGGCGCTACCCGAACCTGGGTCCCGAGGCCATCGTGGCCAACGGGATCACCTTGATCGACTCGGCCGGCACCGAGATCTTCAAGAAGATCAAGGACGGCACCAAGATTCGTCTCAACGACGGCGGTGTGTACACCGGTGATCGGCGCCTCGCCAAGGGCGACGAGCAGAGCGAAGCAGAGATCTCGGACAAGATGATCGAGGCCAAGACGGGTCTGGTCGACCATCTCGAAGCGTTCTCGGGCAACACGATCGAGTTCATCCGAACCGAGAGTCCGCTGCTCATCGACGGCGTGGGTGTGCCGGATATCGACATCGACCTCAAGGGTCGCCATGTGGTGATCGTGGCCGACGGTCCCGGTCACGCCGAGGATCTGAAGAACCTCAAGCCGTTCATCAAGGAGTACTCGCCCGTCATCATCGGTGTCGGCGCGGGTGCCGACACCGCGATGAAGGCGGGTCATCGCCCTGATCTGATCGTCGGCGATCCCGAGGACGTCACTGCGCAGACGCTCAAATGCGGTGCAGAGGTGGTGCTTCCGGCAGATTCCGACGGACACGCGCAGGGTCTCGAACGCATTCAGGATCTCGGTATCGGTGCCATGACGTTCCCGGCCACCGGTGCCGCTGCTGATCTCGCACTGTTGTTGGCCGATCATCACGGGGCCTCGCTCATCGTGTCGGTCGGTAGCCCGGCCAGCCTGGACGAGTTCTTCGATCGCGGTCGACGCAACACCAACCCGGCCGCATTCATGACGCGTCTGAAGGTCGGTGCCAAGCTGGTCGACGCCAAAGCTGTTGCGACGCTGTATCGCAGCCGCGTGTCCGGCGGTGCGATCGCTCTGTTGATTCTGGCGGCGCTCGTTGCTGTGATCGTGGCATTGGCCGTGTCCAACATCGGCGGTGAAGCGTTGGATTGGGCCATCGATCTGTGGAACCGGTTCGCTCTGTGGTTCCAGGGGTTGCTTTCGTGATTTCGCTTCGCCAACATGCCATTTCGCTGGCAGCGGTCTTCGTGGCCCTGGCCATCGGCATCGTGCTCGGTTCGGGTCTGCTCTCGAGCGGACTGGTATCGGGTCTTCGAGACGACAAGACCGGTCTCGAAACTCAGGTGGACGATCTGCAGGCGACCAACAATCAGCTCGGTGAGCAGCTCAACTCGGCCGACGGCTTCGACGCTGCGGTATCGGGCCGAGTGTTGCGAGACGCATTGGTCGATCGCAGCGTCGTGGTCATCACCACCCCGGATGCCGATCCCGGCGACGTGGACGGAGTCACGCGGTCGATCGGAGCGTCGGGTGCCACCGTCACCGGCCGGGTGTCGCTGACCGATTCGTTCGTCTCCGCTGCGAACGGTGACGATCTTCGTACTCGCCTGACCAACGTCATTCCCGCCGGCGTGCAGTTGCGTACCGGCGCGGTGGATCAGGGCAGCCTCGCAGGAGACCTGCTGGGTTCGGTCCTGCTGCTCAACGCACAGACCGCCCAGCCGCAGTCGACTCCCGAGGAGCTCTCACTGGCGCTGGAGACGCTGCGTAGCGGCGGGTTCATCGCGTACGACAACGGTGCGGTCGCGCCCGCTCAATTGGCAGTGGTCGTCACCGGTTCCGGTACCTCGGACGTGGAGGACGGCAATCGCGGTGCCATCGTCGCGCGGTTCGCGGGAGCTCTCGACTCACGCGGTGCAGGCGCGGTACTGGCAGGTCGATCCGGTGCAGCAGAGGGCAACGGTTCCATCGCTGTCGTGCGAGCCGATTCGGCGCTGTCGTCCGCTCTGAGCACAGTCGACAACGTGGACCGTGAAGCAGGGCGGATCACCACTGTTCTCGCCTTGGCGGAGCAGCTGGACGGGGCCTCGGGCCGCTACGGCACCGGAGCCAACGCGAACGCCGTGACCGTCGGAGCGCCGGCGAGCTGATCTTCGTCGGAACGAGCGTGTCGTTGGCGGTGAGGTAGGTACTGGTGTTACCGTGAAGTCCCGTGGGTAGCAGGCCCAATTTCCACGCTTCACCTCTCTTATCAGCCCCCTGATAGGAGCAAGCCCTGCAGACTCGTCACGGGAGCCTCATTGTCACGCCTTCAGTCGCGTTCCGACACCAAGCACATTTTCGTCAGCGGGGGCGTCGCGTCGTCGCTCGGAAAAGGCCTGACGGCATCCAGCCTCGGCCAGCTACTGACCGCACGCGGACTGCGCGTGACCATGCAGAAGCTCGATCCGTATCTCAATGTCGATCCCGGCACGATGAACCCGTTCCAGCACGGTGAGGTCTTCGTCACCGAGGACGGCTCCGAGACCGACCTGGACGTCGGACACTACGAGCGATTCCTCGACCGTGATCTGTCCGGTTTCGCCAATGTCACCACCGGCCAGGTGTACTCGACGGTCATCGCCAAGGAACGCCGCGGTGAGTACCTGGGCGACACCGTTCAGGTCATCCCGCACATCACCGACGAGATCAAGCGTCGCATTCTCGCGATGAACGGCCCGGACCTGCAGGGTCACCAGCCGGACGTCGTGATTACCGAAATCGGCGGCACCGTCGGCGATATCGAGTCGCAGCCGTTCCTCGAAGCAGCGCGTCAGGTGCGCCACGACGTCGGCCGCAACAACGTGTTCTTCCTGCACGTGTCGTTGGTTCCGTTCCTGGCTCCGTCCGGTGAACTCAAGACCAAGCCCACCCAGCACTCCGTTGCGGCACTGCGCAGCATCGGCATTCAGCCCGACGCGTTGATTCTGCGTTGCGATCGCGACGTGCCGCCGGGACTGAAGAACAAGATCGCGCTCATGTGCGACGTCGACGTCGACGGCTGTATCTCCACGCCCGACGCGCCGTCGATCTACGACATTCCCAAGGTGCTGCACAAGGAAGGGCTTGACGCGTACGTCGTCCGTCAGCTCGGTCTCCCGTTCCGCGATGTCGACTGGACCATCTGGGGTGGACTGCTCGAGCGCGTCCACCAGCCACGCGAAACCGTGCGCGTCGGCCTGGTCGGCAAGTACGTGGACCTGCCCGATGCGTATCTCTCGGTCACCGAGGCGCTGCGTGCCGGCGGATTCGCTCATCGCGCGAAGGTCGAGATCAAGTGGGTTCCATCCGACGAGTGCTCGACGCCTGCGGGGGCGCAGGCCGCGTTGGGTGATGTCGATGCCGTGCTCATTCCCGGTGGTTTCGGCATCCGCGGTATCGAGGGCAAGCTCGGGGCCATCGAGTTCGCACGTACGCGCAAGATTCCGTTGCTGGGGTTGTGCCTGGGGTTGCAGTGTGTCGTCATCGAGGCGGCTCGTTCGGTCGGTCTGACCGACGCCAATTCCGCCGAGTTCGACCCGGACACCAAGGATCCGGTGATCTCCACGATGGCCGATCAGGAAGATGCCGTCGCCGGTGACGCCGATCTCGGCGGCACGATGCGCCTCGGTGCCTACCCGGCAACCCTGCAGAAGGGTTCGGTCGTCGCAGCGTCGTACGGCACCGAGACCGTCTCGGAGCGTCACCGTCATCGCTACGAGGTCAACAACGACTACCGGGATCGAATTGCCAAGAGCGGCTTGGTGTTCAGCGGTACTTCTCCGGACGGCCACCTGGTCGAGTTCGTGGAGTTGCCTGCGTCGGTTCACCCGTTCTTCGTTGCCACTCAGGCGCATCCGGAGCTCAAGAGCCGGCCTACCCGTCCGCATCCACTGTTCGCGTCGCTGATCAACGCGGCGCTCAAGTACAAGGCCGCGGAGCGTCTGCCGGTCGACGTGCACGGAGATACCGATGTCAACGGGAACGCAGCGCAGACGGGGGAATCGGCGGCCGCCGAGACCGTCGGATGACCGAGCCCCGGCACGAGTTCACCATCCTCGACTCGTCGGTGCCGTACTCCGGCGCGATTCTTGCGCTCCGGCTCGATCAGGTGGCGATGCCGAACGGTCGTCAGGCCGAGCGTGAGGTGATCGAGCATCATGGCGCGGTCGGGATTCTGGCCGTCGACGATCAGGATCGTGTGGTGATGATCGAGCAGTACCGGCATCCCGTCGGTCGTCGATTGTGGGAGTTGCCTGCCGGTCTGCTGGACGAGCCGGGGGAGCAGCCGGTGCTGGCGGCTCAGCGTGAGCTCGCCGAGGAAACCGGGCTCGCCGCCGAGACGTGGTCGGTTCTGGTCGATGTGCTGGCCTCGCCGGGGTTCACCGACGAGGCCGTGCGGATCTTCCTCGCTCAGGGCCTGACCGAGGTCGATCGGCCCGAGGCTCACGACGAGGAAGCCGACATCGAGCTTTCCTACGTTCCGGTGGACGAGGCTGTTCGTCGCGCGCTGTCGGGCGAGATCGTCAACGCATCCGCTGTGGCGGGCGTTCTCGCGCTCGCCGCGGCGCGCGCTGCCGGTTCCGAACTGCGCCCGGCCGACGCCCCGTGGCCCGATCTGCCGACGGCATTCGAGAACCGGAAGAGTTCACGAAAGTAGCCACCGTGATCGGCCAGCAGATTCAGACGTACCTCGACCATCTGGTGGTCGAGCGCGGGTCGGCACCCAACACGGTGTCGTCCTACCGTCGCGATCTGGTGCGGTACGAGCGGTTCCTCAGCGGCTACGGAATCACCGATCTGGCGAAGGTCGCCGAGAACGACATCACCGAGTTCGTGCTCTATCTGCGGCGCGGCGATGACGAATTCCCGGCTCTCGCAGCGAGTTCGGCTGCCCGGACACTGATTGCGGTGCGGGGTCTGCACCGATTCGCGCTCGCGGAGGGCATGGTCGAGCGCAACGTCGCGAGCGAGGTCAAGCCGCCGCAACCGGCCAAGAGACTACCGAAGTCGCTCCCCGTCGACCAGGTCGTGGCGCTGCTCGAATCGGCCTCGATCGCCGGTCCCGATGCCCCGCGAGGACTGCGGGATCGGGCTTTGCTGGAACTGCTGTATTCCACCGGGGCTCGTATTTCCGAGGCAGTCGGGCTCGACGTCGACGACATCGACACCGAGGCTCGCTCGGTGCTGCTGCGCGGCAAAGGTGGCAAGCATCGCATCGTTCCGGTCGGCCGACCCGCGATCGAGGCAGTCGACGGGTACCTGGTGCGCGGCCGGCCGGGGCTGGTCTCGCGCTCGAATCCTGCACTGTTCCTCAACGTCCGGGGCGGCAGGTTGTCTCGGCAGAGTGCATGGCAGGTGTTGCAGGATTCGGCCGTGCGGGCCGGGCTCACCGCGGGGGTCTCACCGCACGTGCTTCGGCATTCCTTCGCCACTCATCTGCTCGACGGTGGTGCCGACGTCCGCGTCGTGCAGGAGTTGTTGGGGCATGCGTCGGTGACGACAACGCAGATCTACACCCTCGTGACCGTCAACACGCTGCGTGAAGTGTGGGCGGGAGCGCATCCGCGGGCTCGCTAGCACGGGGCCGGAGATCGAGCGTCAGCGTGTCCGATGACATTGCACGAGCGTCAAGCGGTAGCGTTTGCGTGAACTACTCGAAGACGAACGGGACAGGGGAGCGCTGGAACGTGTCGACACCGCAGCCGCCAGCGGCGGAGTCAGGCTTGGATCATCCACATCTCGAGGGCGCCCTGTTCCAGACGCGTCAACCGGAATCCAGTCGGGAGACACGCGACATCACGCCTGCTCCGAACGAGCTCGGGCCCACTGGTCGTAAGACTCGGCCCGTCCCCGATCCGCAGCCGTTGGCCAGTCACGGCCCGGCCAAGATCATCGCGATGTGCAACCAGAAGGGTGGCGTCGGCAAGACGACGTCGACCATCAATCTCGGTGCCTCGTTGGCCGGCTACGGCCGTCGGGTGCTGCTCGTGGATCTCGACCCGCAGGGCGCACTGTCCGCGGGATTGGGCGTCGCACACCACGAGCTCGATCTGACGGTCTACAACCTCCTCGTCGAAGCGAAGGTCTCTGCCGACGACATCATCATGCGCACTCGCGTCGAGAACCTCGATCTGATGCCCAGCAACATCGATCTGTCGGCGGCCGAAATTCAGTTGGTCACCGAGGTCGGCCGGGAGCAGACACTCGGGCGAGTGCTGCACCCGATTCTCGATCGCTACGACTACGTCCTCATCGATTGCCAGCCGTCTCTCGGTCTGTTGACGGTCAACGCGCTCACGTGTGCCGACGAAGTGCTGATCCCGATGGAGTGCGAGTACTTCAGCCTCCGCGGGCTGGCGTTGCTCAACGACACCGTCGAGAAGGTGCGCGATCGTCTCAACCCGCGTCTGAAGTTGGCCGGCATCGTGGTGACGATGTTCGACGCCCGCACGCTGCACTCGCGTGAGGTGATGACGCGAGTGGTCGAGGTGTTCGGCGACGTCGTCTACGACACGGTGATCACCCGCACCGTCCGATTCCCGGAAACCAGCGTCGCCGGTGAGCCGATCACCACTTGGGCTCCGAAATCCGGCGGCGCGCAGGCGTACCGCGCTCTGGCGCGCGAGGTGATCTACCGGTCGGGTCCGTGACCGTCGACGCCACCGACGAGGCTCCGATCGAGGTCCCCGCCGACGCGGATCCGTCGAAATTCCGAGTGCGGTTGCTCAACTTCGAGGGTCCGTTCGATCTACTGCTGTCGCTGATCAGTCAGCACCGCATGGACGTCACCGAAGTCGCGCTGCACACCGTCACCGACGATTTCATCTCGTTCACCAAGTCGCTCGGTGCCGATGTCGGCCTCGATCAGACGACGGAATTCCTCGTCGTTGCCGCGACATTGCTCGATCTCAAGGCGGCGCGGTTGCTGCCTTCGGGTGATGTGGAGGACGCCGAGGATCTTGCGCTGCTCGAAGTGCGAGATCTACTGTTCGCCCGACTACTTCAATACCGCGCCTACAAGCAGGTCGCCCTACTGTTCGGTGAGCTGGAAGCTGCTGCGCTGCGGCGTTATCCGCGATCGGTTTCGGTGGAAGACAGGTTCGCCGATCTGATCCCGGAGGTGTTGCTCGGCGTCGACCCGGCCACGTTCGCCGACATCGCCGCTGCCGCGTTTCGTCCCAAGCCGATTCCGCAGGTGGGGCTCGATCACATCCATCAGCACGCCGTATCGATTCCCGAGCAGGCCGCGTGGATACTCGAAAATCTGCAGGAACGGGGCCT
This sequence comes from Rhodococcus sp. IEGM 1330, assembly GCF_033142445.1. Taxonomy (NCBI): domain Bacteria; kingdom Bacillati; phylum Actinomycetota; class Actinomycetes; order Mycobacteriales; family Nocardiaceae; genus Rhodococcus; species Rhodococcus sp. IEGM 1330. Next base: position 13,258 of record NZ_JAWLSB010000006.1, read on the forward strand.
GAACGAGTGGGCGTCGTTCTCGGAGTTGGTTCAGGACTGCGAGGTGCAGGTCGAAATAATCGCGCGGTTCCTGGCGTTGCTGGAGCTGTTCCGGCAACAGGTGATCGCCTTCGAGCAGCCCGAGCCGCTCGGCGATCTTCGAGTGAGTTGGACCGGTAAGGACGAAGGACCCATCGTGGTCACGGAAGAGGACTACGCATGAGTGCCGACCCAGAACTCGAGCTTGAGGACGTCGACGATTCCGAGGAGCTCGACGACGCCACACTCGCGTCGGCTCTCGAAGCTGTGTTGCTGATCGTCGACACACCGGCCTCGGACGAGCAGCTCGCCTCGGCCGTGGGTGCGTCGGTGACCCGCGTGCGCGCGGCCTTGACGGCGATGGCCGCTGCACTGACCGAACGAACCAGCGGAATCGACCTTCGCTACGCCGGTGACGGATGGCGTTTCTACACCCGAACCGCGTATGCGCCCTACGTCGAACGGCTGCTTCTGGACGGCGCTCGGTCCAAGCTCACACGCGCAGCATTGGAAACCCTGGCCGTCATCGCATATCGTCAACCGTTGACCCGCGCACGAGTCAGCGCCGTACGTGGAGTCAATGTCGATGGAGTGATGCGTACGTTGCTCGCCCGTGGACTGATCTCCGAAGCAGGAACGGACCCGGAGACGACCGGCACGATGTACTGCACCACCGAGTTGTTCCTCGAACGGCTCGGGCTCGCATCGCTCGGTGATCTACCCGAACTGGCACCGCTTTTGCCGGGTGTGGACCTGATCGACGAGATCAGTGACAGCATGGACACCGACCCGAGAATGACCCGCTCCACCAAGAACCGCGGATCGAAACCCGATCCGGCAGCCGAGCTCGACTCGGACGACTGATAGGTAAGACAAGTGAACAAGCCCGCTCGCCGTGATGGCACACCGGACCGTAACAAGAGACAAGACCCACGCAGGAAGCCGGCCGCAGGTAGGTCGGACGCTCCGCGTGACGCGCGCCGCGGAGATCGCACCCGCGACTCTGCGCCCCGTGACGGCGCGCCCCGTGACGGCGCTCCCCGTACCGGAGCCCCTCGTACCGGAGCCCCTCGCACCGGGGGACCTCGCGCAGGCGCACCTCGTACCGGAGCTCCTCGCACAGGAGCCCGACCTGCCCCTCGCCGTGGCGAGCAGGATGAATCGACCGATTACACGCCCGTCGAGACGGGCGTCAACGACCGCAGCAACGACGCCGTTCCTCGCAAGAAGCCCTCGCGTCCCAAGCCGCCGAAGCCGCAGAAGAAGCAGGTTCCGTCGACCACGATCAGCAACGCCAAGCCGGCGAAGCATCAGCACACCGATTCCTCACCGCGCAAGCATGTGCCCGCCGGTGAAGGTGTTCGGTTGCAGAAGGTGCTCGCGCAGGCCGGCGTCGCATCACGTCGCGCCGCCGAGGAACTGATCGCCGACGGCCGCGTCGAGGTCGACGGACGCATCGTCACCGAGCAAGGCATCCGCATCGATCCCAACATCGCTGTGGTCCGTGTCGACGGCACCCGCGTGGTCGTGAAGGAAGAGCTGGTTCATCTCGCGATGAACAAGCCGCGTGGATGGCAGTGCACCATGTCCGACGATCTGGGACGCCCGTGCGTCGGCGACATCGTCTCCGAGCGGGTCCAGGCGGGGCAGCGACTGTTCCATGTCGGCCGCCTCGATGCCGACACCGAGGGGCTGTTGCTCTTCACCAACGACGGTGATCTTGCTCACCGCCTGATGCACCCGTCGTTCGAGGTGTCGAAGACCTACCTCGCGACGTTGTCGGGCACCATTCCCCGCACGCTCGGCAAGCAGCTGCGTGAGGGCGTCACCCTCGACGACGGCCCGGTGAAGGTCGACGGCTTCCAGCTGCTCGACATCTCGGACGGCAAGTCGCTCGTCAAGGTGACCCTGCACGAGGGCCGCAAGCACATCGTGCGTCGGTTGTTCGACAAGGTCGGATTCCCGGTCGGTCGCCTCGTCCGTACCGATGTCGGCAACATCGTGCTCGGCGATCAGCGTCCCGGAACGCTGCGTGTTCTCGGTCGCGGCGAGATCGGCAAGCTCTACGAATCCGTAGGCCTGTGATGAGTGCGCTCGTCGTGGCGATGGACGGGCCCTCAGGCACCGGTAAGTCGTCGGTATCGCGGCGGCTCGCATCGGCGCTCGACGCCAGCTATCTCGACACCGGTGCGATGTATCGCGTCGCGACGGTGTGGGTGCTGCGGTCGGGTGTCGAGCCCACCGACGCCGACGCCGTTGCGAAAGCTGTTGCAGCGCTTCCCCTCGAGATCGGCAAAGACCCACTGTCCGAGACCGTGTTGCTGGGCGGTGAGGACGTCAGCGGTGAAATCCGCGGCGACGCAGTGACCAAGGCCGTCTCGGCCGTGTCCGCAGTGCCTGCAGTGCGTGAACTGTTGGTGCAGCTGCAGCGCGATCTCGTGAACTCGTCGACGCGAATTGTGGTGGAGGGCCGCGACATCGGCACCGTCGTACTTCCCGACGCCAACGTGAAGGTGTTCCTCACTGCGTCCCCGGAAGCGCGGGCGGAGCGTCGCAACAAGCAGAACGTGGAGCAAGGTCGCGGCGACGACTACGAATCCGTGCTCGCGGATGTGCAACGCCGTGATCATGCAGATTCGACAAGAGCAGTGTCACCGCTTCGTCCCGCCGAGGATTCGGTGATCGTCGATACCAGCGAGCTGGATCTCGACGGTGTGATGGAGCGCTTGCTGCTCGTGGTGAACGACAGAACTGGAGCAGTGCAGTGAGCGAAGAATTCTTCTCCGGCGCAGCGGAAACCGCGGGCGACGGAATATGGAGTGACGAGGGCGAGTGGGAGTACGTCGACCTCAACGAGGGCGAAGACGGCGAAGATGCCGTTGCCGTACCGACTCTCGCCGTGGTGGGGCGTCCGAACGTCGGTAAGTCGACGCTCGTCAACCGCATCATCGGACGACGCGAAGCCGTCGTCGAGGACGTCCCCGGCGTCACCCGCGACCGGGTGTCGTACGAGGCCAACTGGAGTGGTCGACGCTTCCTGGTGCAAGACACCGGCGGCTGGGAGCCCGACGCCAAGGGTCTGCAGGCATCCGTTGCGCGCCAAGCCGAGTTGGCCATGCACACCGCGGACGCGATCCTGTTGGTCGTCGACGCGCGAGTCGGCTCGACGACGACGGACGAGGCTGTCGCACGAGTACTGCGCCGGTCGAAGACTCCGGTTCTGTTGGTGGCCAACAAGGTCGACGACGGGCGCACCGAGTCCGAGGTTGCCGCACTGTGGTCGCTGGGGCTGGGGGAGCCGCTGTCGGTTTCGGCCACCCACGGCCGTGGTACCGGTGATCTGCTGGATCGTGTGCTCGAGGCGTTGCCCGAGACTCCGCGTGAGGGCATCCCCGGTGGGGGACCCAGGCGTGTCGCTTTGGTCGGCAAGCCGAACGTGGGCAAGTCGTCGCTGATCAACAAGCTCTCGGGCGATGAGCGCTCGGTGGTTCACGACGTTGCAGGCACCACCGTCGACCCCGTCGACTCGTTGGTCGAATTGGGCGGCAAGACATGGCGATTCGTCGATACCGCCGGGCTGCGTAAGCGCGTCAGTCATGCCAGTGGTGCCGAGTTCTACGCGTCGCTGCGCACCAAGTCCGCGATCGAGGCCGCCGAGGTCGCGATTCTGCTTCTCGACGCCTCCGAGGTGATCTCGGAGCAGGACATGCGCGTGCTCAGCATGGTCGCCGATGCCGGCCGCGCGCTGGTGTTGGCGTTCAACAAGTGGGACCTGGTGGACGACGATCGTCGTCAGCAGCTCGAGAAGGAGATCGATCGCGATCTCGCTCGGGTGCCGTGGGCGCAGCGAGTGAACATCTCGGCGCAGACGGGCCGTGCAGTGCAGAAGCTCGTGCCTGCGCTCGAGACGGCTCTCGAGTCCTGGGACAAGCGTGTGCCCACCGGCAGATTGAACACGTGGCTCAAGGAGGTCGTGGCGGCCACTCCGCCGCCGATGCGTGGCGGACGTCTGCCGCGCATCATGTTCGCGACGCAGGCCAGCACACGGCCGCCGACGTTCGTTCTGTTCACCACCGGCTTCCTCGAGGCCGGCTACCGCCGCTTCATCGAGCGGCGTCTGCGTGAAGAGTTCAACTTCGACGGCAGCCCCGTGCGCGTCTCGGTACGTATCCGCGAGAAGCGGGAACGGCCGGGCAAGGGCAACAACCGCTGATGTAGCCCGGCCCCGACCCCCAGCAGGCGATTTCCTCTCAGGGGTAGGGCTGGGGTAATCTCAGCAAGCGCCTTTCGAGGCGCGGCGGGCTGTGGCGCAGTTTGGTAGCGCACTTGACTGGGGGTCAAGGGGTCGCAGGTTCAATTCCTGTCAGCCCGACAGATAGTTGCAGGTCAGAGGCGGTTTCGGAGAAATCCGGGGCCGCCTTTTTCGTGTGCGTGCCGCGGGAGTGTCACTACTCGTTTCTTACAGGCTCGGCAACCGGAAACCGTCGGGTCCAGGTAGATCCAGCGAAGGCCGGAAATCGGCAACGGATGGGCGATTGGATATGAGCGGACGAAGCCACTCGATTCGGCTTGTTCGCGGTCACGTAGCGACTGAGTCCGGAGGGATCCGTAGCAGGCTTGGAAACTGCAGGTTGAAATCAGTGGCTCCGGATCGGGTTCCATTCAGATCAGGCCCCTGTTGACGCGGTGGATGCATCTGCGAGCAGCGGTCGGGTCAGCACGGGATGATGTAGTTCGGGTCTGTGGTGGTGTCGAGCCATTTGCCATACGAGTCGGCGCCGGATGCCGCGACGGCGGCGCATACCTGGGCCGCGGTCGTGCCGGCGATGCGGTAGACCGCGTAAATGACGTTTCCGTCTGTGGTGGCTTGTCGAAGCGACGGACATGCGTTGTCGGTGCGCAGATACTGCGAACCTGGGTTGGCGAGGAGTTGCGCGGCGACCTCCTGCGCGTAGCTACTGGGATTGGTGGCTGAATACAGCACGACGATTCCTGTGCCGTCACACGACGGGACTGACATGGTGGAGTCAAGGCCGAGGTCGCCTCTCGCCGGGCCGGACGATGGCGTAGGTGCGGTCGCTGACGAGGGGGCTGCCGATGGCGCGGATGCTGCTGATTGTCCGACCCACTTCGCCAACTCGTCTCCGAGGGCACCGTTGTAGCGAATGGATGCAATCGGCGGTCCGGTGACATCGAAGGCGACAACTCCTTTGAGGAGGTCGCCCGATGTGACGGTTGCTGTCGATAGTTGCCCGTCGACGGTCCCGAGGGCTGCGTCGTAGGAGGTGCCGTCGGCCGCCCTGGCAGTGAAGTAGAGGGGATTGACGTTTGTGGTCCCTCGGATGCCTTCCAATGTGACTGTGATCTGCTGCAGTTCACCGGCGGCGGGGAGACCGTACTTCGACCCTAGTGCAGGGGTGAGGGTTTGGACGGTGATGCGAGTCGTCACGTCGTCGTCGGTGACATCCTGTGCGGCTCCGATCGGAACCGCCGCATCGGTCGGTGGTGCGGTAGGCACCCCGGTTCTGGTGCTGCTTTCTGCTGTTGGGACGCCGTTGGTACTGCTGCAACCTGTCAGCACTAGCGCGGCTATGGCGGGGACAAGGAGCCACGATGCTCCGGTGTACTTGCGCGTCATTGATGCGTCCCGTTTCTGTGTCGATGGATTGCCGATCACATATCTGCGTGCGATGTCGGGCGTTACATCTGAGCACCGGACGGCGTGATGGAGCTGGCATCGAGTTCTCTGCCGTCGGACCGCTGATGGTAGGTGACGGAATCGAGTTTGTGCGCAAGTTCACCGTTTTGCGACCCGCTAACAGCGCCGGGTCAACGTGCCTGCGGGCAAGCTGGGACTGACATGTGCGGCTATCGGTCGGCTTTCGCTTCTTTGACCGCGGCCCGGGTCGATCGTTACTCTCCGAATCGGTTGTGGCCACGCCAATTCGCTGTGTGTGAATCCGATGCATGGCCGGCGTTTTACCTGCGTGTCCACGACAGAGCCCAGGCAGGTCGGCCAGTCGGTGGCCGATGGCGGTCTACGTCGTTTCAGGCCAAAGCTGCTTCGACGGCCGAATCCTGCTCCGCGAGCAGCGTGTACTCGAGGAGCAACCGTCGACCACGCGGGCCTGCAAGCAACCAGTTGACCGCACTCATTCGTACACCCTCTCAGACAGTCCACCGGCAAGCCATCAAGTAACAACGTAACGCGTTCACCCCGAAGGCATCTGCGCGATCAGTGGGTCCGCAGGCCGGGTTCGGCTGCGATGTCAGCCAGTTGTTCGACGGTCAGGGCGCCGGTGATGGAGACGTCGATCAAGCTTCCGTCAGAGGTGTATGCGCGCGCACGGCGTCCGTTCTCGTTGTCCGACGTGTCGATGATTGTGCCGTCGTCCAGTGTCCGGCGTTCTTGGACGTATCCGGTGATGCACGGTCCTGCGGGTGTGTCCGACCGTTGCACGACGACTGTCAGGTCACCCTCCTCGCCCCTCAACGCTACCAATGCCTGCGCAGTGGTTTCGCTCCCGAAGGGTTGGAACTGAAGCGGGGGAGTTATCGAGTACGGCAACACCTCTGTGTCGGCTGGTAAGGCAGCACGCAACGCGTCGGACATGTTGACCGCCTTGGTATCCGAGAACCATCCGTAATCGGAATCAGCGTAGCGCCTGTCCTCGATGAAGGAATAGTCGATGTTGTGTGTGTCGTCGGGCTCCACTACTTCGTCGCAGCCGGGAATCGCAGTGGCGTCCGACCGAGAGTGGTCCGATACACCTGTGACCACAACGACCGCAGCGCCTATGACTACGGCGGCTACCGCCGACCAGGCCAAGAATCTACGCATTCCGCTGTTCGCCACCTATAAGCACATCGTTGGTCGATATTCGCGCGTCGATGTCGGCACCGCAATCGGACTGCTTGGATGTGCGTCGAAAGGAGGCCAATTCACGGTGCCGAAACCGGTGAAACCGCCCGCTCGACTCGGAGCAGAACCGCAGTTGCTCGACGGAAATGGATTCGATCACGCTGTTGACCCTGCCAGCTCGCAGCGGCTCAGAGCGACCATTTACCACCTAGTCATCACCCCTGATCGCGTAGTTGATACGACGCGGCGCATCGGGGTCCCGCGGAGGTGGCTTCTGACGTTCGAAGGCCGCCTGGAACCACCCGCCTGGTGGAATCTCGATCTCGGGAGTCGTCCTGTCATCGAGGTCGAACTGGGTGCCCGTATCCGGATCGACCTCGTCCCAGAGCTTTCTCACTTCGTATGTTGCCGAATAGAATTCGCTCGCATCCACACTATGACGTGTCTCGTCGATCCCGAAGTGGGGCCACGCGAAATACACATGCAGAGGACCGGCGGGCGGAACGGGTGCCAGAATGAGGCCGCTTCGACTGTGCAGACGGTTTCCGCCACCGCCGCTGGGGCTCAATCCCGTTCGCCTGCCGGGTAGGTTTGTGGAGACGGTTCCGTCGGCATCTTCGAAACCGAGGAGCATCGGCGGCGTGTGATTCGACTCTGGTCTACCGAACCCGTACATACCCAGCAAGCGATCAGATTCTCGGACATTGGCTTCGACCGTGAAGGTCATGCATGTGCTGTAGATCCGTGCACCGCTGAGCCACGCACCGATCCTCTCCGTTTCGGCCAGAACCAACCTCAGAGGTACTACGGCCGGGATCTCGTTGATGGGCACGCCCCGAAACTGCGGTGGGTGAGGGCCGGATGCGGGTGTGTCGTTCACGACCGTCACTCTCCCGCGGACCTATGCGGTGCGCAAGGCCAGATGTCGTTCCGGCATGCCGTCCGGTCTGTTCGCACGCGCCGCCCGCACTTCGCTGCCAGACCGGGCGGTATGCGATCACCGGTGGGCGATCGTTTTGCCCGCTATCATTCTCGGCACGTCGCCGAACAGAGCGGGACCTCGAGGAGATGCGTGAGCCACAGTACGTCCGAGTCCGAGTCCGAGTCCGAGTCCGTGCCGCCGTTCTCGTGGCTGCCGATGAAATACCCCCGACGCGGTGGCTATCCCGCCAGTGTCGCGCCGGTCGATCCTGACGCAGGCGTCGAACTAGCGAAGATCGAGACAGACGAACTCAGCCTCCAGTACGCGTCCTGGTACCTCGTTAACGACACCAACCCCGACGAATTGACGATCGCCGCCAGGAAGTACCAGGCAGGCGACGTCTCGGCCCTTGGTGCCGCCGCTCTGTATTTTCTCCTGAACCGATTCGTAAGTCGCGACGAATTGCGAGTTATCTCGATCATCGACGGCTGGGTGGCCAGGCACGGCTTGGTCTTCGCGGTCGAAGCGCTTCTGGAATTGTCCGACATGCGGTTCGTGAGCGAAAGGGTGCTGGTTGCGGACCTCCCGGAGGGTGCCGTATTCGGCGTCGTTTCCTACGGTCATACCGCGCCCGATGCGGAATTCAAGGTGCCGAAATATGCGACGCGAGAACGTTTCGCGCAGGTAGATGGGTACGACGAGCAACTGACTTACTCTCCGCGCGAGTTCATGCTCGATCGGATGCGCGGGTTGATCGCGGTGGCGTCGGCCGAGGAGTACGCGGCGGCCCGCCGCGCGGCGTCGACGCGGCGAGGCAACACCGTGCGAAAGCTGACTGCAACGTTCATCTTCCCGACCGAGCTAGAGTGGTCCGAGGAGCTGATCATGGTGCTGCGTCCTCAGTCGTACCACTGGAGCACGCAGCTGATGGTCTCGGCGAACACGCCAGAACAGCTTCATCGAAGCGACGACGCCGCTTACGGGCACCGGCGGTGGCTGCTCGACGATGCGATGACAGCAGCGGTGGTGGACGGTATCGGCCCGCCGATACTGCCTGTGTTGCTGGACGCTTTCGACACGCCGAATCCGTACGGAAATGCGCACGACGAGTCCTGGCTTCTGCGAATACTGCACGCCCTTTCGGCTATCCCCACCGACGATGCGTTCGAGGCTCTGGTCCAACGTGGCGGGATGAAGAACGGGCAGCCTATCGTCCTTCGGGCGATGCAGAACTATCCGCGTCGAGCGTTCCGTGTTCTGGTAGAGGCTGATTCGGGATTGTTCGATCGCCACGTACGGCAGAATCCGGACTTGGCGCGCGAGATCGCCTCCACGTTGCCGGAGAGAGCGCAACGCAGGATCGCAGAACTGACCACCTTGTTGCCGATGGCGACCGACCTTCCGTCGATCCTCGTCAGTCCGCCGTGGTCGACGCGTAAGAAGGTGCCTGATGCAGCCGTCATCACGGGGCTCGGTGTTCCGCACATTCACAGGATGGCCTGGTTGCCAGGCGAACTCGAAGCCATCAAGAACACGCCGAGTGACTATTCGTACACGACATGGGACGAGTACAAGCGGTACATACCAGATACCTCGCCGACCGATGCGCGGGATTGGAATGCCTGGATAATCTTCCTCATCGCGCCGGACGAGGTCGCCCGGCCGTTCCTGACCGACTGGACGGGAACAACTCTCAAAGATCCCTTGCGCGTCGTTGCGCGCTACGAACTCGACGCTTTACCGCTCATGCTCCGCTTCACTCGAGCTCATCCCGGTGCTGCGGCACCGTATCTGATGCCGTACGTCGATATCGATGTCGCGCGCGTGCACGCGACGATGTTCGCCACCCGGAAGAACTTACGTAAGCCGGCATTGGCGTGGCTCGTCCGACACGCGGCGGACGCGGCAACGCTACTGATCCCCGACGCCGTGGGAAAGGCTGGGGCGCAGAAAGATCACGCTGCAGCAGCATTACGCGGACTCGCGCGAGCCACCTCACGAGACACAGTCTTGGCCGGAGCGAACAGATACGGGGAAGACGTATCGGCAGCGATCGCGACCATCGTCGATCTCGATCCGCTGGAAGTACTACCGAAGCGCATTCCGAGAACACCGGCCTGGGCCGACGTGCCGTCGCTGCCGCCGATACTGACCGCGGACAGGTCCGCTGCTCTGCCTGATTCCGCCACGGCGCATATCTTGACGATGTGCGCTGTAAGCACAATCGATGCACCGTACGCAGGGCTCGAGACGGTGGCCGAGTACTGCGATCGCGGGTCACTCGCCGACGCAGCGTGGGAGCTCTTTCAGCGATGGTGGGGAGCGGGTGCGCCCTCGAAAGACAACTGGGTAATCCTCGCACTCGGTTGGCTGGGCGACGACGCGACAATCGGAAAACTGGCACCACTCATCAGGCGTTGGCCAGGCGAGAACGGCACTGCCAGAGCCCAACTGGGGCTGGATGCTCTGGCTGCGCACGGCTCCAACCGAGCTCTCACAGAGTTGGACCACATCTCGCGGAAGATGAAGTTCAAGTCCCTCAAGGTCGGCGCGCAGCAGCGGGTCGCGGAGGTCGCGGAAAGCCTCGGTCTCGATCGTGAGCAGTTGGCCGACCGCATAGTCCCCACCCTCGATCTGTCGTCGTCGGGAACCATGATGTTCGACTACGGTGAACGGTCCTTCACTGTCGGCTTCACCGAAGCGCTCGTTCCCTTCGCGCTCGACGAGAATGGGAAGAAGACGACGGGTCTGCCCAAGGCCACCACCCGCGACGATGCCATCCTCGCGGAGGAAGCCAAGAAGGGCTTCGCCACACTCAAGCGCGAAGCCAAAGCTGTTGCAACCGAGCAGATCAAGCGACTCAATCGGTCGATGGTGATCGGACGGCGATGGACGGCCGACGAGTTCACCCAATACGTGCTGGGACATCCGCTGCTGATACACGTGGCTCGTCGTCTCCTGTGGGCGTCGTTCGACGACAGCAACAATCCTGCAGTGGTGTTCCGGGTCGCGGAAGACAGCACCCTCGCAGACATCGACGACGAGGCCCTGGAGCTTCCCGACGGACGGATAGGTCTGGTTCATCCGGCACACATACCGGACACGGTCGGTACTTGGTCGAACGTATTCGCCGATTACGAGATACTGCAGCCGTTCCCACAGTTGGGCCGACCGGTACACGACCCATTGCCAGGCGACATCGACGGCAGTGGCCTGGCCAGGTTCACCGGGGTGACTGCGACCCCGAGCCAGGCCTTGCGATTGACCTACCGTGGATGGGAACCGGTGTGGGAGAACCCCGTGTCCTGGGGTCAGGGCTTGCTTTACCAACTCAGCGACGATGTCTCGGTGCTGCTGGGACTCGAACCGGGGATGGGGACAGGTGATCCCTACAACGGGTACCCGGACCAGAAACTCGTCTCGGTGAACTTGCGAGGAGGGACCTTGAACGACGTCGACCGTGCGACCGTCTCGGAGCTCATCGCCGATCTGGATGGGTTCGCGTCGTGACGACGGGAGTGCAGCGGCCACCCGCCGAGGAGCGGTACGCAGATGAGCTCGAGCGACTGACCGACGAGGACATCGGTCCGAGGCCACCCGGGTGGAAATTGAGTCTGAAGGCGGCCCGCACCTTCGTGATGGGCGACGCCCACCGCGGAATCGTCCCGAAATATGTCGGAAACCCGTCACTTGTCGAACGGTCGCTCGTCACCTTGGCGACCACACGCGGATTGATGTTGGTCGGTGAGCCCGGTACCGCGAAATCGATGCTGTCCGAACTCATTGCGGCTGCTGTCAGTAGGGATTCCACACTCACCATCCAAGGTGGCGCTGCGACCACCGAGGATCAGATCAGGTACTCGTGGAATTACGCGCTCTTGGTAGCTGAGGGCCCTTCCCTGCGATCGATGGTTCCGGCACCCATGCTGCGTGGCATGTCCGAGGGCCGCATCGTGCGCTTCGAGGAGATCACCCGATGCCCACTCGAAGTGCAGGACACCATGCTGTCGCTGTTGTCCGAACGCGTGCTCGCGGTGCCCGAACTCGCCGGAACGGATGCAATGGTTTACGCGCGTGAGGGATTCAACGTCATCGCGACGGCAAATACCCGAGACCGAGGAGTGAACGAAATGAGCGCCGCGCTCAAACGACGCTTCAACTTCGAGACAGTACATCCGATTGCAGATTTCGACACCGAGGTCGCGCTGGTGCGGGCAGAGTCGGCAGCGCTGTTGCGGGCATCCGGGGTGGGGATAGATCAAGATCCGGCGGTCTCGGAACTTCTCGTGACGCTGTTCCGTGACTTGCGATCGGGCTTTACCGAAGCCGGTACTCCCGTCGAGCGGTTGTCGTCGGTGATGAGCACGGCCGAGGCGGTCTCGCTCGCGCATGCCACCGGAATTCGCGGCTGGTACATGCGCGGCGATGCAGGCACGCTCACCGATCTCGCGGAGTCGCTGGCCGGCACCGCGGCGAAAGACAACGCCGAGGACACAGCGAGGTTGCGTCGCTACATCGAGCAGCGATCGTCCTACCGATCGAGCGAGGCGTGGCGAGAGCTGCGCGAAGCTCACGCACGTCTGAGCTAGTGGTGGAACGTCCCGATGGCGACGAGGTGGCCGTCATCGGCGTGCGGCATCACAGTCCTGCCTGCGCGCGCGTGGTCGCCGACACCATCGAGCGATTGCGGCCGGCCCACGTCTTGATCGAAGGTCCGGTGGATTACACAGACCGCATCGGCGAGTTGACGCTCGGACATCGACTTCCGATCGCGTTGTTCTCGCACGCCCGCAGGGGTACACACACCCAGGTGGCGTGGAATGTCTACACCGAGTTTTCGCCGGAGTGGGTGGCACTGCGAGCGGCCACCGGAACGGATGCGGCAGTTCGGTTCATCGACCTTCCGTCGTGGCATCTCGACTTCGATTCTGGGCCTATCGAATACAGCCCAGCGGCTGTGGAGGCAGTCGAGAGGATGGGGCTCGACACCGTCGATGCGATGTGGGACCACGTCGTCGAAGCGCGGGCAGGCGCGCTGACGACCGAAGAGATGCGAGATATCCTCGACAGCTACTTCGGCCTGATTCGCGGCGATGATGTCGTCGTCTCCGAACGCGAGAAGTACATGGCATCCTGGGTGAAAGCAGCTCGTGAACAGGGCGGGTCGGTCGTTGTCGTGTGCGGCGGATTCCACCGTGCCGCGATCGTGTCGGAGCTCGAGACGGGACCACCGGCCGATGACAGCTGGCCGGCCGTTCCGATTCCGGACTCTGCCCTCGACGTCGGAAGCTATCTGATCCCGTACTCCTACCGTCGCCTCGAACTCGAAGGACCGTGGTGGTACCAGCAGCTTTGGGAAGATCAGGCTCATGCGTCGGACATCGCGATCGAGGCCGTCGTGCTGAATCTGCGGTCCCGCGGACACCGGGTTTCCACCACCGACTTCGCCGGATTCCGAACCCAGGTCGATGTTTTGGCGGCGATGCGAGGTCACTCGGTGCCCACGCGTCGTGACGTACTGGACGGTGCCGCGAGCACACTCGTCGACGAGGCCATCCCCTCGCCGCTGCCGTGGACGCGTGCGGGTGAACCACTCGGCGTCGAAGCTGACCCGGTGATCGAGGTATGCATCCGAACGTTGAGGGGAGAGCGGCGAGGGGAACTGCATCCTGACGCCCCGGCACCTGGGCTGGTCCATCACGTCGACATGCTGCTCGAAGAGTTCGAATTGATTTCCGGGACTTTGTCTCTGGATCTTACTGACGAACGCGAGCGTTCGAGAAGTCGCGTGCTGCATCAGCTACGACTACTCGGCATTCCTGGCTTCGAGCGTGCTGCCGGACCGAGCGGTGGCTCCGAGGTGCGGTCGATCGACGAGTGGGTGATCACCGACCACGGCGGCCGAGTTCCGGCACTCATCGAGGCCGCCGCGTACGGGCACACGCTGGTGGACGCGGCGGGTGCAGTGCTCGTATCCTCGTTGCGGTCGGCGGGCAGTGACATGGCGGGCGTCGCACGGATTATGTTCGACGCAGTGTTGTGCGGATTGGACGACGTGTCGAACACGTCGGCATCGGCGGCGATCCAATCACTGGACACTGCAGTTGATCTCGCCGATACCGGGCTACTTCTGCGCACCGCCCTCGATCTGTGGCGACACGATTCGCTGTTCGGGAGTCGAGGTTCGGCGCTGCTCGGAGAAGTGGTGGCAGCCGCGTCGCCCACGGTGCTGACGCTCGCTCGGCGAGTCCGAGCAACAGGGGGCGCAGATTTCCGTCGAATCGCGGCCGTCGCGGCCATCGCCGATGCCATGCAGTACGCAGGGCACCTCTTGCGCGACGACCCGTCAACAGAACTGGATCTGCTGGCGCGTGACAGCGGTGCCGCAGTGGATATGAGGGGATCGGCACTGGGCGCGTCGTGGACTCGAACCACGCCGGAAGATGCGGCGGCTGCCGTGCGATCCATACCCTCGGATCGGCTCGGCGACTGGCTGTCCGGTCTCTTCGGCGTCGCGCGTGAACGTTTTCTCGATGCCGGTTCCGGTGACGCAGTGTTGACGGCCGTCGACGCCGTCGTAGGACGGATGACCGAGCATGATTTTCTGACGGCGTTGCCGGCTCTGAGGCAGTCCTTCGAGTTCTTTCCTCCGCGTGAACGCGAGGTCATCGCTCTACGCGTGGCACCAACGCCTGCCGGCCCGGCCATTACGGCCTCGGTAGCGTCCGGCGAGCTACTGGACGAGCGAGTCGATCGGGCGCTCGCGAACATTGGATTGCAATGAACTCCGAGCGATGGCGATTGATCTTGGGTGACGCCAGCTCCGGTGCACTCGGTGACCCCACAGGTATTGCTGCAGAACAGGATTCCGCGCTGGAATGGCTGTATGGCCGCGACGCGGCCCGTGCCGCCCAGGGCGTGCGCTCGGGTGGTTCACGTGCTCGAGCAGGCGGTGCTCCGGAGAAGGGGCAAGAAGGCGAAGGTACGGCACTGCACCGCGACCGTCGCGGACGGCCGAGCGGGGTCGGGACAACGGTGGTGAGCGCAGTGGATTGGCTCGACGACATCCACCGCTTATTTCCGCGTGAGACTGTTCACCGCCTCGAAAGAGACGCAGTCGAGAAATACGAGATCACCGAGGTGGTCACCGATCCCGAAGCTCTCGAGCGAATCGAACCGAGCGTGACACTCCTGCGCGCGGTATTGCGAACGAAGCATCTGATGGACCCGCGGGTTCTCGCGCTGGCCAAGAAGGCTGTCGACAAGGTTGTGAAAGAGCTGATCGAGAAGCTGTCCGTCGACGTCCGCAAGACCTTCCACGGCACGCGCAGCCGGCAGCGCACCTCCTTCCGGAACTCTCGCAATTTCGATTTTCCTGCAACGGTTCTCGCGAACCTCAAGCACTGGAGCACCGAGACACGATCCATCGCGATCGAGAAACCTCTGTTCACTTCGCGCACCCGGCGACACACCGACACCTGGACACTCATACTGCTGGTCGACCAGTCAGGATCGATGATCGATTCCGTCGTCCATTCCGCCGTCACAGCGGCATGCTTCTGGAACGTCCCTGGTCTGCGAACGCACCTCATCGCGTACGACACCAACGTTGTCGACCTCACGTCGGAGGTTCTGGATCCGGTGGAACTGTTGATGGGCGTGCAACTCGGTGGCGGCAACGATGGTGCCAAGGCGGTGGACTATGCCGGGCAGCTGGTCGAGACTCCCCGCCGAACCATCGTGGTGATCATCTCCGATCTGTACGAGAGTCAAGCGGATCGGTTCGTGCGCAGCGTATCTCGCTTGACCGACGAGGGCGTGCGAGTGTTGGCGTTGGCAGCACTCGACGAGTCCGGCGAACCCGACTACGACCGAGAGATCGCCCAGCGTCTCGCCCGGCTGGGGGTGCACGTGGGGTCGATGACACCGGGCGGGCTCGCGGAGTTCGTTGCCGGGTGCATCCGATGACCGCCGAATCCATGCGACCGGACGTGGCGGCGCTCACCGACGAGGCACTGGTGCTCGTCACCAATCGTGGCCTGGTCAAAAGAGCAGTGCGGATGGTCGAGGAGAATCCACCGGACTTGTCGGCATCAATCGAACGTATCGTCGCCCGGTTCGCCGACGGCGTCGTGACCGAGCTCCCGGCTTCGTTGCCGTTCACCGACGCGTCGTGCTCCTGCGGCGCGAGCTCGGCGTGCAGGCATCGCCTCGGTCTGGTGCTCGCCTATCGTTCGAGATTCGGTACCGGTGTCGGCGGACCGGACTGGACACCAGGCGTATTCGACGACGACCTTGTCGAATCGCACGTCGGTGTGGCCGCGATGCGGCGGGCGAAGCGGATCCGCGGAGAGGGTTACCAGGCGACAGTGCATCGCCCCGAGGGCACCGACTCGATTGTGCGTGTCGAGTTGCCGCACTGCACAGTTCGGTTCTTGACTCCTCACGATGTGGGTCACACTCATTCGTCGGCGTCCGAGCATGCACCGCCGGAGTCGATCGCCCTTGCGGTGTGGGCCGTACGAGCGGCTGACGAATCGGGTAGCGACGAGGTGTTCGTCAGTAGTGTTGCGATCATTCATGATTCGGCTGGGATATCGCGAGCAAAGGTTGTTGCCCGAACCATTCTCGTCGATGGGCTGGCTGGGTCGTCGGGAGTGCAACACGCATCCGCAGTGCGGGCTGCTCGTGCGGTCGAGGCAGCGTCGACGGTATGGCTCGCCGACGCCTGTGCGGAACTGTCCGATCAGGTCGAGGCCTATGCCGCAAGGAATGCCCGTCACGACCGCGTCCGGGTGGCGTCGTTGATCGCAGAGATCCACGCGCGAGTTCAGCTCGGAGGGGCGACCGACTCGGCGCTTGCCGGAATGGCATTGGGAACCGAGACTGCGGGCGAAACTCCGCTCAGACGTTCACGTCTGGTCGGTCTGGGTGCACGCGTAACGGCCACCGGTGACGACGTGAGTGTCGACGTCTACTTCTCCGAAATCGATACGGATGCCGTTTATCTGATGCGGCATCAGTGGCTGGGGGAGCTGCTCACCGGTCATGCCGTGGCGGGGCGCAGAGTTGCGGGGACCACTGTCGGAGCCTTGGCTGCGTCGACCATCGTCACCGAATCGGCTGTTCGGCGCGCGAACCGGTCGATTCGGTTGGGACGCAGAGGTATCGGAAAGACCTCGATCCTTCCACTCGGGGCCGACGCTTGGGCGAATTCGGCCGTCCTCTCCTCGGACTACGACGATGTGCGTCTACGTTTGACCGAACGCAGGCCGTCGTTCGCACGGAATCGGCTGCTGACGGACGGGGTCGGCATAGTGAGCATCGACGCTGTGGTCGACACCGACTATTCTCCGGCGGGTCAGACTTCGACGGTGGTGGTCGAGGACGGTAAGGGGCGTCGGGCACAGATTGTGGTCGAGCATCGAGCGGAGGCTCCCGACGCTATCGACGCTGTTCTCCATGCGATGTCGTCGGGCCCGCGGGCGGTGGCAGGTCGAATGAGTGTCCGGTCAGGGCAGGTCTGCATCACGCCGTACTCGATTGCGTGCGATCTCGGTGTGGTCGTGCCCGATCTCGCGCCTCAGGTGGGTATGTCGGGTCTGATTCGCTCGGCGGGCGAGGTAGATCAGGATCGCGTCGTCGATGTCGTTGCAGGATGTCTGTCGACCTTGGCGGATCTCTCGCACCGTGGCTTGCGGTTCGTTTCGGAGGCTGATGTGGTTGCGATTCGCGGGCGTGCTGACCTCTCGAGATCGGTAGGGATGAAGTCGACGGGTCTTTCGCTCGGTCACCTTGCCGACGCACTCGCCGGTGATGACTTGGAGGCGTCCGCAGACGCATGGGTGCGTGCGGTTCTCCGTTTGCTGGTCGCCGACGAACTTGCTTGACGGTCGACGCTCTCGGTCCGATAGTGTTCTGTATCAGTTCTTCTCGGATAGATCCCCGATCCGCGTTACGTGAGAGTTCTTGTCGTTCCACATGGCGACTCCATCGATGAGTTCCGCACGCATGAATCCGCCGTCGTCTCCCCACGGCCACGCGGTACCCGCTTCGGTCACTTCGTTCTGAACGAGGTCAGCCATCGACAGCAGCGCCAGCTCCACGTCGTCGTCGACAGAAGCGCCGAGTCCACTGCACGCAAGTCTTCCTCGGCTGCCTCCAACGACCGTGACAGCGCTGTGGAGCCACACCATGCCGCTGTCCGATTCGTATTCGGCTACCCAGTCGATGTATTCGACATCGCCGCCGTACTGGCGTACGCGTAAATCCTGGACCAGACGATCGAGCGCAACGAGCCACGCATCAGGAAGATCCGAGTGCGTCACTTGGACGCCCCGCCGGGGCCTCCAATTCGCAGTCATCACTGACTCTCGACGCTCGAACAGCTGCACAGGCCGATTATGTCAGCCGTGTCGCTGCATCGCTTCTGTTGTGCAACGTATCTGCAGGCCAGGACATGCGGCTTCGTGTGATCTAGTGGGCCCATGGCGTGGGCCATCGGCGAATCGAGGTGACTCTGCGTGGAGTGATCGGTGTTCGAGCGTGCCGAGAGAGTGTCACTACTCGGTGCAACCGAGAGTGGATCGGGACGTGCGAGCGTGTACGGAACTCGCTGGTCAGGGACTGTGCGGTAGGTGCAGGTGGGTCTATCGAAATATGGTCGATCTAGCTGGGGATCAAGGGCTCGCAGGTTCAATTCCTGTCAGCCCGACACAGTGCAGGTCGAAGGCGGTTTCGGAGAAATCCGGGGCCGTCTTCGTTCGTCTGACTGCCGCGTGACTGTGACCGGCCTGTCTGGGTGATCGTCGAACTCGTTGGATATGAACGTGCCGAGGCGTAGCGACGCGTCACGAAGTGCGAACTTCGAAAAATTTTGATGTCGGTGCCTCGTGCGAGTCTGCACGGCATGGCGATCTGCATGGCGTGTGAACTGGAAATGCTCGATTCGGTTGGTTGCACATGGCGGCCCAGTCGAATACCCAATGGGCGGAGAAAGTGTCACGACTGCGCTGCGCCGCCGGGAGCACTTCACCACCCTGGCTGTGACGGTGAGCGGTGCCGATGTGGACAGATGCTCTCGTGTGGCAGCGGATGCGCCGTGGACGAATGCGAGCGTGAAGACGGCCACGACTACGTCGATGCGAGCTGCAGGTGGTGCAATGAACCGTTCGGACAGCTCCGCGTCGTGGAAGGCCGATGACCCTGTCGGCAGACATCTTGCTGTGCGGTTGGTCAGGTTGACCCAACGAGCTGTACTGGTGTCGATATCTTTTCCGTCGGGTGCTGGTTCGAGAGATCACTGCTCTAGGGCATCATGGGTCTATGAGCGATCTCGAGTACCTCGCCACTTTGCTTGCTGCGCTCGATGGGGAGATCGCGCGGATCTCTGCCGCCGAATCGGGCTCCGACGAACAAACATCGGCCATCGACGACGCGGCCGATGCCACGTTCCGGTTGCGCGAGAAGGTCAAGGCCGGTTACCCCGGCAAGAAGGCCTATTACATCGCGGCGTCGACCGATCCGAACGGGATCAGGGTCGAGGGCATTTCTGCCCTGCACGGCAAACACGCCCACGAACTGGTGCGAGACGGTGGCTGGATGCACGCGGATTCCAGCACCGTCCTCGAAGCTCTCGATGACGATCGAATCAGTCGGTACCAAGCCATCGCGGGACGCGGTGTAGCGCAGACGTTTCGAGACTCACGTGAATACTTGGCAGCGGCAACAGGTCTCGCCGACAAGTAGACCGAAGCAGCAAAACGGCGAGGCAGCTGAACTCGCCGACGGTGACTCCTGCGGCGCAGAACGCGATCACTGTCGTTGTGTGTTCTGCGACGCGAGTTCTGTTCGTAGTGCAGCGATTTGGGAGGTAAGCTCGGCCACCTGTTGCTGAGTCGCGGACTGGTTCGCGTCGTCCTGTTCGGCGACCTTCTGGACGAGCCATGACGCAAAGGTGGCCGTCACGACACCGAGCAATGCGATGCCAGCCACCATCAGTCCGACGGCGATGAGTCGGCCAGTCGCTGTAGTGGGCGAGTAGTCCCCGTAGCCGACTGTGGTGACAGTCGTAATTGCCCACCACAAGGCGTCCGGGAAGGTCTTGATGGTCCCGGTCGGTGCGGCGCGTTCGGCGTCGAACATCGCGAGTGACGCGACAAAAATCAGCATCAGGGTTCCGGCGACGGCATAGGTGACTACCCGCCCACGGAGAGCGCCACCGATCGAGCGTTGCAGCAGGCTCACCAAGGTGAGAAGGCGGAGCAGTCGTAGCGGGCGCAGTACCGGCAGCGCGACGATCGCAAGCTCGTGTAGGTGCAGAAAAAACCAGCGCGTGCGTTGCTCCGCAAGGGTGAGTCGCACGAGGTAGTCGATCCCGAACAATGCCCAGATCCCGAGGATCGCGTACTCGGCGATGTGTGCCCCCGTGCCGGTCGGCTGGCTCAGCACAGTCCAGGTGTAGATCGCGAGGAACGTCAGAGCCGATCCGGCAAGCGGCCATTCGGTTGCTCGCTCCCACTGCCGATAGTTCATGAGCGGGGACTGTACTGCGTGTCGATCGGATCGTCCGTGGACGAGATTCACATACTGAAGGCTCCACCGAAGTCGAGTGGTGTTGCTTCGAGGTGGCGTCCGCGATTGCGATGGCGGCGTCGGATCCTGGCATCAGTGATCCCTTGCGTGGATAAAGACCATTGGTGCGCGCTGGATTCGCCGAGGTCGACTCGACGAATCTGCTTGCAGTCAGACCGAATCGGTCTACATAGTGTGAGTAGATCACCGGAAGACGCGTCTCGACTCCGGGCAGTCCGTTGGGGCATATGCCGCACGTCGTGGCTGTGCACCTGCTTCTGCGCGGTGTCGTAGCAGCAATGGTCGGAACCGATGGTGGTGATGTGTCCGGTGAACAGGTGACGCCCGAGTTCCTCGACCACCTCGGCCGAGCGCAGCGGTGGATAGCAGACAAACCGTTCCTGCTGCTCACACTCGTAGGCCGAGTCGTCGAGGATCAGATGGTGGGCGACCGATTCGGTGAACGCGACGAGCCCCCGCTTGGGGGCGTCCGCAACCAATCTGACTGCAGCCAGATTTGACGAATGCACGAAATCGACCGGTGCATTGTGTGATTCGGTGATCCGAGAATCTCTGCACCGCTCGAAATGGGCTTCGCGAAAGCGGCCGCAGACAGGGTCGTCTTCATGAGCGACGGAAAGATCGAGGAAGAGGTGCCTCCCGGCGAGTTCTTCGACAACCCCAAAATTGCTCGTACACAACAATTCTTGAGTCGCATCCTCTGACCGTCGGACACGGTGCGAATATAACCCAGAGAGGCGCTCACCTGCGCAGAGACTCCCGAGTGTCTTGATCCGGGTTGGCGGTGCCCACCTTGCGTGCAGTAGGTCGAATGAATGAATGTCGAGCGAGGACGACTCGCACTGCCTCGCGATGCATAGGGTGAGCAGCTGGAGTCCGTTTTGTCCGACAGGAGCGTGTCAGCGTGAGTTCACCCATTCTCGTCAAAGGACAGAACATTTCCCTGCCGGACGACGTGACCGAGTTGGATGTCATCGTGTCCTGGGTCGACCCGGAGCGAGATCTCGATGCGTCTGCGCTGCTGGTGAATTCGAGCGGGCACGTTCGGTCCGATGCAGACTTCGTCTTCTACAACCAGCCGGAGTCCGAGGACGCGACCGTACGCTACCGCGGGCGCAGTAGCACGGACGAAGGCAAACAGGAGCGAGTGTCGATCCATCTCGATTCTCTCGCAGCCGAAGTCGACAAGGTGGTCATCGCGGGCAGCTCCGACGATGTTCCGTTGGGTGACTTCGGGAAACTGTCGATGCAGGTGCGGGATCAAACCGGTTCGGTGCTCGGGGAGTTCCTCACCGCAGATGTGTCGTCGGAACGTGCGTTGGTGTTCGGGGAGGTGTACCGGCGAAACGGCGAGTGGAAACTACGCGCAGTCGGGCAGGGCTGGGAATCCGGATTGGGTGGTTTGGCACAGGACTTCGGTGTCGACGTGGACGACAGCGAGCTCGAAGCGTCAGTGAACGATGTGGTCGTTGTCGAGGTCGCTGACTCTCATGTGCGGGCCGTCGATACGACCGGTGAGATCGTCGACGTCTCGGTCGTCGATGTCGAACCGCCGAAACGCGGCGTTCGCACCAAGAAGCCGATTGCCAAGAAGGTCACGCCGCCTCAGTTCACCCTGGCTGGGGGAGACGGGTGGCAGACAGCTCGCCTGTTCTCCGTTTCCGGTGTCGGATCCGGTGAGGAGCAGGAGAAGAGGGCCACCTCGGCACTGATCGCGACGATGCAGGCGGTTCGTCCCTTCGCTCGCGCAATCTGCGCGCATGCGGGAGCTCCATCCGGTCCCTTCGAGGGCTACCTCGAAGTGCAGTTCGTCCAGGGCGAGGGCAAGGTCATCCCCGACGGTGTGTTCCGAGTGTCGCGCGCGGGCCAAGTGTGGACCGCGTTGCTGGAAGTGAAGACCGGGACCGGCAAGCTACAGAAAGAGCAGCTCGAGAACTACCTCGATGTTGCGAAACGACACAGGTACGAGACCGTTCTGAGTTTGTCCAACGACATACCGGCGTCCGCCGGTGAGCTCCCGGTCCAGGTGAACAAGATCAAGCTGAACAAGGTATCGCTGCGGCATATCTCGTGGTCCGAGGTGATTCACGAGGCCCGAATGTTGTTGTCTCACGGCGACCTTGCCGACTCACTGCAGGTCTGGATTCTGAGTGAATTCGTCCGGTATCTGACGCACCCGAAATCCGGCGCGACGGAGTTCGTCGACATGGGTCGGCACTGGGTGGCAGTTCGTGACTCCGTCACCGCCGGAACCCTCCGTTCGAGTGATGTCAAAGCCTTGTCGGTGGCGAACACATGGGCATCGCTGTCCAGGCACCTGGCGTTGCGGATGACCGCCGATCTCGGCGTTCTGGTTAAGCATCACCTCCCGAGGAAGTTCAGCGGAGATCCCCAGGCGCGCAACGAGTACATCGTCGAACAGCTTGTTGCCTCCGGGTGCCTCTCGGCCACGTTGCGCATCCCGGATGCCGCCGGAGATGTCACTGTCGAAGCTGATATGCGTACCAACAAGATTCAGTGCAGTACCGCTATCGACGCACCGACCGACGGGACCGCGCTTCGACGAACGTCATGGTTGCTCGAGCAACTGAAGAACGCTCCCGCCGACATCCTGGTCGAAGCCGTGTTCGCGGACGCAAGCGAAATATCGTGCGAGAACCTGGCGACCGTGCGAGCGGATGCCAAGTCGTTGACCGCAGGCCGGGTCAGCGAGTTGCAGTACTTCACGCTGACGTCACCGACCAAGATGGGCAGCAAGCGCTCGGGCTCCGCGGCCGGCTTCATCGGAAGTGTGACCGACGGTCTCGACGCCTTCTATCGCGATGTGGTGCAGCCTCTGAAGCCATGGGTCCCGTCGGCACCTGAAGCGTCATCCGTCGAGACTCTGGCCGACTGACCGCGCCATCGGAGGTTCCTCACCGGGCAGGCTGCACTGTGCATCGACTCTCGGGCGTAGCCATGATTGGGGAGCTCGTCGACTGGGCACAGAGAAGATATGACCGACAACGCAAAGCTCACAGTCGAACGGACCATCGAAGCTCCCGTCGACGCTGTTTTCGACGTCCTGTCCAATCCCGAGCGGCATCAGGCGCTCGATGGATCCGGGTTCGTACGCAGCGTGGACCACGCCGACCGGATTCAGAAGGTCGGTGAGAAGTTCACAATGAACATGCAGGGCGATCACATGGGCGGCGAGTACCAGACCGACAACCACGTGACCGGCTACATCAAGGACAAGCTGGTCGCATGGAAGACCGCACCCGCCGGCAACGAGCCGCCCGGATGGGAGTGGTTGTGGGAACTCGAATCTCAGGGTCCGAACGAGACGCTGGTCCGCCACACCTACGACTGGTCCAAGGTCACAGACAAGAAGTTGCTCGAGCAGATCAAGTTCCCGCTGGTCACCGAGGATCAGTTGAACGACACACTTGCTCGACTGGCAGTCGAAGCGACGTCCTGACGGATTGAAGTACGTCTCGTCGGGCGGGGAAGTACGGCCTGGATAACGGGAGAGGTCAGTGCCGCGATTTGTTGCGGTACATCGCTTCGTCTGCGCGTTTGATCATCTCGTCGAGGTCGGGCGCGACGGGACCAGGGGTCCACTCTGCAACACCCACGCTCGCCGAGACGTCCGCCGTCGTCAACACCGACAGGGCGTCGTTGCCCAAGGCAATTGCTTCTACCTGGTCAGCTCCTGGCAACACGACGACGAACTCGTCACCGCCGACTCGGGCGATGATGTCGTCAGGTCGGAACGCGGACGAGAGAGCGGCTGCGAGACGAATCAGTGCCGCGTCTCCCGCATCATGCCCTGACGCATCATTCACCTTCTTGAGGCCGTCGACGTCCAGGTAGAGGACGGCGACGGGCACCGACGTCTGGACAGACGACGCCAACTCGATCAGCGCGCGTCGATAGAGACCTCGGCGATTGAACAGTCCGGTCAGATCATCCCGGTGAGACAGGGAGTCTGCGCGAGCACGGGCCTCATCGACCAAGCGATACTTTTCCCACAGCAGATCGATGGTCTTGATCCGAATGTAATGGATGATCGCGATGACGAGGACCGTCCGAATCACCGATACTGCAAAGGTCTGAGCACCGACATCCGTCCCATACGCGACGGCCATCGCAATCCAAGCAACCATCGTGGTCGCGGTCAGGGCAATGACGTGGGACCGACGTTGCAGCACAGCCGCGAACGCCACGACTGCCAACACGAGTCCGAATGCTGGGTACACGTCCTGCGCACTGGCGTAGCCGAGAGCGGGACTGGTGACGAACAAGAACGCAGCTATCAGAGTTACGACGTCGGTGTTGCGGTAATACCAGGTTGCGCAGCGAGTGTGGAGCGCGCAATACGTCGCGCAGGCGATCGCGGTCACCAGCAGGGTGAAAGCTCTGGACCACCACGCGAAGTGCAGATTTTGACCTGACGTCATCCACACGGAGACGCAACCGAAAAGCACCGCGCATAATGCGCTTATCGTCGCGAGCCCTTCGACTATCACGGCATCGGACCGCACTGGATCGCCTTGATAGGCCGTCGAACGCCAGACGCGGCGGGTACGGCGCGCACGATCGAACCAGGACCGTGGCTCGGTTGTGCTCATAATCTCTACCCGCCCTCGTGAAGGGCCCTACAACCCGTGGCCCACCTTACAACGAGGACGCGCCCACCTCGATGCGAATAGCAGCCGGACTGCGCAGTTTCAGAGTTGAAGTCAATCTTCACACTGAACTTCCACGTGGCTGGGTAGGGACGCACGACGCTCGTACTTGCTCGGGTGAACAGGCTGACCTGCCACCCGACACAGCCCGGATTCACACGGTGAGAAGTTGTCCGCTCAGCCGAAGTACGATCCGGCGTCGACACTCTCGATCGGCATCCAGCGTCGAGGAAAGTCCGTTGACCCAGTTGTCGCCGACAGATCGACTCCGCGGACGGCCAATGCCGACGTCGGCATCTGATCGACGATCAGACCGATGGCGTAGGTAGCGGCCGTCACGTGGAGGCACGGGTCGATTCTTCCGGAGCAGCTGCAGGACGTTACGGTGGCGTCGGGCACTGGGGACAGTTTGCTCGCGACGAGTTCGGCGTGGACCTCGTCGGGGAGGTCACCGCTGGTTGCACCCCCGCGCGCGTGGCGGGCGAGGACGTGCAGCACCGACTTCCGCTCGGCTGCTGCGTAGCGGGGGAGGGAAATCACGGCGGTCTCGACCTTCTTGCCCGCGGACACGACGCACCGGAACTGGCCGATCTTGCTGTGGTCCACGGCTACTGAATCGTTGCGCACGAGGCTTCGTGCCCGCGGCAGCATCGGGTTCGGCCGGGTGGCGGCAATGGGTTCGACTCGCCGGACCCAGTCCTTACCCCACGGCGTCGACCCGAAGGCCGCAGGCTGCGGTGTTGTGGACATCAGCGCGACACCGCCCGCAGCGACAGCGTTTCTCGCAACGTCGAGTCGTCGAGCGCCGCCAGAGCCAACTCGTTGTTGCTCTCGGTCAAACCAGCGATCGCTTTCTTCCGGGTATGGAGTGAAGCGATGTGCTCCTCCAGTGTTCCCTCCGTCGTGAGTGCCATGACCGTCACCCTCGACTTCTGTCCGATTCGGTGAACCCGGTCGGTGGCCTGCGCTTCGACCGCAGGGTTCCACCATCGGTCGTAGTGAATCACCGTGCTGGCACGGGTGAGATTGAGGCCGTACCCCGCCGCCCTCAGACTGAGAACCATGACGGGGGATCGGTCGCTGTTCTGGAATTCGTCGACCATCTTGTCGCGCTTGTCCACGTCGAGCCCGCCGTGAAAGAACGGAATCGGGGCTCCGGTGATGCCTGCGAGATGCTCCGCCAGGATCTCTCCGGTCCGGCGGTACTGAGTGAAGATGAGCGCAGCCTCCGACGATTCGGCAAGTTCTTCGATGATCTCGGTAAGCCTGTCGAGTTTGCCGGAGCGATCGGCCAACCGGGACAAGTCGCCATTGACGAGCCCCGGGTGGTTGCAGATCAGTTTGAGCGAGGTCAGTAGTGCCAGCACTGCTGTTCCACGGCCGCGGTTGGTGCCGAAACCGGTATCGAATGCTTCGTCGACGGCCGAGTTGTACAGCGACGCTTGCTCGTTCGAAATCGGACACAGTACATCGATATGGTGCTTCGGCGGCAGATCTGCCGCAACCTCGGCCTTCGTCCGGCGGAGGACGACCGGCGCGATCGCATTCGACAATTGTGCGAGTGCGGCCGCCGAGCCTCCCTGCTCGATGGGTGCCGAGAATCGTCGGGTGAACCGAGCTCGGGTTCCGAGCAAGCCGGGATTGGTGAGATCGATCAAGGCCCAGAGTTCATCCATGCGGTTCTCGACGGGCGTTCCGGTCAGGGCGATGCGCGTGGTGGAATTCAGCCGACGCGCTGCTCGAGCAATTTTGGTCCGAGAGTTCTTCATGACGTGTGCCTCATCGAAGAACACTGTGCTCCAGGATATTTCGCTCAATTGGTCTATGTCGGTGCGCAGGGTGGGGTACCCGGTGACCGTCACCGAGCCCGCGTCGGCGCAGTGCTCCAGGGTGCGGGATGGTCCGCGGTATACGTTGACGACCAAATCGCCGTCGGAGAAGTTCTCGATTTCTCGTCGCCAGTTGCTGATCAACGACGTCGGGCACACGACCAGATAGTTGCCCTCGCCTCTCCGCGCTCCGACGATCATGTGCGAAATGGCCTGGAGCGTTTTGCCCAGCCCCATCTCGTCGGCGAGGATTCCGCCGCCTCCGACCTCCTGAACGGTCGGCATCCAGGCCGCACCGTGCACTTGATAGGGCCTGGGCGTGAAGGCCGACGCACGCTCGATCAGATGGTTCTGAATGTGCAGGCTGGCGCGGAGTGCGTCAGCGGCACCGTGTGCCGTCAATACGCTGGACCCGCCGGCGTTGGGAACCGCGTGCGCCGCAGGCGGGAGTGCATCGACGAGCGCCCGAGGAACCCCATTCACGTCGGGGTTGTGCTCGACGTGGTCCAGGATCGCCAACCATCCGCGTGCCGATGGACCTTCCGCAGAGCCGGCTGCGGTTCGGAGCTCGCCACCGTTCGCTGCCACGAGTTGCGCGTCCACAGTGCGTACGACAACGGTTCCGTCCGCGCCGGGAACCGCGAGCTCGATGGGAGTGGACTCTCCTTCAAGCGTCGCCCCCGGTGTGCTGTGCCAGACGGCGAAACAATGACGGTGCGGCAGATAGGTGACGTGTCGCGTTGTACCCGTGTCGGCGGTCGAAAGCATGCACCCTCCGGCGAAATTCGCGCCTCGGCTACGTCCGAAGCTGTCATCACCGTACGCCGTCCGGCGGCATTGTGCCGAATCCGATCGAGCTTGACAATTGTGAAAATTGCTGTCCTACAGCGCTATCGAGCACCTTCCCGCGTGATGGATCGGATCAGGATTGCTCTCGAGAACACCACCACGTGGTGCGGCCACCCACCGTTCCGCGAGCCATCGGCGCACCACATCGAGGACACGCCGCATCCGTTTTCCGGAACGGAATGATCTCCCCGGTGTGTACACCACCCTTATTTATCGCTGTTCTGATCGCACGACGCAGGACAACGCGAAGCTCGTCGAGCTCCTCCGTCGTGAGCGTCTTGGCCCGCCTGGACGGGGATTGCTCGCTCTGCCACAGCACCTCGTCGGCCAGTAGATTGCCCACTCCGGCTATTGCCGCTTGGTCGAGCAGTCGTGCCTTGAGAGGTGCACCGCTGGAGCCGATTCGGTGACGGAAGTCGTCGCGTGTGATCTCCGCGGCGTCCGGACCGAGAGCGTCGATGTCGGGTTCGAGTCGAACTCGGCCGAGGCGGCGCTTGTCGAAGAGTCGGAGCTGACCACCGTCGTCGAACGTCATGGAGAACCGCGTCCACTCCGGCTTGTCGGTCGGGCGCTCACCGACATGAGGGTCGCCACCTCCGTACTGCGACGTTCGCTCACCGTCGGGAGCGGTGACGATGACCCGTCCACCCATGCCGAGGTGAATGCCCAGGGTCGGTCCGCTCGAGCCGTCGGCCGTGACGGTGTCGCACCACATCGCCTTGCCTCGTCGACGCGCCTCGGTGAGTCTTCCGCCCGTCAGTGCACGGGCAATATCTCCTGGCATGTGTGGTCGGCACTCGAACGTGTCGGTGTCGTCGATGTCGACGATGACGCGACCGAGAGCTTTTTCGACGACCTGTCGGGCGTTTTCTACTTCGGGTAGTTCCGGCATGCATCCGGTGTACCCAATTCTTGGGCACTATGCGAGGGTGCCGTCATCAGTCATTCGACTCGTTCGTCGTCCCTTGCAGGCGTCAGTGGACCCAGTTCGGCGTCGAGCACCTTCTGCACGACGCGCATCGCCGCCAGCGCAGCAGGCGCACCGCAGTACCCGGCCGTGTGGACGACGGTTTCGGTGATCTCCGTTCGGGTGAGGCCGTTGCGGAGAGCTCCGCGCACGTGTCCTGCGAGTTCCTCGTGGGCGCGCAGCGCGATGAGAATTCCGAGGTTGAGCAGGCTGCGGCTGCGGTGATCGAGTCCGGGCCGCGTCCACACGCCGCCCCACACGGTGTCGGTGACGAAGTCTTGCAAAGCAGCGGAGTCGGTGTTCGCTGCATGGGTAAACGCCTTGTCGACGTACTCGTCACCCATCACGTTCCGACGGACCTCGAGCCCGTCCTCGAAGCGCGGTCCCCTGTTCCGATTCGTGGCCTCGTCGTCGATCATGGTGTTCCGTCTCCTTCGTCTGCGGTGTCGACAGATCATGGCAGGGGGTTTCAGCGGAATCGCAGGCGGAGGCGCACTCGGCTACGGTTCGATCTGTTCGGTGTCCGTGCGTGGATCACCGTGATCAGGTGGAGTGATCCCACGCTCGCGTGGCGCGCCCATGAAGGCCGATCCTCCGACAGCACTGTCGATTCCGTGGAAGCGTCCGCGCCGCATGCGCGAGCGAAGTATGCGTGCGATGACGACGAAGGCACCCAGAACGACGACGAAGCCGGCGACTACGCCAACCAGCGCCAACGATGTGTCCATGACAGTCTCCGATCCTCACCGTCGAAAACTCGACCGGTCGTGGTCGATTATCAGGCCTGGGACCGGCTCGGGTGATGAAACCAGGATGCACGGTCTCTGTCGATCTGCTCAGCGCAGAGAGACCGGCCCACCGTCACGGTCGTCGCGCGAAGGCTGTGGGTCGTCGGAGACTTGTTCTGCGCGAGTTGCTTCGAGGAACAGCTGAAGGAAGGAAGAATGCGCGCCTCGGTCCTGCGCCGTACTTCCGTCCCGGAGGTCTTCCGATGCCTTCGACATAGCGATTCGCTCTCCTCCCATGTCGGCGGACAACAGTCTCAGATTCTGAATAGTTAAGCAACTGAGACAGTGAATACAAAGCGCGGCACTAAGTGAACGATCGGAAGGAGGTGGCGATCGAGCAAATCCTCACGGTGTGTGGGCGTCGAGGGTGCCCAAGCTGAAACGCATCGGCAGAGGGGCTGTTCGGTTCGGCGTGATAGGCAACCAGGGTCTGGCCATCGCTGCCCGTGCCTGCGAATGAAGGTTACATCCCAGCGGCGGTAGGCGGCTCGATCAGCATCCTCTTGATCACCTTGCCGGTCGCCGTTCGGGGCAGTTCGTCGAGGAACGTGATGTCGCGGGGAACGCAGAAGCGGCTCAACCGATTCCGAATGTAGGCACGCACCATGTCCGCGTCGAGGCCGGCCGATCCGCGGCCGACGACGAATGCGGCCAAACGCTGCCCGTACTCACTGTCGGGCACACCGACGACCGCGACCTCGCCGACCTGAGGAAGATTGGCGATCGCATCCTCGACCGGGCCGGGAAAGACGTTCTCGCCTCCGGAAATGATCATCTCGTCGTCCCTGCCACAGACGAACAGCCGTCCGTTGCAGTCGATGTATCCGAGATCGCCGGTATCCATCAGAGCAGCTCCGCGGGCGGATGCCGTCGACGGAGGTTCGGCGTTGGTGTACCCGTCGAACAACATGTCGTTGCCGACGAAAATTCGGCCGAGGGTTCCCACCGGAACGGCAGTACCGTCCGCGTCGAGCACCGCGACCGTCGTACCCAGAGGAGGGCGCCCGGCGGTGGCGGGGGCCGCGCGCAGGTCTTCGGGGGTAGCGATCGTGGCCCACGAGACCTCGGTGGAACCGTAGAAGTTGTAGAGGACGTCACCGAAGACGTCCATGAATCGGCTGACGGTCGATCCGGTCAATGCCGACCCACTGCACGCGACTACTCGCAGGCTCGACGTGTCGTAGCGTGACCGGACCTCGTCTGGCAGGTCGAGTATCCGCTGCAGCATTATCGGAACTGCGATCAACGAGGTACAACGATGCGCCTCGATCGCCCGCAGGCATTCCTCCGGATCGAATCGGTCCTGGAGAATCACCGTGGCGCGCAGCGGAGTGCTGATCTGCAGTGCCGCCAGCCCCCAGCTGTGGAACATCGGTGCCGCGATCAACATCCTCTCGTTCATCCGAAGGGGCATGCGAGACAGCATGGCTGCCACTGTTCCGAAGCCCTTCGGTGTGGGACGGACCGCACCCTTCGGTGACCCGCTGGTTCCGGAGGTCAACACGACCACCGACCCGGGTCGATCCGGCCTCGTGAACGTGGCGGACGGCGCTGCGACGAAGTGTTCGAGGGTGCGCCGACGCGGAACGGCGGTATGGGACGACAGGCTCACACGGGTCACATCGTCGGGCAGATAGCGCACCATCGAGTCGAACTCGTCGTCGACGAACAGCACTCGGAGCTGGTGGCGGGCGGCGATCGTCTCGATCTGGCGGGCAGCGAGACCGGTGTTGAGAAGGACCACCTCGACTCCGAGCATGCCGCACGCGACGGTGCACTCGATCATCGCCGAGTGGTTGCGGGCCAGAATTCCGACGGTGCTTCCCGGACTGATTCCGGACGCGTCGAGACCTGCCGCGATCCGGTGCGACCGGAGGTGGATCTCCGCAAAGGTCCGCGTCCCTCGGTCGTCGATCAAGGCGATCTCGTCCGGGGACTTCGCTGCTGCGGCCGCGAAACCCCCGCCCAGGGTGAAGCCCCATTTCGCCAGCGAGTTCAGCTGCCGGTACGCGCGGTCCGGACGTGCAGCACGAATGACGCCGATTCCCACCATCGTCTTCATGATCGCCAGCGGTAGCGACCGCGAATCCCCGGTATTGGACACGATCGACGTCGAGGTTCCGGACAGGGAGTTGTCCAGTCGGCGCAGACCACCCATCACCCAATCGACCACGGCGCGGTTGTGCTCGGGTTGGGGTGAGTAGGACCCGCCGAGCCCCGCTCTGAACACGGTGACATCGATCTTCGTCTCGCCGGCCGAGCGCGCAGTGAGGGTGAATCTGATGAATCCGCCGGACTCGACATGCTCGATGGTGATGATCGGCCGGTTGCGTCTGTTCACCACCAGGTCGAGGGCGTGCTCGACACCATTGACTCCGCATCGGTAGCCGTCCGTGGATTCACGGAGCATGCAGTAGTCGAGCCCGGGGAAGTAGCGTGGGAACAACTGGACCGCGCTCAAGACCCCGCATACCTGCTCGATGTCGTGTGCGAAGACCGTGCTGCAGTCGATGACGTCCGAGACCATGCCCCACCCCCGTACCTTGCCGAGTCGACAGCAACGCCGACGAAGCACCGACCAGGGGATGGCGGCGCGCACCAGGAACGGGTCATCCGCCTGGATGAAGTCGTCATCGTAAACCCGGCGCACGGTTGTGTGGGCCAAATCGGCGGAAGTCGGTCTCGAATCGCCTTTTACTCTGAAGAGAGCGTCAGAACCGAGTGCCGAGCGACCACGCAAAGACCGTGTATGCGGCGATGGTGATCTGTGAGATGGCGATCAGATCGAGCCATAAACCACCTCGCATCAGCTGACCGATCGTGACATCGGTGCATGCTGTCAGTGCTCCGTAGGACCCCAAATGTCGCCGAACGGAACCGGACGCCCCAGAATGCGTTCTGCCGCACGATGTCCCGACTTCAACGCCGCGGTGACCGTTGCCGGATCATCGGTCCAGGTCGCCTCACCGGCAAGGTGAAGCACATCTCCGATCGGAGTGGCAAGGTCGTCGTGATCGCGCGTGCGTGAACCCACCGTCATGTACGAGTACGAACCGTACGAGAACGGATCGTCCTGCCATCGAGTGACATACACGCTGTCCGGTGTAACGACGCGGTCGCCGTACAGGCCACGCAGTGCCTCGAGAACCGAGTCCGCGATGCGTGCGTCCGACCAGTGCCGAGTCTGCTGCGCGCACGCGCCCGCTGCGAACGTCAGAAGCGTCGGACGTCCCGGTGGCATGGTCACGTCGTACCAGGAGTGCCACCAGCGCCCGGCTTCGCCCTGTTGTCGTATGGCATAGACGTTCTCGTCCCAGAACTTGCTGGGGAACTGGAGAAACACTTTCTCGAAGGCATTCATCTCCAGTCGTTCCAGTGCACCCGAAACAGGTTCCGGTAGAGGAGGCTCCACAGTGAACGCCGGAGACTTCAGTACGCCGATCGGCACCGTCACCACAGCGCGCTCGGCCGAGAACGTCCCGGACCCGGTATCGACCAGAACTCCGTCTCGACCCCAGCGGACCTGCGTCACCACGTGTTCGAGCCGGACGTCGAGTCCCTCGGCCAGGCGAAGGGACAGTTCGTCGTAACCGTCGGGGAACACGACTTCGTCGCCCTCGATGGCGTCGTCGTCCAAACCATGCACGTCGAGGAGATCTTTTCCCACCCCCAACTGTTCCTCGGCTCGATGTCCGAGAAACTCGCGAACTCGTTCGAGTCGGTCGTCGTTCCAATCCAGCTGCGTCAGAGTTGCTTCCACCGCGTCACCGAACGACTTTCCCGGGGACGACGTCGCGATCGTCGTGGCGAACAGTTCGTCGAAGTGGTGAACATCGGCGCCGAACTGTGCGGCGGCCTCATCGCTCAACCTGGCCCCGGTGGGGGAGTAGTACGCGATGGGCCTGCCGTCCGGCTGGTAGCTACCGACGGTGAATTCGACGGTCCGCATTCCGAAAGCGTGCACGGCATCGGCGAGAGGGTTGTCGTCTGTTCCGTGAATCCAGGACGCACCGACGTCGAGTGTGCTTTCGTCGGTCCGCATCGTCCACACCCGACCCCCCACACGATCTCTGGCCTCGAGAACGACGACGCGCTGACCGGCGCGATGCAGAAGTGTCGCAACGACCAAGCCGGAAATGCCCGCTCCCACCACGAGGGTATCGACGTGTGTCACCGTCACTCCTGTCTGTTGACGGCCGTCGGGTCAGTTCCCTCGGCCGGAATTGCCGTTGCCGTTCCCACTGTTGCCGGAATTGCCGTTGCCGTTGCCGTTTCCCGAGTTGCCGTTGCCGGAATTGCCGTTGCCGCTCCCGGAGTTGCCGTTTCCGTTACCCGGAGGTAGCGGTGCAGGCGCAGCGGGCTCGATCGGAACCGGATTCGTCGTGGGTACGGGAGCCGGCTCGGGCGGGTTCGAGAAGACCGGAATCGAACTCGCAGGTGCGGGTGGTGTGGGCGCGACTGTCGTCGACTCCACGAGTGTCGGAGTCGGTGTCGACGGCGACATGGGCTCCGGCTCCTCGCCCGTGTCGACTGCGACCCAGACGATCGCCGCTCCCAGCGCAACGAACAGAGCCGCTGCCGCCGGGATCATCCATCGTCGGCGCGGAGATTCTGCTTCGGTCGACGCTGGAACTGCTGGGGGCGCAACCATGTTGGTGGGTTCAACGGGCATCACGGCAGTGCGGGGAAGAGGTGTCGTGCTTCGCGAGAGCCCGCGCAGTCGGTGGGCGACCGCAGCTGCGGCCGGTCGATCCTCCGGGCGTCTGGATGTCATCTCCGTCAACAGTGCGTGCCAGTCCGATCCGAGCCCCTCGGGGACGGCGGGATCGCGGTGCAGGCGCGCCACCGCTGCTGCCACGGCGCTGCCCTCGAATACCATTGTGCCGGTCAGGCATTCGATGAGAACGAGCCCCAGCGTGTAGATGTCCGTCGGTGGCCCTGCGGACGTACCAGTCGCCTGTTCCGGGCTGAGGTAGTGCGCAGTACCGACTGTGGTGCCGTGCTCGGTGAGTCGTTCGGCGTCGACGATACGAGCGATGCCGAAATCGGCAAGTTTGGCGCACTGTCCCACGCCGACGTCCGGAGCCTGCGCAACGAGGATGTTGGCCGGTTTGATGTCGCGATGCACCACACCCTGATCGTGGATGTAAGCGAGAGCCTCCGCCAACTCGCATCCGATCCGAGCGACGTGGGCGCCGTCCATTGTTCGGCCCTGGCGATACGCACTCAGAGTCGGACCGTCGATCAGCTCCATCACCAGGTACGGCACCGGCACCCCGCTGGCATCGGGTGCAGTGCCCGCGTCGTACAGCGTCACCAGACCCGGGTGCGACAGCGATGCGAGAGTCCGAATTTCTGCATCGATGCGCTGGGCAGTATCCGGCGGCTCACCGTGGCGGAATATCTTCACCGCTACGGATCGGCCGAGAACGTGGTCGTCGGCGTGCACGACGTCGGCCATACCGCCGCGCCCCAACACTGTGCCCAGTCGGTATCGACCCGCGAGGAGATGGTCGTGAGGGGCACGAGGACGTGAGTCCGCTCCCACCATCGGTCACCGCCGTTCGTCGAGTCCTTCGAGCACCTTATAGCCAATGAATCGAGGCGCAGACCGCAGTGGGGTATCGGCATCGCGGTGCGGTCGGGCATGATGATGCCCCGGGTGGGGACCGATCGATCAGTATTCGAGGGAGGGCCCACCCATGCAGCGACGTTCGACGAGTGCCGAGATATCGCCGATGTCGATCGGCATCACGTCGGTCTATCAGCCGATAGTCACGCTGGACGGACGCGCCGTCGTGGGGTATGAAGCGTTGGTGCGGACCTGCGGAGACGGTCCGCCGATTCCGCCGCCGGAACTGTTGGGCGTGGCACGGGCACAGGGCGTCACTGCCGATTTCGATTGGCGGTGCCGACTCAGCGCGCTGCTCGGTGCCGTCGAGTCCGGCTATCCCGACCAGCTCGCACTGTTCGTCAATGCCGAACCCATCGCACTCGATGCACCGCCTCCTCGGGACTACCTGGCGATACTCGCGGACGCGGCGCGGCTGTCCGTCATCGTCGAAATCACCGAGCGAGACCTGATGGGTGATCCGGCCGGTCTGCTGAGGGCGGCCGAGCACGCTCGAAACCTGGGGTGGCGAGTCGCCATCGACGATGTGGGAGCAGATTCTTCCAGCCTGGCGCTGATCCCACTGCTGCGTCCCGACGTGATCAAGCTGGACATGACACTCGTGCAGGGGCGTTCGAGCAACGAGACCGCCGCCATCGTTGCTGCCGTTGCCGCCGAGGCCGAACGCACCGGTGCCCTGGTCCTGGCCGAGGGGATCGAAACCGAGCAACACGAGAGTTGTGCGCGCGCGATGGGCGCCGTTCTGGGGCAGGGATACCTCTACGGCGCGCCGGACGTTCTCCCGGATTTCGGTGAGGTGCTCAAGCCTGTCCATTCGCTCGATCTGGATGGAACGGTGACCGTGCGTGCCCCCGTGGCGGTCACGCCCTACGGGCTCACCCATTCGCTCGGTGCCCGCAGGCACGCGGATTCGACACTGCTCGACGCGATCGAGAACAGTTTGCTGCACAGTGCATACGGCACCGGTTCCTCGACCGTCGTACTGGCGACGGTCAGCGCGTCCACCGGCCTGACTCCTGCGCGCGAAGCTATCTTCGAAGACCTTGCCGCACGTACCGCGCTGATGGCTGTCTTCGACTCGCATGCCGCTCCTCCTGCACCCAGCTTCCGTACTGTGGTCGTGGGCGCGGACGAGCCGTTGGCACTGGAACGTTCGATCGTGATCGTGGCTCCGATGTCGAGCGTGGCGCTCATCGCGGTAGAGCGAGGCACGGCCGAGGACGGCACCCCGATGTACGACTACCGCCTCACCTACGACCGCCATGTCGTACTGGATGCTGCAACAGTGCTTTTGAGACGGATACCCGCCAGATCTGCGGCGTGAGCCTGCGGGCTTTTAGTCAAGATCACGTAAATTGTTACTCTAAATTCGGTAAATCGCGACCTCTGCGGTCCACGTGCTGTTCACTCGAAGTCATGAGCTCTCACCCCCTCGTAACCGATGTACTGGCCGCGGACGGAGGCACGATCAGCTCCATCGAGACGGCGATCAACAACGCCTTCGATCCGATCTCCGCTGCCGTGTCGAATGTCGTTTTCTTCACCGTGAATATCGGTGGAGCCGCTGTTCCGTTGATCGTCCTCTGGCTCATCGTCGGTGCCGTCGTCTTCACGGTGGCGTTCAAGTTCATTCAGGTCCGCGGAATCAAGCGAGCGTTGATTCTCGTCAGCGGCAAGGAGGACGAGGCGGACGCGCCCGGTGAAGTCAGCCACTTCCGAGCTCTCACCGCCGCGGTGTCCGGAACCGTCGGGCTCGGCAACATCGCGGGTGTCGCCGTCGCCGTGACGCTCGGCGGACCGGGTGCCACCCTCTGGATGATCCTCGCAGGCCTGCTGGGCATGGCATCGAAGTTCGTCGAGTGCACGCTCGGTGTGAAGTACCGAGACATCAACGAGGACGGCACCGTCTCCGGTGGGCCCATGAAATACCTGACCAAGGGTCTCGCAGAGCGGGGACTCGCCAAGGTCGGCAAGTTCATGGCCGTCTTCTATGCCATCGTCATCACGTTCTTCGCCATCAGCGGCGGCAACATGTTCCAGGCCAATCAGACGTACGCACAGGTCCGTTCGGTCACCGGCGGTGACGATGGATTCCTCGCTTCCGACGGAGCCAAAGCAGTGTTCGGTATCGTCGTCGCGCTGATCATCGGACTGGTCATCATCGGCGGAATGAAATCGATCTCGGCGGTGACCGCCAAACTCGTACCGACCATGGCGCTGATCTACATCGTCGCGTGCGGCGTCGTCATCGCCGTCAACTTCCGTTCGGTCCCCACGGCGTTCACTGCGATCTTCGAGGGTGCGTTCTCGCCCGAGGGTGTGGCCGGCGGCGTCCTCGGCGTCATGATCATCGGATTCCAGCGCGCCGCGTTCTCGAACGAGGCCGGATTGGGTTCGGCGGCCATCGCGCACTCGGCCGTCAAGACCAGGCATCCGGTCACCGAGGGCTTCGTGGCCATGCTCGAGCCCTTCATCGACACGGTCGTCATCTGCACCGCGACCGCACTGACCATCGTGATCGCCAATACCGTCACCTGGCAGGACCAGCGCGCGATCGTCGCCGAGACCGGCGAGCTACCCGCCGGAGGTGTCACCCTCACCTCCGACGCCTTCGAGACCGTGCTGCCGTGGTTCCCGTACGTGCTGACTCTTGCGGTGGCTCTGTTCGCGCTGTCCACTGCCATCACCTGGGCCTACTACGGACTGCAGGCGTGGACGTCGTTGTTCGGACGCAGCCGCTTCTCGCGCACCTTCTTCAACGTGATGTTCTGCATGTTCACCGTCATCGGAACCGTGCTCTCGCTCGGCTCTGTGCTCGATTTCGCCGACGCGACCCTGTTCCTGCTGGCGTTGGTCAACATCACGGGCCTGTACCTGCTGTTGCCTGTGGTCAAGCGCGAACTCTCCGAGTACCTGGCCATGCGCCGAGGCGAGACGGACAAGGTCGACGCCGAGGTGTGAAAAGGATCGGTCGACGGGTCAGCCGCCGGGGCCGGTACTGCCTTGGCGGCGGGCCTGTTCGAGAAACACCGCAGTGGCGATCCCCGGGAATCGAGGGGAGCCTGCCGGTAGTGGCCCGAGAACGTCGAACAGCCTGTCGAGCCGTTGATAGAGCGTCTGCCTCTGTATCCCAAGGCTTTTCGCGGTCTCGGTCTTGCTACCCCAATGGGTGATGTACGCCAGCAGGGTCGCGAACAACTCTCCGTGCCGCTCCCGATCGTGAGCGAGCAATGGTCCGATCTGATCGTGGACGAACTTCTCCACAGTGGATTCCCCCGACATCGACTCCACCAGTAGGGCAAGGGCGAAATTGCGTGCATCGCGGATGCGGTCGTGAGGGCCGAGGTCCAGCGCGAGCACTGCTGTGGCCGTGTTGAAACACCGGCGCAGACCGTGGCGGTCGGAGGCTCCCGGACCGACACCTGCTCGCCGGATACGCAGCTGCGTCGCCTGCAACATCGACAGCACAACCGGTCGTTGAGCGTCGAGCATCTCCTGGCCGGCGAAACCGAGAACCGCGACGTGTCGGTCGCCGATCTTCTGACACCAGTTGTTCGGTGACATCGACCCCAGCGTGCGCTGCAACGTGCCCGCGGCCGGGTCGTCGTCGAATTCGACCGACACTGTCAGGTAAGCGTCGTGCTCGGGCATACCCATGCGCTCGGCGACGCCGTCGAGATGGTCGGTGACATCGGAGGCAGGGTAATTCATCGCTGACAACAGTGAGAAGAAGCGGGTACGCAGTCGGTCTTCCACCCTGGCCGGGCGTGCGCTGAGCAACGCGATCGACAGGATTTCCGGAGCTCTCTCCAAGCCGGCGTTGATCGAGTAGATGTCGGCATCGGGGCCGGGAGCCACGGTCAACACCGCGACGTCCCGACCGCCACTGGTGACGGGTACCTCGAATGTGGTGAAATCCGATGGCTCGGTGACGAGTCCGGATTGCCCGATCAGATCTCCCGAGGCCGAACGCAGCGTCACCGACGACCGAGTCTCGACGGCGAGCACATCGAGAACGGCGTCCACCGCTCCGTCCGTTTCGATCGATGCCGACAGCAACCGAGACATACGGTTTGCCATCTGCAGCCGACGCAGAGCGGAGTCGGCGAGTTGGCTGTTGATGCTCTCGCATACCTGTACGAACGGCACACGGCGTCGGAGATGCACCACTGGAAAGCCGATCCGTTCGGCATGCTCGATCAGAAGCGGCGGAATGACGTCGAGGGTTCCCCCCGTCTCCACCGCGATTCCGACGACTCCCGCGGCATTCATCGACTCGAGGTACGTCACCAGATCGGCGTCGGAACACGCGCCGAAGTACACGCCCTCCATCAGAATCAGCTCCCCGCCGCGCAAGAGCGGTGCGATGTCGAGTTGCTCGCTGGCATGAACCCACCGCAGAGACCGCGTCGACGAGCGGCTTCCCGCGACGAGTTCGGGTCGCGCCGCGGACAGATAGACGTCATCGAAGGCGTCGAGCACATTCATAGGTGACATTTTGTCCACCCGCTGTTACGAGTGGCTTACATTACGTAAGGGTTCGGGAAACACACGGGCATCAGGCTTCTCACCAGGCCGACCGAACTGCCGGTCGACCGCATCCCGAGGAGCTCACGGTGACCACACATTCCCACGACGTCGAGGATTCGCTGCAACCGATTCCCGAGAGCCAGAGAACCACCGCGCTGTCCGGTCAGTTCTGGATCTGGGCGGGTGCGAACATCGCACCGATCAACTGGGTGCTCGGCGCGCTCGGCATCAGCATGGGCCTCGGCCTCGCCGATACCCTGACAGTGCTCGTCCTCGGCAACGTCATCGGAATGGCGATCTTCGGATTCTTCGTTCTGCTGGGGCAACGAACGGGAACGACCGGAATGCTGTTGGGCCGTTCGGTCTTCGGTCGTCGAGGCAACTATGTTCCCTCCGCCGTCCAGGCCGTGGTGGTCGTCGGCTGGTGCGCGGTCAACACATGGATCGTCCTCGACCTGGTGATGGCTCTGTTCGGTGAACTCGGCTGGGTCGACCCGGATGCAGCGAACGTCGGATGGAAGGTCCTGGTCGCTGCTGCCATCATGGCAATTCAGGTCGGTATCTCCATGGCCGGGTACCGGGCGATCGCGGCGTTCGAGCGCTGGACGGTGCCGCCCACCGTCATCGTCCTGGTTCTGATGTCTATCGTGGCCTGGTTCTACCTCGACATCGACTGGAGTTACTCCGGCCCGAACGGTGTTGCCCTGGCCGGCACCGAGCGCATCGTCGCCATGTCGGCCGTGATGACGGCCATCGGAATCGGCTGGGGCCTGACGTGGCTGACCTATGCTGCGGACTACTCCCGGTTCGTGAGCACCAGCGTTCCGCGACGCAAGCTGTACCTGGTCAGTGCGCTGGGACAGTTCATCCCCGTCGTCTGGCTCGGTGTGCTCGGCGCGACGCTGGCCACCACCAACGGCTCCGTCGATCCAGGCAAGCTCATCGTCGAGAACTTCGGTGCGCTCGCCATTCCGGTGTTGCTGTTGGTTCTGCACGGACCCATCGCCACGAACGTCCTCAACGTCTACAGCTTCGGTGTCACGGCGCAGGCCCTCGACATCAAACTGAGTCGGCGGACGTTGAACCTGTGCGTCGGTGTTCTCGCCTTGGCCGCCAGTGTGTTCTTCGTGTTCCAGGAAGATGCGGCGCAGACCCTCGACGCCTGGCTCGTGGGTGTGGTGGGGTGGGTGGCTACGTGGGGCGCGATCATGCTGGTGCACTACTACGTCTTCGAGCGCTCCAGCACTCGTTACGGCCATCTGTTCGACGACGTGGGTTCGAAGAGGATCCAGGACGTCAACTGGCGTGCACTCGTGGCGTTCGCGGTGGGACTTTTCGGCACCTGGATGTTCCTCAACGGCCTGGTCCCGGCGCTGCAGGGATTCGGCTCGCAGGCCCTCGGTGGTCTCGACATCTCGTGGCTCGTCGGCGGTAGTGCTGCAGCGTTGACCTACTACCTTCTCGCACGAAAGTCACATCGGCAGTGGTTGATTCGTCAGCAAAAGCCCGAAGAGCAGGCTCCGGCACCTCAGCCGGTCGAATAGCTCCTCGCCGTCATCGCACCGCGTAGTCAAGGAAAAGAGACATGGGAATCTTCATCAGAAACGCGCACGTCATCACCATGGACGCGCACACCGGATCCGAGCCGATCGTTCGCAGCATCCGGATCGAGAACGACGTCGTCACCGCAATCGCCGGTGATCTCGAACCCCGTGAGGGCGACACGATCATCGACGGGCGCGACCGGCTGGTGACACCGGGTTTCGTCAACGCACATACCCATTCCTGGGAGACGTTCTACAAGGGCAGATACGACAACTTGCCTCTCGAGATGTGGATGGCCATGGCCTATCCGATTCTCGGCGACAGTCGCGTCGAACCCGATCTGGTTCGTCTCCGCAGCACGTTGTTCGCGATCGAATCTCTCGAAGCGGGCGTGACCACGATCGTCGACGACGTTCTGGAGAACCCGACTCAGGATTGGGCGCAGCTGTCGGCTGTGTTCGACGCGTACGAGCAGATCGGCATCAGAGCCAATATTTCCGGACACGTGATCAGCAAGCCCTTCGTCGACACCGTGCCGTTCGTCGTCGACTACCTACCGAAGGAGATCACCGCAGAGATCCTGTCACATCCCGTTCCCACGACGGGGGAGTATCTCGCCTTCAGCAGGCAGGCATTCGAGCAGTATCACGGTCGAGGCAACGGACGTCTGCGGTACATGGTCGCGCCCTCGGCACCGCAACGGTGCGGCGAGGATCTTCTGGTCGGTGCTACGCAGTTGGCGAAGGAATTCGACGCCGAATGCCACGTACACGTGCTCGAAACCAAGACGCAATTGGTTACAGGAACCGAGATGTACGGCGGCTCTCTGGTGGCGTACATGGACAGGATCGGTGCTCTGTCGCCGAATACCACTTTGGCGCATGGTATTTGGCTGACCGAGGATGACATGTCGATGATCGCTTCGGCGGGCACATCGATTTCGCACAATCCGATCTCGAATCTCAAGCTCGGGTCTGGAATCGCCCCGTGGCGTGCACTGCGTAACGCCGGCGTGAACCTCGGACTCGGAACCGACGGGTGCTCGAGCAGTGATTCTCCACGGATGCTCGACGTCGTGAAATCAGCTGCGCTGCTGCATAAGGTCACCAGTCCGGACTTCGCCACCTGGCCGAGAG
The DNA here is from genome assembly GCF_033142445.1 of Rhodococcus sp. IEGM 1330. Lineage (NCBI taxonomy): Bacteria > Bacillati > Actinomycetota > Actinomycetes > Mycobacteriales > Nocardiaceae > Rhodococcus > Rhodococcus sp. IEGM 1330. Next base: position 55,600 of record NZ_JAWLSB010000006.1, read on the forward strand.
TGGACGAGGTGCTGCATGCGGCCACGGCCGGAGGTGCCCGCAGTGCACTACTTCAGGACACCGTCGGTTCGGTCGAGGACGGGATGCAAGCAGATCTGGTGATCTTCGACCTCGAGACCATGGCGTTCACCCCTCGGCAGAAGCTCGATCGGCAACTGGTGTACTCCGAGAACGGATCGTCGATCGACACGGTGATCGTGGCCGGACGCATCGTGGTTGAGGGCGGACGGGTCACCACGATCGATCGTTCGGCAGTACTGGCCGAACTCGCCGAGCGCCTCGACGAGATCGTGACGCGCCAGAACGAACTGGATTCGCAGAACAGGCCGCTGCTCGACGCTTTGGCCGCAATGTACGACAAGGCGATGTCGACCCGCGGAGCCGTCAACCGATTCAGTGACGAGGAACGGGCGTGGCTCGTCTGAACGGCCGTCTCCGGGCCGCTGCCCAAGGGCTCGGAACGTTCGGTACGCTCTACCCACGGTCGAACCGGAACGGGTGTCATGAAGATCGATTTCAAGAGGACGCTCGACGCATATTCGGCGCGGCACAACACCTTTCGCACTCTCGTCGTTCCGCCGATGGCCTACCTGATGATCGACGGGCACGGCGATCCGAACACCGCTCCGGAGTATGCGGAAGCGATCGCCGTGCTCTATCCCGTGGCCTATGCGTTGAAGTTCGCCAGCAAGATCGATCTCGACCGCGACTACGTCGTCCCGCCGCTCGAGGCTCAGTGGTGGGCCGAGAACATGGCCTCGTTCACCACCGAGCGCAACAAAGCCGAGTGGAATTGGACCGCCATGATCATGGTGCCCGACTGGATCGACCGCTCGATGTTCGAGGTGGCGCTGGCGTCCGCCGACGCGAAGAGCAACTCGGATGCGTCGAGCAGGGTTCGGTTGGAGACTCTGGACGAGGGACTGTGCGTGCAGACGCTGCATATCGGGTCCTACGACGACGAGACGCCGGTACTCGACGAGCTCCATCATCGATACATCCCCAGTTCCGGATTGGCGATGACGGGCAGACATCACGAGATCTACCTGAGCGATGCGCGCCGGGTCGAACCCGCGAGGCTACGGACAATTCTTCGCCAGCCGGTTGCGCATTCAGCGGAGTCGGCGTCGCTCTGACACGATGACCGTCATGACCAACGCGGTGCGCCCGGCGTCGTTCACCGCCGGGACCCTCACTCTCCTGGGTGCGCTCTACTTCGCGCAGGGCCTGCCGTTCGGATTCTTCACCCAGGCCCTGCCGGTGGTACTCCGGGAGTCGGGGTTCTCCTTGGTGAAGATCAGCGCGACCGGTGTGCTGTTCCTGCCGTGGGCGCTCAAGTTTCTCTGGGCACCGTACGTCGATCGGTACGGATCCAGGCGGCGGTGGCTGCTGTCGCTGCAGTGTTCGGCCGCGGCGGTGGCACTGGCGTTGTCGTTTCTCGATCTGTCCTCGACGTTGCGCTGGTTGTTCGTCGGCATCTTCGTCATGAATGCTCTCTCGGCGACGCAGGACATCGCGACCGACGGCATCGCGGTGCGTACGCTCACCGCGGCGCAGCGCGGGTTGGGCAACGGTCTGCAGGTCGGTGCCTACCGCATCGGGATGGTGTGCGGTGGCGGACTGCTGTTGTGGCTGTTCACCTTTGCCGGATGGCGGGTGCTGTTCCTCGCAATGGCACTGCTGATCGTGCTGACGACGGTCCCCGTGTGGTGGATGCGCAGACAACTCGACGCAGCCGACGCGGACTCCGATCCGCACGCCGATCGCCCGACGCCGGGGCGGCTTGCCGGTGCGTGGTGGTCGCGGCTTCGCAGACCCGGAATGGTGGCATTCATTCTGCTGATCATCGGGTTCAAGTTCGGCAACTCGATGGGGTCGGCCCTCGTGGGTCCGTTTCTGTCGGACAGTGGACTCTCACTGCCCCAGATAGCGTTGGTCGAGGGCGGTCTGTCGTCGGTGGCTGCGGTCGGGGGAGCCGCACTCGGGGCATGGTTGGCGTTTCGGCACGGACGCCGTCTAGCGCTGCTGGTGGGCGGAGTGAGCCAAACACTGAGCCTTGGCCTGTATGTCGTTGCGTCCCTGGGCGTCGGCGGCTTTCCGCTTCTGGTCACCGCCAACATCACCGAACACGTGCTCGGTGGTGCGGCTACCGTTGCGGTGTTCGCGCTGATGATGGACGCGTCCGAAAAACGCTTCGCGGGAAGCGATTACACGCTGATGGCGTGCGCGATCGTCTTCGCGCAGGGCGCGGCCGGGATTGCCGCCGGTGTGGTCGGAGACCTGTTCGGATACACGGCAATGTTCGGTTCCGCGCTCGTCCTGTCCGGTATCGGCTGTGCATTGTTGCTGGTGGCGCTCGATCGGGGCTGGGGGCCCGAAGGTCTCCGACAGGTGATCCCGCCGAAGACCGTCGTCGTGTAGAGGCGGCCGCGTCGACGCTCAGCTCCCAGTGCTGGATCCTGCGATGTTGACCATCCACTGCACGCCGAACTTGTCGGTCAACATTCCGAACGCGTCGCCCCACGGAGCCTTCTCGAGACCCATGGTGAACTGCGCGTCGACGGCCAACTTGTTCCAGTAGCCGGTCAGTTCGTCCTCCTCGTCGCCGCTGAGCGAGACGCTCATGGTGTTGCCGGGGGTGTGCTCCATCGACGACGGCGTGTCGGCTCCCATCAGACTGAAGCCGTTCGGGGTGGTCAGCTGGCCGTGCATGATCTTGTCCTGGTCGGCGGGATCCTCGCTGGCATTGGCCTCGCCGAGCGTGGTGACGGTGAGCTCGCCACCGAAGACCGACCGATAGAACTCCATCGCCTCGCGGGCGTTGTCTCGGAACGACAGATAGGGATTGAGAATGGACATGATCGAAGTCTCCTTCTTCGCTGAACGAGCGGGCTGAACTAAGTCGACGGCATCCGTCGAAACAGTAGACACGCACCACGTCGGAAAGTCACCGCAGAAGATCAGATGGAGGCGTCGGTGTCGGCCAGAATGGTGCGCAGTGCGGCCACATGACGCCGATACGCCGTTCTACAGTCCTTGGTCAACAACAACCACAGCCGACGCGAGTCCGTCCGTGATCGCCGCTGCTCGGATAGTTTCCACTATGGCAACAATCCGGCGAGGGTCAGGTGTCGGCCGGCCGCGATACTTCCGATTCCCATCGGGCCCGTCGCTCGTCGTCGGACTGCTCCCACCACGGTGTTCCTCGCTCGCCGAGGGCGACTTTGGTGGCCTGCACACCTGCACGTGATTCCGGTGCGCCCGACGTGCGTTTGACCTCCCTGCGCCACGCCATCAGAATCGACCGCAACTCGGCATTGCGATCCTCCGGGATGTCAGGATCCGTTGCGCGCCAACGTCGACCCTTGATGACGATGTAGTGACCGTCCTCGGTGCGTTCCGGTTCTTCGGCCATGGGTCCACACTGCCATGCGTCGGCTGCTCAGATACTGCGGCACTGCAATTGTGTCGAGTCCGAGCGCCACGGCGGCACGAGCGGTGACCGGTCCGACCAGATTGCCTGTCCCGTTGTAGCCGCCGAATGCGATCACGGTGTCGTCGACGAATGTGCACAGCGGCCGCCCATCCGTGGTGAATCCGACGGATGCAGCCCACCGCGCATCAACCGAGACTGGTTCTCCTGCAAACGATGTCGCGACCGATTCGATGTAGCGCTGCACCTGGGCGGTCGGTTCACCGGACGGTGTCCACTCGTCCTCCGCGAAGAGGTCACGACCGCCCCCGACATACAGCCGTCCCGACGCGTCCTGCTGCGCGTAGTCGTACCCCCATCGTCCGTACACGGGGCACGGCAGTCGTCCCGGCGTGACGGGTGAGGTGGCGAGCATCTGCAGACGTGCGGTCCGAACCCGGCCGTCGAGCTGGGGGAGTACCTGTTCGAGCCGACCGTCGACGGCAACGAGAACCAGGCCGCACCGAATCACCCCCCACGGCGTCGTGACCGCTCCTGGCCCGATGGAGGTTGCGGGCGTGTGCTCGTACAGCCGGGCGCGGCCCGCGAGGATCGACGCCAACCCGAGCGCGCGACGCGCAGGGTTCATCACCGCGTCGTCCGGTAGGAAGATGCCGCGTCCCAACTCGCCGGAATATTGCTCGACGGCAAAGTCGTTCTCGCGCAAGCACTGTGCCAGCGCGTCGCAATCCTCCGAATCGGAGAGCTCGATCGGCGCACCGGGGACTCCGGCGAGCCTGATGGATCCGGTGCGGCGGACGACGTCGGATCCGAGAAGCCCTTCCAGAGAATCTATCTCGGCAAGAGTCGCTCGATACAGATCCAGTGCGCACCGACCCCATGTAGCGAGCGCTGTGTGCAGAAAGGTCGCAGGTCCACCGAGCAGGAAGCCGCCGTTCCGACCCGCGGCACCGGCAGCGACCCGCCCTGCGTCGATTCCGACCACATCGAGACCACGGTCGAGGAGGTCGGCGACAGCGGCCAGCCCCGAGCCTCCCAGACCGACGACGCAGACGTCGGCGGTGCCGTCACGCTCGAGTACGGGCAAGCCCGGCCAGCCGGACACGACCGGGTCGTCGTCCCACGCCGGGCGGGACATGTCGCTGGCAATCATCGGTCGATCGTATCGACCGATTCGGCGGGCGGATGGTTTACGATTCCGGCACCCGCATCCCAGCACCGGTAAGGACCGTTCATGCGCACAGTGATCGTGACCGCGTTCGTTTCGCTCGACGGCGTGATGGAGGGACCCGGCGGCGAGGTGGGCTATCGCAACTCCGGGTGGACGTTTCAGGGCATCGAATTCGACCCGGCAGCGTACGAGATCAAGGGGCGCGAGCAGGACGAAGCCGCTGCGCTGCTGTTGGGCCGCACCTCGTACGAGGCATTTGCGCCGATCTGGCCCACCATGGACGACTTTGCCGGGTACAACGCGATGCCGAGGTACGTGGTGTCCTCGACGCTCGAACAGGACGACTCACGGTGGCCCGCAACCATTCTGCGCGGTGTCGACGACGTTGCCGAGCTCAGGAACTCCGATGGTGGGCCGATCTCGATACACGGCAGCGCCACCCTGGGGCGAAGTCTCGCCGACGCCGGGCTCGTCGATCGGTACCACCTGCTCGTCTTTCCGCTCCTGCTCGGGGCGGGAAAGCGACTGTTCAGTGAGGCCGACAAGGACACCACGCATCTCGAACTGGTCGAACACGAGGTCTACGGCAACGGAATTCAGAAGCAGGTGTTCGACGTACGTCGATGACCCCGCGACGTACGTCGATGCACCGCGGGGTGGGCCTCAGACGTCGTCGCTTCGGATGGTGCGCCGCCGAACGGAGACGAGTTGCAGCTCGGGACGTGAGGCCGCCACGCGCTCGATTCGGTCGAGTACGTCGGTGACGTGGTCGAGATCGCCTGCTACGACGGACGCGCCGATACCTGCTCGCCTGTACAATTCGCGATGATCGGTCTCCGCGACCGACACCGCGAACTTGCGTTGCATGTCGGAGATCACCGGCCGGATCACGGAGCGCTTCTCTTTGAGTGAGTGAACATCTCCGAGAAGGAAGTCGAATTCTATCCATCCAATCCACATATGCCGACCATTCTAACGCTGGAGGGATGCCCGAGCGCTCGGGATTCGACTCGGCGACGCTTCGGATGCGCACCATTCGCCGAACATGTTCGTACACTGGCGGCATGGCTGCACCGGCGGAACACGGCTCCTTGCCGCCGAGCCTTGTCGAAATGGCGACTCGCCAGGTCCGATCCGAGGTGCTCAGCGGTGCGCTCGAGCCCGGATCCCGCGTGGTCGAGGAAACCCTGTGCGCGCGCCTCGGGATCAGCCGAGCACCGGTACGTGAGGCGTTGCGCCTGTTGGCTCAGCAGGGTCTGGTCGAGCATCTCCCACGTCGCGGGTTCCGAGTGACGGTGTGGTCGGCAGAGGACATTCTCGAACTCTTCGAGCTGCGTCAGGTTCTCGAACGGCATGCGCTCGAGCGTGCGCTTCCGCTCGCGTCGTCTCCCGACGGTGCGTTCGCGCCGGTGAGAACGGCGCTCGACGAGATGCGTGACGCCGATGCGCGGGGCGACACCCTCGAGAAGGACGACGCCCACCGGCGTTTCCACGAGGCCATCGTGGCGTTGGCCGGCAGTCGCCAGCTCGATGTGGCGTATGCGCCGATCCTGCTGAAGCTGCAGCTACCGATGGCCCGCAACCTCAGGGAAGAAGCCCGAGTCGCCAATCCGGTCGACGGGATCCGGCGTCACGAGTGGTTGCTCGACGCCATCGAATCGAACGACGTGTCGGTGGCACTCGCTGCGTTGAAGCAGCATGGCGAGCTGACCTACCTACATCTCGAGAGTATTTCCTAACAGACTCGAAACACGGCATCAACCTGCAGTAACAGAAAACTGTCGACAATCGACGGTATGAATTCAGACCTGGGACCGACACTCGGCCCGACCGTTACCGAGATGCTCGCGGCGTACCGAACCGGCACATCGACTCCCACTGCAACGGTCGAGGCGTTCTCGACCGCCGTGGCTGCACGCGGCGACGACGGAACGTGGATCACCGTCGTCGGCCGTGCGGAATTGCTCGCGGCCGCCGCGGCACTCGAAGCGCGACCCGACGCAGTGTCGCTACCCCTGTACGGAATTCCCTTCGGGGTCAAGGACAGCATCGATGTGGCCGGATACCCGACCACCCTTGCCTGTCCCGACTACGCCTACACGCCGGATTCGACGGCCCCGGCAGTGCAGGCGTTGGTCGACGCCGGAGCCATTTTCGTCGGCAAGACCAGCCTCGACCAGTTCGCGACCGGGCTGAACGGAACCCGCACGCCGCACCCGATTCCGCGGAGCGTCTACGGCGACGACATGATCTCCGGTGGCTCGAGTTCCGGTTCGGCACTGGCCGTCGCCCTCGGGCAGGTGCCGTTCTGTGTGGCCACCGACACCGCAGGATCGGGTCGAGTGCCTGCCGCTCTCAACGGCATCGTCGGATACAAGCCGTCGCGCGGCCTGATCAGCACCGTCGGACTCGTCCCCGCGTGCAAGTCTCTGGACTGCATCACCCTGATGGCGACCACGATCGAGGATCTCGACCTCGTGTTCGACGTCATGTGTACCGAGGATCCGGCGGACGGGTGGGCACGTCCACGCGGAGGACGGTCCGACGGGCGGGAGATCACCGTCGGACTACCGGACCTGCAGCAGCTGGATTTCTTCGGCGACGCAGCCATGCGCGATGCGCATTCGGTTGCGCGCCTGTCGCTTCCCGAACATGGATTACGCACCACCACAGTCGACCTCATGCCGTTCCTCGATGCCGGTTCGCTGCTGTATCAGGGGCCGTGGGTCGCCGAGCGACTGGTCGAGTTCGACGAATTCCTGAGCGAGAAGCCCGATTCCATCGTTCCCGTCGTCCGTGAAATCTTTCTGGGTGGGCGCCGGTACAGCGCCGTCGACGCCTTCCGTGCACTGCAGACGCTGCAAGACCTTCGCGCTCGCGTCGCGCAGCTCTGGACGTCGATGGACGTGATGATCGTGCCGACCATCGGCACCACCTTCACCGTGCCGGAGGTGCTCGCAGACCCCATCGCGTGCAATACGAAACTCGGTCACTACACCCACTTCGGGAACCTTCTCGACCTGACAGCCGTAGCGGTTCCCGTGGGACTCACCGAGGACGGTCGACCGGTCAGTCTCATGGTGATCGGGCCTGCGCTGGCCGACGATACGATCCTCGCGGTCGCGGCCCGGTTGCTACGAGAAGGGCGCGCTGACCCACCGCCTGCCGTAGCCGGACGCTCGACAGTGGAGACCATAGACATCGTCGTAGCCGGGCACCACCTGTCGGGGGAGCGGGCCAACCCGCAGCTTCTCGAGCTGGGCGGGTCCCTGGTCGAGGCCACGTCCACCGCGCCGACGTACACACTGCTTCGGATCGGAACCGCCGATCCGACACCCGGCCTGCTGCGAGTTCCATTCGGCGGCAGCGCAATCGACGTGGAGAGGTGGCGTCTGCCCGCCACTTCTCTTGCGGTACTCGCGGGCAGAATGCCAGCGGTACTCGCTCTGGGACGAGTACTGCTGGCCGACGGTTCCGACCTTCTCGGCTACGTCTGCGACGCCACTGTGCAGACCGGCACGGAGGGGCACACCGTCGACGACATCAGCGAGTTCGGTGGCTGGCGGGCATATTCCCGGGCGATCAGTTCTGCTCACGACACTTCCATTGCAGCACAGGAGATCTCATGACCTCAGCACACACACCGGAAACGACGATACCCTCGGCGTCACCATCGGAGTTCACCATCGATGCCGCGACGACGGCGCTGCTCGTCATCGACATGCAGAGGGACTTTCTGCTTCCAGGGGGGTTCGGTGAGAGCCTCGGCAACGATGTCGGCCTGCTCCGAACCGTGATCGAACCACTCACAGGTCTCATCGCTGTGGCACGAGAAGCCGGGATACCCGTGATCCACACCAGGGAGGGGCATCTGCCTGATCTGTCCGACTGTCCACCGGCAAAGCTTCGCCGCGGCACCCCGTCACAGCGCATAGGCGATCCAGGAGCGTTCGGCCGCATCCTGATTCGCGGCGAGTACGGTCACGACATCGTCGACGAACTGGCACCGATCGACGGCGAGACCGTCATCGACAAGCCCGGAAAGGGGGCGTTCTACGCCACCGAGCTCGCCGAGATTCTCACGAGCGCCGGAATCACCACGCTGCTCGTCACCGGTGTGACGACCGAGGTGTGTGTGCACACCACGGTTCGGGAGGCCAACGATCGAGGATACGAGTGCCTGGTCGTGACGGACTGTGTCGGTTCGTACTTCCCGGAGTTTCAGCGAGTCGGCCTCGAGATGATTTCGGCCCAAGGTGGAATTTTCGGGTGGACCGCGCCGTCGGAGGACATCGTGGCCGCGTTGTCTGCTTTCGTCCCCACCTCGGCGAGTCGATAGGACCTCGGACATGACCATGGACGTGAAAGATTCACCCGCTGCCGGCCCGTCGTCTCCGTTCGCTCTCGCGTGGTGGACCAAGGGCGACACCAACGCATTCTTCGGACTCGGCTTCAACATTCTCGTCAACGTGCTCACTCTGACGACACTGAGTATCGCCGTGGTCGGGATTCCGTCGAGTGACGTCCTCGGGACCTTGCTCCCTGCCCTCGGAATCGCCCTGATCCTGGGGAACCTGTACTACATGGTTCTCGCTCGTCGACTTGCCAAGCGCGAGAACCGAACCGATGTGACCGCGCTACCGTACGGTCCGAGCGTTCCGCACATGTTCATCGTCGTGTTCGTGGTCATGCTCCCGGTCTACCTGGCGACCGGCGACGCGGTTCAGGCGTGGGCGGCGGGGCTCGCCTGGGCCTTCATGATCGGCATCATCGTCATGATCGGAGCGTTCGTCGGGCCCTACATTCGCAGGATCACTCCGCGTGCGGCGATGCTCGGCACGTTGGCCGGCATCTCCATCACGTTCATCGCGATGCGCCCGGCCGCGCAGATGTGGGAGGCCGCCTGGATCGGATTGCCCGTTCTCGCCATCATTCTCATCGGCTTCTTCACGGATGTGAAGTTGCCCGGCAACATCCCGGTCGGGCTCGCCGCGCTCCTGGTGGGCACGGCGATCGGCTGGATCGGCGGATACATGTCCGTGCCGGACGTGACCGAGGCGGCGAGCAACATCGCACTCGGCCTTCCCGATCTACGCCTCGACCTGCTACTCGACGGTCTCGGCAATCTGGCACCGCTACTCGCGACCGCAATTCCTCTGGGGGTGTACAACTTCACCGAGGCGATGAGCAACGTCGAGAGCGCATCTGCTGCCGGAGACAACTACAACCTGCGCAGTGTGCTGCTCGCCGACGGCTTCGGTGCGGTCGTCGGCTCGGCATTCGGCTCGCCGTTCCCGCCCGCGGTCTACATCGGTCATCCCGGCTGGAAGGACGCAGGCGGCCGGACCGGATACTCGGTCGCGTCGGGCGTCGCGATCGGGTTGATGTGTTTTCTCGGATTGTTCGGATTGCTGGCAACGTTGCTGCCGATTCCTGCGATCGTCCCGATTCTGCTGTACATCGGACTGCTGATCGGTGCCCAGGCGTTCCAGTCGGTGCCGAAGCTGCACGCCATCGCGGTGGTGGTGGCACTGCTTCCCAACCTCGCGGAATGGGCGGTGGGTCTGATCGACAACGCACTCAGCGCGGCAGGCACATCGGCGACGGAAGTGGGAAGCGAGGCACTGGGTCAGGCCGGTGTCGTGTACGACGGGCTGAAGACGTTCGGGTCGGGAGCGGTACTCGCCGGACTGATGTTGGGGACCATCGTCACGTTCGTTCTCGACAAACGGTTTCTCGCCGCAGCCGCAGCGGGTGGGGTGGCCGCGGCACTGTCGTGGGTCGGTCTGATCCACTCGCACGAGGTGGGGTGGGCAGCCAATCCCCAAGTAGCCCTGGGCTATCTGTTCTTCGGGCTCGTGTGTCTGGCGTACTCGCGGCTGATTCCCGCCCCGAAGCCGACGAGCGAGCCACAACCGGTCGGGGAGTAGGGCTTCCCGATGCGGGCCGCACGGCCCGCATCGGGAACTGCTCTAGCGCTTGCTCACGAGCTCGAGCGCCACGAGATCGGAGAGATACTTCTCGATCAGTTCGCGTCCGAGGTGCGGAATATCTCCGACGGCCGCGGCGAACTCGTCGGCAGGCAGGATCGCCCCGGACGACGGGTGTTGCGGGTGCGCGTACGAATCGATCAGGGGGAGCAGCGAGTGCGAACGCTGCTTCTCCGGAAGAGCCTCGACTGCAGCGCTGAAACGCTCGAACCATTCGTCGTAGTTCTCGACGATGTCGATATCGCGACCTGCGTCACGGATCCAATCGACGAACGTGTCCAGCGAGATGTCGTCGTCGTGTGGGTTGAGGATGTCGAAGGTTCGGTAGCCCGAGGTTTCCCCACCCGCGATCGACGTGATGGCCGACGCACTGAAATCGGCAGGCAGTCCGTCGTAGTGGGCCAGCGGTCGACCCTTCTCGTCGGTCGGTGCCCCGGTGTCGGTGGCGTAGAACGTGTGCGGAGCCAGACCGGTTGCGACGACCGACAAGATCAAACGCGTGAACACGTCCGGCACGTTGAGCTGACCCGTCCACGTGCTGTGCGCCAGAATCATGTCCGAGCGGAAGACCGATACGGGCAGGCCGAACTCGTCGAACGCATTGCGCAACAGCACTTCACCGGCCCACTTGGAGTTGCCGTAGCCGTTGGCGTACGAACTGTCCACGGCCCGCGACTGACTGTCGACGCGGATGTCGCCGTTCTCTCGGAAATTCTCGACGCCCGCTGCGACGGCAACCGTCGACAGGTAGGTCACCGGCTTGACGTGGTGAGTGAGCGCCAGCCGAATCACCTCGGCCGTGCCGACGACGTTGGGGCCGAAAAGGTGCTCGTACGGCAGGGCATGGTTGACGAGCGCTGCGGGGTGGACGATGCGATCCACCCGTTCGGCCAGCGCCTCGAATACGTCGTGGTCCAAGCCGAAGTGAGGTGTCCCGAGATCGCCCGCCACGACCTCGAGCGCGGCGTCGGCCAAGGTTCGATAGCGCTCCGACAGTTCTGCGTCTCCACTGTCGAAGGCTGTATCGAGTCGGGCTCGCGCGTCGGAATCGGAGCGTCCGCGCACCAGGCAGACCACCTTTCCGTCGACCTCGGCCATGCGCTCCAGCCACTCCAGGCACAGGAAGCGACCGAGGTACCCGTTGGCACCGGTCAGCAGAACGGTGTCGGTTCGTGTGCGTGGGCCCGAAACATGACGTGCGGCATCGAGGACTGCGTCGTCGAGAAATGCCGACAGCCGCAGGTCGGACGCCTCGGCGACCGTTGCACCGCGACCGTGGATCGAGGCGAATGTGGCCGTGTCGGAATCGTTGTCGCGGGCCGCGGAAATGTACTCGGCCAGTGCTGCCAGGTCCATGGCGGGCCCGGTGATCACACCCACCGGCACGTCGACCTCGTAGATGTCCCGCAGGAGCGTCGAGAACGTCAACGCCGACAACGAGTCTCCGCCGAGATCGCTGAAGTGAGCATCGGGTCGGACATCGGATTCGTCGCATCCCAGCAGGGCCTGGGCGGCATCGCCGACCGTGGTCAGGACGGGGGCATCGGCACCACTGCGCCTGAGCTCGCGCAGGCGCTCGTTCTGACCGGATTCGAGTTCTGCGTAGCGGCGCTCGAGTTCGTCTCCGTAGCGCTCGACGAGTTTGGGCCGCAGTTGCTTGCCTGCGCCGGACAGCAATCCGTTGTCCTGTGTGAACGGGTGGTGTTCCAGCACGACCTCGCGCGGAATTTCGTACGAGTTCAGCGCTTCCGTGCGTGCGATGTGCTGCAACGATTCGATGACCGAACCCGCAGTTGTGTCCGGGTGAGCCGGAACGACCACTGCCAGGAGGTACGCCCGTTGGCTGTTGCCGTACAGGAATATCTGATCGACCAGCTCGCTGGTACCGAACAGGGCTTCGAGGCGCGCCAGTGCCACGAACTCGCCCTGAGCCAGTTTCAGAACGTTCTTGCGCCGGTCGACGTAGGCGAGTCGGTCCGGCTCGATCTCGGCGACGACGTCACCGGTGCGATAGAAGCCCTCGGAGTCGAAGACGTCGGCCGTGACGTCCGGGCGCTTGTAGTAGCCGGGAATGATGGACGCCGTCTTGAGGAGGAGCTCACCGCGCGGATGCGGTGTGTCGGTGGAGAAGTAACCGAGTTCGGGCACATCGTCGAGCTTGTAGTCGATCACCGGTGGGCGTTGAACGACGCCGTCGTGCAACACCATTCCGGCTTCGGTGGAGCCGTAGTTGTCTCGCACCCGAATATCGAGCAGCTCCGTGACGAAGTCCTTGACCTCCTCGGCGATCGGTGCGGTGCCGACCATTGCTGCAAGAATACGACCGCCGAATTGTTCGATCCTGTTGCGTTCGAGTACCTCTCGACGCGTACTGTCGGCATCGCCACCGGCAGAGCGTTCGACCTCGCGGTCGATCTCGGCGAGGATGTTGTGTCGAATCATCTCGCACACCCGCGGGATCAACAGTGCCATCGTGGGACGGGCGAGTGCGAAATCCTCGAAAAGGGTCGACAGGTCGCTCGCTCCTGCGAAGTGGACGGTCCCGCCGGCGGCGAGCGTCGAGAAGACGAGGCCACGGCCGGCCAGGTGACTCATCGGAAGGTAGTCGAGAGTGATGACCGGGAAGGCCGGCCGGTCCGTGGATTCGGAGGAAGCTCCGGTGTGGTGCCACGCTCCGGTCCATGCTCCGCACACGATTCGTTCGGTGTGCATCGCCCCCTTGGGCGTTCCGGTGCTGCCGGAGGTGTAGATCAGCGTCGCGAGTCGGTCAGGATCCTCGGCATCGGGTAGTGGAACCTCCGGTAGTCGCGCGCCGTCGCGAACCAGCTCGGTGAGCGGCCGAACGAAGACTCCCACCTGTTCGGCATCGCTGTGTGCGGACTCCATGATCCGTGCGTGCGCGTCGATCGCACCGTCGTAGTCGAGGACGACGATTCGCCGAATGGACCGACAATGCGTGGCAACCTGGACCGCGACGGACAGGTTGTCGACATCGGCTGCGAGGACGACGGGTTCGACCTCGTCGGCGATGGCCGAGAGCTGGCCTGCGGTGGCACCGGCCTGCAACGGAACGGCAATCGCGCCGAGTCGGATCGTGGCCAATTCCGCTATGACGTAGTCGGCACTCGCGAATCCCAGGGTTGCGAAGAAGTCTCCTGAAGCGATACCGAGTGTGTCGTGCGTCAGCGCCGAGGCCAGTGCACCGGCGTCGTTCCAGGCTTGGCCGTAGGTGACGGTCTCGAAGCGCGGGAGCAGGCGAAGGGTGTTCGCATCGTCGATTCGGGCGATCTCTCGAGCCCTGCGGCCGAGGGCCTGCCGATCCGAGTAGCGAGTCATGATCTCGGCAACCACGCGGGCCAGGTTGGGCGACAACTCCTGGGCGGCGTCGGCCACTGCGCTGTCCGGTTCGGCGGCGCGAAACTCCTGGTCGGACTCGTGCAGCTCCTGGAATCGACTGCGTTGCCTGCTCTCTCGGTCCTGTCGGCTGTCGACGGCCAGTGTGTGCGTCATGCTCGACTCCCTCCGACGAAGCGCACCGATCGTTCGGGGCACCTCGCGATTGTCCGCGTCATATCGTTATCAAAGGTAAGTATATGCCGTGGGGGACCTCGCCAATCGTGATGCTCCTCATAGTCCGATTAGTCGTAAAAGTCTGCCTGACTGCACTTTTGGAGCCCGGATCGCGGACGCGGATCTGGGGCGACAGCTCACGTGGGTACTCGGTGAAAGCGGGGGATCGCGACTTGTATGGTGAGTCCACAGTCATGTGCGTCACAGTGCTCGTCACCATCGTGCGCACGTGTCACCCCTCGCGATCGGAGAAGTGAATGTCGGACGTCCTCTCGCGGCGCGACCTGGATTTTCTGCTGTACGAATGGCTGGACGTGGCGGCACTGACTGCTCGTCCGCGTTTCGCGGAGCACTCGAAGGAGACCTTCGACGCGGTCCTCGACCTCAGCGCGGACATCGCCCGCAAGCATTTCGCGCCGCACAACAAAAAGGCGGACGCGCAGGAGCCGACGATGAATGCGGACGGTTCGGTCGAACTGATACCGGAAGTCAAGGTAGCGCTCGACGTATACGCCTCGGCGGGTCTGATCGCCGGGCAGTTCGACGAGTCGATCGGCGGCATGCAATTGCCCGCGACCGTCTCCCGGGCAGCAATGGCGTTCTTCCAGGCCGCCAACGCCGGGACATCCTCGTATCCGTTCCTCACCATGGCCAACGCCAACCTGATCGCGACGTACGGCACACCGGATCAGGTGCGAGATTACGTCCGGCCCATGCTGGACGGGCGCTGGTTCGGAACCATGTGCCTGTCGGAACCGCAGGCCGGATCGTCACTGGCGGACATCACGACCAAGGCAGTCCCGCAGGACGACGGTAGCTTCCGAATCACCGGTACCAAGATGTGGATTTCGGGTGGAGATCACGAACTCACCGAGAACATCGTTCACCTGGTGCTCGCCAAGACGCCGGGTGGACCACCGGGGGTCAAGGGAATCTCCCTGTTCATCGTTCCCAAATTCCTTCCCGATGGCGACGGCGGTACAGGCGAGCGCAACGACATTGTGTTGACCGGCCTCAATCACAAGATGGGAAACCGCGGAACCACCAATACCCTGCTGGCCTTCGGCGACGGAACCCACTCTCCCGGTGGGCAACCCGGAGCAGTCGGCTTCCTCGTCGCCGAGGAGAACCGCGGATTGTCGTACATGTTCCACATGATGAACGAAGCCCGGATCGGCGTCGGATTCCTCGCGATCGCCCTCGGCTACGTCGGTTACCTGAAGTCGGTGGAGTACGCGAGGACCCGTACTCAGGGTCGACCGCTCGGTGCCAAGGATCCGGCTGCACCCGCGGTCGCGCTGATCGAACACGCCGACGTTCGTCGAATGTTGTTGGCGCAGAAGTCCTACGTCGAAGGGGCGCTGGCGCTCGGACTCTACTGTTCGCGTCTGGTCGATCATCAGGACTCGGCGTCCGACGATGCCGAAGCAGCGCGATCGACACTGCTGCTCGACGTACTGACGCCCATCGCCAAGAGCTGGCCGTCGCAGTGGTGCCTCGAAGCCAACAGTCTGGCCATTCAGGTGCACGGCGGCTACGGATACACCCGCGACTACGACGTCGAGCAGCACTACCGCGACAATCGCCTCAATCCGATCCACGAAGGCACACACGGTATTCAAGGTTTGGATCTGCTCGGGCGCAAGGTGATCATGCAGGGCGGCGCGGGATTGGCTCTGCTGGCCGAACACATCGGGGAGACAGTCGAGCGGGCGCACGCCGCCGGCGGTGATGCTGCTCGGTATGCGGCCGAACTGCACGCACGCTTCGGCAGAATCGTCGAGGTCACCGCGGCAGTGTGGAATACCGGCGATGCCGCCGTGGCGCTGGCGAACTCCACGGCTTACCTCGAAGCGATGGGGCATACGGTCATCGCCTGGATGTGGCTGGAGCAGTTGCTGGCCGTCGGCACGAAAGCTGGAGACTTCTACGACGGAAAGCGTTCTGCAGCAAAGTATTTCTACGTCTACGAATTGCCGAAGGTGGACGTTCAGCTCGATCTGTTGGCGAGACTGGACCGCACGACCCTCGATATGTCACCCGCTTGGTTCTGAGTCGAGTACAAGGAGATTCATCAACATGTCGATCTTGGACAAATTTCGCTTGGACGGTCGCGTCGTCATCGTCACCGGTGCATCCTCGGGACTGGGCGTGGCATTCGCCAAAGCAGCCGCCGAGGCAGGAGCGGATGTGGTGCTCGCTGCACGGCGAGTGGACAAGTTGGCGCAGACCGCCGAGTTGATCGACAGCGTCGGAGGACGCTCGATCACGGTCGCCACCGACGTGGTCGACCCGGATCAGTGCACCGCGATGGTCGAGGCCGCGATGACGGAGTTCGGAAAGGTGGACATTCTGATCAACAACGCCGGAGTCGGCACGGCCTACCCCGCCACGCGTGAGACACCCGAGCAGTTCCGCTCGGTGATCGACATCAACTTGAACGGGTCGTACTGGGCAGCGCAGGCCTGTGGACGGGTGATGGCACCCGGCAGTTCGATCGTGAACATCTCCAGCATTCTGGGGCTGACCACCGCAGGCCTACCGCAGGCGGCCTACAGCGCCAGCAAGGCAGCCATCATCGGCCTCACCCGCGATCTCGCTCAGCAATGGGGCGCGCGAAAAGGCATCAGGGTCAACGCTATTGCGCCAGGTTTCTTCCAGAGCGAGATGACGGACTCGTACCAGCCGGGATACCTCGACTCGATGGCTCCGCGAATGATTCTCGGACGCAAGGGCGATCCCGAAGAACTGGCCGCAACCGCGATCTGGCTCGCCTCGGACGCCGGGGGATACGTGACGGGTCAGACCATCGCGGTCGACGGCGGGATCACGATCACCTGACGGCTATCCTTCGACGGCCGGAACGGCGATTCCCTCGCGAATCAGTCTGCGCGCAACCACCAATGCGTCGTCGGTGTCGAGTCCGGTCAGCGCGTCCAGGCGGCACGGTGCTCCCCGCAGCAGCAGGTCGAGAGCCTCCGCGCACTGGGGCGGCATCGTCACGGTCTTGGCGCGCACGACCACGGACACGGCATCGGCCGATCGCACGACGCGCGCGAACACACCGGGTCGAAGTCGGATCGAATCCTCGCCCCGCAACGCTCCCATCGCGGCGACGCTTGCCAGTGGGCGCACCGGTTCCGGTCGGACGAGGTCGTCGTGACGATCTGCGACGCGTTCGGCGAGTCGACGTACCGCGTCGGGGTCTCGGCCGATCTCGTCGAGCGCGGCGCGCATGGCGTCCACAACTCGGTGTACATGCGGGACGATGGACCCCGGGTCGGAGTGGTCGAGGCCGGCGGGGAGGGGAGCACGCAGACTCTCGACGCCGCCGAGCGACTCGAGCACGTGGTGGGCGAGGTCGTAGTCGTTGTACGACGCGACGCCGATGGTCAGGTGCACGGTGGTGTCGCCGAGTGCTTGCGCCGAGTGGATCCACCCGCGCGGCAGGTAGAGCACATCGCCTGGCTCGAGGACGACATCCAGTTCGGGGGTGCTGAGCGCTTGTGCTTCGACGGCCGACCGTCGGTCCGACCACGGTTGATTGTTGAGCGGATGCACGTGCACCGGCGAGTGAATGCTCCACCGCTTGGTCCCCGCGATCTGCACGACGAACACATCGTGTACGTCGTAGTGCGGTGAAAAGCCTTGCGACGCAGCCGGTGTGACATACGAGTTCACCTGGACGGGATGGCCGATCTCGCGTACGAGATCGCCGACGAAGTGAAT
Organism: Rhodococcus sp. IEGM 1330; assembly: GCF_033142445.1. Classification (NCBI taxonomy): domain Bacteria; kingdom Bacillati; phylum Actinomycetota; class Actinomycetes; order Mycobacteriales; family Nocardiaceae; genus Rhodococcus; species Rhodococcus sp. IEGM 1330. The sequence continues at coordinate 73,493 of NZ_JAWLSB010000006.1, forward strand.
GAGCGGCGGCCACAGCCGGTGGAGGCCCTGCAGAACCAGCGTGTTGCCGGCCGCGAAGGCTGCCAGCACCGCCGCGGAGTCGACCTGGTCCGTCACCTCGGCACCGAAACCACCCGACGCCGTGAACTGCGACTTGTCCAGCAGCTGACCATCTTTGGCCATCCGCACGAACGGAGTGCGTACTCCGCGTTCGGAGATCAGCTCGTCCACCGCGTCGAGCGTCATCAGATCGTCGAACGACCCCGACAGCTCGGCGGATCGGGTGAGCTTGGGTGCGATTCCCCAGAACTGGTCTGCGAACGTCCCGAAGTCGGTACCGGTGAGACGACGGAGCGCGGACCGATGATCCGATCCGCGCTCGCCGCTCGAGTCAGTGCTCAAGCGGTACCGTCCGCACCGCCGTCGTGTCCGTTGGGGTTGGATCCACCGTCGGCCGGGCCCTCGCCCGCTCCGGCGGGGCCGTCTGCTCCGCCGTCGTGGCCGTCGGGGTTGGATCCGCCGTCGGCGGGTCCTTCACCGGCTCCGGCGGGGCCGTCTGCTCCACCGTCATGGCCACCGGGGTTCGATCCGCCGTCGGCGGGTCCTTCGCCTGCGGCTCCGCCCGTGGTGGTGATGTCGTCGTCGTTGATGCTCATCGAAGTCCTTCCGGTCGTGGAGGTTCGTGTGCCCGCGCAGCGCGAGAACATCGGAGGTATTGACGCAAACTCTGTTTCTCAAACAGCGGTGGCGCCGTGAATCTCAGGCAGAGTCGTCGGCGATCTCGGGGGCGTTCTCCCGCGTCGCCATCCCGCCTCCGCCGCCGTCCACGGGTCCTGGTCGGCCGCCCTTCGGCGTGTCCGATGCCTTCTCGGACTCTGTCGGGTTCTCGTTGTCGGTGTTCGCGTCACGTCCCATGGTTCGACAGTAGACCGCCGCGCAGGCCGTGGGACCATGGAACGATGGATCGATCCCGAGCGCAGCACGTGGTGCTGCTGGACGACGAAGGCCGTGCCGTCGGTACGCATGACAAGACCACCGTCCACACGCTGGACACGCCACTTCACCTGGCATTTTCCAGCTACGTGGTGAGAGCGGACGGCGCTGTTCTTCTCACGCGCAGAGCGTCGAGCAAGACGACGTGGCCAGGGGTGCTGACCAATACATGTTGTGGCCACCCGGCTCCCGGTGAGAAGCTCGACGACGCCGTGCTGCGCCGAATCGGTGAAGAACTCGGCCTGCGCGCGGAATCCGCCGAGTTGGTACTGCCGCACTTCCGATACCGGGCCGTCATGGACAACGGAATCGTGGAGAACGAAATGTGTCCCGTGTACCGCGTGAGAGTCGACGAGCACGCGACACTCGATCCAGATCCGGCCGAGGTGGACGAGACTCGATGGGTGTCGTGGCGTGAGTTCTCCGCGGGGGTACTGGGCGGCACCATCGACGTATCACCCTGGTGTCGAACGCAGGTGGAGCAGTTGACGGCTCTGGCCGACGAGCCACTCGGCTGGCCGGCGTCGCCGGACGATCTGCTTCCTCCCGCCGCCCGTCTTGCCGATACCCGCTGATCTCGCCGTGCCTCTAGGGTCGTGTTGTGACTGTCGACGATTCCGGTAGGCCGAACGAGGACCTGCTCGATCGGGCTTCCGTCGCGCGCGAACTCGCCCGTTTCTCCCATCGCACCGCCGAAGCCGATGGTTTGCGCGCCGCCGCCGTCGCCGTTGCGATCGGTGGACCGCCGGGGGACAGGCGGATGCTTCTGACGAGGAGGCCGGATCGGTTGCGCGCGCATCCGGGGCAGTACGCGTTGCCCGGCGGCGGTGTGGACCCGGGCGAATCCAGGATGCAGGCCTGTCTGCGGGAATTGGCCGAGGAGTTGGGGATTCGAGCCGATGAGACCGACGTGCTCGGTAGGTTGGACGACTACGTCACTCGATCCGGGTATGTCATCACTCCGTTCGTGGTGTGGGTCGGCGACTACTCGTCCTCGTTGCTGCCCAGCGAGGACGAGGTGGCCGAAGTGTTCGAGGTGACGGTCGACGAACTCGACGTCGACGCCCAATTCGTGTCGATTCCCGAATCGACGCGTCCGGTCATTCGATGGCCGTACCGATCCGGGGCCATCCACGCTCCGACCGGCGCGATCGTCCACCAGTTTCGTGAAGTGGCACTGCATGGTCGACACACCCGAGTCGCGGACTTCGAGCAGCCGGTGTTCGCGTGGCGCTAACGTGGCCGCAGGCCCGGGTGGGCAGACCGCGACGAGTAGGACGACAAGGAGGTGATCGCCGATGACGAACAACCGTGAGCTCGAGGTATCGAATCGCATCGCGACCATTCCCAACCTGCTCAGCGCAATCCGGCTGTTGGGCGTTCCGCTGTTCCTCTACCTCATGCTGGGCCCCGAGGCCGACGGGTGGGCGCTGGTGATACTGCTCGTCAGCGGTGGAACCGATTGGCTCGACGGCAAACTGGCTCGCATGCTCGGTCAGGCATCGAAGCTGGGTGCCATTCTCGACCCGCTGGTCGATCGGCTCTACGTCGTCAGCACCCTGGTGGCGTTCGTTCTGCGCGGCATCATTCCCTGGTGGGTTGCAGCGATACTCATCGGGCGCGACGCCGTACTCGGATTGACGATGTTCGTCTACCGCCGCAGGTCCCTCCCGCCTCCGGACGTCATCTACCTCGGTAAGGCCGCCACGTTCGTGGTGATGATCGCGCTGCCGGTCCTGCTGGTCTCCGCAGGCAGCAACTCGGTGGCCGAGGCCGCAGGACCGCTCGGATACGCGTTGCTGATCTGGGGAACGGCGTTGTACACCTGGACCGGCTTGCTGTACCTCGGCAAAGCGATCGCTGTCGCCAGGGCAGTCGATCCGACTGTGGCCGGCACCTGACGGTGGAACGACCGGAACGACCGGAAAGACCAGGAACACAGGTCAGAAGGAATCCCGTCCCGTCGCTGCTGACGTCCTTGTTGACCGACCATCTGGACCCGGGATACGGCGCGGCGGCCGCCGAACGTACGGCGCAGCACACCCGCAAGCCGCGGGTACCTGCGGCGCTCTGGTTGTTGGGCGGTGCCGTCGTCGTCGGGGTGATCTTCGGTATCGCGTTCTCGCAACTGGCTTCCGGCGGCGCCGATGTGGACCGTGCGGGCTCCGATGCGTCGGCTGCTGTCCGCGCCGCGCAGGATCGCAGCGCCGAATTGGAAGCGACGCAACAGGCGCTGGCCGAGCAGGTGTCCTCGGAGCGCGACAGAGCCCTCCAGTCCGATGTCTCGGGCAGTGCGCTGCTGGACCGGTTGAGTGCTGTCGAATCCGCTGCGGGCATCGATTCGGTGTCCGGTCCTGGGCTCTCGGTCGTCGTCACCGAACCGGTGGCCGGGGACGACGCGTCGGATCGGTCGGTTCGCCGGGGTTCGGGCGCGGCCGTGCTCGATCGAGACATCGCTGCGATCGTCAACTCGTTGTGGGCGAGCGGTGGCGAGGCGGTGTCGGTGGACGGTATTCGCGTCGGACCGAACGTGACCATCCGGCAGGCAGGCGGGGCGATGCTGCTGGACAATCGCCCGATCGACTCGCCCTACGACATCGACGCGATCGGGCCGCCGCAGCGCATTCAGGTCCAGTTCGTCGTCAGCGACGCCTATCTGCGGATGAGCACGGTGGCGCAGTTGTACGGCGTGGGATTCACGGTGCGTCCGGCAACCGATCTCGAATTCGGTCCCGCCGCTGTGAGAGAGTCGTTCGAGGCAGAGGAGGCAGGCCCACGATGACGGAGCACGATCCACCGAGTGCCCTACCGGCCGAGTCCGACGTCCGGGCGCCGGCAGACGCGCCGATCACCCCCACCCACGGTGTCTACGCCCTCGCCGCGATCGCCGCACTGATCGTCGGGGTCGTCATCGGGACGGTCGCGGGTCCTCAGGTTCCCACCGTGGTTGCGCCCTATCTGCCGATCGCCGTCGTCGCGGCGATCGACGCGGTGTTCGGCGGTGTACGGGCTTTCCTCGACGGGATCTTCGACGCCAAGGTGTTCGTGATCTCGTTCGTCTTCAACGTTCTGGTCGCGGCCTTGATCGTGTGGCTCGGCGACCAGCTCGGGGTGGGAACTCAGCTGTCCACGGCAATCGTCGTCGTCCTCGGAATTCGTATCTTCGGCAACGCGGCCGCTCTACGCAGACGTCTGTTCGGTGCCTAGATCATGACGGCAGGCGGCGGTCGGCACGGATGGCGCGCGCGACGTCCCGACGCAGAGGGGCGAAGGCGCGGAACGGCATTCGGCGTTCTCGCGCTCGCGCTGCTGTGCGTCCTGGGAATCGGCCTGGCCACGCAGGTACGAGAGACGCGCACCGACGATGGCTTGGAGAACTCCAGGCCCGAGGACCTACTGGTCGTGCTGGACACCCTGACCCGTCGCGAGGCGTCGATCCGGGACGAGATCGGCACCCTGCAGGCCACTCTGGCGACGCTTCGCCAGTCCGGTTCGGGATCGGAGGCGGCAGTGGCGGAAGCGCAGGAACGATTGTCCGCGTTGTCGATTCAAGTCGGCACCGTCGCGGCCCAGGGGCCAGGCGTGACACTGGTGATCGAGGACCCGAACTCGGGCGTGGGATCCGAAGTGCTGCTCGACGCGATGCAGGAGTTGCGCGCCGCCGGTGCCGAAGCACTCCAGCTCGAGGGCGGCGGAAATGCCGCGCGCATCGGCGTCGATTCGTGGATCGCCGGTTCCGCGGGTCGGGTGGTGGTCGACGGGCGAGAACTGCGAGCCCCGTACACCTTCACTGCCATCGGAGACCCGCCGACGCTCGCGTCGGCCTTGAACATTCCCGGCGGGGTCGTGGACACGGTGACTCGCAACGGTGCTACGTCGAACATCGCGCAGTCGGACCAGGTCACGGTGTCCGCCTTGCGGGACCCGCGCCCGCGTCAATACGCTCAGCCCGGTAACTGACCGCCCGCTCGCCCCGGGCCACGATCGAAGGGAATGCCGCGTTGAGCGACATCGACACACCAGCTGATCTGTACTACACCCCCGAGCACGAGTGGGTGCAGCGCACGGGCCCTGCAACGGTGCGCATCGGTATCACCGATTTCGCGCAGGCGCAGTTGGGCGACGTGGTGTTCGTTCAGCTTCCCTCGATCGGCGACACGGTCACTGCGGGCGAGTCTCTCGGCGAGGTCGAATCCACCAAGAGTGTCTCCGACGTGTTCAGCCCTCTGACCGCGAAAGTGGTTGCCGTGAACCAGGATCTGGACGGAGAACCGGAGAAGGTGAACTCGGGTCCTTACACCGGAGGCTGGCTGATCGACCTCGAGGTTTCGACACCGGAGGAGTTGGACGCGGCACTGGCGCAGATGCTCGATGCCGCCGGATATGCTCTCATCACGGCCGAGTAGTCGGCCGGCTGTCGACACCAGCCAACAGGCCACACGGCCCCCACTGCGCAGGGTACGGTCGACACCGAGCGAATACCCTGTCGGGGCGAAGGTCCAGCAAGCTGTACGACGCTACGCAACACCGAACGCCAAGCAACACCCGATGTGAAGACCATGTACTGCGTTACCCGCGGCGTTCTCTGCCCCGGGTGAACGGACTGAGAAGGAGTAACGGTGAGCCAGAACGACAACGACAGCAACTACGGGGAGTCACCGGCAGAGACCACCTCGGTCTTCCGTGCAGATTTCCTGCAGGAGCTGGACATCTCCGCGGCCGCCCAGAGCACCGAAGCTCCGGTATCGGGTGTCGAGGGGTTGCCTGTCGGTGCCGCGCTGCTCGTCGTCAAGCGAGGACCCAACGCCGGATCACGGTTCCTGCTCGACCAGCCGACCACCTCGGCCGGTCGGCACCCCGACAGTGACATCTTCCTCGACGACGTCACCGTCAGCCGTCGGCACGCCGAGTTCCGGCAGGACGAGGACGACTTCCAGGTCGTCGACGTCGGCAGCCTCAACGGCACGTACGTCAACCGGGAGCCGGTCGACTCCGCTGTGCTGGCCAACGGAGACGAGGTCCAGATCGGCAAGTTCCGACTGGTGTTCCTCACCGGGCCTCGGGGCGGCAACGGATCTCAGGTCGGCGACGCGTCTGCGGGTGCAGGAAGCCAGTGACCGCCGTCGGGCAGCAGTCCAACGGGGGGATGTCGATTGGCTCCGTCCTCGATCGACTACGGCCCGACTTTCCTGATGTCACCATCTCGAAGATCAGATTCCTCGAAGCCGAGGGCCTGATCTCGCCGGAGCGGACACCGTCGGGGTACCGGCGGTTCTCCATCGCGGATTGCGAGCGGCTGCGGTTCGTGCTGACCGCGCAGCGCGATCAGTACCTGCCGCTCAAGGTGATCAAGGAGCAACTCGAAGCCATCGACCACGGGGTCGCCACTGTGGAACGGGCCGATGCGTCGGTCAAGCGTCCGCGGTCGCTCACGGTTGCCGCGGGCGAGGTGTCTCCCGAGGAGTTTCTGCCCGATCGTGAGGTTCGCATCGCCAAAGCGGACCTACTCGCGCAGGCGGGTATCGACGATGCGTTTCTGACCGAGCTGTTGCGAGCCGGTCTGATCACTCCCGGGCAGGCCGGTTTCTACGACGACGGAGCCGTGACGCTCGCCCGAACGGCACACGCGATGTTGCAGTTCGGTCTCGAAGTACGCCACCTCCGCGCCTTCAAGCTCGCGGCGGACCGCGAAGCCGGCCTCGTTGCGCAGATTGCTGGACCCGTCGCAAAGGGTCGAGATGCCGGTGCGCGCGATCGCGCAGAAGAAATGATTCGCGAGTTGGCTGCACTGTCCTTGACCTTGCACACCTGCCTGGTCAAAGCGGCGGTGCGCGGTGCACTCGATCGGTGACGCTCGCTCGCGTCGTTTCGAATTCCAATAGACTCGGCAGCGACGAGCTGAGCCAGTCTTCAGTGCAGCCCGGATTTCTCGAGGTGAGAGGCAGACACGATGAGTGAGATGCGTGTGGTCGGTATTCGTGTCGAACAGCCGCAGAACCAGCCCGTGCTGCTGTTGCGCGAGGCCGACGGCGACCGGTACCTCCCGATCTGGATCGGTCAAACCGAGGCTGCTGCAATTGCTTTGGAGCAGCAGGGCGTGCAACCCGCACGGCCACTCACCCACGATCTCGTCAAGAATCTGATTTCGGCACTGGGGCACCAGCTCAAAGAGGTGCGCATCGTCGATCTGCAGGAGGGCACCTTCTACGCCGATCTCGTGTTCGACAAGGACATCAGAGTCTCCGCTCGGCCGTCGGATTCCGTTGCCATCGCACTTCGGGCCGGGGTGCCGATCTTCGCCGAGGAGCCCGTGCTCGCCGAAGCCGGGCTGATCATGCCCGATGAGCGCGAGGACGAGGTCGAGAAGTTCAAGGAGTTCCTCGAATCGGTGTCTCCGGACGACTTCAAAGCCACCGACGGGTAACAGAAGAGTCTCAACCTCAACTTTAGGTTCAGGTTTACGGCGCGTTGCGTTGAATCTGCACGATCGTCCCCATAACGTTCGTGCCAGTGAAGTTCATCGCCGCTGCTGGTCCGATCCGGTGCAGTTCACGCCTCGTCGATAGCTGCCGAGGCGTACTCTGGCCTGGTACACGGTATGACTTCACGCGAGTACACCGAGACATTTTCAGTGTCCCGGACGGATCGCAGTACTGACTCGATCCGAACGCAGTGAGACATCCGAGAGGGAGCAGTCAGTGGGAGATCAGCCGCAGCAGCATCACGGCCGTCGAGAGTCCGAAGCCGCAGGCCGGACCGAGGACACGCCCGTCGGTGCCGATGCTCGGGTCGACACCCCCGACCAGGCGTCGAGCGCCCGAATCGAAGCGCCCCAGGACATTCAACCGGGATTGTTCCCCGACGACTCCGTGCCCGACGAACTTGTGGGCTACCGCGTGCCGAGTGCGTGCCAGATCGCCGGCATCACCTACCGCCAGCTCGATTACTGGGCCCGCACCGGGCTCGTCGTTCCGTCCATCCGCGGCGCAGCGGGGTCGGGAAGCCAGCGGCTGTATTCGTTCAAGGACATGCTCGTCCTCAAGATCGTCAAGCGGCTGCTCGATACCGGTATCTCGCTGCAGAACATCCGCGTCGCCGTCGATCACCTACGCCAGCGCGGCGTGGGCGATCTAGCCAACATCACGCTGTTCTCCGATGGCACCACCGTCTACGAGTGCACGTCGGCAGAAGAAGTGGTCGACCTGCTCCAAGGCGGGCAGGGCGTGTTCGGCATTGCTGTGAACGGCGCGATGCGCGAGCTCACCGGCACCATCGCCGACTTCCCGGCAGAACGAGCCGACGGTGGTGAAAGCCAGCCGAGCCCCGAGGACGAGCTGGCCTCACGCCGCAAGAATCGCGCGAGCCGCAAGACCGGCTAGACTTTCCTCGTCGCGCCCGCGCGGGAGAGTTCCGAGGCATCCAGTCTCGGACGCCGAAGGAGCAACACCTCCCCGTCAATCTCTCAGGCACACGGACCGTGTGGGCTTCGACAACTCTGGAAAGTGGTGGGAGCACCCACCCGCCCAAGGGGAAAGGTGCCGGCGCGCTTCACTGGCGCGCCGTGTCCGACCGAATCTCTCAGGCGCACGCGTCAGCGGGCACACGACAGAGGGGGAGGAGCGGCCGGAGCGTATGCCTCGGTCGTCCGACGCCTCGTCTTTCCGGCACCTGGGAGCACATCGTGACCGACCGAACCGCCTCGTCCGCACACACTTTCGTCGACCGTCACATCGGCCCCGACGCCACCGAGTTGGTCCGCATCCTCGACACGATCGGCGTCGACAGTCTCGACGAGCTGGCTCGCAAAGCCGTTCCGTCCTCCATCCTCGACACCGTGGTCGACGGTGTTCCCGACGGCTTGGCGACGCTGCCGCCTGCCCTGAGCGAGCACGAGGTGCTCGCCGCACTGGCCGATCTCGCCGGGCAGAACACCGTGGCGACATCGATGATCGGCCTCGGGTACTACGACACGTTGACCCCGCCGGTGCTGACCCGGGGAATTCTGGAGAACCCGGCCTGGTACACCGCATACACGCCGTATCAGCCCGAAATCAGCCAGGGGCGACTCGAAGCGTTGCTGAACTTCCAGACCATGGTCGCCGACCTCACCGGCATGGACGTGGCCAATGCGTCGATGCTCGACGAGTCGACGGCGGCCGCCGAATCCATGACCTTGATGCGGCGCGCGAACAGGGCATCGAAGTCGCCTCGGCTACTGGTCGACTCCGACATCTTCCCGCAGACCGAGGCCGTATTGGCCACTCGCGCCGAGCCGTTGGGGATCGAGCTGGTCTACGCCGATCTGACCGACGGCCTGCCCGACGGCGAATTCTTCGGTGTGCTGGCGCAGCTGCCGGGAGCGTCGGGCCGTCTGGTCGACCACACGGCGATCGTCGAGGCCGCGCACGAGCGTGGCGCGCTGGTTGCCGTGGGAGTGGACCTGCTCGCTGCCACCGTGGTGACTCCGCCCGGTGAGATCGGCGCGGACGTCTGCTTCGGAACCACCCAGCGGTTCGGTGTTCCGATGGGATACGGCGGACCGCACGCCGGCTACCTCGCAGTGCGGTCCGGTCATTCCCGTCAGCTACCCGGCCGACTGGTGGGGGTCTCGCTCGATGCGGACGGCCACCGCGCCTACCGACTTGCGCTGCAGACCCGCGAGCAGCACATCCGCCGCGAGAAGGCGACCTCCAACATCTGTACCGCTCAGGTCCTGCTGGCTATCGTCGCCGCGATGTACGCCAGCTACCACGGCGCAGACGGATTGCGGGCGATAGCAACTCGGGTGAATGCGCATGCTCGACGCGTTGCGGCAGGTCTGCAGGAGGCAGGCATCGACGTGGTGCACACGGAATTCTTCGACACCGTCCTGGCGGCGATCCCGGGTAAGGCTCAGGCCGTCGTCGACCATGCCAAGCAGCGCGGCATCAATCTGCGGTTGGTCGACGCCGACCACGTGGCCGTCGCGTGCGACGAGGCGTCGACGCCCGAGCACATCGCGAACGCGCTCGCCGCGTTCGGTGCAGAAGCCGCCGGTTCCGGGCCCGAGTCGTTGCCGGCGAACATGACTCGCACCTCGGAGTACCTCACGCACCCGGCATTCACCCGGTACCGCACCGAGACGGCCATGCTGCGCTACCTACGCGCGTTGTCCGACAAGGACATTGCGCTCGATCGCAGCATGATTCCGCTGGGTTCGTGCACGATGAAGCTGAACGCAACCGCGGAGATGGAGTCCATCACCTGGCCGCAGTTCGCCCGTCAGCACCCCTTCGCTCCGTCTTCGGACGTGCCCGGTCTGCTACGGGTGATCGCCGACCTGGAACAGTGGCTGGTGGACATCACCGGCTACGACGCGGTCAGCCTGCAGCCGAACGCGGGAAGCCAAGGCGAGTACGCAGGGCTGCTCGCCATTCGTCGCTACCACCTCGGCAACGGCGATGTCGAACGCACCGTGTGCCTGATCCCGTCGAGCGCCCACGGCACCAACGCAGCCTCGGCGGTGATGGTGGGCATGCGCGTGGTTGTCGTGGCCTGCCGTCCCAACGGTGACGTCGACGTCGACGACCTGCGCGCCAAGATCGCCGAGCACGCCGACACCCTCGCCGCGATCATGATCACCTATCCCTCGACTCACGGCGTGTACGAGCACGAGATCTCCGAGATCTGTGCAGCGGTCCACGACGCAGGCGGTCAGGTGTACGTAGACGGTGCCAACCTCAACGCTCTCGTCGGTCTGGCACGCCCCGGTCGATTCGGCGGCGACGTCAGCCACCTGAACCTGCACAAGACATTCTGCATCCCACACGGAGGCGGCGGGCCCGGTGTCGGACCCATCGGTGTGCGGTCGCACCTGCAGCCCTATCTGCCGGGTCACCCACTGGCCCCGCAACTCGGTTCGGGACCGACGGTGTCCGGTGCCCCCTACGGCAGTGCCTCGATCCTGACGATCACGTGGGCCTACATCGCGATGATGGGTGCGACCGGACTCCGGCAGGCGACGTTGACTGCGATCGCGTCGGCCAACTACATCGCCCGCCGCCTCGACGAGTACTTCCCGGTTCTGTACACCGGCGACAACGGCATGGTTGCCCACGAGTGCATTCTCGATCTGCGAGGCCTGACCAAGGACACCGGAGTCACCGTCGACGACGTTGCGAAAAGGTTGGCGGACTACGGCTTCCACGCGCCCACGATGAGCTTCCCGGTGCCCGGAACTCTGATGGTCGAGCCGACCGAGAGCGAGAACCTCGAGGAGATCGACGCGTTCTGCGATGCGATGATCGCCATCAGGGGAGAGATCGATCGCGTCGGATCGGGCGAATGGACGGCCGAGGACAACCCACTTCGAGGCGCACCGCACACCGCTCGGAGTCTGGTTGCCGAGTGGGGTCACCCGTATTCACGGGAACTCGCTGCCTACCCGGCGGGCTACGACCGTCCGAAGGTATGGCCCGCGGTGCGACGCATCGACGGTGCCCACGGTGACCGCAATCTGGTGTGCTCGTGCCCACCGATCGAGGCGTTCGCCTGAGCCGAAAACAGAGCCCGTCACGTCGCCGTGGCGGGCTCTGTTCTATCCGCTCGCGAGTGTTCAGCCCCGGGTGAGTTCGAGCATCGCGATCTCGGGCGGAGCAGCGACGCGGACCGGAGGACCCCACGCTCCCGCACCCCTGGTGGTGTACAACGTGGTGTTGTCGATCGTGTCCAGGCCCTCGACACTCGGCTGCTGTAGCGGCACCAGGTACCGGATCGGCCATATCTGACCCCCGTGTGTATGCCCGGAGACCTGCATGTCGACTCCGAAGTCCGATGCCTCCACCGCCTGCAACGGCTGGTGGGCCATCAGAAACACGAAGCGGTCGGGATCTATCCCCTCCAATGCCGCACCGAGATCTGGTTCGTACGGCGCAGGGGCAGTGGCGTCGTTGATGCCGGCGAGATCGATCGCCGCGTCGCCGCGAGTGAGGGTTGTGCGTTCGTTGCGGAGCACGTCGATGCCGAGCGTCGACCAGAAGTCGAGCCATTCACCGCCGTCTCCCGCGTAGAACTCGTGATTGCCGCTGACCGCGAACACACCCAACGGGGCATCGAGGTCGCGCAGGGGTTCGAGATCGGGCCCGACCAGCTCGACTGTGCCGTCGATGAGATCGCCGTCGAGCAGAACGAGATCCGGTTTCTGGGCGTTGACCGAATCGACGACCTTGCGCACGAAGTCCGCACCGCGGGAGGGCCCGGCATGGATGTCGGACACCAATGCCACTCGCACGCCGTCGAATTCGGCCGGTAGCCTCTCGAGCGCAACGTCGGTGTTCGTCACGCGCGGGGTCGCGGCCTCGACGAGTCCATACCCCACTGCGACGACGCTGACGACCGCAACCATCGCGGAGCCGACTCTCGACATACGCAACCGCACACCGGCCGAATCGCGGCGCATCACCGCGAACGCCACGCGGACGACGGTGCAGACCAGCCCGACGAGCACCGTTCCCAAGAACAGGTACAACACCACGGCGAGCCACGTGAGGCCGACAAAGGCCGGACCGCGGGCCCAGGACGGGTCGAACACCACGCCGCTGCCGAAGCCGATCACCGCGCACAACCACAGCAGTGCCAGCACAGCATCGACAGCCCGTTTGGGACGTGTCGGCATCCTGGTGACGGAGAGAAATCGCCAGTGCAGGAACAGGGTGACGAGGAGCAAGAAGACGCCGACAAAAAGTACACGAGACATGTTCTAGTACAGCAACTTTCCGAGTAGATCGATGAGGTCTGGTGAATCCGATGTCGACACTGTTTCCGCAGTGCCGCCGGTCCGGGCGGTGATGTCGTTGAAGGAGGAGACATCGGGGTTGTCACCGATCATCACCACGTTCACTGCGACCGGACGCGCCGGATCGGCCGCGGCGGTCAGGTCGGTGAGCAACTCCTCCGTGGACAAGGACGAGTCGTCTGGGCCGTCGGTGATCAGCACGACGGAATTGATGCGGCCGGGAACGTATCCGGCCACTGCGTCGAGATACGCGACCAATAAGGACGCGTACGTGAACGACCCGGTTGCCGGCGTCAACGCCGCCGCGGTGGTGGTCAGTGCTGCGCGTCTGGGAGTAGTTCCGACCGGAACCGTCATCGGACCGGTCGGAACATCTACTCGGAAAGGCAGCGAGTCGTCCAGATCCTCGCTGAAGCTCCACAGGCCCAGCTCGGTGGAGTCGGGCACTCGCTGGAACTGTTCGTCGAGAGCGCGGACCGTGTTCTGCAGCCTCGTCGCACTGCCTTCGGTCGTGCCCATCGACTCGGAGAGGTCGAGCAGTACTGTGGCTCGGCGCGGCAGGACCGGATTTCGCAGCACGGCGAGCAGTGCGTCGGCAACTGGTCCGGAAGGAGCAGCGACGGCTTCCGCGTCCGGTGTCTCGCCGACGCCGAAGCCCGCATCCGCGAGCAACTGCGCACCATTCGGCTGCCGGACGAAATCGACGAACGCGGCGGCAGCCCGAGTCGATGTCTCGTCGCCGGAGAGTACAGCCGCGGGATGATCGGCAACGGGAGTAGGGCCCTGAGGTTCGACGGCGGTCAGCGTCGACGAATCGGTCGATGCCAGTTGTTGTTCGGTGACCGGAACCGCGTGGACCGGAGCGTCGGGGCCGGGCGCGTTCTCGAGGGCCGCGAGTGCGTCGTAGGTGGTGGACGCAGATGTTGCAGAGGCTGCGGTGTCGGTGACGGCCAGCTCCGACACAGCCGAGATCAGTTCTCTCGACGAGACCTGCTCGACGGTCAGTGCAGTGGTCGGATCACCGCGTACCCCGGCAGCGATGGCGGCGACCGCGAGTGTGGTTGCGCCGGCATCGGATCCGGTCGGTAGTGCGAGACGGAGTGCGCCCCACTCGCCGAGGCCGAATGCCTGTGGGTCGCGTTGCAGGCGGACCAGGTCGGCCCAGGTCGCGGAAGTCAGAGCGTCGGCCACGGCAGACGGCACCGCGAGTACGACCGGACTCGTCGCGAGTGGCCGCGGGGTGCCGTCGACGGCACCGAGGTCGGTCACGGCCTCGACGTCGCCCGACGATTGAGGTATCCACAGGCCCGGCCGAGCGCCGAGTGCTCCGACGTCCCAGTTGTCGATTCCGGCGTTCAAGGCCATCCGCACGGCATCGGAGGCTGTAGCTCGAACCTGAACCGTCACACAGTGGTCCCGTACCACCGGTGCGGTGTCGTTGAACCGAGCAGCCAGTTGTTCCACAGGCCCGGAGATGTCGGGATCGGCGGCGACAGTGAGCACCGCCGATCCCTCCACACACGTGTCGGCAGCTTCGACTCCTTGATCGAAGATTCGATCCCGCAGTTGAAACCATCCGAACACGGCCGCAACCAGCACCGCGATCGCTATCACGACGATCACGGGTCCGGCGGCTATCGAACGCCCGCGCCCTGTGTTCCGATGTTCACCCACGTGATCGACAAGTCCGTCAGGCGTTGACGGCCTTGTACTCCCGTCGGCGACGATGCAGGATCGGCTCGGTGTAGCCGTTGGGCTGGCTGGTGCCTTGGAAGATCAGGTCACTGGCAGCCTGGAAGGCGATGTTGGTGTCGAAGTCGGGAGCCAACGGCTTGTACGTCGGATCGGATTCGTTCTGACGGTCCACCACCGGTGCCATCCGCTTCAGCGACTCGCGCACCTGGGCTTCGGTGACGATGCCGTGACGCAGCCAGTTCGCGATGAACTGACTCGAAATGCGCAGCGTCGCACGGTCTTCCATGAGTGCGATGTCGTTGATGTCGGGAACCTTCGAGCAGCCGACGCCATGGTCGATCCACCGCACCACGTAGCCCAGGATCGACTGCGAGTTGTTGTCGAGTTCGTTCTGCTTCTCCTCGTCGGTCCAGTCCGTGGACGGCGCGAGAGGAATTTCGAGAATGTCGTCGACGGTGGCGCGCTTGGCCTGTGCGATCTCGTGCTGACGGGCGAAGACATCGACCTTGTGATAGTGCAGGGCGTGCAAGGTCGCAGCGGTGGGCGAGGGAACCCACGCGGTGTTGGCGCCGTCCTTGGGATGCCCGATCTTCTGCTCGAGCATGTCGTGCATCAGGTCGGGCATGGCCCACATACCCTTACCGATCTGCGCCTTTCCTTCGAGTCCTGCGGCGAGACCGGTGTCGACGTTGAAGTCTTCGTATGCGGCAATCCACTTCTCGCCCTTCATCGCGCCCTTGCGCACGACGGGACCTGCCTCCATCGAGGTGTGGATCTCGTCGCCGGTGCGGTCGAGGAAGCCGGTGTTGATGAACACGACCCGCTCGGACGCGGCCTGGATGCACGCCTTGAGGTTGACCGTCGTGCGGCGTTCCTCGTCCATGATGCCGACCTTGAGCGTGTTGGCCGGCAGTGAGAGGACCTGCTCGACACGGCCGAACAGCTCCGCGGTGAACGCGACCTCGTCCGGTCCGTGCATCTTGGGCTTGACGATGTACAGCGAACCGGTGCGTGAGTTGGACAGTACGTTGTCCGAGGTCAGCGAGTGCATACCGGCGAGCGAGGTGAACAGAGCATCGAGAATTCCCTCGGGCACCTCGTTGCCGTCGGCATCGAGGATCGCATCCGACGTCATCAGGTGACCGACGTTACGGACGAACAGCAGCGAGCGACCGTGCAGCGTCAATTCCGAACCGTCGACCGAGGTGTACGTGCGGTCCTTGTTCATCGCACGAGTGAAGCTCTTGCCGCCCTTGGAGACTTCCTCGGTCAGATCGCCCTTCATCAGACCGAGCCAGTTGCGGTACCCCAGAACCTTGTCGTCCGCATCGACTGCAGCGACGGAGTCCTCGAAGTCCATGATGGTGGTGACAGCCGACTCGAGCAGGACGTCCTTGACGCCTGCGCCGTCGGTCTTGCCGATCGGGCTCTCGGGGTCGATCTGGATTTCGAAGTGCAAGCCGTTGTGCACGAACAGGATTGCCGTCGGCGCGTCCGGGGTGCCCTGGTAGCCGAGCAGCTGTGCGGGATCCTTCAGCCCGACCGTGCTTCCATCGGCGAGGGTCACCGTCAGCGATGCTGCGTCGACGACGTAGCCGGTGGTACCGACGTGCGAGCCGGAGCTCAGGGGCAGAGCCTCGTCCAGGAAGTCTCGCGCGAAGGCGATGACCTTGTCGCCGCGGACCCTGTTGTAGCTGGTGCCTTTTTCGGCGCCGTCGGTCTCGGGAATTGCATCGGTTCCGTAGAGAGCGTCGTACAGCGAGCCCCACCGTGCGTTGGAGGCGTTTATCGCGAACCGGGCGTTGAGCACCGGCACCACGAGCTGCGGGCCGGCGGTGGTGGTGATCTCGGTGTCGACACCGGATGTGCTGATCTGGAAGTCGGCCGGCTCGTCGAGCAGGTAGCCGATCTCCTTCAGGAATGCCTTGTAGGCGGCGCGATCGTAGTTCGGGCCTGCGTGCTCGCCGTGCCAGGCGTCGACCTTGCCCTGGATCTCGTCGCGGACAGCCAGCAGTGACTTGTTCTTGGGAGCGAGATCGGCGATCACCGACGCGGCACCGGCCCAGAAGGCATCCGAATCTACGTCGGTACCCGGCAGCGCCTCCTTCTCGACGAAATCGAATAGGACCTTGGCGACCTGAAGTCCACCAGCCTGCACACGATCGGTCATGAATTCCTCACTCTTTCCGGTCACGGACACCGGTGACGGTGTCCCCACGACAACGATGTCGATGTTACTCGGCGGTAAGTCCGACGCCGAACTCGCCGCTGATCAGTAAATTCTGGCATCGAGCGATCAACGCCGAGCGCAGAGGGGCCGCTTCGGCAGACAGTTCCCCCTGCGCGCGAACGTACTCCGCTCGGCCGGCCGCGGTCTCGATTCGAATGGGTTGGAGATCGTAGTCGCTCAGGTCGTACGGACTCGCGCGCATATCGATCGTTCGCGCGTGCAGAGCCAGCTCGAAGCAATCGGTCAGAAACTCGGAATCGACCAGCGGTCCCAGCTTGTAGCACCACTTGTACAGATCCATGGACGCGTGAATACAACCGGGTTGCTCGGATGTCAGACGCGACTCCGGGGACAGCGGAACAGCGTTGCGCGGCGCTGCATCGGGGGTGAAGAACCGGAAGGCGTCGTAGTGGGTGCAGCGCAACGTCATCGAATCGACCACGGCATCGGTTCCGTCGTGCCCGAGACGCAGTGGCACCTGCTCGTGACGCTGCGCCGAGGTGCCTCCGCGGTAGACCATCGCCCACTCGTGCAGTCCGAAACAGCCGAGCACCGGTGGTCTGTCTCGGGTGGCGGCGAGCAGGCCGAGGGTGAATTCGATGCTCGATCGTCGTCGCTCCACCAGATCCGACCGCACCCGAAAGCCCGGGCCGTCGTCGGTGTCCACCTGCTCGTAGGACGCGAACGCTGCGAAATCGTGCGCGCGATCTCCGGTGAGCACGACGCCGTGACCTGGATTCCATCGGCGCAGCTGACCCGGGCGGTGACTGTAGTAGGTGAACAGAAAGTCGAGCACCGGATGGACGCCGCCGTGGCCCCGGTCGGTCAGATAGTCACCGACGAGGTTCTCCACCCGTGCCGTATGCGCAGCACGACGCGTGGTCCACTGTCCTTCGCTCAGCAACGTCGAGTTGGGCATTCACACGTTCCGTGGGGGAGCGGCCGCGGATTTGAAGCTGGACGACGATTGACCCGGACGAGGACCGGCCACCCGGTGCGTGCCGTCCCGAACCGTACCGACGAATTCCTCGACCAGGTCCTCGAGCGCGACGATGCCGACCGTGGCACCCGTCGCGTCGTGCACGGCACCGAGATGGCTGCTCGCACGCCGCAACTTGGTCAATGCGTCGTCGAGCACCGTGTCGATGGAGACCACCGGTAGTGCCCGCACATCGCTGCGGGGAATGACCGTGTCCGGTCCGGCCGACTCGTCGGCCATGTCGTCGAGTACGTCCTTGAGATGCAGGTAGCCCACGAGTGCCCCCGAGGCGTCGCGGACCGGGTAACGAGAGAATCCCGTTTCGATGACAGCGCGTTCGACGGAGCCCAGCGTCGGTCCGAGTGTGTGATCGGGCCCGGACAACTCGATACTGCGAACCTGGTGAGAGGGAATCAGAACCTCACCGACCGTCCGCCCTGACGTCTCGAGCGCCTGCCGCAATCGTCGATGCTCCTCGGCGTCGATCAATCCCTCGGATCGTGATTCGCCGATCATCTGCGACAACTCGACCGCCGACACCGAGGAACTCAGCTCGTCCTTGGGTTCGATCCGCAGCAGTCGAAGGGTCAGGTTGGCGCACATGTTGTAGAACGAGATCAGCGGCAGCGCCACCTTGATGAAGAGCAGATGGATGGGCACCAGAACCATCGCAGTGCTCTCGGGGCCCGCGATGGCAATGTTCTTGGGCACCATCTCGCCGATGAGAATGTGGAGGACGACCACGAGCGTCAACGCGATGGCGAAGGCGATCGGATGCAGGAAGGACTCGGGAATGCCGACCGCGGCGAGTGGAACCTCGATCAGGTGTGCCACCGCAGGCTCCGCCACACGACCGAGAAGGATCGAGCAGATCGTGATGCCGAGCTGGGCCGCGGCGAGCATCTGCGACAGGTTCTGACCGGCCTCGATCACGCTCTGAGCGCGCTTCTTTCCCTGCGCGAGCAGAGCTTCGAGGCGATCCCGCCGGGCCGAGATCAGTGCGAACTCGGCTCCGACGAAGAATGCGTTGCCGGCGAGCAACAGAACGGCGAGTCCGACGCCGAGGAAATCACCCATCGATCTCACCTTCCGATCTCATACGAGCCACGGCTGCCGCGTCGACGGGCAGGAGTACCACCCGGTCGATGCGGCGGCCGTCCATACGAAGCACCCGTGCAACCCAACCGCCGTCTCTTTCGAGCGGATCCTCGTTCGCCGGGGGAGGCAACAGAACTGCGTCGCCCTCGGTCGGAATGCGACCCAACTCCGTCAGTACCAGACCGCCGATGGTTTCGTACTCGCCCTCCGGTGCCGAATACCCCGTGGCCGACGCGACCTCGTCGATACGCAGCAGGCCTGCGCAATCCCATCCGTCGCCCGATCTGGAGACGTCGAGCTCCGGCTCGTCGTGTTCGTCGCGCACGTCACCGACGATCTCCTCGATCAGATCCTCCATCGTGACCATGCCCGCGGTGCCGCCGTACTCGTCGACGACGAGCGCGACCTGCATACCGTCGGCGCGTACCCGTTCCATCACCGCGTCGCCGTCGAGGCTGGACGGTACGACAGGAACGTCGCGCGCCAGGGACTCGACCGTCGTCGAGCGACGGTGCGCTCCGGCGACGGTGAACGCATGCTTGATGTGAACTACGCCGATGGTGTCATCGAGGTCGCCGTCGACCACTGGAAAGCGCGAGAAGCCGGTCCGCGCAGCCGTTTCGATGAGATCAGCCACGGTGGCGTCGGTGGCGAGCGTCTCGATCTTGACTCGCGGCGTCATCAGTTCCTCGGCCGTGCGGTCGCCGAACTGCAACGACCGATCCACCAGTCGGGCGGTGTTCTCGTCGATCGACCCCTGCCGTGCCGACGTGCGGACCAGCGAACCCAGCTCTTGCGGCGACCGCGCGGATCTCAGTTCCTCCGCCGGTTCGATGCCGAGCCGGCGTACCAGCCAGTTTGCCGAGCCGTTGAGCCCGTTGATGGCCCACTTGAACACCAGCGAGAACCCGGCCATCGCACCGGCGGTGACACGAGCGGTCGACATCGGTTTCGCGATGGCGATGTTCTTCGGAACCAGCTCACCGAAGATCATCGAGAACGAGGTCGCCAGGATCAGCGCTACCGCAAGCGAGATGCCGGCGGAGAGGGTCTCGGATGCGCCCAGCGCGTCGGCCACCGGCCGTATGAAGCCGGCCAGCACAGGTTCGGCGAGATAGCCGGTGATCAGTGTCGTGATGGTGATGCCGAGTTGGGCACCGGACAGCTGAAACGACAGCGTCTTGTGGGCATGCAGAACCTGGCGGGAGCGCAGGTCGCCGTTGTCGGCCTGTGACTCGACCGCACTGCGTTCGAGAGCAGTGAGGGAGAACTCGGCCGCTACGAACAGCGCGGTGCCGGCCGTCAATGCGACGAAACCGAGCAGGCTGACGATGGTGAGAAGAAGAGCCACGCGTCAACTCCGCCTGAGCCGGGACCGTCGAAGCTGGGACAGGAGCATCGCGCCACCGGAGTGCACGTGGCTGCCGAAATCGGTGTCGCCGGGTTTCTCTCCCGGCTCGATAGAGGATCCCTCCGAAGTGGAACTCTCGTCGTGCTGCTCTGCAGTTGCCGGACCGGCAACCGAAATAGTGGGTGCCTCGGGCACCTGATTCCCTTCTGTATGGTCCGCGCTGTGACCCCACCCGTGCGGGACCGACGATTCGACGGCGCCCAGGCACGGGGTGATCGGCCTCGGGCGCATAGCGAGCGCGGACAACTGTGATTGCTGTTGGAGAGTCTAACCGTGAACTGGGGTCACCACCCGGACGGCAGGGGGCGCCCCTCGGCGAATCCGGCTGCGGACTGAACTCCCAGAACTGCGCGTTCGGCCAACTCCGGGAGGCTGCGGGCCCCTGCGTAGGTGCAGGTGCTCCGAACTCCGGCACAGATGTGATCGATCAGATCTTCGACGCCGGGGCGGTCGGGATCGAGGCGCATCCGCGAACTGGAAATGCCCTCCTCGAACAGGGCCTTGCGAGCTCGGTCGAACGCCCCGTCGGTGGCGGTACGGGCGGCAACGGCTCGCTTGGACGCCATGCCGAAGCTCTCCTTGTACCGATTGCCGGATGCGTCCACTCGCAGATCGCCGGGCGACTCGTAGGTGCCGGCGAACCACGAGCCGATCATGACGTTCGCAGCACCGGCTGCCAGTGCGAGAGCAACGTCACGAGGATGGCGCACACCGCCGTCGGCCCACACCGAAGCCCCCAGTTCGGCTGCCGCAGCCGAACAATCGGCCACAGCCGAGAACTGGGGGCGTCCGACACCGGTCATCATTCGCGTCGTGCACATCGCTCCTGGTCCGACGCCGACCTTGACGATGTCCGCGCCCGCCTGAACCAGGTCGCGCGTGCCCTGGGCAGACACCACGTTGCCGGCCGCCAGGGGAACGCCGAGATCGAGGGAGCGTACAGCAGCGAGAGCGTCGAGCATCTTCTCCTGATGCCCGTGAGCGGTGTCCATCACGAGCACGTCTGCACCGGCTTCGACGAGTGCGGTCGCCTTCTCCGCCACATTGCCGTTGATGCCGACAGCCGCGGCGATCCGCAGGCGCCCCGACGCGTCCACGGCGGGGGCGTAGATGCCGGTCCGAACTGCGCCGGTTCTCGTCACGACACCCGCCAGCGAGCCGTCGTCCTCCACGACGACGGCAAGGTGAGCATGCGCCGCCTCGATCTTCTCGAACACTTCCTTGGGCGACGCATGGCGGGGAACGCGCACGAAGTCGGCAGACGCCACGGAACTGAGCCGAGCAAATCGGTCGACGTCGGTGCAGGCGCTCTCGGTGACGACTCCGATGGGCTTGCCGTGTTCGACTATCACGACCGATCCGTGAGCTCGCTTGTGTACCAGCGCCAAGGCGTCGGACACGGACGCGTTGGGCCCGAGTACCGCTGGTGTATCCGCGATCAGGTCACGGCTCTTGACGAATGCGACGGTGTCGGCGACGGCCTCGGTCGGTAAGTCCTGGGGGATGACGGCGATGGCACCGCGACGGGCGACGGTCTCGGCCATCCGCCGGCCCGATACTGCCGTCATGTTCGACACCACGATCGGAATGGTCGTTCCCGAGCCGTCGACCGTACTCAGGTCGACATCGAACCGCGACGTGACGTCGGTTCGGTTGGGGACGAGAAAGACATCGTCGTAGGTGAGATCGTAGGGCGGCTGGTGACCATCGAGGAACTGCACGTTGATCGAGACTACCGGTCGGATGGAGTTCCTGCGTTCGACGCCCGGTCTGCTGCCGTCGAATCGGTCGTGTTCGCCGCCTGAGTGCGCGACAGGAGGACGGTGGTGACGACCATGACGGCGACCACCACCACGATCGTCGCCAGGGCTGCGCCCTCGGTTCTGATTCTCTCGTCCAGGACCGTCACTCCGATGAACGCTGCACCGAGGGGTTCGCAGATCGTGACGGCCGGCATCGATGCGGACAGCGGCCCCACCTGGAATGCGCGTTGTTGCAAGTAGAAGCCGACAACGCCGGATCCGATCAGGGTGTAGGTCTGCCACGCCGTCAGTGCTGCAAGGGGATCGGCGTCGACGAGATCGGTCACGAATTTGGTGAGGGCTGCAGCGAGTCCGAACAACAGACCTCCCGCAGCTCCGAGAAGCAGGGCCCGCAGGCCGGGGGAGGCCAGCACCAGGCCGCCCACTGCCGCGCCGCCGATCACGACAGCGGCAACGATCAGAGGCACGATCCACGCTGCGAGAGGCGCATCGGTTGTGCCTTCGCTGGGGTCACCGACGACGATGAAGACCGCGAGCGCGGCGGCGAGGAGGAACGCGAGTGGGTAGGTCGACCCAGGCAGGGAGCGGCGCGCGAATTTCGCCGACATCGGTAACGCGAACAGGAGGGCAGTGACGAGCAGCGGCTGCACGACGAGGACCGAACCGACCCAGAGGGCCGCAATCTGTACCGCATAACCACCCCCGTCTCCGACCACACCCATCCACCATCGGGGGCTACGGACAAGGGCCGATACCAGCGATGTTCCCTCCGGAACGGACGCAGCGGCGCTCTGCTGCGCCACCGCCGCGCACGCGAACAGGAATGCCGAAACGAGAGCGAGGACAACCGACAACCAGGGCGAGGTCACCCGCGTCGTCCTCTGCTGCCGCCCCGCCTGCCTCCGGCCCGCCCGCTTCGCTCGTGTCGGACGGGTGCGGCACCGCGTCGTGAACCACGCGGTGCTGGTGATTCCGCCGCCTCGGCCGGGAGCGGCCTGCCGATGGGTGTACGAGCCCCGGTCAATCGACGCCACGAGGTGGGATCGGTCTCGGTATCGACCACCGTTGCCGAGACGCCGGCATCGCCGACCATCGCACACACGTGATCCACCTGGTCGGCGGTGGCCAACGTCACGACGGTTCCGCTGGCTCCGGCGCGTGCAGTGCGACCTGCGCGGTGCACGTAGTCCTTGGAATCCAACGGTGGGTCGACGTGGACCACGAGGGTGACGTCGTCGACGTGAACTCCGCGTGCTGCGACGTCGGTCGCGATCAGCGCAGTCGATGCGCCGTCGCCGAAAGCGGCCAGCGAACGTGTTCGGTGCGCCTGAGTCTTGTTGCCGTGCAGCGACGATACCGATACGCCCAGCCGGCGACAGTCGTCGGTGAGTCGGTCGACCGCGTGAGTGGTGCGGACGAACAGCAACGTGCGACCGTCTCTGTTGGCAAGTGCGGCAGCTACTTCGGTCTTGTGGGCAGCATCGACCCGAAACACGTAGTGCGCGATGTCGGGCTCGCTCACCGACTCCGCCGTGGAATGTTCGGCCGGATCGTTCAGGAACTTCTGGACCAGGCGGTCGACGTCCTCGTCGAGGGTCGCCGAGAACAGCAGCCGCTGGCCGCCGGCCGGTGTCGCGGCGAGAAGCGAATCGACCTGGGGCAGAAATCCCATGTCCACCATGCGATCCGCCTCGTCGATCACAGTCACCTCCACGCGATTCAACGTGATCGAGCGTCGTTCGAGCAGGTCGTTGAGACGACCGGGGGTGGCAACCACGATGTCGATTCCGCGCTGGATTTCTCGAACATTCCGCTCGAGCGGAACGCCGCCGACCACACCGACGCTGCGCAGGCCGAACGTCGCACCGTGGACGTCGAGCACTTCCTGGATCTGGAGCGCAAGTTCGCGAGTGGGAGCCAGCACGAGTCCACGCGGTGCACCGGGCTCACTACGACGGCCGGCAAGCCGCACGAGCAGCGGAAGCCCGAACGCGAGAGTCTTCCCCGATCCGGTCGGAGCACGGCCGAGCACATCGCGGCCCGCAAGCGCATCGGGCAGGGCGGCAGACTGGATCGGAAACGGCTCGGAGACACCCGCTTTCCTCAGCGAGTGCACGAGAACCACGGGCAGTCCCAGTTCTGCGAACGATCGAACGGATTGACCCGGCATGGCTGTGACCCTACCGCTGCGTCGACCACGCGTCGGAATCTTCTTGTCGGTGCCCCACGCAATACTCGGAGTAGAACGCATGTTCGATAAGCGTTCGACACCGTGATTGCCGCGGGGGCGATCACACGCAGAGTGCGGGGGAGCTATGTGCAAGATGTGTCAGGGCTACAGCGTCGACGAGTACATCGAAGGTGTGAAACGCACCATCGACAGGTGTGGGTGGGCCCTGCAGTACGTCGAATCGGAAATCGATCCCGACGGTATCCACCCGGCGTTCTGCTACACGGTCGGTCTCACGAATTTCGGCAGCCCGGAGATTGTCATGACGGGGCGCGGGCCGCATGAGTCCTCACGAATTCTCAATTCGCTCGGTGCCTCGGTGGCCTCGGGAATGCTGGAGCTTGAATCCGGAATTGGTTGCACTGCAGCAGGATTCGAGCTGTTCACCATCGACGTACCGGACTGTGCCGACATTCTCTACACAGCATCCGACGTATACGGTCAAGGGTGCTTCAGCGCCGTGCAGGCGGTGTGGAAGGACCTGGAAGGTTCACTGCCGTGGGAGGGCATCCCGTCGACGGTGGTCCAACCGGTCCTCGGGCCGGTGCCCGTCTGACCGGGTTCGGTACGTCCACCGGTGGCGCTGCGTGATGCACGCAGCGCCACCGGCGGGCGATCGTCGGTCAGGCTTCGATCTCGGAACGATCGCCGCTCCACAGAGTGTGGAACTTTCCGTCCGAGTCGGTGCGCTCGTAGGTGTGCGCCCCGAAGAAGTCCCGCTGTCCCTGTGTCAGAGCGGCCGGTAGACGCTCTGCCCGCAACGCGTCGTAGTAGGAGAGCGAGGACGCGAACGCGGGGACCGGAATGCCCAACGAAGCCGCGGTGATGACTACCCGACGCCAGCTGTCGATGGCGTTCTCGATGGCATCACGGAAGTACGGCGCCAGGATCAAACTCGGCAGTTCGGCGTTGTCGTCGTATGCGTCCTTGATGCGATCGAGGAACCGAGCGCGGATGATGCAGCCACCGCGCCAGATCGTGGCGAGGTCACCGGGATGCAGATTCCAGTCGTATTCGGTACTGCCGGCGGCGATCTGGTCGAAGCCCTGTGCGTAGGCGACGATCTTGGACGCGTACAGAGCCCGACTGATGTCGTGCGTGAACTGCTCCGCGTCGGTGGGCTTGTCGGCGAGTGTTCCCGAGGCGAGCCCGACGGCTGCCTTGCGCTGAGCGCGTGACCCCGACAGAGCCCGAGCGAACACCGCCTCGGCGATACCGGTGACGGGAACACCGAGGTCCAGGGCCGCCTTGACGGTCCAGCGACCGGTACCCTTCTGCTCCGCAGCGTCGACGATCACGTCGACGAGAGGCTGACCGGTCTTGGCGTCGATCTGGCGTAGAACCTCGGCGGTGATCTCGACGAGGTAACTCTCCAGATCACCGTTGTTCCACTCGGTGAACACGTCCGCTACCTGCGCCGGCGTGTAACCGAGGGCGTCGCGGAACAGGTTGTACGCCTCACCGATGAGCTGCATATCGGCGTATTCGATGCCGTTGTGGACCATCTTGACGAAGTGTCCGGAGCCGTCGGGTCCGATGTGCGTGCAGCACGGCGTGCCGTCGACCTGCGCTGCGATGGATTCCAGCAGCGGCCCGAGGGCCTTGTAGGACTCGGCCGGACCGCCCGGCATGATCGACGGTCCGTTGAGCGCGCCTTCTTCGCCGCCGGAGATACCGGCACCGACGAAGAGCAGTCCGCGCTCCTTCATGGCCGCCTCGCGACGGATGGTGTCGGTGTAGAGGGCGTTACCACCGTCGATGATGATGTCGCCCTCCTCCATCGCGCCTGCAAGCTCCTCGATCACCGCGTCGGTGGGGTCGCCTGCCTTGACCATGATGAGCACTCGGCGCGGCTTCGCGAGGGCGGCGACGAACTCCTCGATGGTTTCGGTGCGGATGAAGGTGCCCTCGGTGCCGTGCTCGGCGATCAGGGCATCGGTCTTGGCGACGCTGCGGTTGTGCAAGGCGACGGTGTGGCCGTGATGGGCGAAGTTGCGGGCGATGTTGGAGCCCATGACGGCGAGTCCGGTGACTCCGATCTGAGCCAGTTCTGTCGGTTCTGCTGCTGAGGTCATACCGACAGCTTTCCCTGCCGAGAGATTTCGCGCGAGCCAACCCCCCGGCCGGTGTCGAACCCGACCACCGGCAACGACAACGGGTGCCGCATTCGCGAAGAATGCGGCACCCGTTTGTGCAGTTCCGGTCGGATCACGACCTCACGGTGACGAACCGATCAGTGGCTGCGAGCCGGACCGTCGAAACCGTCGTACGAACGACGTTCCGTGCGGCTGCGGAAGCCTCCGGAGCGGTGCTCGTCCTGGCGAGGACCGGACGCGGGACGACGGTTGTCGGAGCCACGACCTTCGTAGCCACGACCCTCGGAGCCGCGGTACGAGCTCGAGTCGGAGCGACGCGGGCGGTCGCCCTGGTAACCCTCGCTGCTGCGGGGGTTGGAGCCCTGGTATCCGCCGCTGCTGCGGGGGTTGGAGCCCTGGTATCCACCGCCGCTGCGGGGGTTGGAGCCCTGGTAGCCCTCGCTGCTGCGTGGGTTCGATCCCTGGTAGCCGGTGCGGGGACGGTCACCCTGGTAGCCCTCGCTGCTGCGCGGGTTGGAGCCCTGGTATCCGCCGCTGCTGCGGGGGTTGGAGCCCTGGTATCCACCGCCGCTGCGTGGGTTCGATCCCTGGTAGCCGGGACGGCTGTTCCGGTCGCGGGGAGCGGACTCGGCGCGCAGGGGCTCACCGGTCGGCTTCTTCGCTCCGGTGATGCTGTTCAGCTCGGCCGAACCGGGCGAGACGTTGACGGCGGTGGCCTTGACGCCGGCCATACCGGTCAGACGCAGAACCTGACGACGCTGGTTGGGGAGCACGATCGCGACGACGGTTCCCTTCTCTCCCGCGCGTGCGGTGCGTCCTGCGCGGTGCAGGTAGTCCTTGTGGTCTGCGGGCGGATCGACGTGGACGACCAGGTCGATACCATCGACGTGGATTCCGCGAGCAGCAACGTCGGTGGCGACGAGGACGGGGGTGCGACCGTTCTTGAAGCGCTCGAGAACGCGGGTGCGCTGATTCTGAGCCTTGCCACCGTGCAGTGACTCCGCGGCGATACCGAGCGCACGCAGGCGATCGGTGATTCCGTCGCAGCCCAGCTTGGTACGCGCGAACATGATGGTGCGGCCGCCTTCGCGAGCACCGATCTCGGAGAGAACGAGATCCTTCTGACCCCGGTCGACCATGAGGACGTAGTGATCCATGGTCCGGACGCTGGCTTTGCCGTCCTGGGTGGAGTGCTCGACGTGATCGGGCAGGAACTGGCGGACCAGCGACTGAACCTCACGGTCGAGGGTGGCCGAGAACAGCATGCGCTGCCCGTCTGCCGGAGTGTCGGCGAGGACGGCACGTACCTCGGGCAGGAAGCCCATGTCGGCCATCTGATCCGCCTCGTCGAGCGCGGTGATCTCGATCGAGTCCAGGATGCAGGTGCCCTGGCGGAGGTGATCGGCGAGGCGGCCCGGGGTGGCGACGAGGACGTCGACTCCGCGTCGGAGCTGCTCGACCTGCTTGTTGAACGGGGTGCCGCCGACGGCGGGCATGACTCGCAGGCCCTGGGCGTTGGCGTAGGGAGCGAGGGATTCGACAACCTGGAAGGCGAGCTCGCGGGTGGGGACCAGCACGAGCGAACGCGGGCGCTTGGCTGCCGGGCGGTCGGTGTGCAGCGACAGGCGCTGCAGGATCGGCAGTCCGAAGGCAAGGGTCTTGCCCGAGCCGGTCTGCGCACGACCGAGGACGTTCTTACCGGCGATCGCGTCGGGAAGTGCCTTCTCCTGAATAGGGGAGGGCACGGTGATCGAGTTGCGCGCCAATGCGGCGACGACTGCCTCGGGCAGTCCGAGATCGGCGAAGGTGAAGGCCGGTGCCGCTACGGGCGTCGGGACTGCCGTGGTGTCGGAAGTGGTGGAAACGGGTGTGTTGGAAACAGCGTGGGTCACGCAGTAAAGCCTCTCCGGATTACGGGCACGCCAATAAGCCCGAAGCTGAGAGCACCCGATGAACCGGGAAACACGGAAAAACAGCCAGAACACATTGATACGAGCCAGGGCACTGTCACCTGGCCATCAGAATGCAGATGAGAACTGCATAAAGTGGGGCTGTTTGTGCCATTTCGATTGCTAGGTCGCGATGGCGACCGATCTCTACTGTACGGGACGTATCGCGAATTGTTCGACTCGAGTCGATGTGACCTGTGCGACCCCTATCGCGGGCGGGCTCACCCGACGAGCTTGCTCAGTTCCTCCAGCCACGGCATGGCGACGTAGATCGTCGGAAGAACGAGGATCACCACGGCCGCGGCGTAGGCAGCCGCGGCGATACGCACATCGCTGCGAGGACCGCTCAAGCGCTGAACACGGATGAGGGTGTGCGGCCCTCCGGCGGCCATCGCACCACGCGGTGCGGTGGATCCGGCACACGTGACCAGTGCCCTGGCCAACGGAGTCGGTCCGGTGACCTTGACCGCCGAATCGTCTGCGAGCAGCTCGACCAGCAGCTGCACGCTGCCGAGTGCGGACCTGCTGCGGACGATCCGCGGGAACGCTTCGTTGACGGCAGTGAATGCTTCCAGGACCAGGTCGTGGCGGGCGCGCAGGTGTGACCGCTCGTGACTGAGGATGGCGGTGACTTCCGCCTCGCACAGGCTGGCCAATGTTCCCCGGCTGAGAACCACCCGCTGACGCAGGCCGGGTAGGCAATACGCGATCGGTTCGGCTGCGTCGAGCACGCGGATGTCTGCATCGCGGAGACCGCGGAAGGGGTTCTCGCCCAAGTCACTTCGATCCAGCAGATCGACGAGCACGCGATGCCTGGAACGTCGACGACGTGTTCTGACCGCTACCTGAACGACGGAGAACATGAGCTTGGCACCGATACCCAGCGTGATGGCGAGGACGACGACGTAGAGGATCCACAGGGGCAGGCCGAGCGCGTCGATCTCGTCGGTCGGTGCCGTCGTGGGACGACCGTCCGGACCGGGGACCAGTAGCAGTCCGCCGATCGCGAGGCCGGAACTGAACGCCGAGAGCACAGCAGCGAGGGCAATTGCTTGCCACAGCACGAGAGCCGCGCGCGGTGACCGGTACGGCCAGCTCGCGCGAGCGAGCACTGCCGGAACCGGCCCGGCCAGGATCAGCGCGAGTACTGCGAATACCAGCGCAGTCGTCGAGTTCATGTCCTCACTTACTGCCGCGAGCGTCAGTCCGTCGGACGGCCATCTCCAGCCGAAGGGGACTTCGATGTCGATTGTGCCACTTCCAATGCGGCGAGCGCCTCACGGAGGGCGGCGGCTTCGTCGGCCCCGACCTGACCGACGAAGTGCACGAGTGCCGCTGCGCGTCCACCCGACGCCGGTGCCTGCGACAGCGCGTCGACCATGAGGCTCGCGACCAGCTCGTCGCGGCCGTGCAACGGGGCATAGCGGTGCGCTCTGTCATCGCGTTGCTGGACGACCAACTTCTTCTTCGCCAGCCGCTGCAGCACCGTCATCACCGTCGTATAAGCGAGTTCGCGATGCGTCGCAAGGGCCTCGTGGACCTGTCGAACGGTCTGGGGATCCGACGACTCCCACAGATGGTCCATCACTGCGCGCTCTAGTTCACCAAGACCAGCCATTCGTCCGAGTCTACGGCTAGTCCGACGCGGATGCGTACTACTCGTGGTAGTACCGACCGGTCAGCTGGTGTGGGATCGGTCATAGACGTGGTCGCGACGAATCGGCGGGTCTCGACCGCCGGGATCCCGGGGCGAATATTCTGTGCTGTGATCGTGCCGCCCCTCGGCCCGACTTTCGAGAAGTGAGCGGAGACGAAAGCGTGGAGTGGTTCGATTCCCTGTCGTTGATCGACGGCCCGGTACCGGTGATCGTGTCCGTTCTCGGCGCCCTCGGTGGTCTGTGGCTGCTCTTCTCGAGATCGCGGCGATACGCCACGCGTGCGCTGCCGATCGCCGCGACGTCAGCGATCGTCGTCACGGCGATCGGCTACGTGGTGGTCGAGAAGGTGTGGCGACCGTTCCCGGACCCGATAGAGACCGCGATCTACGTGTGGATCGGAGTCGGCCTCGCTGCGCTGTTCGCGGTGATTCCCCGGTCTTTGGCCGCGCGAGGGGTGCTGGGCACGCTGGCTTCCGTGATTGCGATGGTGTTCGTGGTGGCGGCGTCGGCCTTGCACATCAACCTCGAGTTCGACGCCTATCCCACCGTGGGCAACGCTCTCGGGGCCGAGTCCGCAGCGCGTATTCAGTTCTCGGATGTGCCCGCTGCGGTAGAACAGACCGTCACCGGCACGCCGCTCGACTCGGTCTGGACCGCGCCAGGAGATCTGGCGGCCGCCGGGAGAATCACCTCTGCCTCCATTCCGGCCACCGCGTCGAACTTCTCCGCACGAGATGCGGAGATCTACCTGCCGCCCGCCTACTTCGCCGATCCTCGTCCCCTCCTGCCGGTTCTCGTGCTGCTCGCAGGCCAGCCGGGAGCGCCCGAGGATTGGCTCAACGGCGGAAAGCTCGCCGAGACCATGGACAACTTCGCTCGCGATCACTCGGGTCTTGCGCCGGTCGTCGTTGTCGCGGACGGAACCGGGTCGTCGATGGCGAATCCGCTCTGTGTCGACTCACCCCTGGGCAACGTGGACACGTATCTCTCCCGCGACGTTCCCGACTGGATCGACAGCGCGCTGCAGGTGGACCCGAATCGCGCGCACTGGGCGATAGGTGGATTGTCCTACGGCGGTACGTGCTCGATTCAGATGGCGACCAATCATCCCGATGTCTATCCCACCTTTCTCGACCTCTCCGGCCAGCGCGAGCCGACTCTCGGCGATCGAGACCGAACTGTGCAGCAGGCTTTCGGAGGAAACTCTGCGGCGTTCACCGCCATCAACCCGCTCGACCTGCTGAAATCACGTCAGTATCCCGACTCGGCCGGTATTTTCGTCGTGGGGTCGGACGACAAGGACTACAAACCGGGCCAACAGGAGATGTACGACGCGGCGAAGGCCGCCGGAATGGACGTGCAGTACGTGGAGGTACCGGGCGGACACAGCTTCGCGGTGTGGTCGGAAGGCCTCCGACGTGAGCTCCCATGGTTGGCAACGAGGACAGGGTTGATGTCGTGAACGTGACGGATCCGGAACGACCGTCCGCTTCGAACCCCGAAGCACCGACCTCGGCGGTGGGAGACGCGCACGACCCCGCCGATCCGTCGTGGATGTCCAAGCGCACCGAATCCCTGAGGTCTGGCGCGTCTGCGGTGATGCGCCAGCTTCGCCGGGTGTGGGCGCTCATCGTGTTCGGTGCGGTGGGAGCACCGGTCAGTTTCACCTTGCTCGCCGTCGTCTGGGTGATGGGCATCGTCGCCGCTGTCGTGGACAACCGGGGCGAGATGGACAAGTACTTCGCCGTGGGCATCATGCCGTTCGAGCACTGGCATCTGTGGACCCCGCTCACCTCGGGTCTGGCGGCACCCAATATCGCGGGTTGTGTGGTGGCCACGGTAGGGGTGCTGCTCGCCGCCGCACCGATCGAGCGCCGTATCGGATCCCGTCGCTTCGCCGTCGCGGCGTTCGTGACGCAGGTGGCCGGTTCGCTGTTCGGCCTCGGTCTCGCGGTCCTGGCCAAGACCTTCGACGCGGACTGGGGATTTCGGTTGCATGTCGGAACCGCTGTTGGCCCGACGACCTGGATCTTCGGTGTGGTGCTGGTCGCGACTTCGCGGATGGATACGTTGTGGCGCAGGAGAATCCGCGTCGGCGTGTTGGCCCTACTGGTGACGTTGGCACTGTTCGGTGGGCACCTGCAGGACGTCGTTCGGCTCGCCGCGGCGGTGATCGGTCTGATCGCGGGTCCGTGGATCGTCGGCCGATCGGCACGTGGCCCTCGATTGGCGGGTACCCAACGCGAAGGTCGGGTGCTGGTAGCGCTGATCGTCGCCGCGAGCGCCCTGGGTCCGGTGCTGGCGGCACTGAGCCCCAACGCTGTCGGGCCGTTCGCGGTACTTCGTGATGTGGTGCGGGGGGTTCCGTACACGGCGGCCGAGGTGCGCGAAATCTGCGCCGACGCGACCACCGACCCGGTCGAATGCCGTCGTGGTCTGCTCGATCTCAGACTCGGGGGAGTCGGCCCGACCATCCTGAGCATCATGCCGTCGCTGTTCCTGCTCGTGGTCAGTGACGGCCTGCGCCGAGGCAGGCGTTTCGCATGGGCGATGGCGGTGGTCTCGCAGGGGATTCTGCTCGCACTGTCGGTGGCCAACTTCGCAATCCGGTTCCTCGAGTCCGGTGACGACCAGTCCCTGTTCTACGGATTGGAATCGCCGACGGCGTACCGCACGGCAGTGCCGTTCCTGCTGCCACTGATCGTGTTGCTGGTCCTGATCGTCACCCGCAAGTTCTTCGACGTGTCGGCACCTTCGGGTACCTATCGTCGATGGGCGACCTCGGTGGTCGGGGTGGCAGCGGGACTCGCCCTGATCTACTCGATCGGTGGGTATCTGGCCCGAGGTGGCTTCGCCGATTCGCCGTCCTTCGGCGGATTGCTGGTGGACTTCCCGCAACGATTGATTCCCCCGGTCTACCTGCAGTGGCTCGAGCCCGCCCTGCTACCGCAGAGCACACCGACCACCCTGCTCTTCGAGTGGACCGGCGTGGTGTTCTGGGTGGTGGTCTGTGTGCTCGCCGCGAGTACCTTCCTCACCCCGGTGTACGGCACCGAGACCGACGCCACCGAACGGGCACGCGGATTACTCATGTCGAGCAGCGGGTCTGCTCTGTCGTGGATGACGACCTGGCGCGGCAACAAGTACTGGTTCGGTCCCGACGGCCGCAGCTATGTCGCCTACCGCGTCATCTCCGGCGTGGCACTGACCACCGGGGATCCCGTCGGTCCGCGGGAGTCCTTGCGGGACAACGTCGTCGACTTCGCCGAGTTCGCCTCCGAGAACGGATGGATCCCGTGCTTCTACTCCGTCACTCCCGACGTCCGCCGCATCACCGACTCCCTCGGCTGGGGAGGAATCCAGGTCGGTGAGGAAACGGTTCTCGACCTCGACGGAATTGCATTCACCGGCAAGCGATTCCAGGACGTGCGAACTGCACTGAACAGAGCGAAGAAGGCCGGCGTCGTCGCCGAGTGGATTCGTTTTCCTTCTGCCCCGCTGGCGATCACGGACCAGATCACGGCTATCTCGGAGGAATGGGTCGCGGACAAGGGGATGCCCGAGATGGGCTTCACTCTCGGCGGTCTAGAGGAGGTCGACGACGAGAACGTGCGGTGCCTGATCGCCGTCGACGAGCACCGGACCGTGCACGGGGTGACCTCGTGGATGCCGGTGTACGAGGACGGCGTCATCGTCGGATGGACGCTCGATTTCATGAGACGGAGATCCGAGGGCTTTCGGCCCACGATGGAATTTCTCATCGCATCGGCCGCTCTGCTGCTCGAGCAGGAGGGGGCCCGATTCCTCAGTCTTTCGGGCGCACCCCTGGCCAAGGTCGACGAGAAGCAACCCGAACACGTCTCCAGTGCCGAGCAGTCGACTCTGTCGGGACTGCTCGAGCGACTGCTCGACGTCCTCGGACGCACCCTCGAACCCGTCTACGGATTCCGTTCACTACTGGCGTTCAAGTCGAAGTTCCAGCCTCGCTACGAACCGATGCACATGACCTTCGCAGATCCGGCCGCACTGCCCAGTATCGGCAATGCGATCGGCCGGGCATATCTGCCCGACGTGTCGATCGGTCAGGGTGTCAAGCTGGTACGCACGATGATCGAGCGGTGAGACTGCGCGCTACCGCTCGGTGGATGCACCTGCGGCGGAACGACTTTCGGACCGGACCGGTCCACCGACCGACCCGTAGACGTGCCGGGTGCCGATCGGAACGATGAGCGGACGATCGGACATCGGGTCGTCGATCACGGCGGCCTCTAGGCCGAACACGTCGAGCAGAAGCTGCTCGGAAATCACGTCCTGCGGCCGACCCGAGGTGACGATCTGTCCCTGCTTCATCACGATCAACCGGTCGCTGTAGCGAATCGCCAGGTTCAGATCGTGCAGGACCATGACGATGGTGCGGCCGAGTTCGTCGTGCAGGCGGTCGACGAGATCGAGGACCTCGATGGAGTGCGCCAGATCGAGGTAGGTGGTCGGCTCGTCGAGCAGAAGGATGTCGGTGCCCTGGGCCAGTGCCATCGAGATCCACGCGCGTTGCCGCTGGCCACCGGACAGCTCGTCGACAGGTCGGTCGGCGAGGTCGCCGACTCCGGTCAGTTCGAGTGCGTTCGCCACCTCGGCCTCGTCGTCCGAGCTCCACTGCCTGATCCACGACTGGTGCGGGTGACGACCGCGTGACACGAGATCTGCGACGGTCAGCCCTTCGGGAGCGGTCGGTGCCTGAGGCAACATCCCGAGGGTGCGGGCCACTTCCTTGGTCTTCATCGAGGAGATCGCTCGACCGTCGAGCATCACGCTGCCTGCCTTGGGCTTGAGCAGACGGCCGAGCGAACGCAGCAGCGTCGACTTTCCACAGCCGTTGGGTCCGATGACAGTGGTGATGACGCCGGTGTGAATCTCGAGATCGAGGTGCTCGACGACGGTGCGGTCGCCGTAACCGAGGCTCAGATCGTTCGCGATCAGACGCGAGGTGTGGCTGGTTGTCATACGGAGGCCTTTCGATTACTGCGAACGAGTAGGTAGAGCAGGAACGGTCCGCCGAGGGCCGAGGTGACGATGCCGACCGGGAGCTCCACCGGCAGGATCGTGCGAGCGATCAGATCGCTTGCCACGACGAGCAATCCACCGAGAAGTGCCGACGCGATGATCGGCGGGCCGGGCGTTCGCAGCACCCTCAGCGCGATCTGAGGGGCGGCGAGCGCCACGAATCCGATAGGTCCCGCGGCGGCGGTGGCGATCGCGGCGAGTGCGACGGCAGCGAGCAACATCATGGCCTGACTGTGTTGCAGGCGAACACCGAGCGATCGTGCGTTGTCGTCGCCGAGTCGCAGGGCACCCAGCGTGAACGTCGCGACGACGGTGCCGCCGCCGACGAGGACAACCGCAATGGCGACCGGCCAGACCGCGGCCCAGTCCGCTCCGTTGAGCGACCCGTTGAGCCAGACCTGAGCGCGCGAGACGTCGTTGATGTCGGCGCTGATCAGCAGCCAGCCGATCACCGCGGTGAGCATGGCGTTGAACGCGATGCCGACCAGAATGAGGCGGAACCCGTCGACGCCCTTGCGCCAGGCGAGGGCGTAGATCGCGATCGCGGTGAGCAGCCCGCCGATCAGTGCCGCGAGAGGAAGGCCGAGGGTGGCGAGCAACCCGCTGAAGCTGCCACCGCCGAGAACGATCAGTGCGACAGCAGCGGCACTGGAACCGGCGGTGATACCCAGGATATCGGGGCTGGCGAGGGCATTGCGAGAGATCGACTGCGTGATCGCGCCGGAAATACCGAGTGCGGCCCCGACGAGGAGCCCGGTCAGTGATCGGGGCAGTCGCAGGTCCATCACGATGAATCGTTCGATCCTCGAACCGCCGCCGAGCAGCACGTCGAGGACCTGCACGATCGACAGCGGGAAGTCGCCTCGGCCGATGTTCACGCACGTGACCAGCACCAGCGCCGCAGCCAGGAGGACGGTCGTCAAAACCATCACTGGCCGTCGGACCATCGAGATCGGACCGAGGCGAAACGCAGGCCGGGTGCGAACGACAGCAGGGCCGGGCGATGGTGTGGGGGACTGCACGTCGGCGGTCACAGGCCGACCAACTTCCGGCGTCGAACGAGAGCAATGAAGAACGGCGCTCCGATCAGTGCCAGAACGATGCCCACCTGAAGCTCGCCCGGGCGCACCACGACCCGGCCGATGACGTCGGCGATCATGAGCATCACTCCGCCCATGAGGCCCGCATAGGG
The DNA here is from genome assembly GCF_033142445.1 of Rhodococcus sp. IEGM 1330. Classification (NCBI taxonomy): domain Bacteria; kingdom Bacillati; phylum Actinomycetota; class Actinomycetes; order Mycobacteriales; family Nocardiaceae; genus Rhodococcus; species Rhodococcus sp. IEGM 1330. The sequence continues at coordinate 109,600 of NZ_JAWLSB010000006.1, forward strand.
CACCAGCCAGCGGTAGTCGGGTCCGGTCACCGCGCGGGCGATGTGCGGAACGACGAGGCCGACGAATGCGATGGGCCCGCATGCTGCGGTCGCGGCACCGGTGAGCAGCGTGATGGCGAGGATGCCGACGGTGCGGGTGATCGCGATGTTGGTCCCGAGCGATCGTGCGACGTCCTCGCCGAGGCTCATGACGTTCAGGCCGGGGGTGCTCGCCAGTGCGATGAGGACGCCGATCACCAGGAACGGCAAGACCTGCCAGAGTACGTCGAGGCCGCGTCCTGCAACGGATCCGACCACCCAGAAGCGGTAGCCGTCCAAGCTGGTCTGATCGAGCAGAACGACGGCGTTGGTCATGGCCGAGAGAAAGAATGCGACGCCGGCCCCGGCCAGCGCGAGATTGACCGGACTCGATCTGCCCGACCCGATCGACGAGAGTCCGAACACGACGATGCTCGCCACCGCCGAACCGGCGAACGCGAACCACAGGTACTGACTCGGCGAGGTGAACCGGAACAGGTAGATGGCCATCACGACGAAGAACGCCGCCCCGGAATTGAGGCCGAGCAGGCTGGCGTCGGCCAACGGATTTCGGGTGTGCCCCTGGATGAGAGCACCTGCGATACCGAGCGCGATTCCGACGACCAATGCGAGCACCGTGCGGGGAACTCGCAGCGTGCGCACGATGATGTCGGTGTCGGTGCCTGTCGAATTCAGCAGCGCATGAGCGATTTCGGCGAACGTCAGTGGTCGTGCGCCGATGGCGATGCTGGCGAGGATGCCGGCGAAGAGAGCGGCGACCAGGACGGCCAAGCCGAGCAATCTCCGCCGCCGAATGGCAGCGACCGAACCGTCTTTGGGGATGGGCTCGAATCCTTCTGCTGCCGCGGTCTTGTCGCGAACGACCTCGGATGACGAAGCGTCGATCCCGAACTGGCGCCGGAGGGCACGACGAGCACCTATCGGACCGTGCGTGGCGCTGTCACGCAGTATCAGACCCATCCAGCGTTTACCGGTGCTCTGGCCTTCGTTGCCGTCGCGGTAGCCGCGATTCCAGACGAACAGAGCCAGGGCGACGCACACCGAGATTGTGCCGAACACGAATCGGTCCGCCTGGCCGCCACCGTTGTCGTCACGGAGCGCGTCGACGATCGACCAGCCGACGAACACGGGGACCAGCACGATCAGTGCGTCGATCGCGGCTGCAGCGATGCGAGAGCTACGCCGCGGCGGCCCGGTGGGCACGTCCTCGGTCCCGTACGGCTCGTCGGAAGACCGGCGTGCGCCGTGGGGGCCGAGTAGCGGAGCTGTTGTCACAGTGCTCGTGACTCCTCGCTGTTTCGAAGGGACTCGGTTTAGGTTACGGAACCCTTGCTCGAAGCGTGAGGCGAGGTAAGGGTAGCGGTGCCTGACCCGCTTTACGATCTGGTTAGGCTAGCCTACATTTACCGGGTAGGGGTGCGACGCGTGCACCCGCCGAGAACCTAAGGAGTGATCAGGTGTCAGTTGCAACAGCGTCATACACGGGCTGGGCCGATGTGCATCGATTCTCGAATCGATCCGGCGGGGCGGCGCTGTTGGCCGACTCGTGCGCGACCCTGCGTGCACTCAACCCCGACTACCCGCGGATGTACGCGGTGGCGGCCATGGCGAGCGAGGGCAAACGCCGTTGGTGGCAGCTGGCGGTGGGTCTCGACGACGGTCGCGTCGAGCAGATGTACCGACGATCGCTCGAGGATCTCGATGTTCCCGAGGCTGCGGCAGTGCAGGTCGCGACGGCCCTGATTCACGCCGTCGTCGGGCGCGTGGCCGCGCTGCTGGTTCTGGAGTCACGCGCCTGGGATCCGGGCATCGACAATCTGTGGATCCACATGGACAGCGACGGCGGGATCGATTGGGCGGGAGTGGCATCGCCGATCCTGCGAGTGCTCCCCGAGGATCCCGCTGCGGGTGAGCCCGGCACGGTCACGCTTCCGTGCGAACAGGCGCTGTTGGTCTGGACTGCACATCGCTGCACGACGTCGCTCGGCGCGGTGTTCCGCGCGATCACCGAGCGCGCACCGCTGGACGCGCGTGTCTTCTGGGCTCTGGTCGGTGACGCCATCCTCGGGGCCTCGACGTACGTGCCGGTTCTGGCGGGTGCGAGCGCATCGGCAGGTGCCCGCCGGGGACAGATGCTCCTCGACGCCATGGTCGCCGCTGGGGCTCCCGTCCGCTCACGCGTCGGGGTTCCGGGGCGTGCGAGACTCCGGGCATCGTGAAGGCCTTGCGTCTGAACTAAGGTTTGCCTATGCTGACTTCGTACCAACGGACCGCGCCGGAGTCCTGAGGGCTGCAGTGACTCCCGGTCCTTGCCACGGTGGGCCTCTCGTTCTTCGACGAACGAGAGGCCCACCGATTTTTGTGGGTCGATCGTCGTGTATCTCTGAACGAGAGTCGACAGCCGAGTCGGCCGGACCATCTCGACGCAACCGGAGGGCACAGCTATGACGGACTCGAACGGCACGACGGAAGAGACCACCTTCGACTCCATGACGGCGGAACAGCTCACCGAATTGTGTGCACGAGGGTTCGACGGGGTCGTCGGCCTGCGATACCTCGAGGTGTCCGGCGACGAGGTGCGCGCGGAATGGACCGTCACCCCGCAACTTCATCAACCGGCCGGAATCATGCACGGGGGCGTGCTGTGCTCGGTGGTCGAGTCGGTGGCCAGTATCGGTGGATCGGCCTGGTTCGGCTCCCGCGGACACGTGGTCGGAACCAACAACAACACCGACTTCCTGCGCGCAACTCGATCGGGAACCCTGACCGCGCACGGACATCCGATTCATCGGGGCCGCACCCAGCAGCTCTGGCAGGTCGACATGACGGACGAGAGTGGACGCCTGGTTGCTCAGGGCAAGGTCCGGCTGGCGAATATCGAAAACATGGCGCGTCTGGGACAGTGATGCCCATGACGGGACACAGCGACAGCGCCGACTCTTCCTTCCATTCGGGGACAACCGCACTGACTTCCGACGCGTTCGATCGCCTCGAATCACTGTTCGGTCCCATCGACGACGAACTCGCGCAGCACTATCCGGGTGACCGAGTCGGTGGCCAGCCCTCGCACACCGTCTACGTACCGGCCTCGGATGCGTCGGCGGCTGTCCCCGCCGAATGGGGTGCCGCCGCCCTGGCAATCCTGGATGCCCACCCCGAGGCGTTCTCCGGACTCGACACCCAGCACGCACTACCCCTCGTGCGCGACCGGCTCGGCAATGCGCCCATCCAAGACCTCAGATTCGATTTCGAGGACGGTTACGGGTGGCGATCGGATGCCGTCGAGGACAGTCATGCGAGGGCGGCCGGGGCAGCACTGTCCGCCTTGGCCGAAGATCCGGCCGGTCCGACGTGGCTCGGGATTCGTGCCAAAGGGCTTGCGGCACATGAGCGTCGGCGTGGAATACGCACCCTTGAGCTGGTCCTGGACGGAGCCGGGGGAGTGCCCGACGGCTTCGTGTTCACCGTACCCAAGCTCCGTGCCGCCTCGCAGGTAGCCGCGGTGGTCGCCTTGTGTGAGGAACTTGAGCGTGCGCACGGCCTGACCGATCGAGCTCTTCGATTCGAGCTGCAGATCGAGAGCCCACAGGCGGTGATCGGGGCGGACGGTACGGCCACGCTCGCGCGGGCGATCACCAGGGCGGACGGCCGCTGCACCTCCCTGCACTACGGGACCTACGACTACAGCGCCGCCTGCGGAATCACCTCTGCGCAACAATCATTGGCCCACCCGGTGGCGGACCATGCGAAGAACGTCATGTTGGTGGCAGCGGCACAGACCGGGGTATGGGTGTGCGACGGTTCGACCCAGGTGGTGCCGACAGGCGACCCCACGCAGGTGGCTGCGTCCGCGCGTCGACACTTCGACCTGGTCACCAGATCCCTCGAGCGCGGCTTCTATCAGGGTTGGGACATGCATCCCGGGCATCTGGTGACGCGATGGCTCGCCACCTTCGGCTTCTTCCGTCAGGCCATGCCGGTCGCTGCTGCTCGACTGGGCAGCTACCTCGATCGCCAGGGTGGTGAGGTGATGGACGAGCCGGCGACAGCCCAGGCGTTGGCAGGCGTTCTGGTGCGGGGCCTGGATTCGGGCGCGTTCGGCATCGCCGAACTGCAGAACGTGGCTGACGGCATCGACCGAGACGTGCTGCGGGGATTGCTCGATCGATCGGTGACCGTGCCGCTCGGTTGAGGTGCGTCGGCGCGCTCCGCTGCCGACGGGTCGCAAGCGTGTCAGAATTGCCGGGCACCATCACCGATCGGGACGGAGAACTCCAATGCGGTTGTCTCCGCACGAGCAGGACCGACTGCTCGTCAGCTACGCGGCCGAACTCGCTCGGCGTCGCCAGGCACGCGGCCTCAGACTCAATCACCCCGAGGCGATCGCGGTCATCACCGATCACCTCCTCGAGGGTGCCCGCGACGGCCGATCGGTCGCAGACCTGATGTCCTCGGGTCGCGAGATTCTCGGCGCCGACGACGTGCTCGACGGTGTGCCCGAGTTGCTCCCCGAGGTGATGGTGGAAGCGACCTTTCCGGACGGCACGAAGCTGATCACGGTGCACGAGCCGATCTCACCGAAGCGGGGTGACGGCCACCTGATTCCGGGCGAGGTCATCACCGTCGCAGGCGACATCGAGATCAACGACGGCGCCGAGGTCATCTCCATGGCCGTCGTCAACGCGGGAGATCGTCCGGTACAGGTGGGCAGCCACGTGCATTTCCCGCAGTCCAACGCAGCTCTGCAGTTCGACCGCGAGCGGGCACACGGCTGCCGCCTCGACATCCCCGCTGGCACGGCGGTGCGGTTCGAGCCCGGCATCGAACAGACGATTCGGCTCGTGCCCCTCGGTGGCACGCGCGAGGTATACGGATTGAGCATGACACCTCCCGGAAAGTTGGACAGCTGATGGCGCGCATGAGTCGCAGTCGATATGCCCAGTTGTTCGGCCCCACCACAGGTGATCGAATCCGCTTGGCAGACACAGATCTTCTGATCGAGGTCACCGAGGACCGCAGTGGTGGCCCCGGCAAGGCCGGTGAGGAGGCCGTGTTCGGCGGCGGCAAGGTGATCCGTGAATCGATGGGGCAGTCCCGAGCCACCCGCGCCGACGGTGCTCCCGACACGGTGATCACCGGGGTCGTCGTCGTCGACTACTGGGGAATCATCAAGGCCGATCTCGGTATTCGCGACGGACGCATCGTGGCGCTGGGCAAGGCAGGCAATCCCGACACCATGACCGGGGTGCATCCCGATCTCGTCATCGGCCCGTCCACCGAAATCATCGCGGGCAACGGGAAGATCGTCACGGCCGGCGGCATCGACTGTCACGTCCATCTGATCTGCCCGCAGATCAAGGAGGAGGCTCTCGGCGGCGGCATCACCACCGTGATCGCAGGCGGTACCGGCCCCGCCGAAGGCAGCAAGGCCACCACCGTCACCCCGGGCGCATGGCACCTGTCTCGGATGCTCGAGTCGCTGGACGACTGGCCGATGAACATCGTGCTCCTCGGCAAGGGCAACACGGTCAATCCCGACTCGATGTGGGAGCAATTGCGCGCCGGCGCATCGGGATTCAAACTGCACGAGGACTGGGGATCCACCCCGGCCGCGATCGACGCGTGCCTTCGAGTGTGCGAGGACGCAGGAGTTCAGGCAGCACTGCACTCGGACACCCTGAACGAGGCCGGTTTCGTCGAGACCACCCTCGATGCGATCAGGGGCCGCGGAATTCACGCGTATCACACCGAGGGTGCGGGCGGCGGGCACGCGCCCGACATCATCACCGTTGCGGCGCAGCCGCACGTCCTCCCCAGCTCGACCAACCCGACGCGTCCCCACACCGTCAACACCCTGGACGAACATCTCGACATGTTGATGGTGTGCCATCACCTCAGTCCGTCGATCCCCGAGGATCTGGCCTTCGCCGAGAGCCGCATCCGGCCGTCGACCATCGCAGCCGAGGACCTGCTGCACGACATGGGTGCGATCTCGATGATCGGCAGCGATGCGCAGGCAATGGGCCGTATCGGCGAGGTCGTTCTGCGTACCTGGCAGACGGCGCACGTGATGAAGACTCGTCGCGGTTTCCTGGCCGGTGACAACGGAGCCGACAACAATCGAGTGATGCGCTACGTCGCGAAATACACCATCTGTCCGGCCGTCGCCCACGGTCTGGATGACGAGATCGGTTCGATCGAGCCGGGCAAACTAGCCGATCTGGTGCTGTGGGATCCGGCATTTTTCGGCGTCCGTCCGCACATGGTCATCAAGGGCGGCATGATCGCCTGGGCTGCTATGGGGGATGCCAACGCATCCATTCCGACTCCGCAACCCGAGCTACCGCGTCCGATGTTCGGGGCGTCGCCCAAAGCAGCGGCAGCCACGTCGCTGCATTTCGTTGCCCCGCAGGCGATCGAGGACGGACTCGCCGGGCGACTGAACTGCGATCGCCGGCTGGTTCCGGTCAAGAACGTGCGCGGTGTCAGGAAGTCGGATATGGCACTCAACGACGCTCTGCCGGATATCCGAGTGGACCCCGACACCTTCACCGTGCGGATCGACGGTGACGTATGGACGGAGCAGCCGGCAACCGAACTGCCGATGGCGCAGCGATACTTCCTCTTCTGATGCCCGATGCTCGGCTGCAGGTGACGACGCTTCTCTCGCTTGCCGATTCACGTCTGCCCACCGGTGGTCACGTGCATTCCGGCGGCGTGGAGGAAGCGATCGCCTCGGGCTTCGTTCGTGACATCGCGACGCTGGAGGCGTTTCTGCGACGCCGTATCCGAACCTCCGGAGCCACGACGGCGTCCATTGCAGCATCGCTGGTGTACGGGTCGTCGAGCACGGACGAGGCCGATGCCGAATCCGACGCTCGGACCCCGTCTCCGGCCGCCAGGTCTGCCTCCCGTGCTCAGGGCCGTGGATTGCTTCGGTTGGCCAAGTCGGCTTGGCCGCATCATGATTGGATGTCCATCGGGCGGAAGCCGCACCTGGCTGTTGCCGCTGGGCACGTCGGGCTCGCGGCGGGCCTGTCGGTTGCCGACACGGCGGCCGTGCAGGTGTACATCACCATGACCGGGTCGGCGATCGCCGCGCAGCGTCTGCTCGCGCTCGATCCGGCCGAGGTCGCGGCGTGCACCATCCGGTTGGGCGGCTTCTGCGACGACGTGACCGCCGCGGTGTGCGAGTGCCTGCCCGAGCTGATGGAGTTGTCGGATCCGTTGCTGGACATGTTCGCCGAAGCCCACGCCGTCCGCGATCGGCCGTTGTTCGTATCCTGAATACGGATCCATCTTTTTCTCTAGCGACAAGGAGTTCGACATGCCCCCGCACCTGATCGACGGTGAGCCCCACGACCACGGTTTGGATCGGCCCAAGCGCGCACGGGTGGCAGGTGACGCGCTGCGCGTCGGGATCGGTGGACCCGTCGGTTCCGGAAAGACGGCGTTGGTAGCGGCACTGTGCCGCGAGCTGCGCGACGAACTCTCGCTCGCCGTACTCACCAACGACATCTACACGACCGAGGATGCGGACTTCCTGCGTCGGCACGCAGTGTTGCCCGACGCGCGAATCACGGCGGTGCAGACCGGGGGCTGCCCGCACACCGCGATCCGAGACGACATCACGGCTAATCTCGACGCCATCGACGACCTGATCGAGAACAACCCGCCCCTCGATCTGATTCTCGTGGAATCCGGTGGCGACAATCTGACGGCGACGTTCTCGTCCGGTCTGATCGATGTACAGATATTCGTCGTCGACGTTGCCGGGGGAGACAAGGTGCCGCGCAAGGGCGGTCCCGGTGTGACGTTCTCCGACCTGTTGGTCGTCAACAAGACGGACCTCGCCCCGTACGTCGGAGCCGACCTCGGTGTCATGGAGCGGGACGCGGCCCAGGTGCGCGAGGGGCGACCGACTGCGCTGATCTCCCTCACCGACGATCCGGCGGCGACCAGGGTGCTCGAGTGGGTGCGGGAACAGCTGAAGGTGATCGCCGACGCCGACGCGCATGCCCACACGCACTGAGCGTCGATGCACACCGAGCTCTGCATCGACGCGAGCCGCAGCCGGAGCCCACGCATCACCTCGGTGGGCGGACTTGCCGGCCGCCAGACGGGACCGGACACGGTTCACCTGATCGGTACGGCGGCAACTCCTCTCGGCGGTGACACCATCGTGGTCAGGATATCGGTGGCGGCCGGCGCGCACCTGGAGGTGCGCAGTGTCGCGGCCTCGTTGGCGATGCCCGGTGGGCTGCACCGTCACTCGTCCGCGCAGTGGCACTTCGAGGTCGGTGCAGGCGCGTCGCTGGTCTTCGATCCGGAGCCGATGGTCGTTGTCTCCGACGCCTCGCATTCGGTGGTCAATACCGTTGTGCTGGAACAGGATTCGACCCTATGGCTGCGTGAGCGTACCCAGATCGGCCGCTTCGAGGAAGCGTCGGGACAGTGGAGCAGTGCGATGCGATGCGATGTCGGAGGCACACCGTTGCTACGCCATCGAGTGGAACTGGGCGCGGGAACGGTTGCGCACGACGCGTTGTCGGCACCGCTGTCGATGTCCAGCACGCTGCGATATCCCGATACCCGGGCGTCCGAGGTCGATCTGGCCGACGGGACCGTCCGGCTGGCGCTGGCTGGAGGCGGTTCGCTGAGTACCTCGGTGGGGCGTCGCCTTCAGCACGCCGCACTGGATGTGTGAGACCGGCACTCTGCGCAACGAACAACGCATCGGCCGACGGTATTCCGTCGGCCGATGCGTTGTGTCAGAGCTGGTTTTGGTGGTGAAACCTCGGTTCGGGACCGATCAGCCCGCTGCCTTCTCGCGTTCCTGCTCCGAGGCGGCCGCGGCCGCCTCGACGGCACCCGCGCGTTCGAGGGAGTTGAGTTGCTCAATGGCAAGTCGCGCGAACACCTGCTGTTCGGTCGACGCCATCTGCGCCCGGCCCTTGCCGAGGAACGTCACGAACCACGAGATGACGGTCGTGATACGGCTGCGGTAGCCCACGAGGTAATACAGGTGCAGAGCGAGCCACATGAGCCAGGCGATGAATCCGCCGAATTCGAGTTTGCCGACCTTGGCAACCGCGTTGAATCGCGACACCGTTGCCATCGAGCCCTTGTCGAAGTATTTGAACGGGGCACGCTGGGCGGGATCGTCCTGGCCCTTGATCGACGCCTTGATGAGTTTGGCAGCGTAGGTCGCGCCCTGAATGGCACCCTGCGCCATGCCGGGTACGTCCTTGACCGACATCAGGTCGCCGACGACGAACACGTTCGGGTGGCCCTTGACGGTGAGGTCCGGTTCCACCAGCACGCGTCCGGCGCGATCGGTCTCCGATCCGGACTGATCGGCGAGCTGCTTGCCGAGGGGGCTGCCCTGCACGCCTGCGGACCAGACCTTGCACTGCGCCTCGATGCGCCGCGTAGTGCCGTCCTTCTCCTTGACGGTCAGGCCGTCGTTGTCGACGTCGGTGACCATCGCCTTGAGCTGGATTTCGACGCCGAGCTTCTCGAGCCGTTCGGCAGCCTTGCGGCCGAGCTTCTCGCCCATCGGCGGCAGTACGGCGGGCGCGGCATCGAGCAGGATGACGCGGGCGTCACGCGGATCGATGTTGCGGAAGGCACCGTCCAGCGTGCGATCGGCGAGCTCCGCGATCTGCCCGGCGAGCTCGACGCCGGTGGGACCCGCGCCGACGACCACGAAGGTCATGAGGCGGTCCTTCTCCTCTTGATCGTCGGAGAGTTCGGCCTGCTCGAACGCACCGAGGATGCGTCCGCGCAGTTCGAGTGCATCGTCGATGGTCTTCATGCCGGGCGCGAACTCGGCGAAGTGATCGTTGCCGAAGTAGGACTGCTGTGCGCCTGCCGCGACGATCAGGCTGTCGAACGGAGTGACGGTGATGCGTTCGAGGAGCTTGGACGTCACCGTCTTGGCCTCGAGATCGATGTTCAGCACGTCTCCGAGCAGCACCTCCGCGTTCTTCTGCTTGCGCAGAATGACGCGGGTGGTGGGAGCGATCTCGCCGACGGACAGAATGCCTGTCGCGACCTGATAGAGGAGAGGCTGGAAAAGGTGGTGTGTCGTCTTGGCGACGAGGGTGATGTCGACGTCGGCTTTCTTGAGCGCCTTGACGCCGAACAGACCTCCGAACCCGGAACCGATGACGACGACGCGGTGACGCTTCGATTCGAGCGGTTGGATGCTCATTGCCTGCTCCCTAACGATTGCGGTGTGAGGTCAACGGTAGTCGCCATCCATCGCGACGTCTCGACAAGGTCGTCGTGTCTGTGATGGCAGCCCACACCTATCGGCCGGCTGCTGCGCGCTTCGCCAGTTCGACGGTCGCGGCCCGCAGTTCGGTAGCCGAGTCGATCGGAGTCGCATAACCGACCCGGGTGTACGCGATTCCGCGCGGAGTGAGCACCTCGAGATCCAGTCCATAGCGGTCCGCGGCCGTGCACTCTGCGGACGTGGCATCGGGAAAGCCGCCCAGTTCGCGGGCCATCGCAGTCAGCGACGTCGAGTGGTCGGCGTTGAGGTGCTCGATCGCGTACGCCGAGGTCGGCGACACCGGATCGGGTGCGGCCTGGGAATACGCTTCGGCAGTTGCCGAATCCATCCGGCCGTATCCACCGACCCACCGGACTCGATGCACGCGCATGATCCAGAGTGTGAAGTCGCTGTAGTCCAGGTAGTACTTCGCCGCCGGTACGCCGTCGAGATGCGCAGCGCGTGCTGCGGCCAACTCGTCCCCCTCGGGCCGCTCGACCACGCCTGCCAGCGTGATACGGCCCGATGCCAGTGGATCGGTCTGCGATTGCGGTGCCACGATCGACAGGCTCATCCGTTGATCGTCTGCGAGGTTGCGTCCGTGCTCGGCCATCCGCGAGACACACAGAACCGGAGCGCCGGCGAGCAATCCGTACGTGACGAACGAAGCCCACGGATCGCCGTCCGCGGTCAGGCTCGCAAGAGTTGCGGTGTTGGTGGACGCAGCGATCGTGCGCGCTTCCTCGGCCGCGGAGGGACGACGGTCGTCGACGACCGGCGCCAGGGGAGGGGGAACGGACGGGGCGTCACCGGGGTCGCCGTGATCGAGTGCCATGCGCAGAAGCTTACGGCGATGACCTACACGAGGTCTCGGGCATGAATCAGAGCGTCGGCGACGAGTGCGACACCGAGCACGACGAAGATGACGCGCACCGTCGGCGGGCCGTAGCGCGTCAGGGCCCGGACGGTCGCGGTGAACGCCCGCCTGGAACGTCGACTCTTCCTCGACGCGAGAATCAGAACGAGGATGGGCGGTAGCAGCCCGATGAGGCAGTAGGCGACGACGATGGCCGGCCACCACGGTGGGCGGGGATCGTAGGTCGAGAGCATCGTCAGCCCGGCGAGATACGGCACTGCCGTCGGGCCCTGCACCAGACCGATCGTCAGTCCGGTCAGGGCGACGACGGGAATGCTCGAGCCGGCTCGGGCTGCCCACGCGGGTGGGCGGCGTTCGGTGGTGCGCAGAGCGCCGAGAGTGATCAGGACCAGCCCGACCACGAGCTCCGTGCGATACCGGACCGTGGGCGTGATGGTGATGTCGAACAGATCGGTGAAGAAGTCGATGCCGAGAACGGTGAGGATGCCGAACGTGGTCGTCGCCGTGAACACACCGCCGACGAAGGCCAGCCCGGCTCGGAAAGGAGACCGGCGGCTGGTTCTCGAGTGCACTGCGATGGCAGCGGTCACGCCGATCAGCAACACGTCGAGCGAATCGAGCAGTGCGAATCCGACGAGCGCGAGCAGCAAGGTCACCATGGAGGGTTCAGGGTATCGGTCAGGTGAAGGTGACGTTCTCGGTGACGACGGCCTCGGCAGTCCGGCCGGGAGCGGTCTGGTTGTCCCAGTACATGTTGGTGTGCGCGATGACCTGCGCAGGTGGCGGCGCGCCCCACTCGGTCAGATCCTCGGCGGTGTGCGCATCGCTCACCAGCGTCACGTCGTATCCGCGCACCAGGGCTCCGTGCAATGTGGACCTGATGCAGAAATCCGTGTGTGCGCCGGCGATGACGACGTGCCCCACGCCGGAGGCGGCGAGGTCGGCTTCGAGACGTGTGTCCTCGAAGGCATCGCCGTGCTTCTTGTGGACAATCGGATCGCCTGGATCCACGGGCAACTCGTCGAGGAGTTCCCAACCCACCGTTCCGAATTCCAGATCCCTCTCGGACGAGTGCTGTACCCAGATCACCGGAGTGCTGGTGTGCTGTGCGCGGGACACCAGCGTGACGATGTTGTCGACGACGCGCTGCCGCTCGTGGACGCCGACCATCACGTCGTTCTGCACGTCGATGATCACCAGTGCGGTTGCGGGCCGGTGAGGCAGGGTGGTCACGGTATCTCCCTTCTTCTCGTGTTCGTTGTGCGTCAGCTCCCGACGTACGCAGCCAGGTGCCGGCCGGTCAGAGTCGAACCGTCCGCGACCAGATCGGACGGTGTTCCCTCGAACACGACGAGGCCGCCGTCGTGCCCGGCACCCGGTCCGAGATCGATGATCCAGTCGGCGTGTGCCATGACGGCTTGATGATGCTCGATGACGATCACCGACTTGCCCGAGTCGACCAGCCGGTCGAGCAGCCCGAGAAGCTTGTCCACATCGGCGAGATGCAGTCCGGTGGTGGGTTCGTCGAGCACGTAGATCCCGCCCTTGTCGGCCATGTGCGTTGCCAGTTTGAGGCGTTGGCGTTCTCCACCCGACAGTGTGGTCAACGGCTGGCCGATCTTCAGGTATCCCAACCCGACGTCGTTCAATCGCTGCAGAATCTTCTGTGCCGGGAGCAGTTTCGCGACGCCGTCGGAGAAGAACTCCTCGGCCTCGGCGACCGACATGGACAACACCTCGTCGATGTTGCGACCGCCGAAGTGGTACTCGAGTACCGACGCTTGGAATCGCTTGCCCTCGCACTCTTCGCACACCGTGGCGACCCCGGCCATCATCGCGAGGTCGCTGTAGATGACGCCCGCGCCGTTGCACGTCGGGCACGCGCCTTCGGAGTTCGAGCTGAACAGTGCGGGTTTGACGGCGTTCTCCTTGGCGAACGCCTTGCGGATCGGTTCGAGCAAGCCGGTGTACGTCGCGGGGTTGCTTCGCCGCGACCCTCGGATCGCCCCCTGATCGACCGACACCACATCGTCTGTCCCCGAGACCGATCCGTGAATGAGTGAACTCTTGCCCGAGCCTGCGACGCCGGTGACGACCACCAGCACACCGAGTGGAACGTCCACGTCCACGTCGCGCAGATTGTGGGAGTCCGCGCCGCGAATTTCGAGCACTTCGGAGAACTCGCGCACCGAGTCCTTCAGTGATGCCCGATCGTCGAAATGCCGACCGGTGACGGTGTCGCTCTGGCGCAATTCGTCGACGGTGCCCTCGAAACAGACGTGCCCGCCTGCGCTTCCCGCACCGGGACCCAGATCGACGACGTGGTCTGCGATGCAGATCGTCTCGGGCTTGTGCTCCACCACCAGAACGGTGTTTCCCTTGTCCCGCAGCTGAAGCAGCAAGTTGTTCATTCGCTCGATGTCGTGGGGATGCAGACCGGTGGTCGGCTCGTCGAAGACGTACGTCACATCGGTCAACGACGATCCGAGGTGACGAATCATTTTGGTGCGCTGGGCCTCTCCACCGGACAACGTTCCCGACGGGCGATCCAGGCTCAAGTAGCCGAGCCCGATCTCGACGAACGAGTCGAGGGTCTCGCCGAGCGTGGTCAGCAGCGGCGCGACAGACGGTTCCTTCAGGCCGCCCACCCACTTCGCCAGGTCGCTGATCTGCATCGAACATGCGTCGGCGATGTTGACGCCCTTGATCTTCGACGACCGAGCACCTTCGTTGAGCCTGGTTCCGTGGCAGTCCGGGCAGGTGGTGAAGGTGATCGCGCGTTCGACGAAAGCGCGGATGTGGGGCTGCATGGCGTCGACGTCCTTGGTCAGGAACGACTTCTGGATCTGGGGCACCAGCCCCGAGTAGGTCAGATTGATGCCCTCGACCTTGATCTTCGTCGGCTCGCGATAGAGCAGATCGTCGAGTTCCTTCTTGGTGTACTTCGAGATGGGCTTGTCCGGGTCGAAATACCCGCAGCCGCGAAATATTCGGCCGTACCAGCCTTCCATGCTGTAACCGGGGATCGTGATGGCGCTTTCGTTGAGCGACTTGGTCGCATCGTAGAGAGCGGTGAGATCGAAGTCGCTGACGGAGCCTCGGCCCTCACAGCGCGGGCACATGCCACCGGTCACGGAGAACGACTTCTTCTCGGTGGTCTGCCTGCCGCCCTTGTCCACCTTGTACGCGCCTGCACCGGACACCGACGCGACGTTGAACGAAAAAGCCTGTGCGGAGCCGATGTACGGCTTTCCGATTCGGCTGAACAGAATTCGGAGCATGGCGTAGGCATCGGTTGCAGTGCCGACGGTGGAATGGGGATTGGCGCCCATCCGCTGTTGATCGACGATGATCGCTGTGGTGAGTCCGTCCATGACGTCGACATCCGGGCGACCGAGCGTCGGCATGAATCCTTGAACGAAGGCACTGTAGGTCTCGTTGATCATGCGCTGTGATTCGGCCGCAATCGTACTGAAGACCAGCGAGCTCTTTCCGGAGCCGGAGACGCCGGTGAACACGGTCAGTCGGCGCTTGGGCAACTCCACATCGATGTCCTGAAGATTGTTCTGCCGCGCCCCCTGCACACGAATCAAATCGTGACTGTCGGCAGCGTGCGGTGCCGAGCCCTGCGTGACCTTCTTCGTCGCCATGAGCAGTCACGCTAGTCGTACCGGAACGTGCTCGCTTCTCGATTCCTGACCGATTCCGGTGGCGGACAGGGCAGCGTCGAGTCGGCTCAGGTCGGCCGCCGAGGACTCGAGAAGTGGGCGTCGCACGGTCGCGTCGGAGATGACGCCGATCCTGACGAGCGCGGCCTTGGCCATGATGGCTCCCTGCGTCGTGCGCATGACGGCATCGGTCAACGGCAGGAGCGAACGCTGTACTGCATTTGCCAGGTCCAGGTTGCCCACGCGGACTGCCGCGATCAGCTCGGCGTAGCGGTCTGCCACCACGTTGCCGGTGACGCTGACCAATCCTGTTGCACCGGAGGCGAGGTAGGGGAGCGCGAGTTCGTCTGTTCCGCAGTAGTAGGCGAGGTCCGTCGAAGACATGACGGTCATGGCCTCGTACAGATCCCCCTTCGCGTCCTTGACGGCACCGATGAGTGGGTGGAGCGAGAGCTCCATGAGCGTCGACGCCTCGACGGACACACCTGTGCGTGCAGGGACGTCGTACACCATGACCGGCAGCCCACCTGCCTCGGCGATGGCGACGATGTGCTCCGCGATGCCGGCCTGGGTGGGGCGCGAATAGTAGGGAGCGGTGACCAACAGTGCGTCGGCGCCGGCCGCCGCGGCGGACCGAGCCATCTCGATCCCCGTGGCGGTGTCGTTGGTGCCTATCCCCGCGATCACTCGAAGAGCGTGATCGCCATGCCTGCGGGCTCGAGCGATCAGCTGTGAGATCTCGTGGCCCGCCAGGGTCGGTGCTTCACCGGTCGTTCCAGCGATGACGACGCCATCGCATCGTGTCGCCAGCAGGTGCGTCAGAAGGGCATCGACGCCCGCTCGGTCGAGCGATCCATCGGGGTGCATGGGGGTCGCCATGGCGACGAGGTTCGCGCCGAAGATCGTCGAGGCCGGCGACGGAGTGGTGGTCATGGTTCGAGTGTGGACCGCTCGATACATGAGGTCCAGCGATGCATTTTCTTCATTACTGCGTACTGTTGCTTCATGATCGACGTGAGTGCCCTGCATGCCCTGCGCGCTGTGGCAGCCCTCGGCACTCTTGCGCGGGCCGCCGACGAGCTCGGCTACACCTCCTCGGCAATCTCCCAGCAGATCAAACGACTCGAACGGCAGATCGGTACCCCGGTACTGGCCCAGGCCGGTCGGGGCGTCGTGCTCACCCCCGCAGGTCGGGCGGTTGTCGAGTCCGCGGGGGAGGTGTTCGACGCTCTCGAACGGTGCGTCGAGGCGGCTCGATCCGCCGACGAGGGCGTCGCACGTGGGGTCGTTCGGCTGGTCGGCTTCTCGACCGCGGTACGTGGCTTGCTGGCACCCGCGCTGATCGAGCTGAATCGACGGTGTCCCGATCTGACGGTGCACATCAGCGAGGAGGATCCGGACCGTGCCCTGCACGCCGTGTATGCCGGGACCGCAGACCTGGCGCTGGTGCACGACGCAGACGGAGTATCGGCACCCGCTCCTCCCTCGGTCGTTCGGCAACCGATTCACACGGACTTCGGCGACGTGATCATGAAGCGAACCCACCCCCTCGCTCGATGCGAGACCGCGTTGACCCATGCCGAACTCGCTCGGTACCCGTGGGTGACGAGCCCGGCCGGGACGGTCTGTCACCAGTGGTTTCGTCGGCTGTTCGCCGAGACATCCGCCGAGGTCGACGTTCGCCATCTCGTGGACGACTTCTCCACGCAACTCGCGCTGGTCGAAGCGGACGATGTGCTCGCTCTCGTGCCTCGACTCGCGCGTCCGCTGCTCACTGCCGGTCTCGTCGCGGTTCCGCTCGAGCGCGCTCCCGCTCGTGAGGTGCAGGCGGCCTGGCGGCGCAGCGCCGACGCCAGCCCGGCAATTCATGCCGTGCTGGACGTCCTCGATGCGGCCTCGCGCTGAGGGGTCAGAACCACCAGCTGTCCGGTCGCTCGCGTCATCGCCACGTACCTGTCGACGGCACCTGCGATTCCCGATCCGAACGAGTCCGGGTCGATCAGGACGACCAGGTCGAATTCGAGTCCCTTCGTCAACTGTGGTGTCAGCGAGCGGATACGCTCCGACGACGGAAATGCGGGATTGCCGATGACGCAGGCGATTCCGTCGACATTCGGCTTCAGCCAGCGATCGAGGATCGACGACAGATCTGCCGCGTCACCGTATTCGACGGGTACACCGGTGCTGCGGATGGAGATCGGAACATTGGCGTCCGGCAGCGCCGCGCGGATCACCGGTTCGGCCTCGGCCATCACTTCCTGCGGGGTGCGGTAGTTGACGCCGAGAGTGGCGATCTTCACCCGGTCGAGTCCGACCCGTCCAAGCCGTTCTCGCCAAGACTCTGCGAATCCCAGGCGCGCTTGCGCGCGGTCTCCGACGATGGTGATGCTGCCCGACGGGCACCGGCGCAGGACCATCTGCCACTGCGCGTCGGTCAACTCCTGCGCCTCGTCCACGACGATGTGTGCGAACGGCCCCGCCAAGGGATCCGACGGGATCTCCTCGAAGCCCGCCGAATCGACGAGTGCATCGCGAATTCCGTCCTGCCGCAACTGCGCAGCCATCATCTCGTCGTCGTCGACGGCCATGAGTTCGTCGACGACGCGGTCCATTCGCACACGCTCCGCAGCCGCGGCTACCTTCCGACGCCGAGTGCGGCGCGAATGCTCGGGATCTCCGAGCCGCATCCGTGCGGCGTCGAGCAGCGGCAGATCGGACACTGTCCATCGCGTCGGATCGGGTCGTTGGAGCGAGCGGACGTCCTCGGGGCCGAGCCAGGGTGCGCACGAGCGAAGGTACGCCGGCACACTCCACAGGTCTGCGACGAGGTCGGCAGCATCGATGATCGTCCAGGATCGTTCGAGCTCCACGCGTAGGGACTCGTTGTTCTGCAGTGACTTTCGTATGTCGGTCAGGGCCTCGTCGCCGTCGTAGCGGTCCGTCAGAATCGTCAGCAGCAGGTCCCAGACGTGTTCACGAGCCTCGTTGTGCGGAGTGCCAGGATCGGGAGCCGCGAACGCCTCGGCCCAATCGGCTGAAGTCAGGATCAGATCGGCCCATTCGGTTTCCACGATCATGTTCCGAGTCGGCGGCTGCTCGTAGAACGCAACGGCCGCCTCTATCGCGACGCTCATGCCGGCAGTGGCCTTCAGTTGCGCCACAATAGGATCCGTCTCCTCGATCACGTTCGTTCCTTCGGCGACGAGATCTCGGAGAGTGCAGGTCTGCACACCGTCCTCGCCCAGACTCGGTAGGACATCGGAAACGTAGGCGAGGTACGGCTGGTGCGGGCCGACGAACAGCACGCCGCCGCGGCTGCGTCCGAGACGCGACTCGGTGTACAGCAGATACGCGGTGCGATGCAGGGCGACCACGGTTTTCCCGGTTCCCGGACCACCGTCGACGACCAGCGCGCCGCGGGCGTCCGCTCGTATGATCGCGTCTTGATCTGCTTGAACGGTGCCCAGCACGTCACGCATTCGCGGTGAACGTGCCGTACCCAGACTGGCGATGAAGGCAGACTGATCGTCCAGCGCAGCGTCTGTGATCGGTCCGGTCAGGTCGAACACCTCGTCCCAATAGTCGGTGATGGTGCCGTTCGTCCACCGATATCGACGACGACTTCGCAGCCCCATGGGATTGGCGTGAGTAGCACCGAAGAAGGGTTCGGCCGCGGGGGAGCGCCAGTCGACGAGGAGTTGCTCGCCCGCGGTTCCCAGCAGTCCGAGTCGTCCGATGTACACCGGCTCGTCCGCGTCGGTAGTCACGACGCGGCCCAGGCACAGATCGACCCCGTAGCGACGGAGGGAACGGAGACGGTTGCCCAAGCGATGGATCTCGAAGTCCCGTTCCATCACCTCCTGGCCCATTCGGCCCGACGACTTCTGCGCGGCCTCGAGCCGCGCCACAGTATCGAAACGAGACTTCTCGATACTCGAGTGGACCGCTGAAAAGTGTTGCTCATCTTGGCCGATCAATGCTGGGTCGCGCTTGCGTGCGAGATTGTCGGGTAGGTCGAAAACACTCGGGTTCACATGTTTCACAGGACTCCGATCGATTGCTACGTGGCTGCAGCGAGCAATTCTGAGCCCTGCACGGGGTCTTGCCGCAAGACCCGGGGTGCGCTATACATTGAAGGGGGAAGAGGGAACAGTCGCTTTCCGAATCCATTCAGCACCGACGAAAACGGGCTGCGCACACCCTGATCCGACATCGGATCAGGCCACCAGACCCCTGCCGCGGTGGAGTTCGAGTCGATAGATCACGCCGCCGAACAGGATCCGTTGCACTGCCTCGTCGGCGAAGTAGCTGTCGATGTCTGTGGGCTTTAGGCTCGGATGCTCGTCGAGGTGTTGCCTGAGCACCAGCAGAACGGTGTCGACAGTGAGGACGAATCGCTCGCCGCCGAGATCGGTGATCTCCGCGCGGCCTACGCCGTCCCATTCGTCGACACGTGCCCAGTGTCGAATTCCGCATCCCTCGACCGCCTCGATCAGAAGGCGCTCTGCAAAGGGCAACAACGACATTCGATTGGCTCCGGCGGCGCGTACCGACGCCAGCGCCTGACGGTAGGGGAGTGCATGTGCTCGCGCATAGGTCCGCGCTGCGCGCTTGTCGGCATGGTTCTTGGTCACGAGAGTTCCAATCCCTGTGTGCACCAGTCCCGCGCACTGCTGCACCGGTCGGAAGTCATGAACACGGTGTGCAACAAGAAACCAGCATTGTCGATCGCAGATCCGTGAAGGACCTTGCCCGTGGAACGCTGACGGAGGCGACGCGGGTGCCTGCTGCAGCTGGGGTGGCTATGCGAGTAGCTCTGGTTCGGCACGGTATCACGAACGTCTGGACGACCCGGGCTTCATCGATCGCCGAGAAGCAGATCGGCGATGGCACCGGCAGCGACCGGCCGCCCCAAGAGGTATCCCTGCGCGAAGTCGCAGCCGGTGGCGGCCAGTGCGTCGAGTTGCTCCTCGGTTTCGACTCCCTCGCCGACGACGGTGACGTCGAATGCGCGAGCGAGCGCAACGATGGCCGAGACGATCGCGCGGGCCCGAGGGGCAGGCAGCCGGGCTATGTACGACTTGTCGATCTTGAAGCTCTCGAACATGGGGTAGCGGTCGAGATACGACATGGAGCTGTGCCCTTTACCCATATCGTCGAGCAAGAGAGCCACACCCATGGCGTGCAGGGCAGAGACGGTGTCGGCGACCCGTTCGGTGTCCGCGACCCACACGGTTTCGGTCACTTCGAGTCCGAGAGCGAAGGCAGGCAGTCCCGTCTCTGCCAATATGGAAGCGACCTCGGTGGGAAAATCGGGATCGCGAAGTTGAAGCGCGCTGACGTTGACGCGAACCACGATGTCGGAGAACGTTCGCCACCGTGCGGCGGCCGTGCATGCGGTACGCAGCGCCCACGCGCCCAATGGTGTTGCAAGACCGGTTCTTTCCGCGACGCCGACGAACTCGCTCGGTTCGATGGGCCCGAGTTCGCGGTGATTCCAGCGGGCGAGTGCCTCCACCGCAACTATTTCTCGTGTGGCGATGTCCACCAACGGTTGATAGGCGAGTGTGAGTTCGTCGGCGCGCAGCGCCGCTCGCAGATCGATCGACAGTGACCTGATGCGATCCGCGTCGTAGAGATCGGTGGGATCGAACACTGCATGCCCACCGGTCCCACTGTCCTTCGCGCGGTACATGGCCAAGTCTGCGCGGTGGATCAGCTCGTGCCGAGTCGAATTCGCTTCGGACACCGCAATACCGATGCTGGCGCTCAACGGGATGGGCACGTCCTCGGCGGAGAAGGGAACGGCGATGGAACTCGTGATGTGTCGTGCGAGTTCCTCCGCATGAGCAACGCTGTCCACGCCTTCGCAGACTATCAAGAATTCGTCTCCGCCCAGGCGCGCGATGGTGTCGGCGTCTCGGATTGCCGAGGCGAGCCGTTCGACGAACTTGACCAACGCCCTGTCTCCGGCGTCGTGTCCCAGGCTGTCGTTGATGATCTTGAAGTCGTCGATGTCGAGCAGAAGCAGTGCTACGGTGCCGGACTGTTGTCTCGCGCGGTCCAGTGCCGAATCGATGACCTCGTATGCGAGGGTGCGGTTGGGCAGACCGGTCAGGGCGTCGTGCGTACTACGCCGTCGCAGCTGAAGTTCGAGGTCGATGCGTCGTATCGCCGCGGAAACTATGCCGGCCACCGAACTGAGAAACGACACTTCTTCGTCGCGGTAGAGACGGGCCTCGACGCTGTGGATGGAGAGAACTCCCCATGCTCTTCCGGCGGCGGTGTAGATGGGAACTCCGACGCCGCTGCGAAGGCCGAGCGAGATCATCGTGTCGGTACGGAAACGCTTCTCGGCGTGACTGTCGTTGCACACGACAGGCTCCGAGTGTGTCAGGACGAATCCC
The DNA here is from genome assembly GCF_033142445.1 of Rhodococcus sp. IEGM 1330. NCBI lineage: Bacteria > Bacillati > Actinomycetota > Actinomycetes > Mycobacteriales > Nocardiaceae > Rhodococcus > Rhodococcus sp. IEGM 1330. The sequence goes on from NZ_JAWLSB010000006.1 coordinate 130,870, forward strand.
ACCAACGAACCGTCCCCGGACGGAACGTCCTGACGCATGCCGAGTACACCGCTGGCCGCGTCCATGGTCAAGTACGGGTCGCTCGGGTGCTCGAGATGCGCGATGGCTGAGTTTCCCACGCCGATCAGGGTGGCGGCGGTGTCGGTTGCTGCAGTGAGCAATCTGGGAAGCTCGGCGATGACGGCGAATCGGCTCAGGTCGGCGAGCGCCTTCTGCTCCTGAGCGTGACGACCGGCGATCACTGCGTCGGCCGCCATCCGGGCGCTGCGTTGCTCCACTGTGTGTCGGTGCCGAATGGTGGATGCGACCACGTCGGGGCCACCGTCGTCACGACTGATCACATAGGCAGACACCACGACCGGAATGCCGGTACCGGTCACGTGATGGCGCAGCTCGCAGTAGCCCTCCCACTTGCCTTCGGAGAGCAGACCAGCGGCGATGTCGTCGGTGAGATCGACTCCGTCGGAGGTCAGCAGTTCCAAGGCCGACAGTTGGCCGATATCGGCCACGTCCTCGACTCCGATCAGTTCCGAACCCGCCGGATTGATGTACAGAATCTTCCCCGTGAAATCGGCCAGCGCAACGAAGTCCGGAGAACGTTCCAGGAAGGATCGAAGACCCACCGGATCGTCCGGGAGATCGAACATCGGCCCTCCGATCCGTTTCGCTCGGGATACGAGCGGCACCGGGCCCATGTTATTCGCCGTTCTCGGTCCTCGCGCTCGAATAGTCGCGGATTCACGTTCTTCCGAGATATCGACTACACCCACTGATTCGGACGTTGCGGGGTGTGAGCCGACAGTCCAAACTGGGACCCACCATGACGAACTACGATCTGCGCGCCAACCCACGTAAATTGCGACCGCGGGCAGCGGTCCCGCGCGAGGCAGCGATCGAATTGACGTTCAGCGGGGTGCCTGTTTCCGAGCGCGATTTCTTCATCGAGGAGTTCCGCGGGGTCACGATCGTGATTGCCCTTCCCGTGTTGAGCATCACAGCGCTGGAAGCAGTGGAACGAACGGTCGGGGAGTTCGGCACTGGCGATACGCGGTTCATTTTCGTCGTTTCGGCCGACTACGTTCCGGAAGTCACCGCTGCAGTCGGTGGTGTGGCCATGGCGAGTGCGACTGCCTGGAACGACGAGTCCGTTGCCCGTCTGTGGCTCGCTATTGCGGACTCGGAATACGTCGTGATCGGGGCGGAGGCGGCCGCTGTCGCGCGCACCGCCGGCACTGTGTCTGCGAGCGTGCGGGCCTCGAAGATGGTGCTGACCGATCCGGGCGGGGGTTGGGGTGATCCTCCTCGTAGCTTCGCCGACATCGACCTGCACCGCGAGCGCCTGGTCGCACACCTGGCCGAACGGGGGCTCGACGATTTCACGCCCGCGGCCGAGGCGGCACTTGCCGGCGGTGCATACAGCGTAAACCTTTGCCGTGCGGAGGATCTCGAATTCGAGCTGTTCACATTCGACGGCCGGGGCACCGTCCTCACCCAAGGGCGCTACCTTCACTTGGCCTCCCTGCAGGTGGACGATTTCCCTGCAATAGAGGCGTTGGTCGCACAGGGAGTGCGAGAAGGGGTTCTCAAGCAGCGCAGTCGGATCGAGATTGCCAGGATGGCGGTCGGAGGGCTCGGTGCACGAGTACTGCGCACCGGGCACCTCGCCGGTATCGTCGGACTCGAGGTGGACCGTTACGCCGGAACAGGATTCGGCGAAGTATCCGGTCTGATCACAGTCGCCGAGTTCTCCGGACTGGGAGCGGGCGTCCTGCTGATAGACGGATTGTTGGAGGTCTGCCGTACGAGGGGTATCGCGAATCTCTTCGCGGTCACCGTCAGCAGTGAAGCAGCGGAGTTCTTCACCAAGCGCAGTTTTGTCGAGGTTGGGCATCAGGATGTGCCTGCCGCGAAGTGGGAAGACTACGACGCTGATCGGCTCGAGTCTGCTCGCTGTTTTCTGCGATCCGTCTAGGCAGTCGTGGAGCAGCGCCTGCACTCGGTCCGGCTGAGACAAGTTGACATAATGTTGATTATCGGCAAAAACTGATCACAGCTTGGAAGCTGCTTCGATGGTCGGCACGGCGGTCTCGTCCGCGTGGGCCGACACATTCAGGGTGAGCCCGGGTCGACTGTTGTATCGGCGATGGCCCAGCTTCGCGAACGCCGCGGCGGGCACCCGTGGCTGCCTGACGGGGCTCCTCGCTGCACATGGATTCAATTCGTGGATCCAAGGGAATCCGGGTCATCCTTCGGGTCGCTGCTCGGTGGCCGTTCCATCACTATGAAACGTCACAGTGACGATTTGCAGTGGTGGAACGGAGCTCTAATTCGTTTCAACGCGACACCTCCGATGATCGGTTGGGTCGCAAACAGTCGTTGCGGTCGGTATCAGCCGATCGAGCAGTCGAATTGCCCGTTCCTGCTACGCTCCGTGAAATTGTTGCTCTGGGCAAAAACCAGCCGAAGGTCACTCGATGTTTGCCGTTCGTCCGTTCAGCTCGGCCTCGGGTCGAAATGCGTCACGCCCACGCGAGGACACGTCGGTGTCGGAGTTGTTGGATCTGGACGCGACTCGAACTCGCCTCATTCGATTGATCGTCGGCTTGGGCACGTTCTCGATCGGGCTCATCGGATTGCTCAGCGCACCGTCCGAGGAGTACTGCGGTTGGCGAGTGTATGCGGTGGTCGCCATCAGTCTGACCGCGTTTCCGGTCGCGCTGCGTTGGGTGTTCGGCAGATGGCCCGGCCGGCGTCTGCTGAGCGCGTTCATCGTGTATTCGGATATATCCATCGCGGTCAGCCTGGTGATGAAAGACACGGCGTTGACGGCAATGGGCGGAACGGTCTTGTTCGCTGTAATCACGATGCTGGCCGTAATAGCGGTGCCGCCACTCCCCTGCGCCATACATATGCTTTTCGCTACGGCCATTCTGTCCGTCGTGGCCGTACGCACGGTCCAGGCCGACATCGCCAGCGGCTGGGTCGTCGCCGCACACAGTTCGACCATGTTGTTGATATTCGCCTCTCCACTGGTCTTGGTGGTGTACGTGAGCGAACTCCGTTCTCGTGCACGAGAATCGCTGGTCGATCCGCTGACCGGTCTGCACAACCGTCGCGGGCTGTTCGCTGCGGTTGCTGCCACCGCGATGACGACGTCGTATGTCGAACCCAGGGTGATGTGCGCCGTCGCCGCCGACGTCGACGGGATGAAGCGCGTCAACGACAACTACGGACACCACACCGGCGATGCCGTCCTCGTCGATGTGGCCCAGCATCTGCGAGCATTGGCCGCCAACCGCTGGATCGTCGCACGGCTGGGCGGTGACGAGTTCGCATGCATCGCCGTCGGTCGGCCTGCCGATCTCGCTGCCCGGACGGCGGAGCTCGTAGCGAGCCTGACACAAGCTCGGATGTTGTCCGGACTCACCGTCAGCGTCGGGTCGGCAGCGGTACACATCGACGCGGACAGTGATGTGTGGGAGTCTGCGCACGACGTACTGCGCATCGCGGACTCGGAGATGTATCGCGCGAAACGCAGTCGCTGGCCGGCGTGAGGGCACACCCCGAGCGAATCTCTCACCACCGCAAGGTCATCGAGATTTCAGGTACCACCGTGGCAGTGCTACCCACAACGCGAGGAGAAGGGTCAGAGCGACCAGGGCCGCTACGATGCCGACCAGCGGACCTACCACGAAGTCGAACGTGAGAGCGACGACTCCCACCAGCGCGATGCCGAGCATGACCAAGCCGGCGATCGCGAGTCGGTTGCCGATCCGTACGAGTACACCGACTTCTTTGTGACGGAACAGAATTCGGTGCATACCTACAGGCGCGATCAGCAGTATCGTCGCGATGATCGATGCGCTCACAGTGACCAGATACACCCCGCGGCCGAACGCAGAGACATCGTCGAAACGTTGCTGGAACGGCAGCGTCAGCAGAAATCCCGTCAGCAGCTGTACCCCGGTCTGTTCGACGCGCAGTTCCTGGAGTAGACCGAGCCAGTTACGGTCGAGTTGCTGAGTAGGCGTCTCTCCCCTGGCCTGCGCGTTCCACTCGGCGTTGGGTGGGTCAGGCGCGTCGGTCACGGACGCTCCTCGAGAGGTACCGGTTCCGTTGTCGGTCGAGGGAACTTATCGGTTTCGGAGGGACCGAGGTCGGGGTCGAATTCGTCGCCCACGGGATTGGGGGACGTAGTGGCCACTTGATCCGCCAACTCCAATCCCGCACCTGCGTAGACATTGAACGCGATGTCCACGCCGTGCTCCTTGGCCCACTGCACCTCGTCGTCGTAGCGAGCCACGGCTGCGACTGTTCCACTGAACCCGGATTCGCGCAGACAGGCGAGTGCTGTGACGTTGGCACCGTGACGTGGCATCGCGAGCACGGCAATGCGTACCGACTCGGAATGACGCAGTTGGTTCCAGAAATCGAGATCGGTTGCGTCCCCTTCGACGACTCGCAGTCCTTGATCGGCGAGGCGACGAATACGAGGCCCGTCGTAGTCGACTCCCACCACATCGAGATGGTAGTGATCGGTGAGCCGCTGATAGGCCGCGAACCCGACACGACCCATTCCGATCACAACGACCTCGGCGTCGCCGGCATCGCCGGAGCGTTCCTCGGGATGCAGGCTCTGCTCGTCCTGCTCGGGCAGACGTGTCGCGATCTTCTCGACCATCAGGTGCCCACGGCCGTTCACCAGAGCCGACACGACGAAACTCAAAGCCACGGCGATCGACATCTCGACCAGCCATGCCGGCGCGAGGAGGCCGGTCGTCACGCCTACCGACACGACGATCAGACCGAACTCGGAGTAATTCATCAGGCTCAGTCCGGCAAGGAGCGCGGTCCGATATCGCAACTTCATCATGGCGAACAGCGCCAGATAGAGGACGGATTTGAGAGGCAGCAGAAGCACCATGAGCAGGGCGACACCAAGACTGGGTAAGTCCGGCAACCCGGACAGACCGATCGAGACGAAGAAGCCCACCAGGAGCAGTTCCTTGATGTGGAACAGCGATCGTGACAGTTCGGACGAGGCCGAATGCGATGCCAGCAACACGCCGATGACCAGTGCGCCCAGGTCCCCCTTGAGTCCGAGGGCGGAGAACAATGCGTAACCCGGGACCAGCGCCATCACGATGCCGAACAGTGACTGCATCTCACCGTGGCCGAGTTCGCTCCATATCCTCCGAAGGATCCGCGTCACCGGCCACAGCAGTACGAGCGTCACCGCCCATGGGCTCGGTAGCGAACCGCTGGTAATGGTGAGGAAGACCACGGCAACGATGTCCTGCATCACCAGGACGCCGATCGCCACGCGCCCGTAGAGGGCGTGCGACTCCCCTCGCTCTTCGAGAACCTTGACCACGAACACCGTGCTCGAGAACGACATCGCGAAGGCGAGCAACGCTATCGTTGTCAGGCTCTGGCCGGACAACATGGACAATCCGGCGACGGCGGCGAGCCACAGAACGGTGGTACCGACCACGATGCTGACCACCAGATGCACCGAGGTCGTCAGCCACACTTCCCGGCGCAGAAGAATACGAACGTCGAGCTTGAGACCGATGGCGAACAACAGCAGCGTCACGCCCAGATCGGCGATGACCTCGAGCTGGGGCACCTCACCGACGTCGAGTGCATTGATGACGAAACCGGCAGCCAGGAACCCGACCAGAGGAGGTAGCCGTACCACCATGGCAAGTCCGCCCAAACCGAAGGCGATGACGAGGTAGATCGCGGCAATTGTCATGCACGGTCCCTTTGCTGGTGGGCTGCAACCGGATCTCCAAGGATCGACGACATCGGCACATGCCGTCGGAGTGCCCCCAGTATCCCGGCATTCCGCATATTTCACAGCGGACGGCTCCCGACGAGAACGGCGATCGACGAAGTCGTCACGTGACTTCGTCGATCGCCGTGAGCACGATCGACTACCGCGGTCCTTCCGTGCGGAAGGTCTCAGAGCTCGAACTCGGCCGGATCGATTCCGACTGCGAAGCACGCATTACGCACTGCAGACTTCTCGTGATCGTCGAAATGGCCGTCCGCGCCGCCGATGATGATGCCGATCTGGATGACGGCTCGTGCCTGGTCGGGCTTCGACTTGAGCTTGCCGATCGTGGCTGTCGCCTCGACCTTCCCGAAATCGAAGTCTCCTTGCAGCTTGTCGCAGTACCAGTCGAACTTCTGCCGAAGCTCGTCGGGCTCGAACACTCGCAGGGCCTCGTTGCCGGCGATCAGAGATGCCGTCTTCTGACGCTCGGCAGGATCGATGGTGCCGTCCGCCGCCGCGATCAGGGCACACATCGCCATGCTGCCGTTGGCGAATTCCTTGTTCTTGAACTGGCTGGTCTTGGTCTGCAGCTGGCCGTTCAATTCCTGTGCCTTGGACTTGAGTTGATCCCAGAACGCCATGGAGCTCCTCACTAGGTCGTACCGCCCGCGCAGTCGCGCGGGCCTCGACCATTGTCCATGGAGTCGGTGAACGAGAAAGGAACCCCAGCTCAGCGCAGCCGTTCCGCGTCGCGCGCTTTGGCCAACAGTTCGACACACAGCTGGTGCAGTTCCGCGGCGTCGGCCCCTTCCGTCACCGCCGTACTGACGTCCTCGGCGGCACACCGAACCTCGAACGCCCTGTCGGCCGCCGCCGACACCTCCTCCGCGGTCAGCACGACGGCGTCGTCGGGAATCGACGTCCCTTTCGTCGCGCTGCGCTGCTCGTAGGCGCGTTGACGGCAGGATTGGCGGCAGTACCGCCGCTTACGGCCGGTTCCGGTATCGGCGACCGGGCGCCCGCACCAGGCGCATGTCTGGTCGCGGCGGGTTCTGACGGACATGGTCGTTCAGCCTACTGCGGCCGCGAGGTAAGATCGTCCCGATAAGCTGCGCCGATGGTACCGCACCCGGACTCATCGGCCCGGGAACGAACCGACGCGCGGCGACGTTGTAGATCAGTGGGTAGACGGCGTAGTTCGATGTCGACGGATGGCTTCGACGCACGTACCTACTATCGATGGAGAGGACTTCACCATGGCAGATCGTGTACTTCGAGGTAGCCGGCTGGGAGCGGTCAGCTACGAGACCGACCGTGATCACGACCTGGCACCCCGCCGCGTTGCGCGCTACCGGTGCGACAACGGCGAGGAGTTCGACGTACCGTTCGCCGACGATGCCGAGATTCCCGGAACCTGGGCATGCCGCAACGGCTTGGAAGGGTCCCTGATCGAGGGCACTGCGCCGGAGGCCAAGAAGGTCAAGCCTCCCCGCACCCACTGGGACATGCTGCTCGAGCGTCGTTCGGTCGACGAGCTCGAAGAACTCCTCAAGGAGCGCTTGGACCTGCTGAAGGTGAAGCGCCGCGGCGCATGACCGTCGTCGCTCACTGCACCGCCTGATTGAAAACAATCCGGCGGTGCAGTTTTTTTATGCAATTCGAACCTATTGGATGTTCTCACGCGCTTTGTTGCATTGATTGTCGCCTGAACGAGGATTCCAATACGATCGAGTGGCGGTGTGACAGTCCGAGGTGCCATCATCGAGTATCGGTTGTCACACAGGTGGACGATTCGTGAACGGTTGCCGTAACAGTTGTCGAAGAATACCGATAGACAGCAGCACCGGAGTCGAAAAAAGCAGGGGGCATTAACTCGTGAGCCAGGATTCTGATCAGCGCTCGACCGACGCTGTGCGTACGGTGGCCTCCGAAGCGGAATCGGAAGGTCATCGTGCAGTCGGCGAGCAGAAGCTTGCGGAGTTGAGGCGCGAGTTGGACGGAATCGACGAAGTTCTGCGCGCTGCAATTCGAGACCGCATCGATGTGTGTGTACGTGTTGCACACGTAAAACGGGAACACGCCATTCCGATGATGCAACCAGGACGTGTCGGACTGGTGACCGAGCGAGCGAGAGAATTCGCGTCGGCCAATGGGTTGTCTCCCGATTTTCTCGAAGATCTGTACAGATCGATGATCGCAGAGGCATGTCGCGTCGAGGATTCGATCATCGATTCTCCGACGCCCGGGCCCGGCCTCGACAGTGAACGGTAGAAGCACCCGATGACGATCCATACGCTCCTGGTGGACAATTACGATTCGTTCACCTATAACCTGTACAGCCTTCTGGCAGAGGTGAACGGTCGGCCGCCGACGGTGGTCAAGAACGACGTCGAGTGGACGTCGCTGGATTTCGATGAATACGACAATGTCGTGATCTCGCCCGGTCCAGGACGCCCGGATCTGGAGCAGGACTTCGGGATCAGTGCCCGCGTGATACTCGAGTCCGGTCTACCGATACTCGGAGTGTGCCTCGGGCATCAGGGTCTGTGCCACCTGTTCGGTGGCAGTGTCGATCTCGCGCCCGCGCCGATGCACGGCAGGATCACCGACATCACTCATACCGGTGTGGATCTGTTCGCCGGGATCCCGTCGCCGTACTCGGTGGTGCGGTATCACTCGCTCGTCGTGACACGCACCCCTGCCGACTTCGAGGAAGTCGCGTGGACGCCCGACGGACTGGTCATGGCCGTCCGGCACCGCAGCAAGCCCATGTGGGGAGTTCAGTTCCATCCCGAGTCGATCAGTACCGAATACGGCCGCGAACTACTCGCCAATTTCCGCGATCTGACGCTCGCACAATCGAGCCCATCGAGTGCTGCGCGTACTCAGGATTCGATGTTCACCATCGAAACACGTTCGCTCGACGAGGCTTTCGACTCCGAGCAGGTATTCGAAGCTCTTTTCGCGGACGGCTCGAAGAGTTTCTGGCTGGACGGCAGCGCGGCTCTCGAACCCGACTGCAGATTCACCGTCATGGGCGACTGCTCGGGTCCCCACGCGGAGTACGTGACCTATTCGGTTGCCGAGACCACGGTGACCGTGCAAAGTGCCGATGGTACGACCGAGCGCATCCACTCGACATTCTTCGACTACGTCGACGACCGATTGCGAGAGCGGGCCACTCCCCCTCGGCACGACCTACCGTTTGCTTTCGGTCTCGGCTACGTGGGCTACCTGGGTTACGAACTCAAGGCCGACACCGGTGGACAACTGGTTCACACCGCTGCGACTCCCGACGCGTCGATGGTCTTCGCAGATCGCGCGCTGGTGTTCGACCACGAGGCAGGCACCCTCTATCTGATGGGGTTGGCCACCACCCCCGGGGATCCTGTGTTGGGGCAGTGGTTCGACTCGGTCACCGACACGCTGCGTGGCCTGTCCCGAAAGTTTGCCCCGAACGACCGTCCGGGTGTGCCTGCGTCCGGCACTCCCCTGCTCGGAGCCGATCGGTCGCTCGAGCCCCGACTACGCCACGACCGTGCCCACTACCTCGATCTGATTTCCCAGTGCCTCGCCGAGATTCGTTCCGGTGAGACGTACGAGGTGTGTTTGACCAACACGGCGACCGTAGCCGGTTCCATCGATGCAACCGCCACCTACTCGTACATGCGCGAAATCAACCCCACTCCGTACAGTGCGCTGTTGAAGTTCCCCGAGCTGTCCGTGTTGAGCGCGTCTCCGGAACGCTTCTTGCGCATCGACGCCGACCGCATAGTCGAGTCCAAGCCGATCAAGGGAACGCGTCCCCGCGGGGCCACCGTGGAGGAAGACAACGCACTCAAGGCCGATCTCGTCGCGAACGAGAAGGACAAGGCCGAAAACCTGATGATCGTGGACCTGGTGCGCAACGACCTCGCCCAGGTCTGCGTGCCGGGGTCGGTACACGTGCCGAAGCTGTTCGATGTCGAAACCTATGCTCCCGTACACCAATTGGTCTCGACCGTTCGTGGTCGCCTGCGCGACGACGCGTCGGCGGCGGACTGTATCCGTGCTGCGTTTCCGGGTGGATCGATGACGGGAGCCCCGAAGATCCGCACGATGGCGATCATCGACAAGCTCGAAGACGGACCGCGGGGGGTGTACTCGGGTGCCATCGGTTACTTCTCGATCACCGGCACCGCGGACTTCTCGATCGTCATTCGCACGATCGTGGCCACCGAACACGAAGTGACGTACGGGGTCGGTGGCGCGATCGTGGCACTGTCGGATCCCGACGAGGAGTTCGAGGAGACGATGGTCAAGGCTGTGTCGATGCGCCGAGCGCTGACCGGGCGAACAGCGAACAGCGGGTAGAGCGCACGCGCTCCACCCGCTGTTCGGACATCCGTCGGCTCGAGGCCGTCCTGCCTTACGGAGTGGTGAAGTACTCGAACACGGCAGGCTGAGCCTGCGGGTTTCCGTTGGCTGTGCCGATGACTGCGCCGGCGACCGTACCGATGACGGTTCCGATGATGCACCCGGAGATGAAGTTCGGGAAGATCGACACACAGCCGATGGCGAAACCGAGGCCTGCGCCGATCGCCGTACCGACACCGCCGCCGTTGTTCCAGCCGATCGCGAGCTGGTTGACCATGTTGTCGAATGCCTGCTGCTTGGTCCGCGGACCTGCGACCTCGGCGACGGGAACCGTCTGCGGAGTCAACGTCAGTTCGCGACCCTCGGCTCCGATCAGCGGCGCGATCGAGTAGACGGTGCCGTTGATGGTGTACTCCAGCGGAACAGATGCAAGCGTGGCACCGGCCTGGTCGATGACGGACACGGTCTCGCTCGTGGCGTCGACCCGGAACAGTCCGGCATCGAGGATGGTGGTGACCGTTCCATCGGGGTTGACCGACGTCTCGTAGTTCACCGGGTCCGACGATGGGTCTGCTACAGCATGGCCCGCTCCTGTGGCCACCGCAGCGGTCAACGCCACCGCTACCGTTGCTGTTCTGATCAGTTTCACTGTGTCCCCTGGTGGTAGTGATTCGTATTCGACGGCATTCGTGTCGAATGCCGATGTTATTCGTAGATGTGCCCTTCGATGTGAAGAACACACCAATTGTTATTCAGGTGTATTACCGAGATGAGAATCGACGACCGGCCCGATCACCGTGGCAGCATCTGCATTGGTCATCTCGTTGTGGAAAACGTCGACATCGTGGATGACGATATCTCCTGTCACATACGGCCGCCATTCTTGCGGGGATCGAACAATTCCATCGCTCGCACCCTTCGTTGCGGAAAAGAACAAAACATCTCCGTCGAACACGTCCGGGACGAACTCGGCCATTATCCGAGTCGAGTTCTCGAATCCCGCATTGATACGCCGGAGATGATCGGCGGAAACGCCGGTCGTCTGCCCCAACGACTCGTCGAGTAGTTCGACGCCCCGTTCGTAGGTCAACGGCTCGGTCGACGGTTGAGCCGTCAGGTCGAGCCCCAATCCCGCGAGCAGATTCTCGACGCTCAAGGCTCCCTCGGCCGGTTCGCCGTCGTGGCCGTCGACGTAGCTGTCCAACAGAGCGAGGGTGTGAACATCGCTGCCGCTGCTGCGCAGTTCCACCGCAATCGCATGAGCGAGCGAGCCGCCGAGCGACCACCCGAGAAGGTGGTAAGGACCCACCGGCTGGACGGCGCGAATCTCGTCGGCGTAGCGGTGTGCGAGATCGCGAATGGATCCGAAGCTCGACCCTTCCACGATGCTCGGCAGCTGCAGGCCGTACACGGGACGGTCGTCGCTCAGGTGTGAGACGAGACCGGCGTATCCCCACGACAACCCGATTCCTGGGTGGACGCAGAACAATGGGGCCTTGGACCCGCTACCGCGCAGCGGAATCACGACTCCGAACACCGAATCGAGATCCGCGCCCCCGGCGTCGGCATCCGCGGCGACCCGTGCGGCCAACCCTGCCGGAGTCGGATCGACGAACAGCGCTTGCAGCGGGACCCGAACTCCGATGGCGTTCTCGATGGCAGGCACGATCTTCGTGGCGACCAGCGACGTTCCGCCCAACTCGAAGAAGTTGTCGTCCATGCCGACCCGATCGACCCCGAGAACCTGAGCGAACGCATCGGCGATCGCAGCTTCCACCTCGGTGGTCGGTGCCCGGTACGGAGTTGTCGACGTCGTCAGTTCCGGAACCGGCAGTGCCCGCCGATCGAGCTTGCCCACCGGAGTGAGCGGAATGTCGTCGAGCTCGATGATCGCCGACGGAACCATATGCCGTGGAAGCATTTTGGCGACGCGATCGCGAAGTGCTTCGGTGTCGACCGATTCGCCGTCGGCCGCGAGAACGTAGGACACGAGGACTGTGTCACCGGACGCCGCCGTGTGTCCGATCGTGGCGGCGAACCCGACCTGGTCGTGCTCGGTGAGGGCGGAGTCGATCTCACCGAGTTCGATACGGAAACCGCGCACCTTGACCTGGAAGTCACTGCGTCCGACGAACTCGACGGCCCCTGCACTTCCCCAGCGCACGACGTCACCGGTTCGATACATCCGATCGCCCGGAGTGCCGAACGGATCGGCGACGAATCGCTCGGATGTCAGCCCGAAACGACCGAGGTATCCGCGGGCGGTACCGGGACCGGCGATGTAGAGCTCGCCCGACACTCCGGCCGGAACCGGCCGCAGTCGTGCGTCCAGCACCTGGAACCGGAATCCGGTTCCAGGCCCGCCGACGTCCACTGTGCCACCGGGCACCAACGGTCCACCGACACTTGCCTGGATGGTGGTCTCGGTCGGACCGTAGCCGTTGAACATCTTGCGGCCCGGTGCCCATTTCGCCACCAACTCCGGAGTGCATGCCTCACCTCCGACGGCAAGGACCCGAACGCTGCCCAGACGTGTCTCGTCGATCGACGACAGCGCCGCGGGAGTCAGGAACGCATGAGTGACGTGTTCGGATTCGAGCAGGTCGGCCAAGTCGCCGCCGCCGAAGACTCCCGGCGGCACGATCACGACGGTGGCACCGACGCCGAACGCCATCGTCAGCTCGTAGATGGATGCGTCGAAACTCGGCGACGCGATGTGCGAAACACGCGAATCCCGAGTGGGGCGGAATCGCTCGAGCACCTCGGCCTGGAGGTTGGCCAAGCCACGGTGCCGCACTGCAACGCCCTTCGGGCGACCGGTCGAACCCGAGGTGTAGATCAGGTAGGCGGGGTGGTCGATGTGCAGGGTCGCCGTACGCTCGACGTCGGTCACCGCGTCTGCCGGGTAGCGAGACAACTCCGCGGAAATTTCCGGATCGTCCAGAACCAGCCACGGGACGGTGTCGGGCAGCGATTCTCTGCTGTCGATGTCGGTCAGACCCATTGCGGCATGGGAATCTTCGAGCATGTGCGCGATTCGGTCCGCCGGGTAGTTCGGATCGACGGGCAGGAAGGCGGCACCGGTCTTGGCCACAGCCCACACCGACAGCACCGACTCGATCGATCGAGGCAGCGCCAACGCGACGAACGTCTCGGGACCGACGCCGTAGTCGATCAGCATTCGAGCAATTCGGTTGGACCAGCTGTCGAGATCGGCGTAGGACAGGCTGATGCCTCGGTAGGTGATGGCGACTGCGTACGGGTCGAGCGCGACGGCCGCCGCGAGCAACTCCGGCCACGTCCGGACTGCCGCGTCCGCGTTTCCTCGCGCCGGCACCAACGCGCGCTGCTCGTCGGCGCCCAGAATTTCGATGTCTCCGACCACCGTGTGTCGGTCGCGTCCGACGGCATCGAGAACTCGAATCAGTCGCGCCGCGATGGCCTCGACGCTGGCCGCGTCGAACAGCGATGTGGCGTAGTCGAACGCGGCCTCGAAGCCGGACGGACGCCCGTCCTCTTCGAAGGTCTCGGACAGCAGCAACTGCAGATCCTGCTTGGCTACCGGAACGTCGAAGTCGAAGCCTTCCACGCGTAGATCCGGAAGCTCGACCGAGGCCTTCTCGTTGTTCTGGAACGACAACGCGACCTGCGAGAGGGGAGCGTACGCCGTCGAACGAGTGGGATTGAGAACCTCGACGATTCTCTCGAAGGGCATTTCGGTGTGATCGAATGCGTCGAGATCGTGTGCCTTGACCTGATTCAGTAGTTCGTCGAACGGAGCGGACTCGTCCACTCGGCTCCGCAGCACCAGCGTGTTGACGAACATACCCACGAGGTCGTCGAGCGCCGCGTCACCGCGCCCGGCCACCGGGGTGGTGATAGCAATGTCGTCGGTGCCACTCAAACGTGCCAGAACGACCGCGAACGCGGCGTGCAGAACCATGAACATGCTGACGTTCTGTTCGCGAGTGATGTCGACGAGGGCCCGATGGATGTCGGCGTCGACGGTGAAGCGAACTCGGCCACCGCGGAAATCCTGAGTGGTCGGCCTCGGCCGGTCCGTCGGCAACGGCAAGAGGTCGGGAAGACCCGCGAGCGCGGTGGACCAGTGCTCGAGCTGAGCCGCTGCCACGCTCGAGGCGTCCTGCTCGTCTCCGAGCAGCGACCGCTGCCAGATCGTGTAATCGGCGTACTGGACGGGCAGCGGCTGCCAATTCGGCGCCTGACCTGCGCTGCGCGCCGAGTACGCGAGCACGACGTCGCGAGCGAGAGGTGCCATCGACGCGCCGTCGGCGGCGATGTGGTGCACCACCATGGCAAGCACGAAGACCGGATCCTCGGACGTGTCGACGCCGGCGTCGAGCACCTCGAACAGCTCGACGTGCACCGGGATCTCGGTGGTCACGTCGAATCCTCGACCGGCCAACAGAGCGACGCGATCGGTCAGAACAGCGGCATCGATCCGTTCGGGTTCGACCGCAGGGGCGACCTCGGCAGCCGGGTGCACGAGCTGCACCGGGAACTCCGGGCCGTCGGGGAAGGTCGTGCGCAGAGACTCGTGGCGCCCCAGAACATCGACCACCGCGTCGGCCAGCGCAGCGGTGTCGAGGCGTCCGGTCAGTTTGACGACCAACGGCACGTTGTACGCGGCCGACGAGGTGTCGAACTGGTTGATGAACCACATGCGCTGCTGAGCGAGCGAGAGCGGAATGTGCTCCGGACGCGCCGCCGCAACGAGAGCCGGCCGCTGCGCGCGAGTGTCGGCAGAGCCGACTGCGCTCGCCAATCCCGACACCGTCGGGGTCTCGAAGATCGTGCGCACACCGATCGAGGTACCGAATTCGGCGTTGATGCGAGCGATCACCCGCGTTGCACTGAGCGAATCGCCACCGAGCTCGAAGAAGCCATCGTCTGCACCGACTCGATCCACCTCGAGGATCTCGGCGAAGACCGCAGCGACCGTCAGCTCGGCAGGAGTGCTCGGCTCGCGGTACGAGGTTGCCGAGCCGAACTCCGGTACGGGCAGCGCGGCGCGATCGAGCTTGCCCACCGGAGTGAGCGGAATCGACTCGAGCACGACGATGGCGCTGGGCACCATGTGCGACGGCAATGCAGCGGCGAGATGATCGCGGAGAACGGCCGTGTCGAAAGTATCGACCGTCTCTGCCGGGCTGTCTCCCGTCAGGCGCACGTACGCCACCAGAACAGTGGCACCGGTCGGCCCGGGAGTTCCGAATGTCGCCGCGAAGTCGACCGACGGAAGTGTGGAGAGCGCGGCGTCGATCTCACCGAGTTCGATGCGGAAGCCGCGGACCTTGACCTGGGAGTCGCTTCGACCGACGTACTCGATGGTCAGATCCGGCGACCAGCGCACCACATCTCCGGTGCGGTACATGCGGGCACCGGGGGCACCGAACGGATCGGCGACGAATCGTTCGGCCGTCAGCCCCATCCGATCGTGGTAGCCGCGGGCCAACCCGACGCCTGCGAGATACAGCTCACCCGCCACCCCGATGGGAACCGGCTGCAGTCGCGAGTCGAGAACGACCTCGTACACACCCCGCACCGGCCCGCCGATCGACACCGGCTCACCGGCGACCATCGGTGCACTGATGTTGGACATGATCGTGGCCTCGGTCGGTCCGTACCCGTTGAACAGGTTGCGGCCCGGAGCCCACTTGGTGACCAACTCGGCCGGTACGGCCTCGCCGCCGACGACGACATCGGCGAACGTGTCGAGACCGGTCGGATCGACCGAGGCGAGGGCGGACGGGGTGATGAAGCCGTGAGTGACCGATTCCTCGGCCAGCAACGACGCCAGCTCGGCTCCGCCGTACACCGTCGGCGGAACGATCACCATCGTGGCTCCGACGCCGAACGCGAGCAGGTACTCGAGCACGGACGCGTCGAAACTGGGCGACGAAACATGAAGTGTGCGTGAGTCCTTCGTGACCCGATAGCGCTCGCGCTGCTCGGTCGCGAAGTTGTCGAGGCCGGAGTGGGTGACCACGACCCCCTTCGGAACACCCGTCGAACCCGACGTGTAGATCGTGTACGCGGCACTCGAGAGGGTGACGCGACCATGGCGTTCGTCGTCGGCGATGGGCTCGTCGCTCACCGTGTTCGGACCGTCGGTGGCGAGGTCGTCCAGGACGATCCACGGCACGGTCGACGGCAGATCGTCGAGGTGAGTGCGGATGGTGACACCGAAGGTTGCGCCGGAGTCGGCCAGCATGTGCTCGATGCGATCGGCCGGGTAGTTCGGATCGATCGGTACGAAGGCGGCACCGGACTTGGCGACGGCCCAGACGGTCAGCACCGACTCGATGGATCGTGCGATCCCGAGTGCTACGAACGTCTCGGTACGGACACCGTGACCGAGCAGAATGCGCGCGAGTCGGTTCGACTGTCGATCCAGTTCTCGGTACGTCAACTCGCCGTCGACGCTACGCAGCGCGATGGCATCCGGGTCGACGGCAGCTGCGTCGGAGAAGATCTCCGGCAGCAACCGAGTCGATCGGCCTTCGAGTCCGAATACCGGAGCCAGCGAGGCGAATTCGGTGTCGGCCAGCAGTCGGAGCCGAGCCAGCGGTTGCTGCTCGTCCGTGAGCACGGCGTCGAGTACCCGCTCGACTCGATCGACGATCGCGTGCACGTCTTCGAGCTCGAACAGTTCGGGCAGGTACTTGGCCTTGAGGTTCAGGCGCTCGTCGACCGACGACACCAGAGTCAGCGGGTAGTGCGCGGCGTCGGTTCCGAGGATGTCCGTCACCTGCATGCCTGCGAAATCCGTTGCCGCAGAGGCTCCGGCGCGATCGACCGGGTACGACTCGAACACAGTGAGCGTGTCGAAGGCGACGCCTGCACCGGCTGCGCGCTGGATGTCGGTCAGACCGAGGTAATGGTGGTCCAGCAGCGCTGCCTGTTCGGCCTGCACGCGATCGACCAGAGCGCCAAGAGTCTCGGCCCGATCGAGCGTGACCCGAACGGGCAGCGTGTTGATGAAGAGCCCGATCATGCCCTCGATGCCAGGCACCTCAGGCGGCCGACCCGACACCGTGGCACCGAAGACGACGTCCTCGCGACCGGTCAGAGTAGCGAGCACGATGCCCCACGCGGTCTGAACGAGGGTGTTCAAAGTGGACCCGCGGCGCGCCGCGAAATCGCGCAGTGCCGCCGTGGTCTCGATCGACAACGACCGCTCGGTTTCGCTCGAGACGGTGGACAACTGTCGACCCCGATCACCGGTGACCAGCAGCGTCGGCTCCTCGACACCTGCCATCGCACTGACCCACTGAGCAGTGGAGATCGCGACGTCGCGTTGCCGCATCCATGCGAGGTAGTCCCGGTACGCGGGCACCCGCGGCAGCATCGAATCGTCGGACTCGGTGACGTAGAGCGTGATCAGTTCCTTGACGACCAGCGGCGTCGACCAGCCGTCGAGCAGAATGTGGTGATTGGTCAGCAGCAGTCGCCAGTGATCGTCGGCGAGGGTGATCAGCGTGAACCGAAGCAGCGGCGCAGAATCCATCTCGAATCGCACACCGCGATCGGCTGCGAGGACGGCCTCGAGCGCAGCCTCGACGTCGGCTTCACCGCGCAGATCGACCTCGGACCAGGGAACCGTCACCGAACTCTGCACTATCTGCAGAGATTCGCCGGTGCTGTTGTGCACGAACGCTGCTCGCAAGTTCGGATGTCGAGAGACGAGCTTGTTCACGGCGGAGTGCATCCGCTCGGCATCGACGGCACCGCGCAGCTCGAGACCGAGCTGCACCATGTAGGCGTCGACGCCTGCGCTGTCGCTGCCGACCTCGCCGGCGAGGCGCGCATGGAAGAGCAACCCGGCCTGCAGCGGCGACATCGACCACACATCGTCGAGGTCGGGGAACTGCTTCTCGAGCACCTCGATGGAGCGCTGATCGATGTCCACCAGCTCGAGGTCGGACGGGGTGAAGCCGCCGGCGCCCTCGGTCGAGGCGTGCTCGGTGATCGCGGTCAGCGCCTGCGTCCACAATTCGATCAACCGATCGACTTCGTCGGCATCGAGGATGCCTGCCGGGAACGCGAAGGTGGCGTCGAGTTGCGGACCGTCGGGTGTAGAGGTGGTGACGGCGTTGATGTCCAGCGCAGCCGGTACGGGCATATCCGGATTCTGCGCGTCGCCCAGTTCGGCATCGGCCACAGGAATCCAGCCCACATCGGCCATGCCTTCGCTGGATCCGGTCGAGAACCGTCCGAGGTAGTTGAAGCTGACCTGCGGAGCAGCGAAATCGGACAGCGCCTCGGTTCCAGCGGAATCGAGGTACCGCACCATGCCGTAGCCGATTCCGTGATCCGGGATCTCGAGTAGCTGTTCCTTGACGGCCTTGATCAGTGCACCGGCGGAGTCTCCACCCGACAACGCGTCGGCGATGTCCACCGAACCGAGGTCGAGTCGCACCGGGAAGATCGTGGTGAACCAGCCGACGGTTCTGCCGAGATCGGCTCCGGGAACCACGGCGTCTTCACGGCCATGGCCCTCGAGCGTGATCAGCGCGCTGCGGACAGCGGCTCCCCGTTCGCGACGCCACGCGGTCAGTGCCAGTGCCAACCCGGCCAGGAGGCCATCGTTGACGCTGCCGCGGAAGACGTTCGGCACCGTGGTCAGCAGGCGCTCGGTGACCTCGACGGGCAGTGACGCGCGGATGCGCTGCACGGTCGCGTCGACGTCCACGCGCTTGTCCAGCGGTCGCGAACCGATCGTCGGATCGTCACCGCTCAGAATGCGCTGCCACAGCCCGATTTCGTCGGCACGGCTCGCGGTGACCTCGGTCAATCCGGTGGACCACCGCCGCATCGATGTGCCGATCGGAGCCAGCGCAGGCTCGTCGCCCGCGATGATCTGGCTCCATGCCGTCGCGAGATCCGGGACGAGGATGCGCCAGGACACGCCGTCGATCACGAGGTGATGCGCGACGACGAGCAGTCGGCCGGACCCGTTCGGGCCCTGGAACCACACCATCTGCACCATGACCCCGTCGGCGGGGACCAGTCGATCGGCTGCGGCGTCGAGTTCTGTTGCGGCGCAGGAAGAGAATTCGGCACCGTCCACGGAATCGACCGAGACCGCGTGGATGACCGACGCGGCGGACACAGTGCCGATCGGAGATACTTCCTCGTGCCAGATACCGTCCGCATCCTCGAACAGCCTCGACCGGAGCATGTCGTGACGATCGAGCACGGCTTGGACGGTGCGCTCGAGCATGTCGCTCTCGATGCCGACCGGAAGCTGAAGCAGGGCAGTCTGGGTGTAGCGACCGAAGTCGGTGCTGCGGTCCAACATCCAGCGAACGACGGGTGTCAGAGGCAGCGAGCCGACTCCCCCACCGTCGAGTTCTTCCAGTACGACGACGTCGCCCCCGAGAACCACGACCTCGGCCAACGCCGCGACGGTCTTGCGCTCGAAGATGTCGCGTGGAGCCAGGACCAGACCGGCCGCTTTGGCGCGTGAGACCAGCTGGATGGACATGATGCTGTCGCCGCCGAGTGCGAAGAACGAGTCGTCGACGCCGACGGTGTCGAGGCCGAGGACGTCGGCGAACAAGCCGGCGAGAATCGACTCGACTTCGGTTGCCGGCAAACGGCTTTCGGTCACGTTGGCGGAGAAGTCCGGTGCCGGCAGTGCTCGGCGATCGAGTTTTCCGTTGGCGGTCAGCGGCAGCTCGTCCAGCACGATCAGCGCAGCCGGAACCATGTAGGACGTCAGCGAGTGTCCGACGAATTCGAGAACGGCGGAGTGGTCGAGTGTTCGACCCGCTTCTGCGACGACATATCCGATCAGTCGATCACCGAATCCGTCGTCTCGAACCGAGACCACAGAAGCCGCAACGCCGTCGAATGCGAGCAGCGCGCTTTCGATCTCGCCGAGTTCGATGCGGAAGCCGTGCAGCTGCACCTGCATGTCACTGCGGCCCAGGTACTCCAGTGCCCCGTCGCGATTCCACCGCGCCGTGTCACCGGTGCGGTACATCCGGGCACCGGCCTCCCCGGACGGATCGGCGACGAAACGGGTTACCGACAGGCCGGCCCGGCCGAGGTAGCCGCGAGAGAGCTGTGCCCCCGAGACGTACATTTCGCCGGTCACACCCGGCGGAACCGGATTGAGCCGCGTGTCGAGAACAGCGACGTGCAGCGCGGGAATCGCCTGGCCGATGACGCTGGCCGAGGCCGACGCCGCGAACTGTTCGGTCAGTGCCAGGTGGCTCACGTGGACCGTCGTCTCGGTGATGCCGTACATGTTGACCAGAGTCGGCGCGGATTCGTCGTGTCGGGCGTACCAGCGAGCCAACTGACCGAGATCGAGTGCCTCGCCGCCGAAGATCACGTAGCGCAGCGAGAGATCGGAGTCCGCGGCACCAGCGAGGTTTCCGGTAGCCACTCGATCCGCTTCCGCGAACTGGTAGAACGCCGTCGGTGTCTGGTTGAGCACCGTGACCTTCTCGCGTACCAGCAACTCGCGGAACAGCTCCGGGGAGCGTGCCGTGTAGTAGTCGACGACGACGAGCGTTCCACCGTGCAGCAGCGGTCCCCACAGCTCCCATACCGAGAAGTCGAACGCATACGAGTGGAACATCGTCCAGACGTCGCGATCGTCGAAATCGAAGAGATCAGCGGTGTTCGCGAACAGCGTCGCCACGTTGCGGTGCGCGATCTGCACGCCCTTGGGGCGACCGGTACTGCCCGAGGTGTAGATGACGTACGCGATCGAATCGGCACTGGTGCCACCCGAGCGGTCCGCATCGGTCAGCGGGGCACCCGACATGCCGTCCAGTTCGGCGATCAACTCGGGCGAATCGATCTCGAGGATATCGAGATCGGAGGCAGGCACCGACGCACTGTCGGCGACAGTGGAGATCACACAGACGGGTGAGGCGTCCTCGAGCATGAACGTCAGCCGATCCGCTGGGTAGGACACGTCGATCGGAAGGTAGCCGCCACCGGACTTGATCACCGCGAGCAGCGCGACGATCAGCTCCTCGTTGCGCGGCATCGCGACCGCCACGAGCGATTCCGAGGTCACACCGCGCTGGATCAGAAGCCGCGCGAGCCGGCTCGACCGGTCGTCCAGCTCGGCATAGGTCAGTGTGTGATCTCCGAAGACGATCGCGCGCGAATCGGGGAATCGCGCTGCAGCAGAGGCGAATCGATCGGCCAACGTCGCGTCGGATGCCACGAGGCCCGCGTGGTTCCACTCCCCCGTCATGGCGTCGAGCTCACCCGGGAGGAGGAGGTCGATATCGCCCACAGCACGCTCGGGATCGGCCGTCACGGCGGCGAAAACGGCCCGCAATCGTGCCGAGAACTCCTCGACGGACGATTCCTCGAAGAGGTCGACCGCGTAGGTGATCGCGGCGGTCATCCCTGCCGGTGCACCGGACTCGTCGTACTGCTCGGCGACGGTCAGCTGCAGATCGAATTTCGCGACGTGCGCGTCGATGTCGACGGCCTCGACCGTGAGCTCCGGCAATTCGAGCGCAGCCGAAGTGTTGTTCTGGAATTCGAGCAGCACCTGGAACAGCGGTGAGTGGTCGGTCGAACGAGCGGGGTCGAGAACGTCGACCAGTCGCTCGAATGGAACATCGGTGTTGTCGAAGGCAGCCAGATCGGCTGTGCGCGTGGAACGGAGCAGATCGGTGAACGAGAGCCCCGGTGCCACCTCTGTACGCAGAACCAGCGTGCCGACGAACATACCGATCAGATCGTCGAGCGCGGCGTCGCCGCGACCGGCGATCGGCGTTCCGACAGCGATGTCCTCGGTGCCGCTGATGCGTGCCAGCAGGATCGACCATGCCGCGTGGACGGCCATGAAGACGGTCGCCTCGTTGGCGCGCGCGATCTCGACCAGTTCGGCATGAGTGGTGCGGTCGATCTCGAACCGAACACTGTTGCCGCGCAGTGACTGCCGAGCGGGCCGCGGATGATCGAGCGGCAGCGGCAGCACGTCGGGAAGATCCGCCAGTTCGGTCGTCCAGAACTCCAACTGCTGCGCCGCCAGGGACGACGGATCGGACTCGTCACCGAGGACGGTGCGTTGCCAGAGTGCGAAGTCCGCGTACTGAACGTCGAGCGGTGCCCACATCGGAGCGCCGGCCGCTGCGCGAGAACCATAGGCAACCATGACATCTCGGGCCAAGGGTGCCATCGACGCGCCGTCGGCAGCGATGTGATGCACAACGATCGAGAGTACGAACTCGTCCGGTGCAACCCGGTACAGGACCGCGCGGAAGGGTAGATCGGTCGACACATCGAATCCCGTTGCGGCAGAGGCGGAGATGGCCGCAACGACTTCGGTGGCGTCCAGATCGACGACGGCGAGTTCGGTTCTCACCGTCTGCGCGTCGAGGATCTTCTGCTCGGGGCGCTCCCCGTGGGTGGGGAACACCGTGCGCAGCGACTCGTGACGTTCCAGGACGTCCCCGATTGCCGCGCTCATCGCGGCGATGTCGAGTCGACCCGTCAGCCGGACCGCAAGCGGGATGTTGTAGGCCGCAGAAGCGACGTCGAATTGGTTGATGAACCACATCCGTTGCTGCGCGAGTGACAACGGAATCGAATCCGGTCGCGGCGTCGCCACGAGTGCGGGGCGGCGCAGGGTGCCGACCGGGTTGCTGTTCACCCGAACCGCAAGTGACTCGACGGTGGGAGCCTCGAACAATGCGCGGACGCTGATCGTGGTGCCGAGGGCAGAGTTGACGCGGGCAGTGAGTCGGGTGGCACTGAGCGAGTCGCCACCCAGATCGAAGAAGCTCGAATCGATTCCGACGCCGTCGATCCCCAGTACCTCGCCGAAGATGTCGGCAATGACCTGCTCGGTGTCGTTACGTGGCGCACGCGAGTCGCCCCCGAGATGAAGATCGGGCGCAGGCAGGGCGTTGCGGTCCAGCTTGCCTGCCGGTGTCAACGGGATCGACTCCAGCGCGACGAAGGCCGTCGGGATCATATGGGTCGGTAGCGAATTCGACACGTGAGTGCGCAGAGCTGCTGCATCGACCTGCTCGCCGGACCTCGGAAGAACGTAGGCGACCAGAATCGTGTTGCCCGTCGGACCGTCGACACCCACAGTGGTGGCGAACTCGACCGTCGGATCGTCGGTCAGGACAGCGTCGATCTCGCCCAGTTCGATGCGGAAACCGCGCACCTTGACCTGGAAGTCGCTGCGCCCGACGTACTCGAGCGTTCCCGACTCGGTCCACCGCACCACGTCGCCGGTGCGGTACATCCGGGCACCGTCCGCGCCGAAGGGATTCGCGACGAAACGATCTGCGGTCAGACCGAATCGGCAATGGTAGCCACGTGCCAGTGCCGGCCCGGCGAGATAGAGCTCACCTGCAACCCCGACCGGGACGGGATGCAGCCGTGCGTCGAGGACGACTTCGCTGAAACCGATTGTCGGCGCGCCGATGTCGATGGCGGAGTCGACGTGCAGTCGATCGCTGATGGACGAGAAGATCGTCGCCTCGGTCGGACCGTACGCGTTGAACATTCGACGGCCCGGTGACCATCGGGCCACGAGCTCGGGAGGACAAACATCGCCACCGGTGGCGACCACGGCCAAGTCGGTCAGGCCGTCCGGATCCACCGATGCCAGCGCGGCGGGAGTGACGAACGCATGCGTGACGTGCTGTGCTGCGAGCAGTTCGGCCAACTCGGTGCCACCGTAGACCGAGGTCGGCGCGATAACCATTGTCGCGGCACCGGAGAACACCATGAGCAGTTCGAGGATCGAGGCATCGAAGCTCGGGGACGCGAACGCGAGAACCCGGGCGTCCGGGGTCACCTCGAAACGAGTCCGCTCCTCCTCGGCCAGATTCGCCAGCCCGCGGTGGGTGACGGTGACGCCCTTGGGAATACCTGTCGAGCCCGAGGTGTAGATCAGGTACGCGACCTGATCGATGTGCATCGGCCGAATACGGTCGACGTCGAGAACCGGCGTGGTCGGGTGACCGGCGAGTTCGGTGCGTGTGTCGTCCTGGTCGAGCACGGTCCACCGAGCAGAGCCGAGGTCTGCGACCGCAGCCACGTGCTCGGACAGAGTCAGGCCGATCGACGCGTTCGAGTCGACGAGCATGTGTTCGACGCGATCGCGCGGGTAGCTCGGATCGATCGGCAGGAATGCCGCCCCGGTCTTGGCGACTGCCCAGATGCCGAGTACGGATTCGATGGACCGTGGCAGAGCCAGCGCAACGACAGTTTCCGGGCCGGCACCGCGAGCGATCAATGTTCTTGCGAGAGCTGATGATTGCGCGTCGAGTTCGGCATAGTCGACGGTGCGACCGTCGCTCCACAGAGCGGTGCCGTGCAGGTTCGATGCAGCGGCGTCGGTGAAGATATCGGGAAGCAGTCGAGCATCCGACGATGCCGGTCCCCGAACCGGTGCCACCCGGCGCAATTCTTCCTCGGACAGCAACGACAGCGCTCCGACACGGCGACCGGTGTCGGTGGCAATGTCCTCGAGAACGCGCACGATTCTGTCGACCGTCGCCGCGACGACGCTGTGCTCGAACAACTCCGGCAGGTACTTCGCCTCGATGTGCAGCCGATCGTCGACCATGGCGACCAAGGTCAGCGGATACTGCGCTGTGTCGCTGCCGTCGTGCACGTCGTGCACCTGCATTCCGGCGAGGTCGGTTTCCGCCGACAATCCCGCGCGGTCCATCGGGTACGACTCGAACACCGTCAGGGTGTCGAAGGCGACGGCCGGTCCCACTGCTCGCTGAATGTCGGTGAGGCCGAGGTAGTGGTGATCGAGCAGAGCGGCCTGTTCGGCTTGCACCCGCTCGAGGTACTCACCGAGTGTCTCCGACGGATCGAGCACGATCCGCACCGGCAGAGTGTTGATGAACAGACCGACCATCGACTCGATGTCGGAGACCTCCGGCGGTCGTCCGGACACGGTGGCACCGAACACGACGTCGGAACGTCCGGTCAGAGTGCCGAGAACCAGGGCCCACGACGCCTGCACCATGGAGTTCATCGTGACGCCACGTGCACGAGCGACGCTGCGCAGGCGGTTCGTCTGCTCCACATCGAGCGAGACCAACGAACGGCCGGCCAACGTCGACTCCTGGCGTCGGCTCTCGACCGGCGTCAACAGGGTCGGCTCGGACAACCCTGCGAGCGCGTTCGTCCACGCGTCCAGTGCCGTCGAGCGGTCGCGCTTGGCCAGCCACGACAGGTAGTCGCGGTAGGCGGGAACACGCGGGAGCACGGTGTCGTCGCCGTCGACCACGTAGAGCGTCAGCAGGTCCTTGAGCAGCAGCGGCGTGGACCAACCGTCGAGCAGGATGTGGTGGTTGGTCATCACCAGACGCCACTCGCCCGGTGCCACTGTGATGAGCATGAAGCGCAACAGAGGTGCTTGCGCCATGTTGAATCGGGTGGCTCGGTCCTCGTGTTCGATGCGATCGAGCTCGACAGCTCGATCTTCGAGGTCCAGTTCGGTCAGGTCGATCGACGACCAGGGAGCGTCCACGTCGTGGTGGACGATCTGGATGGACTCGCCGTCGTTGTTGTGCACGAAGGCAGTCCGCAGGTTCGCGTGTCTACGCAGGAGCGCCCGAGCAGCACGCCGGAACCGCGCCTCGTCGACGCTTCCGCGCAACTCCAACACGAGCTGGACGATGTAGGCGTCGACGGACTGATCCGACAGCTCGGCGTGGAAGAGCAATCCGGCTTGCAGAGGCGTCATGGACCAGATGTCGTCCAGCGTGGGATAGACCCGTTCGAGGTCGTCGATGGAACTCTGATCGAGCCGCACCAGATCGAGGTCGGACGGTGTGAAGCCACCGGCCCCCGGTCGCTGGGCGAGCTGAGTCAAAGCGGTGAGGGCCTGACGCCACAGCTCTGCCAGTTCGGTGACCTCATCGGCGTCGAGCACTCCGGTGGGGAAAGCGAACGTCGCCTCGAGCCGTGGGCCGGTCGGCGTTGCGGTGGTGACGGCATTGATGTCGAGCACGGCTGCGACCGGTAGGTCGTGGTCCTGCGAATCGCCGACACCGGAGTCGTCGACCGGCAGCCAGCCGTGTCCGCGAAGCTCGTCCGGAACATCGGTGCTGTAGCGCCCGAGGTAGTTGAAACTGATCTGGGGAGCCGGGAAGTCGCGCAGAGCAGCGGCACCGTCCTCGTCGAGGTATCGGAGCATGCCGTAACCGATGCCGTGGTCGGGGACTGCCAGCAACTGCTCCTTGACCGACTTGATCAGACGCGCTGCGTCGACACCGCCGGCGAGTGCGTCGTCCAGGTCCAGACCGGCGAGGGTCAGCCGGAGCGGGTAGATCGTGGTGAACCAACCGATGGTCCGGCCGAGATCGGCACCGGGCACCACGTGGTCCTCGCGGCCGTGACCCTCCAGCGAGATGAGAGCGTCGTTCACGGCCACTCCCCGTCCACGTCGCCACACTGCCGTGGCGAGCGCGAGAGCCGCGAGCAGACCGTCGTTGACGCTGCCGTGGAACGCGTCGGGCAGCGCTGTCAGTAGACCCTCGGTGACGTCGGTCGACAGCGACAACTCGACCTTGTCCACTGTCCGGTACACGTCGATCTCGCGATCGAGTGCGCGCGATCCGATGAGTGGATCCGGTTGTGCCAGAACGTCGCGCCAGATCGCCAGCTCGTCGCCGCGGGTGGCGGTGACCTCACGCAACCCGTGCGACCAACGACGCATGGAGGTGCCGACCGGAGCCAGCTCCGGAGTGCTTCCGCCGAGGATCTGGGCCCACGCCGACGCCAGGTCGGGAACCAGGATTCGCCAGGACACACCGTCGATCACCAGGTGATGAGCGACGACGAGCAGACGACTCCCCTCAGAGCCTGCGTCGAACCACACCATCTGAATCATGATGCCGGAATCGGGTGCAAGGCGCCCGACCGCCGACGCGGCCTCGGCCTTCGCCTGATCCGAGAATGCTTGTCCGTGAACAGTTGTCGACTCGACCCGGTGGACAACGGACTGCGCCGTCACCGATCCGACGGGAAGCACCTCCATCGACGGGTCGTCACCGCGATGCAATACGCCGCGGAGCATGTCGTGGTGATCGAGGACCGTCTGGACGGTGGCCTCGAGCACATCCAGCTCGATGTCGACCGGAAGTGTGAGAACCGCCGTCTGCGTGTGCTTGTCGAGGACTGCCGTCCGATCGAGCATCCACGCCACGATCGGAGTCAGCGGTACGTCACCCACACCTCCACCGGGCAATTCCTCCAGCACGAGAGGTGCGGTGCCGTCTCCGGACGCGACCACCTCGGCCAGTGCCGCAACGGTCTTGTGCTCGAACACATCTCGTGGCGACAGAGACAGTCCGGCCGCCTTGGCGCGCGAAACCAGCTGAATCGACATGATGCTGTCGCCGCCGAGGGCGAAGAACGAATCGTCGACGCCGACGCGGTCCAGTCGAAGAACCTCGGCGAACAATCCGGCCAACGTCTTCTCGACCGCATTGTCCGCATCGCGACCGGCCGTGACCTGGGCGGACCAATCCGGTTCGGGGAGTGCGTTTCGGTCGAGTTTGCCTGCCGGAGTAAGAGGAATCGACTCCAACATCACGAACGCCGACGGCACCATATGCGCAGGCAACACCGAACCGGCATGCTCCCGCAAAGCATCGACCTCAAGGACCGCACCCGCCACCGGCAACACATACGACACCAACACCGTTGCCCCGGCCGCACTCTCACGCCCGATGGTGACCACGAAATCGACACCCGACACAGCCGCCAACACCGAATCGATCTCACCCAACTCGATCCGGAAACCACGCACCTTCACCTGAAAATCGCTACGCCCCACATACTCCAACGCACCCGAGGCATTCCACCGCACCACATCACCGGTGCGATACATCCGCGAACCCGCACCACCGAACGGATTGGCCACGAACCGCTCCGCCGTCAAACCCAACCGCGCGTGATACCCACGAGCCAACGCCGGACCCGCCAGATACAACTCACCCACCACACCGACGGGCACCGGATTCAACCGCGAATCCAACACCACCTCCGCGAAACCGATCGTCGGCGAACCGATATCGACCGACTCCCCCACCACCAACGCCGACGAAATCGACGAGAAAATCGTCGCCTCCGTCGGACCGTACGCATTGAACATCCGCCGACCCGGCGCCCACCGCGCCACCAACTCCGGCGCACACACATCACCACCGGTCACCACCACCGCAACCGAATCCAACCCCACCGGATCCACCGACGCCAACGCCGCAGGCGTGACGAACGCATGAGAGACCCGCTCCTGCGCCAGCAACGACGCCAACTCCACCCCACCGAACACCAACGGCGGCGCAATCACCATCGTCGCCCCACCCGAAAACGCCAACACGAACTCCAGAATCGACGCATCGAAACTCGGCGACGCAAACGCCAACACCCGCGACGACGGCCCCACACCGAACCGCACCCGCTCCTCGGCAGCCAAGTTCCCCACACCACGATGAGTGACCACCACACCCTTGGGCACACCCGTCGAACCCGACGTATAAATCAGATACGCCGCATCATCGAGCCGCAACACACCCGAACGCTCCGCATCCAACACCGGAGCAGACGACCGAAACGCCAGATCCGCCACCACATCCGCATCATCGAGCACCACCCACGACACCCCACCCACACCCGACAGCGCACCCACATGAGCACCCAACGTCACACCCACCACAGCACCCGAATCGACCAACATGTGCTCGATCCGATCCACCGGATAATTCGGATCCACCGGCAAGAACGCACCACCGGCCTTCGCCACCGCCCACACCGCCACCACAGACTCCACCGACCGCGACAACGCCAACGCCACGAACGACCCCGGACCCACCCCACACGACATCAACATCCGCGCCAACCGCGACGACGCCGCATCCAACTCACCATACGAAACAGACCGCGACCCCGACACCACCGCAACACCACCGACACCAGCAACACCCACAGCACCAGCCAACAACTCCGGCAACACCACACCCACCACAGACCGCGGACCACGAACCGGAGCCAGTGAGTCGTACTCGTTGGCAGACAGAATCTCGATGTCACCGACTCGGATGGTCGGCGTGGACGTCACGGCGTCGAGGATCCGTACGAGGCGATCGGCGAGCACCTGGACGGTATCTGCGTCGAAGAGTTCTGTGGCGTAGCGGAATCCGGCTTCGATGCCGACCGGTGCGCCGGACCTGTCGAATTCTTCCGAGATCGTCAACTGCAGGTCGAAGTTGGAAATGTCGTTGGGTAGCTCGATGCTCTCGATCGACAGTCCGGGCAACGTCACCGTCGGTCGGTCGGTCTGCTGGAACTCGAGCATCACCTGGAACAACGGTGCATGGGCAGTCGACCTCGCGGGATCGACCGCGTCGACCACTCGCTCGAACGGGACATCCGAATGAGTGAACGCGGCCAGGTCGACGGTGCGAACGTCCGAGAGCAGGTCCTCGAACCGAGTCGAGCCGGGCACCTGGGTGCGCAGAACGAGGGTGTTGACGAACATGCCGACGAGTTCGTCGAGTGCGGCGTCTCCTCGGCCCGAGATCGGCGTTCCGACCGAGACGTCCTCGGTACCCGAGAGTCGGGCCAGAAGGACGGCCAGAGCCGCGTGCACGATCATGAACGAGCTCGAATTGTGCTCGGCGGCAACAGTAGCGAGTCGAGCATGAATTGCGGCGTCGATGTCGAACGTGACGCTGTCGCCGCGCAGGGATGCCACCGCGGGACGTGGGCGATCGGTCGGCAACGTCAGGACCTCGGGGCTGCCGGACAGTGTGTCGACCCAGAAGGTGAGCTGCTTGGCCATCAACGACTCGGGATCGGACTCGGGGCCGAGGAACCGGCGCTGCCACAGCGCGTAATCGGCATACTGCACCGGCAACGGTTCCTGGCTCGGTGCGTGCCCTGCGGCGCGGGCACTGTAGGACACCATCAAGTCGCGGGCCAGCGGGGCGCTCGAGAACCCATCGGAGGAGATGTGATGCACCACCATCACGAGCACATGTTCGTTCTCGCGCACCCGAACCAGTCGGACTCGCAGCGGAACATCGGCCACCACGTCGAAGCCCGAGCCGGCGACGTCGGCGATCAATTCGAGGACGTGACGCTCGTCGTTCGCGAGAATCGGAGTCAGATCCGGCAGTGCCGATGTCACGTCCAGGATCGACTGCGCGGGAACGTCGTCGGTCAGCGGGAACATCGTGCGCAGCGACTCGTGCCGGCTCAACACGTCACCGATGGCCGAGTGCATCGCGTCGACATCGAGCACACCGCTCAGACGCATGGCGAACGCAACGTTGTAGGCAGCCGACTCGGTGTCGTACTGATTGATGAACCACATGCGCTGCTGCGCCAACGACAGCGGCACCACATCCGGTCGCTCCTGCGGGATCAGTCGAGGGGCGGCTGCAGCGTCGTGCTCGCCGATGTCGATGCCTGCCGACAGCGCTCGCACGGTGGGGGCGTCGAACAGATCCCTGATGCCGATGTCGGTTCCGAGTGCGGCATTGACTCGCGCGACCAACCGCATCGCGATCAGCGAGTTGCCACCGATCTCGAAGAAGCTCGACGTGACGCTGACCTGAGCGATACCGAGTAGATCACCGAAGACACCGGCGACGATCTCTTCGACCGGGTTCTCTGGACCGAAGAACTCCGACGCGGCGACGGTGAATTCGGGCGCAGGCAGTGCTTTGCGGTCGAGTTTGCCGCTGGCGTTGACCGGGAGCGAATCGAGTACCACCACGTGTGAGGGCACCATGTACCCCGGGAGGCGGCGCGCGGCCTCGGCCGTCAGGAGCGCGGGGTCGACGGCGAAACCGTGCGCACCGACCACGTATGCCACGAGGGTCTCACCGGTGTTCGGATCCTTGTGCACCAACGCGATCGCCTGTGCGACGGACTCGGATCGAAGGAGAACCGATTCGATCTCGGGTAGTTCGATGCGGAGGCCGCGCAGCTTGACCTGGAAGTCCGTGCGGCCGATGTACTCGAGTTCGCCGTCGGAGCGCCACCGCACCAGATCGCCTGTGCGATAGAGCCTCTCGCCCGGCTCACCGAACGGATCTGCGACGAAGCGATCCGCTGTGAGGTCGCCGCGACCGACGTACCCACGAGCAAGTTGCACACCGGCGAGATACAGCTCGCCGGGAGCACCGATCGGAGCCGGTCGCAACGAGGCGTCGAGCACGTACAAGCGCGTGTTCCACACCGGTGCGCCGATGGGGATCGAGACGGCGTCGCGCCCTGTCACATGGTAGTAGCTGACGTCGACGGCCGCTTCGGTCGGACCGTAGAGGTTGTGCAGTTCCGCGAGGGAGAACTGCGCGAACTGCGCCGCGGTGGCAGGCGGAAGTGCCTCGCCGCTGCAGAAGACCAGCCGAAGCGAGACACATTCCGCAGCCCGTGCTCCTGCCGCGAACACTGCGAGCATCGACGGTACGAAGTGCGCCGTGGTGATGTGCTCGTCTGCGATGATGCGAGACAGGTACACGGGATCGCGGTGTCCGTCGGGTTCGGCCACGACGAGCTTGGCACCGACCTGCAGCGGCCAGAAGAACTCCCACACCGACACGTCGAACGTGGCCGGAGTCTTCTGTAGAACGGTGTCCGCAGGCTCGAGGTGATACTCGTGCTGCATCCACAGCAACCGGTTCACGATGGCCGAGTGTGTGACTGCGACACCCTTGGGCCGACCGGTCGAACCGGAGGTGTAGATGACGTATGCGGTGTTCGAGCCGTGCAGTCTTCCCAGACGGTCCGAATCGGTGACCGAGGAGTGGTCGCGATCGGACACGTCGAGTAGGTCGACGGCGAGGACCGGAGTTGCGACCGGGATGTTGATCCAGTCGCGGCTCGTGGTGAGGATGCACACCGGCTGGGCGCTGGAGAGGACGTACGACGAGCGCTCGACCGGATGGTCCGGGTCGATCGGCACATAGGCGCCACCGGCCTTGACGATCGCGTACATGCCGACGAGCAGGTCGATCGACCGTCGAATCGCCAGGCCTACATGGGATTCGGGTGTAACGCCGAGCGAGATGAGATGTCGCGCGAGCTGATTCGCACGTTCGTCCAGTTCGAGATAGGTGATCTGCTCGTCCTCGAACACGAGCGCGGTCGAGTACGGACTGCGCTGCACCTGTCGGTCGAACAGGCTGCTGAGCGTCATGTCGACGCCGCCGGCCGGAATCTGCTGGTGGACAGGAGGTTCGATCAGACGTGCGGTGTCGTTCCACTCGAACAGGACGAGCTCCCGCTCCGCGGCTGACAGGATGTCGATGTCGCCGGTGCGTACGTCGGTCGACGTCCCGATGGTCGACACGATCCGCAGGAAGCGATCGACGAACCGGTCGATGGTTTCGGGATCGAACAGATCTGTGGCGTAGGTGAACGACGCCGACAGTGCACCCGATGGGTCCACGGGCTCCTGATCCACGCGCAGCTGCAGATCGAATTTGGCTGTGTCGGTGCTGATTTCCTCGAACCGAACGGTGAGTTCGGGAAGCTCCAACGTGACAGCTGCATTGTTCTGGAACTCGAGGAGAACCTGGAACAGCGGCGAATGGTCGGTCGACCTCACCGGATCGAGTACATCGACCAGTCGCTCGAACGGGATGTCGGTGTTGTCGAAGGCGGCGAGGTCGGAGCTACGAGTATCGGCGAGCAGTTCGGCGAAGGTCGATTGCGGCTCGACCTGTGTTCGCAGGACGAGGGTCCCGACGAACATGCCCACGAGGTCGTCGAGGGCCGCGTCGCCTCGACCAGCGATCGGAGTACCGATAGCGATGTCCTGAGTGCCGCTCAGGCGCGCGAGCAGCAACGCAAGCGCGGAATGGACGACCATGAACAGCGTCGAGTCGTGTTCGGCAGCAACCGAACTCAATCGAGCGGCGACATCGGCGGGAATCATAAACGGGGTGACACTTCCACGCATCGACTGCCGGGTGGGCCGCGGGCGGTCGAGCGGCATCGGCAGTACGTCCGGCAGGTCTGCCAGAGCCGACTGCCAGAATTCGATCTGCCGCGACGCCACCGAGGTGGAGTCGCTCTCGTCGCCGAGAACAGCGTGCTGCCACAGCGCGAAGTCCGCGTACTGGACGGCGAGTGGCTCCCACGCCGGAGCCGAACCCGCGGACCGAGCACCGTAGGCGACCATCACGTCTCGGGCCAACGGTGCCATCGACGCACCGTCCGCCGCAATATGGTGGACGACGATGGAGAGTACGAAGCTTTCCGAGCCGGTCCGGTACAACACCGCACGGAACGGAAGATCGACCGTGACGTCGAATCCTGTTGTTGCAGAGGTACGGACGAGCGCATCGACCGAACCGGCGTCGACGTCGACCACATCGAGGAGGAGCTTCGATCGGGTGACGTCCTCGACCGGTGCGATGACCTGGTTCGGCAGATCGCCCACAGTCGGGAACACCGTGCGGAGCGACTCGTGCCGGGACAGGACGTCGCCGACGGCCGCAGCCATCGCACTCACGTCCAGCCGACCCGTCAGGCGAACGGTGAGCGGGATGTTGTACGCGGGCGAGGACACTTCGAACTGGTTGATGAACCACATCCGCTGCTGCGCGAGAGACAGCGGGATCGAATCGGGCCGGTCGACGGGGACGAGTGCCGGGCGTCGATGCAGTGACGCGCCCTTGGCTTCGGCACGTTCCGACAGAGTCCGAACCGTCGACGCTTCGAACAGATCCAGCACCTTCAAATCGGTTCCGAGAGCCGAATTGACCCGCGCGATCAAACGCGTTGCCACGAGGGAGTTTCCGCCGAGATCGAAGAAGCTGTCGGTGACGCCGACCCGATCGACCTCCAGAACGTCGCAGAACACGGTAGCCACCGCGGCCTCGTATTCCGTTTCCGCGGCCTCGAATGCACCCTGCGAACCGAATTCCGGTTCGGGGAGTGCGTTTCGGTCGAGTTTGCCTGCCGGAGTAAGAGGAATCGACTCCAACATCACGAACGCCGACGGCACCATATGCGCAGGCAACACCGAACCGGCATGCTCCCGCAAAGCATCGACCTCAAGGACCGCACCCGCCACCGGCAACACATACGACACCAACACCGTTGCCCCGGCCGCACTCTCACGCCCGATGGTGACCACGAAATCGACACCCGACACAGCCGCCAACACCGAATCGATCTCACCCAACTCGATCCGGAAACCACGCACCTTCACCTGAAAATCGCTACGCCCCACATACTCCAACGCACCCGAGGCATTCCACCGCACCACATCACCGGTGCGATACATCC
The DNA here is from genome assembly GCF_033142445.1 of Rhodococcus sp. IEGM 1330. Taxonomy (NCBI): domain Bacteria; kingdom Bacillati; phylum Actinomycetota; class Actinomycetes; order Mycobacteriales; family Nocardiaceae; genus Rhodococcus; species Rhodococcus sp. IEGM 1330. The sequence continues at coordinate 165,305 of NZ_JAWLSB010000006.1, forward strand.
GCGAACCCGCACCACCGAACGGATTGGCCACGAACCGCTCCGCCGTCAAACCCAACCGCGCGTGATACCCACGAGCCAACGCCGGACCCGCCAGATACAACTCACCCACCACACCGACGGGCACCGGATTCAACCGCGAATCCAACACCACCTCCGCGAAACCGATCGTCGGCGAACCGATATCGACCGACTCCCCCACCACCAACGCCGACGAAATCGACGAGAAAATCGTCGCCTCCGTCGGACCGTACGCATTGAACATCCGCCGACCCGGCGCCCACCGCGCCACCAACTCCGGCGCACACACATCACCACCGGTCACCACCACCGCAACCGAATCCAACCCCACCGGATCCACCGACGCCAACGCCGCAGGCGTGACGAACGCATGAGAGACCCGCTCCTGCGCCAGCAACGACGCCAACTCCACCCCACCGAACACCAACGGCGGCGCAATCACCATCGTCGCCCCACCCGAAAACGCCAACACGAACTCCAGAATCGACGCATCGAAACTCGGCGACGCAAACGCCAACACCCGCGACGACGGCCCCACACCGAACCGCACCCGCTCCTCGGCAGCCAAGTTCCCCACACCACGATGAGTGACCACCACACCCTTGGGCACACCCGTCGAACCCGACGTATAAATCAGATACGCCGCATCATCGAGCCGCAACACACCCGAACGCTCCGCATCCAACACCGGAGCAGACGACCGAAACGCCAGATCCGCCACCACATCCGCATCATCGAGCACCACCCACGACACCCCACCCACACCCGACAGCGCACCCACATGAGCACCCAACGTCACACCCACCACAGCACCCGAATCGACCAACATGTGCTCGATCCGATCCACCGGATAATTCGGATCCACCGGCAAGAACGCACCACCGGCCTTCGCCACCGCCCACACCGCCACCACAGACTCCACCGACCGCGACAACGCCAACGCCACGAACGACCCCGGACCCACCCCACACGACATCAACATCCGCGCCAACCGCGACGACGCCGCATCCAACTCACCATACGAAACAGACCGCGACCCCGACACCACCGCAACACCACCGACACCAGCAACACCCACAGCACCAGCCAACAACTCCGGCAACACCACACCCACCACAGACCGCGGACCACGAACCGGAGCCAGGCGAGCGCGTTCAGCGGTGGACAGCATGTCCACATCGCCGATCCGAAGATCCGGCTCGCTGGTCAGAGCGTCGAGCATGCGTACGAGGCGGCGGGCGAGTTGAGCCATGCTCGTGGCGTCGAACAGTTCTGTGGCGTAGTCGAAAACGACGGCGAGAGTGTCGGACTCGTCGACGGTGACGACCAGATCCATGCCGATCCCGTCACGCGGCAGTGCGGACGGGCCGAACCGGAGCGCAACCTGAGCAAGGGGGCTGTGAGATTCCGATCGCGGCAGACCGAGGGCCTGAACGACATCGTCGAACGACGTGTCACCGTGCGTCATCGCAGAATCGAAGTCGGTTCCTGAGGCATCGACGAACTCGGCGAACGAGTGCCGAACGTCGGGTCGGGTCCGCAGCACCACGGTGTTGCCGTCACCCGCGGGCACGGCAATCGACACGTCGTCGGTGTTCGCGAGCCGCGAAAGCAACACGGCGAGAGCAGATTCGAACACCACGAACGGAGTCGTGGAACGTTCGGCCGCCAATCGAGCCACTCCGGACCACGATTCGGATCCGATCGTCACCTCGTGGGATGCGCGAACGTGACCGATGCGCGAGGGGCGCGAGCGGTCGGTCGGAAGATCGAGGAGATCCGGAGCATCGGCGAGCCGGTCGGTCCAGTAGGCGAGATGGGCTGCGGCGCGCCGCCGGCGTTGGCCTTCACGTGCGCTGTCCGGATGTACGTCGAGAACGGCGACATCGGGCCCGGCCGCGATGAAGGACTCCACCATGTCGACGAAACTCGAATGGTGTGCGGTGAGGTCGTCGTCGTCGTACCGGTTGGGGTTGGCTCTGAAATCGACGAACGTCCTGGCCGGAGAACCGCTCTGATACACGTTGACCAGAAGATCCTCGACCGGACCCGAGGTCACGATGTTGAACTCGCCGACGATCGACCCGAGGTTGATCTGCTGATGGAACAGCATCATGTTGACCATCGGGCCGGCAAGCTGCTTGTCGCTCCCCGAAGCCGCGAGCTCGCGCCGAATGTCCTCGATGCTGAAGCGCTGGTGCCGCAGGGCGCCCATCAGTTCGAGCTGTACTTGCTGTACCAGCTCGCCGACGGTTGCGTCCTGGGGTACGTGGATCGAAATAGGTGCGACGTTGACGAGCATTCCACCGGATCGGCGAAGCAGTGCGGTGGTGCGCGCGGACACCGGGATGTTGACCGAGACGTCTTCTCGCCCGGACATTCGCGAGAGGTAGCATCCGAAGGCGGCGATGAACACAGCCGCGGCGGTGCCGCCCTTGGTTGTGTCCGATCCTTCGAGTGCGGTGACGACGTCCGCGGGCAGAGCAACGCTGCGTAGCTTGCTGGCGGCGATCGTGCGACCGTCCGTGTTCGAAAGAGATGCACCGTCGTTGATGTCCGCGGCGCGATCTATCCAGTACTTCTTGTCGGTTTCGAAACGCCTGGACGTCCGGTATTCCTGATCGAGCTCGTACAGTCGGCGGAGCTCGGCTGCCTTGTTGGGCGCGGGTTCGCTGTGCTCGACGGCGGCCGTGTAGAGCGCTGCCGTGCGGTTGACGAGCGTCATGGCACCGTAGCCGTCGAGGGCGACGTGGTGGATCTTGCTGTACCAGAGGTTGCGTTCGTCCTCGACCTGAATGATCCAGCTCTCGACGAGGGGATCGTTCTCCATGTCGACCGGCTGCACGTAGTTGTCGTCGATCCAGCGCAGCGCCGAGGCCATCGGATCGTCTTCGCCGCGCAGGTCCAGGTAGTGCACGGATTGGTCGATGGAGTGGTCGACCAGCTGGACTGCTTCGCCGTCGACTTCGCCCAGTCGGAGGTAGGCGGACTGGAACTCGTGTCCGGCCTGTGCCGAGGCTTCCTGCAGTACGGCTATGTCGAGGTTGCCTCGCAGATCCACGTACTGGGCGATGCAGACCGCAACATCAGGGGCGAGCTGCTGGGCGAACCACATGCCCCGTTGTGCAGACGACAGCGGGAAGCCGTTCTCGAAACCGGGGCCGGTCGGGGGCGTCTGAGACCCACCGGTAATTGCTGCGCGCATTCACTTGCCCTTCGGCGGCACGGTCACGGCGGCGAAGGCCGACGTCGAGTCGATCGACTCGGAGCCCTCGGTCCGACTCGGGGTGTCGAGCCGCGGCGGCTTGAGCGCGCGATTGAGCAATTCTGGCTTCCGTTCTGGTCTGCGTTCGTGTCGGTTCGCACACGCTCGATGGCTTAACAGGGCTTGTATTGGTTCGTCGCGCGTAGTCGACCGGATTGAAACGGGGACGATCCCTGTTTTACCGTATGGACCGAACTGTGAGTTCGTACGACGAGCATGTGTTGATGCCCGAATCTACCGTCGTCTGCGACACACACTTCCCCTCCCCGGCCAGATGTGCGACCCGGACACAATGTCGGCGTCGATACTTCGATCCCAAACCCACGTGTAGCCGATGTTCTGCTCGGCCATCCACTGAAGCCACACCCGAAAACCAGCCTCCAACACGTCCAGCGGCTTACAAAGATACAACATTGGCTCTGGCCTTTTGTGCAGTAGTCATAAAAAGCATCGACCGCCGCTTCCAGCCTGTTACAGGAGTGACTGTGTGCACCACTCGAACGTGCGCTATTAGATCGAACGAATGACTCCAGATTGTCGAAAAACGTCACGTCCGGCGATTTACCGACTCGAAGATTCAAAAGATGCACCAATACCGACTTGGTGATTGTTTATGGGCTGAGGCATCGCCTCCCAGCCAGCAGCGTCGCGCCGATTCCGACGACGGCGGCCAGACATAGGAACAGTTCCGATCCGAAGCCGATCCGCGTCGCGACGGTAAGCGTTCGACGCAGCTCGACACTCGACACCAGCACGTCGGCGGTGAACAGCGGCGTCTCTTGCAGCACGTCGCCGTCCGGCGACACGATCGCGCTGACGCCACTCGTCGCCGCAACCACGACAGTTCTCCCGTGCTCGACGGCTCGTACTCTGGACATCGCGAGTTGTTGGTAGGTCATCTCGGTGTCGCCGAAGGTCGCGTTGTTGGTGGGTATGGCGATGAACTCTGCGCCCGATCGGACCGATTCCTCGAGGGCACGATCGAATGCGACTTCGTAGCACGTCGCTATTCCGGCCGCTATTCCCCCAGCGCGTACCACTCCATTTCCGCTGCCGGGGACGAAATAACCCGCTCGGTCGGCATATTCCGAAAACAATCGGAAAAAACTTCTGAATGGTAAGTATTCGCCGAACGGTTGAATTATCTTCTTGTCGTGCCGCTCACCGGGCCCATCGGTACCGTTCCACGCAATCACCGAATTCGTGTTCGTGCCATCGGCATTGACCAGTACGGTGCCGACGAGAATCGGAGCCCCGACAGCCACCGACGCCTGTGTGATGAGGGTCGCAGCGTCGGCATTTCTCAACGGATCGATATCGGACGCATTCTCGGGCCACACGACGAGATCCGGGGCAGGTTGCCTGCCGGCCTCGACGTCAGCGGCCAACGTCATCGTCTCCCGGACGTGATTGTCCAGCACCGCTCGCCGCTGTGCGTTGAAATCGAGACCCAGACGCGGAACGCTTCCCTGGACGGCCGCGATCGTCACCGTCCGTTCGTCGCTCTCCGGTGCGTCGTTGCTGTGCAGCGTCGGTAGCAGCGCCAGCGCCACGATGGACGCGACCGTCGTGGCGGCGATCGGTCCGAGGTACGAACGCGCTCCGTCTCGCCGACAGACCGCGAGCAGCAGCGCCGCCGTCCCGGTTCCGGTCAGCGCCACGCCGAAACTGAGCAACGGTGCACCCCCGATGCTCGCCAAGGGAAGCAGCCAGCCCTCGGGTTGTCCGAACGCCAACCTGCCCCACGGAAAGCCACCGAAGGGAACAGTGGATCTGAGCCATTCGGTCAGACTCCAGGCCAATGCCATCGACAACGGCCACCAGGCACTCCGCGCTGCCAACACCCCGAGCACTCCGAACAGGCCGACGAAGACGGACTCGGCGGCGGCGAGCGCCAGCCAGGGCATCGGTCCTACGTACACACCGATCCATGGAAGGAGCGGAACGAAGAACCCCAGTCCGGCGGCACAGCCGTAGCCGAATCCCGCCTTCAGCGATACCGACCTGCGGCCGCCGAAGCCGGTCAGAACGAGGGCCAGCAGCGCGATACCCAGCGGTGCCAGGAACCACAGGGTTCGCGGAGGAAAGCTCGCGAATATCAGTGCACCGCCGGCAACGGAGAGCGCAGTCGACATCGAGGCCCGGCCTATCCGCTCCGCTGACGAGGCCACCGTCCCGACACCCGAAGTGGACTCAGTTCTCATGGATGACCTGCCCGCGATGAACGGTCATCGAGCACTGTGGGCTGGTGGACGACGGGTCGAGACCGGGCAACGGAGACACCCCAGCGCGTGGGTCCGTCGACCACCGTTGCACGCTGTCCTTGGGAGCTCGGACGACGAGTTCGTCGACCTCCCACACCGCGAAGGACGCGGGCGCTCCCGGCACCAACGTCCCTGCCAAGCCGTCTCGGACTCCGCCCGCGCGCCATGCTCCGCGGGTACCGGCCGAGAAAGCGGCCCGAGGCGAGATGGCACTGCCCGGCGTGTGGTGGTTGACCGCCGCTCTGACCGTCGCCCACGGATCGAGTCGGGTGACCGGCGCATCCGAACCGAATGCGAGCGACACCCCAGCCGATGCCAAGCGCGCGAACGGATGGAGCGCCGACGCACGATCTGCGCCGAGCCGTGCCGAGTACAACCCTCCCGAACCGCCCCATAGTGCGTCGAACATCGGTTGCATGCTCGCTATCACGCCCCACGAGGCCAATTTGTCGGCCTGCTCGGGTGCGACCATTGCCAGATGTTCGAGCCGATGCCCGCACGCGGCGACGGCCGGAGTTCCGAGCTCGGCCACCACCCGCTCGAATGCGGTGACGGCAGCCGAGATCGCCGCGTCTCCGATCACGTGGAAACCCGCCTGTACTCCGGCCGTCGTGCACGCCGAGATGTGAGCGGCGATCGCATCGACGTCCTCGTACGGGACGCCCGATCCGGAGCCGTCGGCATACGGCGAGGACAACCACGCGGTCCGCGACCCCAACGAGCCGTCGACGAAGATGTCACCGGCCAGCCCGTGGGCACCGGTGTCGTCGAGTAGCTGCTGCGCCTGCTCGGCCGTCTCGACCAGCTCGCCCCAATATCCGCGAACCTCCACCCCGTGGTCGGTGGCCATCAGTTCACGGAAGTCGTCGATACCCGACACGATCGGACCAGCACATTCGTGAACGGCAACGATTCCGTGCGCCGCAGCACTGTCGAGAGCAGCCGTTCGAGCCCGATCCCGGGTGCCGGCCGTGATCATCGACCGTGCCGTCAGCCGCGCGAGGTGATGGGCGGCAGCAGTGAGCGTGGCCTGCCCCGAGAAGCCGGTGGTGGATTCGATTCCGATCGCGGCGACGCGCAACGGCGTCGAGACGGCGGCCGAATGCGAATCGATGCGAGTGAGGTACACCGGGCGTCCGGGCGCTGCGGCATCGAGGTCGGCTGTCGACGGTGCGCGATGTTCGGGCCACCCGGTTTCGTCCCAGCCGTGTCCCCACACCAGTGCGTCCGAGGACGACGATGCATGCTCGGCGAGCACCCGCATACAGTCTTCGAGCGAGGAGCAGCCCGACAGATCGAGTCCGATCAACGTGAGCCCCAGGTCGGTGACGTGCACGTGCGTATCCACGAACGCCGGTGCCACGAAGGACCCGGCCAGGTCGGTGATGCGGACCCCTGGGTGGAGCGCTCGCCCGGTGCGATCCTCACCGATCCAACTGACGATTCCATCGGTCACGGCCATGGCGGTGGCGTCGGACGCCATCGGACTGTAGATCCGTCCGCCGCAGAACAATTCGGTGGTCACGAACGACCAGTCTGCCCCTACCGGTGTGGCTTCCGGAAATCCCCGGCGGTGGGGTCGAAGCGGTCGGCCTCGATCACCTGTCCTTCGAGGATCAGCGCAGAACCGGATGCATTCGGTGCGCGCGTGCTGTCGTCGACCTGATCGTCGAGGATCTCACCGTCGATGACGGTGGGGCGCATGCGCCTGGTTGCGGTCGCAACCTGCGGCAACCAGCGTGCGGCGGCCCACATCACCGCTGGGCGCAGCAGCCACCTGGTCGGCGGGATCAACAACAGCAGTCCGATCACCGTGGTGACCAGACCCGGCACGAACATTGCGACCGACCCTGCGGCGAAGAGAGCTCCATCGGCCACGGCTCCACCGGCCGATCGCTCGCCTCGCGATGCCCTCTGCAGACCGTCCAACACGCGTCTGCCCTGCGATCGCACCAGCAGTGACCCGATCAGCGATCCGCCGATCAGCAGTACGACTGTCCAGAGAACACCGAGCGCGCTTCCCACGGCGACCAGCGCTGCGACCTCGACCACGACATAGAGTACGAACAGAGCGAGCATGACGGTCCTTTCTTCGCTTCACCGGTACAACGCGCGGGGCATCGAAATCGCTCCCGGGGTGACCGGTTTGCCGGGAAGTTCTCAGGAACCCGGCCGGACGAGGCCGGTTTCGTACGCCAGCACGACGGCCTGGACGCGATCGCGGACACCCAACTTCGTCAGAATTCGGCCGATGTGAGTCTTGATCGTCGCCTCGGAAAGATGCAGGGCTACCGCTATCTCGGCATTGGACAAGCCGGTCGCCAAATGCACCAGCACCTCGCGCTCACGGCCGGTGAGAGCGTCGAGAACGGAGGCATCGGTGGTCGACGGAGTCTGTGCGACGAACCTCGAGAGCAAACGCTTGGTGACCTTGGGTGAGACGACGGCATCGCCCGCGGCCACGCTGCGAATCGCGGAGACCAGGTCCTCCGGTGGTGTGTCCTTGAGCAGGAATCCACTGGCCCCCGCCCTGAGCGCACCGAGGACATGTTCGTCGAGATCGAAGGTCGTCATCACCAGAACCTTGGCGTCCGAACCTGATTCGGTGATGGTTCGGGTGGCGGCCACGCCGTCGATGCCGGGCATGCGGACGTCCATCAGCACCACTGCAGGTGCCAATCTGGCCACGGCCTCGACGGCACCCGCCCCGTCGGAGGCCTCCCCCACCACCTCGATGTCGTCCTGCGCCTCGAGCACCATGTTCAAGCCCATGCGCATGAGTTCCTGGTCGTCCACGACGACAACGGTGATCGGCACCGACTCAACCTAGCCCTCACTCGATCGGCAGTGTTGCCCGCACGAGCCAATTGCCGTGTGGCGTCCGACCCGCGTGCAGGGTGCCTCGTAGCACCGCTACTCGCTCGCGCATTCCGAGCAGTCCGTGTCCACCGCCGTCCGCGGACGTCGGTGCGCCGGAGCCGGTGCCGTTGTCCGAAATCTCGACGGTGACCGCCTCTTCTTCGCGAACCACTTTGACTACGGCGCGCGGTGCATGGCCTGCGTGCCGTAGGACATTGGTCAGCGATTCCTGGACCAACCGGTGCACTCCGAGGCTGATCGCCGGGCTGATGTCGTCCAGGTTCCCGGTCTGTTCGAGCTCGACGTTCAATCCGGCGCGACCCATCATCTCGACGACCCGGGCCAGGCCTGCGGTCCCGTACTGGGGCATGTCGTCCGAGTCGGGCGACGTCCGCAGCAACGCGACCGTTCGACGCAACTCCGCGAGCGCCGACCGGCCCGTAGCGGAGATGTTGGCAACGGCCTGCTCCGCGCGATCGGGGTTGCGCCTGATCGCATACGAGGCACCGTCGGCCTGGACCACCATCACACTGACACTGTGGGCAATGACGTCGTGCAGTTCGCGTGCGATCCGCGTGCGCTCGGTGATAACTGCCTCTTCGGCGCGTCGGTCCCTGTCGTACTCGGCCACGACGAGTCGGGCCTGCGTCGCTTCGTCGTATGCCCTGCGGGCACCGAGAAATTCCGCCGCAACCCACGACAGCGCATACATCAGCGCGCTGAACAACAGTGTCGTGAAGACCGGTTGGGCGAACAGGTACAGGTTCGCGGCGGTGTACGCGGCGAGCGCGGCGGCATAGATTCCGCCCTGAACTCGACCGACGTACGCAACGAGGGTGTAGAGCATGATCGGCAGGGCCAGAGCGGCCGGATGACCGTTGTACGCATCGCCCGCCAGGCTGCCCGCTATGTCCGAGCCGAGCGTGGTGACGAGAGTGAGCGCTGCGATCGAGCGAGGCAGACGGCGTCGCCACGCGACGGGAATCGTCAGCACGACCGAGAAGACCAGGAACAACGGTCCGTTGAGACCGTCGACCGAGCTGACGAACACCAGAATGTCGACGACGAACAGCCCGACCGCCAGCAGCGCATCGGCCACGAACGGCTGCCCACGGAGCCACAGACTGAATCGACGCATGTGATTGAGTTTGCCGTATGACTGCTGCCGACTGGGGATTGCTGATGGTCGCTGCCACGGCCGCCGGTTGGGTCGACGCCGTGGTGGGCGGAGGCGGCCTCATCCTGTTGCCCGCGATCCTCCTCGTGGCACCTCAGCTCACGCAGCAGGCAGCGCTGGCGACGAACAAGGCGACTGCCGTATTCGGTACCGTCGCCGCCGTCGTCACCTTCGCTCGGAAGGTCTCGCTCGACTGGGCGGTGCTGATTCCGGCCGGCGTCCTCGCCGCCGTGACTTCGGCGGCAGGCGCTGCTGCAGTGTCGTTGATCGATCGCGAGCTGTTCATCCCGATCATCATGGTCGTTCTCGTCGGTGTGGCCGTACTGGTCACCTGCCGTCCGACCATCGGTCGAACCTCGGCACCGTCGCCGCCCACCCATCGTAAAGTTCTGATCGTCATCGGTTGCGCAGCCGCCGGAATCGGCTTCTACGACGGCATTCTCGGGCCCGGCACCGGAACGTTCCTGATCATCGTCTTCGCCACGATGCTCGGAACCGAGTTCGTGCGCAGCGCCGCGATGGCCAAGGTGATCAACGTCGGGTCCAACGTCGGTGCCCTCGCCTTCTTCGCCGTCACCGGCAGCGTCTATTGGCAACTCGGAGCGGTCATGGCGGTGTGCAACGTGTTCGGTGCCGTCCTCGGGTCGCGGACAGCGGTCGCCCGCGGTGCCGGATTCGTGAGAATCGTCCTGCTCGTCGTGGTCGTGGGGATGGTCGTTCGACTCGGATGGCAACAATTCGGCTAGCGTCAGTAGGCGTGACGAGACAATCCGATCGCTCGGTCGACGCCGACTTCCTGGCTCTGCCCCTGCAGGCTCTCGCGGACGCCGCGCTGAGCACGGCACGGTCGGCCGGGGCAACGCACGCCGATGTTCGTGTGCAGCGCTTGACGACTCAGTCGATCTCGCTGCGCGACGGCTCCGTTCAATCCGCTATCGACGCCGGGGAGATCGGTCTCGCAGTGCGGGTCGTGGTCGACGGCACCTGGGGATTCGCATCGCACGCCGAACTCGGCGTCGACGCAGCCGCAGCCACGGCCCGGAGTGCAGTCGAGGTGGCCACAGTGCTGCGCGCACTCAATCGCGAACGCGTCGAACTCGCTTCCGAGCCGGTGTACTCGAATGCAACCTGGGTGTCGGAGTACGACATCGATCCGTTCGAGGTACCCACCGCCGAGAAGGTGGCACTGCTGGCGGAGTACTCGTCCCGGCTGGCCGCGTCGGACGGCGTCGACCACGTCACCGCCTCGGTTCTGCAGGTCAAGGAGCAGTCGTTCTACGCGGATCTGGCCGGTAGCAAAATCACTCAGCAGCGCGTGCGACTACATCCACAGTTCGAGGCGACCACGGTGGATCGATCCGCCGGTGCGTTCGAGACCATGCGCACCCTCGCGCCACCCGTCGGACGAGGCTGGGAGTACCTGGGTGAGCACGGCACGTGGGACTGGACCGACGAGCTGGCCCGGATCCCCGAATGGTTGGCCGAGAAAGTGAAGGCACCGTCCGTCGTGGCAGGACCGACAGATCTCGTCATCGATCCGACCAACCTGTGGCTCACCATTCACGAGTCGATCGGGCACGCAACGGAATACGATCGGGCCATCGGCTACGAGGCCGCCTACGCCGGCACCTCGTTCGCGACCCCGGACCAGCTGGGTACGTTGCGCTACGGATCGCCCATCATGCACGTCACGGCCGACCGAACCGAGATCAACGGTCTGGCCAGTATCGGCTGGGACGACGACGGAGTGGCGTCGCAGAGATGGGACCTGGTCCGCGGCGGGACACTCGTCGGTTACCAACTCGATCGAGTGTTCGCGCCGAAACTCGGTCTCGAGCGGTCCAACGGGTGTTCCTATGCCGATTCTCCGCATCACGTTCCGATCCAGCGGATGGCGAACGTGTCGCTACAGGCCGACCCCGACACCGATCGATCCACAGCCGACATCATCGGTGAGGTGGAGGACGGCATCTACGTCGTCGGCGACAAGTCCTGGTCGATCGACATGCAACGCTACAACTTCCAGTTCACCGGTCAACGCTTCTACCGAATCCGCAACGGCGTGCTCGACGGCCAGGTGCGTGATGTGGCGTACCAGGCGACCACCACCGAATTCTGGGGCTCGATGGAACTGCTCGGCGGACCGTCCACGTGGCGACTCGGCGGCGCCTTCAACTGCGGCAAGGCCCAACCCGGGCAGGTTGCCGCCGTCAGCCACGGCTGCCCTGTCGCGTTGTTCCGCGGCGTCAACGTCCTCAACACCCGATCGGAGGCAGGTCGATGATCGCGCCGCAGCTCGTGATCGAACGTGCACTCGCCTGCGCGAGTGTCGACGACACCATCGTGATCGTCACCGATTCCAGCGACGCAACTCTGCGGTGGGCCGGAAACTCCATGACCACCAACGGAATTGCCACCTCCCGGCGCTGGGAAGTGATCTCGATCGTGCGAGATTCGAACTCCGCGCGGGTGGGGACCGTCTCGTCGACCAGCGTCGATCCGGACGACATCGAGGCCGTGGTACGCGCGAGCGAAGCGGCTGCGCGATCTGCGGGGCCCGCCGACGACGCGATGCCCTTGCTGCCTCCAGAGTCAGCCCCGGACCCGCACGACTGGGACCGCCGAGCACAGCACACGTCGATCGACGTGTTCGGCTCGCTGGCCACGGAATTGAACGTCGGTTTCGATGGCGAGGACACGCTGTACGGATTCGCGCAGCACACCGTCGACAACGTCTGGCTCGGAACCTCGACCGGTGTGCGTCGTACGTTCACGCAGCCCACCGGATCGGTCGAGATCAACGGCAAGCGATCCGGTGCGAGCGCCTGGGTAGGCACCGGAACCACCGACTTCCAGGACGTCTCTGCCCGAACCATGTTGGCCGAGCTGTCCACCCGACTCGGCTGGGCCCGAAACACCGTCGAACTGCCCGCCGGTCGATACCAGACTCTGCTGCCCCCGTCGGCGGTGGCCGACCTGATGATCTACCTGATGTGGACCATGGAAGGCCGCGGAGCGCAGGAGGGCCGCACCGCACTCTCGCGGGCAGGCGGAACGCGAGTCGGTGAGAAACTCACCGACCTGCCACTCACGCTGTACTCCGATCCGCGCGCATCCGGACTCGAGTACGCGCCGTTCGTGCTAGCCGGGTCGTCGAGTGATTCGGTATCGGTGTTCGACAACGGAATGGACATCGAGCGCGTCGACTGGGTGCGCGACGGTTCGGTGGCGGCCCTGTCCTACCCGCGCGCAACAGCGCAGAAATTCGGGGCAACCGTCGCGGTCCCGGGAAACAATCTCGTCATGACCGGCGGCACCGATATCCGGCTGGACGAGATGGTCGCCGCAACCGAGCGTGGCCTGCTGCTGACCACGCTCTGGTACATCCGAGAGGTCGATCCGACCTCACTGCTGCTCACCGGGCTGACCAGAGACGGCGTCTATGCCATCGAGAACGGTCGAATCACCGGCGCGGTGAACAACTTTCGGTTCAACGAGAGCCCACTCGACCTGGTGCGACGCGTCACCGAGGCGGGCGCAACGGAAGCGACACTGCCGCGCGAGTGGAAGGACTGGTTCACTCGCACGGCGATGCCCCCGCTACGCATCCCCGACTTCCACATGTCCTCGGTGAGCGCCGCTCAGTAGGGCTCGGTAGCTCGGCCTACTTGTCCGGGCCGGAGAGCTCGAGCGCGATGTTGTCGGGGTCGCGGAACTCCAGGATGGACAGTCCGGGCCCTGCGTCCTTGATGCCCTCGTGCGCGATCCCCAAATCGTCGAGCGTCTTCACTGCGTCCTCGAGTGCGGCGCGCGTGTCGACGGTGAAGCTGACGTGATCGAGCCCGCAACGGTCCTCGGCGAACGTGTCGTCGCTCGGCGCGACCGGGCGCAGACCGAGCAGACCGCCGCCGAATTTGTAGATGACGCCGCCGAAGAGGAACCACAGGGCCCTCTTGGTCTCTTCGTCCGCGTCGGGATCCCAGGCGTACGCGACGTCGAAGCCGAACACCGAGTCGTAGAACGACCGGGATCGGTCGATGTCGCTGACGGTGAGGCGAACATGGTTGTAATCGGTCACTGCGATAGGCACGTGGTGCTCCATTCCGACAGCAGGGGAAGCTGCCTCACGAAGCATTCGGAACTGCGCATACGAGCGATGGTGCCAATTTCTGCTCTCAGGCGGCGGTGATCGCCAGCCCGACAGAGCCGCTCCTGCCCCGGCGCAGCACGCTTCCCTTGACCGTGAGCCAACCGAGAATGCCGTACTTCGACGCGATCGCTGCCCGGGCCTTTTCCGTCTCGGCCGCGTCGAGTATCTCGGCCCGTGCCTCGACCGCGTCGCCCCGGGGGTTACCGCGCATGTCGCACGGCGCCAGGGTGACTGCGGGGTTGCGGCGTATTCGTTTGACCTTCCACGAATCGGCCACCGTCCAGACCAGCAGCCGATCCCCGTCGAGGGCACCCCACAGCGGGGTGGGGACCCCGGTTCCGTCCTTCTTGAACGTCGTCAGCAGTACGTACTTGCCCTTGGCAATGTCTTCGAAGGTGGCAGCCATACCGCTCAGAGTACGTCGCTACTCCCCTTCGAGCTCGCCCTCGGTTTCCAGATACACCTGGCGCAAGCCGTCGAGAACCTGCTTGTCCGGCTCGGCCCACATCTTTCGCTCGGCCGCTTCGAGCAGCCGCTCCGCGATCCCGTGCAGGGCCCACGGGTTGGACTGCTGCATGAACTTCTTGTTCTGCTCGTCGAGCACGTACGTCTCGGCCAGTTTCTCGTACATCCAGTCCTGCACCACGTCGGTCGTCGCGTCGTAACCGAACAGGTAATCCACGGTCGCCGCCATCTCGAACGCACCCTTGTAGCCGTGCCTGCGCATGGCCTCGAGCCACCGCGGATTCACCACCCGGGCGCGGAACACCCTGGCGGTCTCTTCCGAGAGCGTGCGCGTGCGAACCGATTCCGGGCGCGTGCTGTCGCCGATGTACGCCTCGGGCGACTTTCCGGTCAACGCACGCACGGTCGCAACCATGCCGCCGTGGTACTGGAAGTAGTCGTCGGAATCGGCGATGTCGTGCTCACGGGTGTCGGTGTTCTTGGCGGCGACGGCAATGCGCTTGTAGGCGGTGCGCATGTCGTCGGAGGCGGGAACGCCGTCGAGACCGCGGCCGTACGCGAAGCCGCCCCACGTGGTGTAGACCTGAGCGAGGTCATCGTCGCTGCGCCAGGTCTTGCTGTCGATCAGTTGCAGCAGACCGGCGCCGTAGCTTCCTGGCTTGGACCCGAAGATCCTGGTGGTGGCCCGTCGTTCGTCGCCATGTTCTGCGATATCCGCCTGGGCGTGGGCGCGCACGTAGTTCTGTTCGGCAGACTCGTCGAGTGCCGCCACCATGCGTACCGCGTCGTCGAGCAATGCGAGTACGTGTGGGAATGCGTCCCGGAAGAATCCACTGATGCGGACGGTGACGTCGATTCTCGGGCGATCGAGTTCCGCGAGATCGATCACGGCCAATCTGGTGACGCGGCGTGATGCCTCGTCCCACACGGGCGAGACACCCAACAGCGCAAAGACTTCGGCGATGTCGTCGCCGGAGGTCCGCATTGCGGAGGTGCCCCACACCGACAGTCCGACGGACTTCGGATACTCGCCGTGATCCTGCTTGTAGCGTTCCAGCAACGAATCGGCCATGGCCTGCCCGGTCTCCCAGGCGAGCTTCGACGGCACAGCCTTGGGATCGACGGAGTAGAAGTTGCGACCCGTGGGCAACACGTTGATGAGCCCGCGGAGTGGGGAACCACTCGGTCCGGCTGCGATGAATCCACCGTCGAGGGCATGAAGAATCTGTGCGATTTCGCGAGACGTACCGCGCAACCGAGGTACCACTTCGACAGCGGCGAACTTCAGGATCGCGGCCACTGTCTCGCCGTGCTCACCGGCCACCTCGTCGGCCTTTTCCGGATCCCACTGCGTTGCCTGCATCGCCGCGACCAGTCCGTGGGCCACTGCTTCCACGGCGTCGACTCGCGTCCGCTCCTCGTCTCCGTCCTCGCTCAGACCGAGAGCTTCACGAAGCCCGGGCACTGTCTGCTCGCCGCCCCACATCTGGCGTGCACGCAGCATTGCCAAAACGAGTTCGACTTCCGAATCACCGACCGGCTCCTGACCGAGGATGTGCAGGCCGTCCCTGATCTGAACATCCTTGATCTCGCACAGCCACCCGTCGACGTTGAGCAGCATGTCGTCGAACACTTCTTCGTCGGGGCGCTCCTCGAGTCCGAGGTCCTTGTGCATCTGTGCCGCCGTCATCAAGGTCCAGATCTGCTGCCTGATGGCGGGCAGCTTGGCCGGATCGAGCGCGGAGATGTTGGCGTGCTCGTCGAGCAACTGCTCGAGCCGGGAGATGTCCCCGTAGCTCTCCGCTCGCGCCATCGGCGGGATCAGGTGATCGACGAGCGTGGCGTGCGCGCGGCGCTTGGCCTGCGTGCCCTCCCCCGGATCGTTGACGAGGAACGGATAGATCAGTGGCAGATCGCCGAGAGCCGCATCAGTTCCGCAGGAGGCGGACATACCGAGCGTCTTGCCCGGCAGCCATTCGAGGTTGCCGTGCTTACCCAGGTGCACCATGGCGTCCGCACCGAAGCCGCCGTCGGCCTTCGTGGCCGAGATCCACCGGTAGGCCGCCAGATAGTGATGGCTCGGCGGTAGGTCCGGGTCGTGGTAGATCGCAACCGGCTTCTCACCGAACCCGCGCGGCGGTTGCACCATGATGACCACGTTGCCGAATTGCATGGCGGCAATGACGATCTCACCGTCTCGGTCGGCCGAGCGATCGACGTAGAGATCGCCCGGTGCCGGGCCCCAATGCTCCACGACACGGTCTCGCAGATCAGCGGGAAGCTGCTCGAACCACCGGCCGTACTGCGCGGCCGAGATGCGAAGGGGATTGCCCTCGAGCTGGGCGTCGGTGAGCCAGTTGGGATCCTGGCCGCCGCGGGCGATCAGTGCATGGATGAGCGCGTCACCGTCGCGGGCAGCCAGACCCGGCACCGAATCCGGGCCGTCGAGCGGTCCGAGGTCGTAGCCGGCGGTGCGCATGTCCGACATCAACGCGATCGCGCTGGCCGGGGTGTCGAGGCCGACGGCGTTACCGATCCGCGCATGCTTGGTGGGGTAGGCGGAGAACATCAGCGCAATACGGCGGTCGGCAGCCGGAATGTGCCGCAGCCGCGCGTGCCGTACGGCGATGCCTGCCACCCGAGCGGCACGCTCGTGGTCCGGGACGTACGTGGTCAAGCCGTCGTCGTCGACCTCCTTGAACGAGAACGGGACCGTGATGAGGCGGCCGTCGAATTCCGGCACGGCGACCTGCGTGGCCACGTCCAACGGAGACAAGCCGTCGTCGTTTTCGGCCCACGTCGCACGCGAACTCGTCAAACACAGACCCTGCAGGATCGGCACGTCGAGCGCAGCGAGCTCGGCGACGTTCCAGGACTCGTCGTCGCCGCCCGCCGACGCTCCGGCCGGTTTGGTGCCTCCTGCGGCCAGGACGGTCACGATCAGTGCGTCCGCTGACTTCAGGGTCTCGAGCAGGTCGGCTTCGGCCGTACGCAGTGACGCACAGTAGATCGGAAGGGCGGTGGCTCCGGCGTTCTCGACAGCCGTCGCGAGAGCGTCGATGTAGTGGGTGTTTCCGGCCAGATGCTGGGCGCGGTAGTACAGAATCGCCACCGTCGGACCGTCGGAGTGCTGGGCGGAGGTCCGCTCGAGGTGGCCCCACGTCGGCAGGTGCCGCGGCGCGTCGAAACCGTGTCCGGTCAGCAGCACGGTGTCGGAGAGGAAGTTGTACAGCTGACGAAGGTTGTCCGATCCGCCCTCGGCCAGATAGTTGTGCGCCTGCGCCGCGACGTTCGCAGGTACCGTCGAGATCTCCATCAGATCTGCGTCCGGAGCCTGCTCACCCCCGAGAACGACGACGGGGAGACCGGTGGCGAGGACAGCATCGATGCCCGACTCCCACGAGCGCCGCGATCCCAGGATGCGGACGATGATCAGCTCGGCGGATTCGGCCATCGCCGGAATATCGGCGGCGAGCAGGCGGGAGGGGTTACCCCAGGTGAAGTCGGCTCCACTGGCACGGGCACTGAGCAGATCGGTGTCCGATGTGGACAGGAGCAAGAACACGGGTAACGCCCTCCTCGGGGGTTTCGCGCCCCTGAAAATCGGTGAAACTTCTTGTCGGTTCCTCGGCGAGAGGGTCTGACTCCTGCCCCGTCCCGAAGGACCGAAGGGCCATCACAGTGGCGCGACCGTACCGGATTCTCGCCGGTTTCCTCTCGGCCGGAGCCGTGGACATCGAATGCTACCGGGGCGAGCGTGGAATCGGGCGACCCGTTGCGCTTGTAGCCTGGTGACCATGAGTTCGCCAGAGAGGTCGGTGCCCGACGGCTGCCCCGGAGCGCTGACGACCCATCTGGCCGCGGACGGGCCGCTGGCACGAATCCGGCTGCCGGGCGGCGTCGTGTTGCCAGGGCAGATGCAGGTACTGGCGCAGGCCGCTGCGGAGCTGGGTGACGGCACGTTGGAACTGACCTCGCGGGGCAATATCCAGGTGCGCGCGGTATCGGACCCGGACGGCTTCGCGAGCAGGTTGGCCGACGCAGGGTTGCTGCCGTCCTCGACTCACGAGCGAGTGCGCAACATCCTCGCCTCGCCCCTCTCGGGCCGGGTGGGCGGCCTCACCGATGTGCGCGCGCTGGTCGGTGCGCTGGACGAGGGCCTGTGCGCGCGACCCGATCTGGCAGACCTGCCGGGTAGGACACTGTTCGCGCTCGACGACGGCCGAGGCGACCTGTGCGGCCTCGAACCGGATTTCGGTGCCTACGCCCAGTCCGACGGGTCCTACGCGGTGCTGTTGGCGGGCCGGGACAGCGGCGTTCGCGTGGACAGCGCCAGTGTCGTGTCGACGCTGCTGAACTGCGCGGGTGCCTTCGTGGAACTGCGGCAGTCCCAGTGGCGGGTGGCCGAACTGGACGATGGACCGGCACAGATCCTCGACCGACTCGGGCTTTCTGCCGGCCCCGTCCTGCCGATGCCCGCACCCGTGGAGGTGCCACCGATCGGCTGGCTCGACCAGGACGACGGCCTGGTGGCGCTGGCGGCGGGATTGGCCAACGGAGTTCTCGGGTCGCGGCTCGCCGAGTTCCTCGCGGCCATCGACCGCCCGCTGATCATGACCCCGTGGCGATCGCTGATCGTGTGTGATCTGGACGAGGAACCGGCCGAACAGGTCGTCCGCGTGCTGGCCCCGATGGGACTGATCTTCGACGCGGCATCACCGTGGATTCGGGTGAGCGCCTGCACCGGATCGCCGGGGTGTGAGAAGTCGTTGGCCGACGTACGAGCCGACCTCTCCGCTGCAGTCGATGCCCGGATGACTCCGCGCGACGAGCGGCAACACTGGTCCGGGTGCGAACGGCGTTGCGGACGACCCAAGGGCGAGGTGACCGACGTCATCGCAACGGGAATCGGCTACCGCGTGTCCTGAGTGGGTGCCTCGGCCGGAGTGCGACCGCCTTTCTGCTGAGGGGTCCCTCTCCCCTATCGTGAAACGCATGCACGACTACGTCCGCGACGGCGCGGAGATCTACCGACAATCGTTCGCGACCATCCGAGCGGAAGCAGATCTGTCTCGGTTCGCACCGGACGTTGCACAGGTCGTCGTGCGCATGATTCACGCGGTCGGAGAGATCGATCTGACCGAGACCATCGGCTACACCCCCGCAGTCGTGACCTCCGCTCGCGCGGCACTGAACTCGGGCGCGCCGATTCTGTGCGACGCCAACATGGTCGCCGCCGGCATCACTCGTCGCCGTCTTCCGGCCGACAACGAGGTGCTGTGCACCCTGTCCGATCCTCGGGTACCGGATTTGGCTCGGAGTATGGGCACCACGAGAACCGCTGCCGCGCTGGAGTTGTGGGGCGACCAGCTCGGCGGCGCCGTCGTCGCGATCGGAAACGCGCCGACCGCACTGTTCCACCTGATGGAAATGCTTGCGGCCGGGGCCCCGAAGCCCGCAGCCATCGTCGGCGGTCCGGTCGGATTCATCGGCGCAGCGGAGTCGAAGGAAGATCTGATCGCAGCCGACCTCGGCGTGGAGTATCTGGTCGTCAGAGGCAGGCGTGGTGGCAGCCCCATCACCGTCGCCGCCGTCAATGCCATTGCGAGTGAACAGGAATGAGTACCACCGGAAAACTGTGGGGAGTCGGTGTCGGGCCCGGCGATCCGGAGTTGTTGACCGTCAAGGCCGCTCGCGTGATCGCCGAGGCCGATGTGGTCGCTTTCCACAGTGCACGGCACGGCCGCAGCATCTCCCGCGGACTGGCGGCCGGGTACATGCGGGACGGGCAGCTCGAGGAACATCTGGTGTATCCGGTGACCACCGAGACCACGGAGCACCCCGGCGGATATCAGGGTGCGATCGACGAGTTCTACGAATCCGCTGCCGCACGGTTGGCCACCCACCTGGACGCGGGACGCTCCGTAGTCCTTCTCGCCGAGGGTGATCCGCTGTTCTACAGCTCCTACATGCACATGCACAAACGGTTGGCCGACCGCTTCGAGGTCGAGATCGTGCCCGGCGTGACGTCGGTCAGTGCCGCCTCGGCTGCGCTGGCAACCCCGCTCGTGGAGCGAGACGAAGTGTTCACCGTGCTTCCCGGCACACTGCCCGCAGACGAACTCACGCGCCGACTCCGCGGCACCGACGCGGCGGTCATCATGAAACTGGGCCGGACCTACCCGACGGTGCTCGAGGCCCTGGAGCGTTCCGGCCGGCTCGACGAGGCGCGCTACGTCGAACGCGCCAGCACGCCCCAGCAGCGAATACTCGACGCCGCGGACGCCGACAACGTGCCGTACTTCTCGATGATCGTCGTGCCGAGCCCGTCCAACCGAGCCGAAACGCCCACCGACACCGGAGAAGTGGTCGTCGTGGGTCTCGGTCCTGGCGACGACGCATGGACGACCGACGAGGTGCGCGCCGAACTGGCCGCCGCCACCGATCTGGTCGGCTACGTCACCTACATCGATCGGGTACCGCCGAGGCCCGGGCAGATTCGGCACGCGAGTGACAACAAGGTCGAATCCGAACGAGCCGCCTTTGCGCTCGATCTCGCCAAGCAGGGACGACGGGTAGCCGTGGTCTCCTCGGGCGATCCGGGGGTCTTCGCGATGGCGACCGCGGTCATCGAGGTTGCAGCCGAACAACAGTGGAGTTCTGTACCGGTACGAGTGATACCGGGAATGACGGCAGCCAACGCTGTTGCCAGTCGAGTCGGTGCACCCCTCGGACACGACTATGCCGTGATATCGCTCTCCGACCGACTCAAGCCCTGGGACGTCGTCGCAGCGCGGCTCTCGGCTGTCGCCGGAGCCGATATGGCGATCGCGATCTACAACCCGGCCTCCAAATCGCGAACCTGGCAGGTTGCGGCCATGAAAGAGATTCTGCTCGAGCATCGTTCACCGCAGACCCCCGTGGTCATCGGACGCGCAGTGGGCAGCCTGCAGGAATCCGTTCGTACCGTCATGCTCGGCGAACTCGACCCGGAGTCGATCGACATGCGGTGCCTGCTCATCATCGGATCATCGATGACGACGGTGGTCGACACGGGAAGCGGGCCGAAGGTGTTCACGTCCCGCCGGTACCCGTCAGAAGGCAGCGCGTAGCCGATTCGTCAACCAGGCCACGGCGGCTGCGGCGTCGAACACCGTCGGTGCCGAGCCGGTTCGCGCAGGACGGTCGACCATCAGCACCGGAATCGATGCCGCTCGGGCGGCATCGAGCTTGGCTCGCGTCATGTCGCCGCCGCTGTTCTTGGTGACCAACAGGTCGATTCGGTTGTCTGCGAGCATCATCGACTCGTGGTCGACGTCGAAGGGTCCACGGCTCAGTTGCAGCGTCATGTGCGGCGGCACCGGCCCGGTCGGAGGATCGATCGCTCTGACCAGAAACCACGAGTGATCGACACTCGCGAAATGGTGAACACCTTGCCTGCCTGTCGTGAGGAACACCCTGCTGCCGAGGGTGATCGCCGACGCCGCGTCGGGCAGCGAGGCAACCGAGGTCCATCGATCACCCTCGCCTGCGGTCCACGGTGGCCGCGTCAGCACCAGCAGCGCAATCGACGCTGCCCGAGTGGCCTGCTCGGCGTGTGCTCCGATGGTGGAGGCAAACGGATGCGTCGCGTCCACCACCACGTCGATTGCGTTGTCTCGCAACCATACTGCGAGGGCGTCCGGTCCCCCGAAGCCGCCGATTCGTGTCTGTCCGACGGGCAGAATCGGCTGCGCGACTCGTCCGGCCAGCGAGGTGATCGTCTCGATCCCCTGCACCGTGTCCAGAGTCGCCGCGAGTGCCCGCGACTCCGTCGTACCACCGAGAATCAGGACTTTCACCGTTTGGTCGCACTCCATTGCGTGACCGGCAGCTGTGGTCGCCACGTCGTGAACGCGCCCAGCGGTTCACCGCGATAGATCTGGAACCTGCGGAGCTCACCACCGTAGGTCGCCGCAGCGGTCAGCAACAACGAATCCGATTCGGCGGTCACCGAATTCGCTACCACCCGTCCGCCGGTGCGCACCGCGTCCCAGCACGCCTCGAGCATATCGGCACCGGTCAACCCACCACCGATGAACACCGCGTCCGGTGCAGCGTCCGAGACCGCCGCGAAACTCTCCGGGGCGCCGCCGTGCACCACGAGTCCCGGAACTCCCAGGTGCAGTGCATTGCTCTCGATCTGCTCACGGCGCGCCTGCGAACTTTCGAACGTCACTGCGCGACAGGATCGGTCGGTCCGCATCCATTCGATGGCAATGGTTCCCGATCCGCCCCCGATGTCCCACAGCAGCTCGCCGGGTGCCGGTGCCAACGCGCTGAGAGTCAGTGCTCGAACCTCCCGCTTGGTCATCTGACCGTCTCCGGTATACACAGAGTCGACCAGGCCGGGAATGCGGGTGTGGCGGGACGCACCGGGATCTCGGACACACAGCAACGCAACGACATTGAGCGGGTCGACGCCCTCGAACGTCGACTCGCGGGCTGTTCCGCCGGCGACCCGCTCGGCCGGTCCGCCGAGCTGCTCGAGGACCGTCATGTCGCTCGCTCCGAAACCGTTGGCGGACAACACCACCGCGATCTCTCCCGGGGTGCTGCTGCCCCGGCTCAACACGAGTATCCGACGACCGTCGGCCAACTCGGGCAACACGGTCTCGGCCGGGCTGTTCACCAGCGATACCGTCGTGGTGTGGTGGAGCGCCCAACCCAACCGCGCGCAGGCCAACGACACCGAGGACGGGGCCGGGTGGACCCACAAGCGCTCGGCACCGAACTCCCGAGCCAGCGTCACCCCGATGCCATGGAACATCGGATCCCCGCTGGCCAGCACGCACACGCGAGAACCTGCGCAGGCGTCGATCATCGGCCGCAGATTCGGCACCAACGGACTGGGCCACGTCCTGGTCTCGGTGCAGTGCTCCCGCACCCCCGCGACCTGGCGGGCGGAGCCGAACACCACATCTGCTTGCTCGACGGCCGTGCGGGAAACGGTAGACAGTCCGTCCCAGCCGTCCGCTCCGATTCCCACGACCACGATCGGAGTGGGCACCGGTGCCACCATCAGCGCGGCATCCTGCGCCAGAGCCATTGCGGCAGTAGACGCATGGCGAAGAACACCGGTCGCAGCGTGCCGGGGATCCACACGTTGGCCCGACGCTTGCGCAGCGCCGCGACGACGCCGTCGGCGACCTGATCCGGCGTACTCGACATGGGCGCGGGTGTCATCCCCTCTGTCATGGAACCGATGACGAATCCGGGACGAACGAGCAGGAGATGCACCCCGCTGCCGTGCAGTGAATCGCTCAGTCCGCTGGCGAACCCGTCGAGACCGGCCTTCGCGGATCCGTACACGTAGTTGGCGCGTCGCACTCGAACACCCGCGACCGACGAGAACACGACCAGGTCGCCGCTTCCCTGTGCTCGGAGCAGCTTCGATGCGTGCGTCAGCACCGAAACCTGAGCCAGGAAGTCGGTGGTGATGACGTCGAGAGCGTGCTGAGCGTCGTCCTCGGCGCGCGCTTGATCCCCGAGGATCCCGAACGCCAGCACCACGATCCCGATCGGACCGTATCGCTCGGCAACCCGGCTCAGAAGCTCGGCGTGAGTGTCCATCGCGTTCGCGTCGAACTCGACGGTGTGGACGGCGTCCGCGCCCGCCTGCTGCACTTGTCGTTGCTGGGCGTCGAGGTCGGTGCTGCGCCGAGCTGCCAGTACGACGGTTCGCCCCGCGGCGAGTCGGGTAGCGACCTCGAGTCCGATCTCGCTGCGCCCGCCCAACAGCAACAGCGTTCCGGCCGCGGGTTCTGCTCGTCTGCTCACGCCGACCAGTCTTGCCGATGAAATCGCATTCACTACAGTCGGGGCATGGCCGCCATCCCCGCAGACGCGACTGCCCTCGCCGACGACGCATTCGAATTCCTTGCCGAACGGCACCTGGCCACTCTGACGACACTGCGACCAGACGGAACCCCGCACGTCGTCGCAGTCGGCTTCACCTACGATGCCGAAGCCCGGTGTGCTCGGGTCATCACCAACGACGTATCGCAGAAGTCCATCAACGCAGGCCGTGGTGCCTACGCCGCCGTCACTCAGATCGACGGCGCCCGCTGGCTGACGTTGGAGGGGCCCGCGTCGGTCCGAAACGATCGTGAATCGGTCGTCGATGCGGAGAACCGCTATGCGCAGCGCTACCGCGTACCCAGAGAGAACCCCACCCGGGTCGTCATCGAGATACAGGTGCAGCGGGTACTGGGTAGCCGTTCGCTCCTCGACCGCTAGCGAGTCACCACCTCGACCCTCACGGCCAGGGAAGAACAGTCAGGTTCGGCCATTCGGTCGTCCACCGGGCAGCCTTGGCCTCGTACACGTGCCGCATCGGCAGCCGCGGGTTCGGCCTCACGATTCCTGCGAAGAGGTCGTCGAATCCGTGCGGTGCGTACACGACATCCGCTCCGCTCGAGTCGGTGGTGATGCCGAAGCAGCACGTGGTGGAGACGAAGTGATCGATCGCATCCTCAGTACTTCGGTACGGTGCGATCGCAGAGCCGAAATGCTGTTCGTACCACAGGTGTACGCGCGCCTCGTTACGTACTTCGACGTCCACACCGAGGTCGGCGAACACCGAGGCCGCGCGCTCGATCACCTCGTTCTCCGCATCGTAGGACAGATCGGAGTCGTCGAAGTAGAAGAAGTCGTAGTCCCGGATGCCCACGCGAATGTCCCGACCGGCCAGGTGATTCCACACCGTCTGGAAGAGGCCACCCGCCGTCAGATACCACCCGGGCAGCCCGAGTTGCGGTGCGCGTCGAAGTATCTCGCCGACAGCGGGATTGGATCGAACGACCGAGACGAACTCGGCCTCGCCCGGTGGCGTCACACCGGCAGGACAGCCAGACCGTGCGGCCTGAGGTTGACCGACTCGCACCCGTCTGCGGTGACCACGACGATGTCCTCGATGCGTGCACCCCACTGTCCGCGGAAGTAGATTCCCGGCTCGATGCTGAACGCCATCCCCTCGGTCAGCATGATGTCGTTACCCGCAACGATGTACGGCTCCTCGTGCACCGACAGGCCGATCCCGTGACCGGTCCGGTGCAGGAACGCCTCGCCCAGACCGGCGTCGACCAGGACGTCGCGGGCGGCCGCATCGATGGACTGCGCCGTGACACCGGGCACCACCGCATCGACAGCCGCCTGCTGGGCCCGCTCGAGTACCGCGTACTGCTCGGCGATCTCCGCCGGCGGCTCGCCGAGACTGTAGGTGCGGGTCGAGTCGGAGTTGTATCCCGGTGCGACCGGTCCCCCGATGTCGATCACCACGATGTCGCCCGCCTCGACGACTCGATCGGAGACCTCGTGGTGCGGATCGGCACCGTGAGGCCCCGACCCGACGATGATGAATTCCGGTGCTGTGTGGCCTTCTTCGACGATCGCGGCCGCGATGTCCGAGGCGATCTGCGCTTCCGTACGGCCTACTCGAAGCCATTCACCCATCCGGGCGTGCACACGGTCGATGGCGTGCCCGGCGCGCCGCAGCGCGTCGATCTCGGCCGCATCCTTGACCATTCGAAGTTCGCGAAGCACGTCCGTGGCCAGCACCGGGACCGTGCCGAAGACACCTGCCAGCGGCACGAAGTGCAGCGCGGGCATGGCGTCGGCGACTGCTGTTCTCGTTCCGCCGGGAACTGCCGCTGCCACCAGCGCGTACGGGTCGACACCGTCGACCCAGTCGACGAGCGTCAGAGACAGCTCCTGCGCCGCGGAATCGCCCAGAGCGGCGAGCTCGAGCCGCGGAACCACGACCGTGGGGGTGCTGCCGTCTGCCGGAACGACCAGAGCGATGAGACGCTCGAACGAGCTGGCCTTCGATCCGATCAAGTACTGCAGATCCGGACCCGGGGTGATCAACAGGGCATCCAAGCCTGCTTCCGACGTCAGGCGAGCCGCGCGGGCGAGCCTGGACGCATAGACATCGCTGGAGAAACGTGAGGAACTGACCGAAGAATCGACACTCATACCTTCAGGCTAATGCCGTACGGCAAGATGAGCCCCATGACCGCCCCCGGAAAGTCTCCGTTGCTGCTCCTCGACGGTGCGAGCCTGTGGTTCAGGGCCTACTACGCACTGCCCGAGTCGATTACGGCGCCCGACGGGCGACCCGTCAATGCCGTTCGCGGCTTCCTCGACATGATCTCGGCGTTGATCGCGCGCACCGAACCCGGCCGACTGGCAGTGTGCCTCGATCTGGACTGGCGGCCACAGTTTCGCGTCGACCTCGTGCCGTCCTACAAGGCGCACCGAGTGGCCGAGGCTGCGCCGGAGGTCGCCGAGAGCGAAGAGGTGCCGGAGACACTGACACCACAGGTGGACATGATCATGGAAGTGCTCGCCGCATTGGGGATCGCGACCGCAGGCGCAGACGGTCTCGAAGCCGACGACGTGCTGGGAACGCTGGCAGCGCGCGAGCGTCAGGACCCCGTGGTCGTGGTCAGTGGAGACAGAGACCTGCTTCAGGTTGCCGCCGACGAGCCGAACGAGGTGCGCGTTCTGTACGTGGGACGCGGGCTGGCCAAAGCCGAATTGTTCGATCCTGCACTGGTTTCCGAGCGCTACGGTGTGCCGCTTCATCGAGCGGGTGCGGCGTATGCGGAACTCGCCTTGCTGCGCGGCGATGCCTCCGACGGCCTGCCCGGCGTCAAAGGTATCGGGGAGAAGACGGCGTCGACGCTGATGCTGAACTACGAATCCGTCGCTGCGTTGCGCGCCGCGGCACTCGACCCGTCCTCGGACATGGCCAAGGGCATCCGGGCGAAGCTGGCCAACGCGAGCGACTACCTGGACGCGGCACTTCCCGTTGTCCGAGTTGTCACCGACGCCGATGTCGTCCTGTCGAAGTCCGACGAGATTCCGGCCGAGCCCGCCGATCTCGACGCGCTGAACACGCTCGCCGAGACCCTCGGTATCGAGAACGCCGTGGCCCGCCTCGTCGCTGCGATGGCGGCCACGGCGTCGACGACCTGACCGTGTGACCGAAGCGCCTACTTGGGTAGAGAGACCTCGTAGTTGGCGTCGTCGTCGAGGAAGGTCAACGTCACCGTCTTGAACGCGCCGTCGACCGTCAGGGTGCAATCGACACTGGTCTGGGCCTTGACCTCGATGTCCTGGGGACAGGACACACCGGAGACGTCGGACGCACCGTAGGACTCGGTGACGACCGTGCGAATACCCTCCTCGGCCGCCGCAGTGTCGAGGGTGGTCGTGCGACCGAAGGCGAAGAACGACACCGCTGCGATCACTGCGATCACTGCGACGACGGCACCTGCGATGATCAGGGGCTTCTTCGACTGGGACCCGGCCTGCCCGGGCCCCAGTTGGTTCGGGTACTGCTGGTTCGGATACTGCTGGTTGGGATTCCAGGGCTGCTGTGGTTGCTGGCCGTACGGCCCCGGCCCGTACTGTCCACTACCGAATTGCTGTGGTGCGTAGGGGTTCTGGTACGCCGCATCGCCCGATGCAGGCGCGCCGGCACCGGGATAGGGCGCGCCGTACTGCTGACCGGCCGGGTACTGCGCGGTGGCGTTCTGTCCTTGGGGGTAGCCGCCCTGTGCGTTCGGGCCTTGGGGGTACTGCCCCTGGGGGTAGCCGCCCTGTGCGCTCGGGGCCTGGGGGTACTGCCCCTGCGGATAGCCGGCAGGTGGGTACTGGCCCTGGGGGTATTGCCCTTGGGGGTACTGCCCCTGTGGGTACTGGCCGCCGGGCTGCTGCGGGCTCTGCCCGTACGCACTCTGACCGGATTCTCCGTACGGCGCGGCCGGCGGTTGTCCGTACTGACCCCACGCCGATGTCGTCGGAGTCTGTGACTCGGCCGAGGGACCACCAGGCTGCGTCTCCGGCGTGTCTTTCGCGGCACCGTCTTGCTGATCGGGCTTGCGCGACCAGCTGTTGTCCGGGTCGTTCGGACCGTATGGGCCGCTCATCTCGCCTCCACTGAAAATTCGGATTCGTCGGGGGTACAGTAACCCGCCCGTGCGACTCTCCGCTGTACCGACCCAGCAGTCCGATTCGCTCCTGTCATGCGGCATCGACGGCGACCACGCCGCGGCGCAGAGCCGCGATCGCCCGCGCCGCAGTTCGCGACAGTTCCGGCTCCGGAGCAGCGAGCCGAACCTGATCCAGCAGGTCGATCACCTGCCGACACCAGCGCACGAAATCTCCACCCGACAGCGCTTTGCCGTTGTCACCTGCTGTGACCAGCGCATCGACCAACGAATGGTTCGACGCCCACTTGTAGATCGCCTTCACGAAGCCCATGTCGGGCTCTCGTGTCGGCGGCAGCTTGTGCCGAACTTCGTCGGAACGCAGCTCGTGCCACACCCGAACCGTCTCGGTCAACGCATGTCGAATCGGACCCGTCGGACCGTGCGGGGTGATATCCCCTTCGGACCTGGACTCGTAGACCACTGCCGAGACCACCGCTGCCAATTCGGCAGGCGAGAGGCCCTGCCACAGGCCGGCTCGCAAACACTCCGCAACGAGGAGATCGGACTCGGAGTAGATCCGGCTCAACCTGGCACCGTCGTCGGTCACTTTGGGATCTTTGCCCGCCGTCACGTAGTCGCGGTCTGCGAGCAACGCCAGGATGCGGTCGAACGTCCGGGCGAGGGAGTTCGTCGTGGCCGATACCTTCTGACGCATCGTTTCCGTCTCGCGCGCCAACCGGTTGTAGCGCTCGCCGGTGCGGCTGAGCTCGTCGCGATCGGGACGATTGTGCACCGGGTGCGATCGGATGGCTCGGCGAAGGGTTGCCAGCTCCTTGTCGTCCGCTGCCGTGGACTTCCGTCTGATCCTGTCCGACGGCTGCGAGATTCCGCGCGTGACCAGAGCTGCTGCGATATCGCGTCGGGTTTTGGCGGTGCGATGATCGACGAACCGCGGTAGTCGCATGGTGCCCAGCGACGTTGCAGCAGAGGGGAAGTCCGCTGCCGACAGTCGGCCGGCCCACTTGTCCTCGGTCAGCACGAGCGGGCGCGGATCGGCTCGGTCGTCATCCGGCTCGAGGACCACGGCAAGGCCGCTGCGGCGACCGGTCGGCACCGAGATCACATCGCCGCGGCGCAGGGCACGCAGCGAATCGACGGCCTTGTCCCGCCGATCGGACCTGCTCTGGCGTTCGAGGGTCTTCTCGCGATCCTTCAGTCGCTCGCGAAGCCGCGCATATTCGAAGTACTCGCCGTCGGGGCCGCCGAGGCGTGCACCGAGTGCCTCCAACGTATGCATGTTCTTCTCGATACCGCGCACCATCCCGACGACGGAGCGGTCGGCCTGGAACTGTGCGAAGGACCGTTCGAGCAGCAGACGCGAATCGGCCGCACCGAACTGTTCGATCAGGTTGATCGACATGTTGTAGGCCGGCGCGAACGAACTGCGCAGCGGGAACGTGCGGGTCGACGCCAGCCCCGCGACCTCGGTCGGCTCCGTGCCCGGCTGCCACAGCACGACGGCATGTCCTTCGACATCGATGCCGCGGCGTCCGGCCCGGCCGGTCAGCTGGGTGTACTCCCCCGGCGTCAACTCGGCGTGTGTCTCACCGTTGAACTTGACGAGCTTCTCCAGCACGACGGTTCGGGCCGGCATGTTGATCCCCAGAGCCAAGGTCTCGGTGGCGAACACCGCCCGGACCATGCCCCTGACGAACAACTCCTCGACGGTGTGCCGAAAGACCGGCAGCATCCCGGCGTGATGGGCAGCGAAACCACGTTCGAGTGCGTCGCGCCACTCCCAGAAGCCCAGAACTTCGAGGTCCTCGCGCGGCAGCTCCGAGGTGTGCTTCTCGACGATGTACCTAATCTCCTCGGCCTGCTCGGGCGTGGTCAGCACCAGCCGCGAACGCATGCACTGGGTCAGAGCGCCATCGCACCCGGCGCGGCTGAAGATGAAGGTGATCGCCGGAAGCAGACCCTCCTCGTCGAGCTTGGCGATCACATCGGGTCGGGACAGTGGGCGGTTGTTCGCGCTGCTGCCCTGACCGCCACCGCGACCTCCGCCGCCGCCGCGACCGCGGCCTCTGTTGTGTGGAGCGTGCCAGCGGTCCATCGAGTCGAGGGACTCGCGTTGTTTGACGTGTCGGACGAGTTCCCGGTCGACGACGATCTTCTGGCTGCCGTCGGGCGACTGGGCTCGCGTGTCGAACAGGTCGAACAATCGGCGGCCCACCATGATGTGCTGCGAGAGGGGTACCGGACGGTTCTCGTCCACCACGACCGAGGTGTCACCGCGAACCGTGCTCATCCAGGCACCGAACTCCTCGGCGTTGCTCACCGTTGCCGACAGGCTGACCAGTCGAACGTCGTCGGACAGGTGCAGGATGACCTCTTCCCACACCGCCCCTCGGAAACGGTCGGCGAGGTAGTGCACCTCGTCCATGACGACGTGCGAGAGCCCCCGCAATGCGTCCGAGGATGCGTAGAGCATGTTGCGCAGCACTTCGGTCGTCATGATGACGATGGGGGCATCGGGGTTGATCGACGAATCTCCGGTCAGCAGCCCGACCGTGTCACGCCCGTATCGCGCGGTCAGCTCGGCAAATTTCTGGTTGCTCAGCGCCTTGATCGGGGTGGTGTAGAAGCACTTACGTCCCGCGGCGAGCGCCAGGTGAACCGCGAACTCGCCGATCACGGTCTTGCCAGCACCGGTGGGGGCACAGACCAGAACACCGTGACCGTTCTCCAGGGCAGTGCAGGCATCCACCTGGAACCGGTCGAGTGGGAAGCCGAGCTCTGCTGAGAAACGTTGCAGTTGCGTAGGTCGCGTACCGGCCGCAGGAACGACCGGACGAGCGGGAGTGGAGCCTGCAGGAACGACCGGAAGAGCGGGAGTGGAGCCCGAAGGAACGACCGGGAAAGGAGGTGTGGTCATGCGCTCACCCCGACCGTTGGGCGGAGGTCAGATCGTGTCGTCGTACTGTGCCTGTGCTCGGGTCGCGGTACCGAAGCCGCTGGACGGCGGTGTCGGAGCGACAGCATCCGGTGACTCGATCGAACCTGCGCCGTCGATGCGCGTTGCTTCGTCATCTGACACATCACCCCATTCGTCTCTTCTCTTGCGCAACTTACGCTTGTCGTGAATTCGCGCAATCTGCACTGCCATCTCGAAGAGCACCGTCAACGCCAAGGCCAAGGCCAGCATCGAGAACGGGTCCTGCCCCGGAGTTGCGATGGCCGCGAAGACGAACAGCCCGAAGATGAGACCTCGACGCCACGCCTTGAGTCGCTCGTAGGTGAGTACGCCGACGAAATTCAGGGCGACGACCAGCAACGGAATCTCGAAGCTGACGCCGAAGATGATGAGGAGGTTGATCAGGAATCCGAAGTACTGATCGCCGCTCAGGGCAGTGATCTGCACGTTGTCGCCGATGGAGAGCAAGAAGTGCAGGCCTTTGGCGACCACGTAGTAAGCCAGGACGGCTCCGGCGACGAACAGCGCTGCCGCACCGGAGACGAACGAGACTGCGTGCCGACGTTCGTTGGCGTACAGGCCCGGAGTGATGAAAGCCCAGATCTGATAGAGCCAGATAGGGCAGGCCAGTACGACACCGGCGGTGAAGGCGACTTTGAACCGCAACAGGAACTGATCGAACGGTCCGGTCGCCAGCAGACGACACTGGTCGTCGTTGGTCAGATTCGCGCGGAGGCTGGGGTCGAGCGTGCAGTAGGGACCCCGTAGGAGGTCGCCGAGGCTCTCGACGCCGAGAATGGCGTGCGAGTACCAGAAGAACCCGAAGGCAGTCGTCAGCGCCACGGCTACCAACGACCACAGGAGCCGGGTTCGCAGCTCGTACAGGTGATCGACCAACGACATCGTGCCGTCGGGATTGACTCGGCGCTTGCTACGCCGCGGATCGAACGGAATGCGCATGGTGTTCTGCGGTCAGCCTTCTTCGGTCGGACGACAGCGACAAGCCGTCACCGACAGCAGGGAACCTTCGGTGCCACTTGGCACCGAAGGCGTGCTGAGCGGCCGTGCGCTCAGGCAGACTTCGCGTCGTGCTGGGTCTCGGTGTTCGGCTGCACGACCGGCGCGGGCGAGGGCAGCTGTGCGGGAGCGGTCGGCTGCTGCGCCGTCGCAGTATCGGCGTCGGACTTACCGTCGTTCTGCATCTCCTTCACCTCGCTCTTGAAGATGCGCAACGACCGGCCGAGTCCGCGAGCAGCCTCGGGCAGCTTCTTGGAACCGAACAGAATGATGACGACCACCGCAACGATGGCCCAGTGCCAGGGACTGGTGAATCCCATGCGAACCTCCTACAGATCAGATGAATCGAGCGTACCCGACCGCCGGTACCGCCTCCGGCAGCGGCGGGTGCCGGTTTGCCCCGTGTTCATGTGGCGACGGTGCCGTCCGCGCTGGTGGCGTCGAGCTCGGCGTACGCATCCAGGGCCGAGCGGGCTCGATCGCGGACGGAGTTCACCAAGGATTCAGGTGCCAGTACTGTGACGCCGCCGCCGAAGCCCAAGGTCAATCGCGTCATCCATTGCAGCGTCGCGAACCGCATGGTGACCACTATCGACCCGTCCGCATCCGCAGCGACCTGCGTCATCGGGTAGTAGTCCAGGATCCAGGTGAAGGCAGGCGACACCTTCAGCCGCGCCTGCGACAGCGAGGGATCGTCGTTGAAGATCTCGAACGCGTCCTCGTCGTGCACCGATTCCGGCGGCGCGGCCGGTTCGTCGAGTTCGGTGGCCGAGTCGATGCGGTCGAACCGGAACAGCCGAACTCCCTCGGCGCTTCGGCACCACGCCTGCAGATAACTGTTGTCGTCGACGACCACTGTCCTGATCGGATCCACGGTCCGCTCGGTGACGACATCCCGCGACGCGGAGTAATAGGTCAGCTCCAGGGCGTGCCGATGACGCAGCGCAGATCGGACGGTGGCAGAGACAGGTCCCTCCTCGGCACCCGCGCCGTCGTGATCCGACGAGAGCGGAACGTTTGCCGCAGCCGAGCCCGCTGCGGTCTCGATCTTGGCGATCGCGCGCTGAGCGGCGGACGGGTCGACCATGCCGGGCATCGACGTCAGGGACCGAAGCGCAACCAACAGTGCCGTTGCCTCGGTCGACGTCAGGCGCAGCGGTCGATCGATCCCGGCCGAGAAGGTCACGTCGATGCTCTCCTCGGAGAACGACAGATCGATGAGATCACCCGGGCCGTAACCGGGCAGACCGCACATCCAGAGCTGATTGAGATCGGCCATCAGGGTCGACGTCGATACCCCCAGCTCACGCGCGGCCTCCTCGGCGCTCAAGCCGGGATTGGCCATGAAGAACGGCACCATGTTGAGCAACCGGGCCAGCCGAACCGACAGTCGTGCGCTCATCGCTCGTTCTCCACGTCGGCCGCTGTCTGCAGGGTGGAGATCACGTCGGCGCGCAATTCCGCGGGTTCGAGAACCACCGCATCCGCGCCGTGACCTGCGATCAACCGCGAGACCCAATCCCAGGACCGCACGGGAACCTCGACGACAGTGCCGCTGCGGGTGCCGAGACTCTGCACGCCCACCACCGTTCCCATTCTCCGCAATTCCAGCGCCCTTCCGTCGTGCAGCCATACCCGGGCCGTGCCCGAGACCGAGGACGTGCCTGCGACTCGGCGGACGATGTCCTGCAGATCGACGCCGTCGGGCTTGCGGACGCTCTGCTGGGTGCCGAACGACTTGACCTCGTCTCCGATTCGGGACAGTCGAAACGTGCGGGTGTCGTCGCGATCCACGTCGTGTCCGACCAGATACCAGCGGCCGCGAAACGTCACGACACCCCACGGCTGGACGGTTCTGGTGGTGAACGGCTCGGTCAACGACGGGCGGTGTTGAAACCGCACCGACTTTCCGTCGTCGATCGCGGCCAGCAAGGCACCGAGCGCAGGTTCGGAGCCTCGGGTGCGCGCGGGAACCGCGGTCACCGCCGCGGCGGACTCGTTCTGGTCGACCTGAATTCCCGCGGCTCGTAGTTTGAGCAACGCACTCTGCGCCGCGGAGGTGAGCTCCGGCGATTCCCACAGTTTGACGGCGACCGCGACGGCGGCCGATTCCTCGCTGGTGAGATCGATGTCGGGCAGTTCGTAGGCATCGCGGTTGATGCGATAGCCCTCGACGCCACCGAATCTGGTGGCGGTACCGGTCTCCAACGGGACACCGAGGTCACGCAGTTCGTTCTTGTCTCGCTCGAACATTCTGCTGAACGCTTCGTGGCTGGTGGAGTCGTCGTATCCGGCAACGCTCTCGCGGATCCACTCCGCGGTCAGGAACTGACGTGTCGACAGCAGACAGATGACCAGATTCATCAGGCGTTCGACTTTGGTGGTGGCCACGACAGTCGAGCCTAGTTGCTCGTGGGTGGCCGCAGCGGTAACGACCCGACTGCGTCCGGCACTACATCGACGCGATCAACCTCTCCACTCGCTCGTCGACCGAGCGGAACGGGTCCTTGCAGAGCACGGTTCGCTGAGCCTGGTCGTTGAGCTTGAGGTGTACCCAGTCGACCGTGAAGTCGCGACCTGCCTCCTGAGCGGCCGTGATGAATTCTCCGCGCAACTTGGCTCGAGTGGTCTGCGGCGGCAGATCGACGGCCTCGTCGATCTGTTCGTCCTCGGTGACTCGCTTGGCCAGACCCTTGCGCTGCAACAGGTCGAACACTCCACGGCCGCGCTTGATGTCGTGGTACGCCAGGTCCAACTGAGCGATCTTCGGATCGGACAGCTCCATCGAGTACCGGTCTTGGTACCGCTGGAACAGTTTGCGCTTGATGACCCAGTCGATCTCGGTGTCCACC
Organism: Rhodococcus sp. IEGM 1330; assembly: GCF_033142445.1. Lineage (NCBI taxonomy): Bacteria > Bacillati > Actinomycetota > Actinomycetes > Mycobacteriales > Nocardiaceae > Rhodococcus > Rhodococcus sp. IEGM 1330. Next base: position 200,325 of record NZ_JAWLSB010000006.1, read on the forward strand.
TTCGCGAAATCCTGTGTCTCGATGGCGTCGAGCGTTCGTCCCCACAGGTCGACGACCTGCTCCACCTGAGTGTTCGGCTCGCGAGTCTTGAGATGCTCGACGGCTCGCGAGTAGTACTCGCGCTGAATATCGAGGGCGCTGGCCTGTCGTCCCCCGGCGAGTCGAACGGGGCGCCGTCCGGTGAGATCGTGACTGACCTCGCGGATGGCGCGAATCGGGTTGTCCAGTGCGAAATCTCGGAAGGACACGCCCGCCTCGATCATTTCGAGAACGAGGGCTGCCGTTCCGACCTTGAGCATCGTCGAGGTCTCGGCCATGTTCGAGTCGCCCACGATGACGTGCAGCCGGCGGTACTTCTCGGCGTCGGCGTGCGGCTCGTCGCGTGTGTTGATGATCGGCCGCGAACGAGTGGTGGCCGAGGAAACGCCTTCCCAGATGTGCTCGGCGCGCTGCGACAGGCAGAACGTCGCAGCCTTCGGCGTCTGGAGTACCTTGCCTGCGCCACAGATCAACTGACGCGTGACCAGGAACGGCAGCAGCACGTCCGAGATTCGGGAGAACTCGCCGGCACGTTGCACGAGAAAATTCTCGTGGCAGCCGTAGGAGTTTCCCGCCGAGTCGGTGTTGTTCTTGAACAGATAGATATCGCCCCCGATGCCCTCTTCTGCCAGGCGCTGCTCGGCGTCGATCAGCAGGTCTTCCAGTACTCGCTCGCCGGCGCGGTCGTGGGTGACCAGCTGCAACAGACTGTCGCACTCGGCGGTGGCGTACTCGGGGTGCGAGCCCACGTCGAGGTACAGGCGAGCACCGTTGCGAAGAAACACATTCGAGCTGCGACCCCACGAGACGACTCGGCGAAACAGATAGCGAGCCACTTCGTCCGGACTCAGCCGTCGGTGTCCGTGGAAAGTACATGTGACACCGAACTCTGTCTCGATGCCCATAATTCGTCGCTGCACACTTCGACACTACAACGCAACCCTCGAATCGATGTGTCGTAGCGCCCCTATGTCGTCCGTCCGTGAGGATGCCGTCGCTCGTGCCTAGGCTGGGCGTCATGACATCCACGCGTACCTCGATCTCGACGGCCGTCCACGCGTGGGATCTGTCCCTGGTGGCACGAAGTGCTGCTCTGCGCCAGAGCAGAGCGGATGGCGGCCTGCGCGCCTTGAGCAACGCCGCGGATCACGGTCGTCTGTGGCTCGGCGCGGCGGCGCTTCTCGTGGCCGCAGGTGGCCCGGCCCGACGCGGCGGCGTTCGGGGGCTCGTGGCGCTGGCCGGTGCGAGCTCTATGGCGAACGGGCTGCTCAAACCACTGTTCCCGCGGACTCGCCCCGATTCCGAGTCGGTTCCCGTCCTGCGTCAGGTACTGGCTCCGCCGGTGTCGTCGTCGTTTCCCTCCGGTCATTCGGCGTCGGCGGCTGCGTTCGTCACCGCGGTGGCGATCGAATCCCCGGTGGCAGGCGTGCTGCTGGCACCCGTTGCGGCCGCGGTGTGTTACTCCAGGGTCCACGTCGGGGTGCATTGGCCGACAGACGTCATCGCCGGTGCCGCTCTGGGCTCGGCCATCGCGTTGTCCACCCGTCGCTGGTGGGCCGTGCGGTCGGAGAAGCCTGCCGATCTGGGCTCCCCGGTCGAGGTCGGCCCGCTGCAGGGCGGCCGAGGGCTGCTGGTACTCGTCAATCCGGGTTCGGGCGACACTTCGGAAGCGGTGCCCGACGCGATCCGTCGAGCACTTCCCGAGGCCGATCTGTTCGTGCCGAATCCCGATCAGGACTTCAACGAGCAACTCGAGCAGCGCATTCGGAGCACGTCTCCGCGCGCCCTCGGTGTCTGCGGTGGCGACGGAACGGTGGTCAGTGTTGCCGCATCGGCGGTGCGCAACGGCTTGCCGCTCGCAGCATTTCCAGGCGGCACCCTCAACCACTTCGCGCGCGACACGGGGCTGACCGTCGTGGAGGACACTGCTGCCGCCGTGGAAGCGGGCACCGCCGAACTGGTCGACATCGCCGAGGTGTCCGTCGACGGCCGCAGTGTGTCGTTCGTCAACACCGCCACTTTCGGTGGCTACCCCGACTCGGTGCGGCTGCGTCAGAAGTTGCAACGCCGAATCGGCAAATGGCCGGCTGCCGCCATCGCGATGACGAGGGTCCTGGCTGCTGCGGAACCACTGAACATCCGGCTCGACGGCACCAGGCACTCGGTCTGGATGCTGTTCGTCGGTAACGGCAACTATGTACCGGCAGACCAAGTCCCCATGTCTCGCAGCAGTATTCACACCGGAACCCTCGATGTTCGGTTCCTTCCGTCGGAGCCGAAGGCATCCAGAACCAGACTGCTGTTGGCAACGTTGACCGGCACCCTCGGCTCGTCGCGCGCCTACGTCCGTCGGGCGGTGACGGAACTGACCGTCGAGGTGGAGGGCGCCCCCGTTGCGCTCGCCGCCGACGGCGAAGTGGTGGGCGACGGAACGTGGTTCGAGTTCAGCAGTGACAAGAACGGCCTCGCGCTCTACCGAAAGCGATAGCGCACGAGGCCGAACGAGTGTCGGGACCACCGGTCAGGAAGGCGGTGCGCCTCCGGTGTCGGTTACCGCCTCGACCGCCGCAGTCGGCGTCGGCAGCATGTCCTCCAGCGCAGCTCCGGCAATGCGTCTGAACGCTCGTCGCGGCCGCGCCTGGTCCAGCACCGCGACCTCGAGCGCCGACACCTCGAGAACCTTCTTCTCCGGCTCGCCGCCCGCCACAGGCGGTGTCGCCGGACCTGCTGTGAGTGCATCGACGGCGATACGCACCGCGTCGGCCAAGTCGAGCCCGGAGCGGTAGGTGTCCTTCAGTGCAGCCACGATCGGCTCGGTCGTCCCGCCCATGACGACGAAATCCTGCTCGTCGACGATGGATCCGTCGTAGGTGATGCGGTAGAGCTGCGTCGCGATCGGCTCGTCCTGATGCGACACCTCCGCAACACAGATCTCGACCTCGTAGGGCTTGAGCTGCTCGGTGAAGATCGTGCCGAGTGCTTGCGCATACGTCTTGGCGAGCGAACGGCCGGTCACGTCGCGCCGATCGTAGGTGTATCCCTTGATATCGGCGTGCTGGATGCCGGCCTTGCGCAGGTTCTCGAACTCGTTGTACTTGCCCACGGCCGCGAAGCCGATCCGGTCGTAGAGTTCGCTCACTTTGTGCAACGCGGTCGAACGGTTCTCGGCGACGAAGAGGACCCCGTCCGCATACGTCAGCACGATGACGCTGCGGCCCCGGCCGATTCCCTTGCGCGCCAACTCCGAACGATCGCGCATGATCTGTTCGGCAGATGCGTAGTACGGCATCGTCATGGTGCGCTACCCCCTTCGCTCACTTGCTGGCCGGCCCGGGTGTGATGCTCGGCACCGCCGGAATGCGCGGCACTCTCGGTCCGCTCCGCGAGGACGGACCGAGCTGCAGCCGAAATCCTCTCGTGCGCAACGTCGTCCGCCCCGACGCTGGTGATGGCGACAGCCGTCGGGTAGATCCCGCGGGTGACGTCCGGACCACCGGTGGCCGAGTCGTCGTCGGCGGCGTCGTACAGCGATTCCACCGCTGCCCGAATCGCCTCCTCCTCGGTCATTCCGGGGCGATAGAGCTTCTTGAGCGCGGACTTGGCGAACAACGATCCCGATCCCACCGCGTGATAGCCCGACCGCTCCTCGTATCGCCCGCCGACCACGTCGTAGGACACGATGCGTCCGGCTCGATCCGGATCCGAGATGTCGATGTCGAATCCGACCAGCAACGGGACGGCTGCGAGCCCTTGCATCGCGGCACCGAGATTGCTTCGCACCATCGACGACAGCTTGTTGGCCTTGCCGTTGAACGTGAGCGGCACGCCTTCGATCTTCTCGTAGTGCTCGAGTTCGACGGCGAAGAGCCGTACCAACTCGATCGCGATGCCCGCAGTTCCGGCGATGCCCGCGGCGGAGTAGTCGTCGGTGACGTAGACCTTCTGCATGTCGCGATTGGCGATCAGATTGCCCTGCGTGGCTCGCCGGTCACCCGCGATCAGAACGCCGCCCGCGTAGGTCAGCGCAACGATCGTCGTCCCGTGCGGAGCGATACCGGACTTGTCCGAGCCGCCGTTCGCGGTGTGAGAGGCCAGATCCGCAGCGATACCGCTCTCGGGCAACAGATGAGGGGCGTGCTGACGCAGGTAATCGGAGAACGACGAGCTGCTCGACCCGAATGGGATCGCCGTTCCGTCGCCGGCCGACCGTGGGTCCGAACGATCCACCGTCACTGGCCGCCCTTCTGAACGTAGGCGCGGACGAAGTCCTCGGCGTTTTCCTCGAGCACGTCGTCGATCTCGTCGAGAAGGTCGTCGGTCTCCTCGGCCAGCTTCTCGCGTCGTTCCTGACCACCGGCTCCGGTGTCGCCGGGAACCTCATCGTCGTCGCCGCCGCCAGAGCGCCGTGTCTGCTCCTGTGCCATAGTCGCCGACCTCCTCCGTATATCGAGAAAACAGATCTACTGCACTCTCACCGATCGATCCAAGGTGCACCGTCATGGATGTGCAAGTGCAACCGAACGTTCCGCCGAAAGTGCACGGACCTTTACCCTACCGACAGACCGACTCCGCCGGTTGGCAAGACACCGCGAATAGTCGGCACCGGTCCTCGGGTGCGTCAGTTGGTGAGCTGATCGACGAGTTCTGCGGCGCTGTCGACCGACTCGAGCAGTGCACCGACGTGCGATTTGGTGCCTCGGAGCGGCTCGAGGGTCGGGATGCGAACGAGAGAGTCGCCACCGAGATCGAAGATGACCGAGTCCCAGCTCGCTGCGGCGATGTCGGCCCCGAACTTGCGCAGGCACTCGCCGCGGAAGTAGGCCCTCGTATCCTCCGGCGGGTTGCCGACGGCATCGAGTACCTGCTGCTCGGTGACCAGTCGATCCATCGACCCACGAGCAACCAGCCGGTTGTACAGGCCCTTGTCCAGCCGCACATCGGAGTACTGCAGGTCGACGAGATGCAGCCGCGGAGCCGACCACCCGAGCCCCTCCCGCTGGCGGAATCCTTCGAGCAGGCGCAGTTTCGCGGGCCAGTCCAGCAGATGGGCGCACTCCATCGGATCCCGTTCGAGAAGGTCGAGCACCATGGCCCACTTGTCGAGCACGTCCAGTGCCCGCGCGTCGTCGCTGCCCTCGGCAGCCACGAACTTCGCAACGCGCTGGTGGTAGATCCGCTGCAGCGCAAGCCCGGTCAGTTCGCGGCCGTCGGCGAGAGCGACGGCCTTGCGCAGCGTCGGATCGTGGCTGATCTGATGGACTGCGGTCACCGGCCTGGCCAGCTGAAGATCGGACAGATCGACCCCCGCTTCGATGAGGTCGAGCACGAGCGCTGTGGTGCCGACCTTGAGGTAGGTCGACATCTCGGCGAGATTCGCGTCGCCGATGATGCAATGCAGGCGGCGATACTTGTCCGCATCCGCGTGCGGTTCGTCGCGCGTGTTGATGATGCCGCGCTTGAGGGTGGTCTCAAGGCCCACCTCCACCTCGATGTAGTCCGCCCGCTGTGAGAGCTGGAAGCCCGCTTCGTCACCGGACTGACCGATTCCGACGCGTCCCGAACCGGTGATGACCTGCCTCGAGGCGAAGAACGGCGACAGACCGGCGATGACTGCCGAGAACGGCGTCTCGCGCGACATCAGGTAGTTCTCGTGGGTGCCGTACGACGCACCCTTGCCGTCGACGTTGTTCTTGTAGAGCTGCAGGCGCGGGGCTCCGGGCACGCTCGACGCGTGGCGGGCGGCGGCCTCCATGACACGCTCGCCTGCCTTGTCCCAGATGACTGCGTCCAGCGGATCACGTACCTCCGGAGCCGAGTACTCGGGGTGAGCGTGATCGACGTACAGGCGGGCACCGTTGGTGAGAATCATGTTGGCTGCGCCGATCTCGTCGGCGTCGATCACCGGTGCCGGGCCGCTGAAGCGTCCGAGGTCGAAGCCACGGGCATCACGTAGCGGCGACTCGACCTCGTAGTCCCAGCGCGTGCGCTTGGCCCGGGGCACTCCGGCGGCCGCCGCGTAGGCGAGCACTGCCTGGGTCGATGTCAGGATCGGGTTGGCGGTGGGTTCGGTGGGCGAAGAAATGCCGTACTCGACCTCGATACCGATGATGCGCTGCATATGTCGAGCCTAGACGTCGGCCGAAGACCACTTTCGGGGCGCGCCCTGTGCGGACGCGCCCCGAAAGTGGTGTTCGACGAAGCTACAGGTACTGGCCGGTGTTGGCCTCGGTGTCGATCGCCCGGCTCGCGCTGGCGTTCTTGCCGGTGACCAGCGTGCGGATGTAGACGATCCGCTCGCCCTTCTTGCCGGAGATTCGAGCCCAGTCGTCCGGGTTCGTGGTGTTCGGCAGGTCTTCGTTCTCGGCGAACTCGTCGACGATGGAGTCGAAGAGGTGCTGAATTCGCAGACCGCCGTTGCCGGTTTCGAGTACCGATTTGATGGCGTACTTCTTCGCGCGGTCGACGATGTTCTGGATCATGGCACCGGAGTTGAAATCCTTGAAGTACAGAACTTCTTTGTCTCCGTTGGCATACGTAACCTCGAGGAAGCGGTTGTCGTCGCTTTCCGCGTACATGCGCTCGACGACGCGGTCGATCATCCCTCGAATGCAGGCAGCGCGGTCTCCACCGAACTCTGCGACATCGTCGGCGTTGACCGGCAGCGAGTCGGTCAGGTACTTGGAGAAGATGTCCTGTGCCGATTCGGCGTCGGGCCGCTCGATCTTGATCTTCACGTCCAGGCGACCGGGCCGCAGGATCGCGGGGTCGATCATGTCCTCACGGTTGGAGGCACCGATCACGATGACGTTCTCGAGCCCCTCAACGCCGTCGATCTCGGCGAGCAGCTGCGGAACGACCGTCGTCTCGACGTCGGACGAGACGCCCGAACCACGGGTGCGGAAGATCGAGTCCATCTCGTCGAAGAACACGATGACCGGGGTGCCCTCGGACGCCTTCTCCCGTGCGCGCTGGAAGATCATGCGGATGTGACGCTCGGTTTCGCCGACGAACTTGTTGAGCAGCTCGGGGCCCTTGATGTTGAGGAAGAACGACTTCGCTTCCTTGGCGTCCTGCCCGCGGGCCTCGGCGATCTTCTTGGCCAACGAGTTGGCAACCGCCTTGGCGATCAACGTCTTTCCGCAGCCGGGAGGGCCGTAGAGCAGCACACCCTTGGGTGGACGCAGGGAGTACTCGCGAAACAGATCCTTGTGCAGGAACGGGAGTTCGACGGCGTCGCGAATCTGCTCGATCTGTCGACCGAGACCACCGATGTCCTCGTATCCGACGTCCGGCACCTCTTCGAGGACCAGGTCCTCCACCTCGGCCTTGGGGACGCGCTCGAAGGCGTAGCCGGCTTTGGTGTCGACGAGCAGGGAGTCGCCGGGGCGGAGTTTGCGGGACGGTTCGTCCGGGTCGATGGGGCCCTCGTCGTTGACCATGTCGATCAATGGCTTGGCCAGCCACACGACTCGCTCCTCGTCGGCATGACCGACGACGAGTGCTCTCGATCCGTCGCCCAGAAGCTCACGCAGAGTGCTGATTTCACCGACCTGGTCGAAGGTGCAGGCCTCGACGATGGTCAACGCTTCGTTCAGCCGCACCGTCTGTCCCGGTGCAAGCGAGTCGGCCTCGATGTTGGGTGAACACGTCAGCCTCATCTTGCGTCCGGAGGTGAACACGTCGACCGTTCCGTCGTCGAAGACGCTCAGCAGAACGCCGTAGCCGCTCGGTGGTTGGCCGAGGCGGTCCACTTCCTCGCGGAGTGCGATGAGCTGTTGCCTCGCCTCTTTGAGTGTGTCCATCAACTTCGCGTTGCGGAGCGCGAGCGAATCGACGCGACCTTCGAGTTCACGTACCTGCTCGGGGGACTCCCCCAGTTGACGGCGCAGTGAAGCAGCTTCGGCTCGCACGGCGTCCAGTTCGGCTCTGGCCGCGGCCACATCCGGATTGTCTGTTGAGCTCATGAGCGACTCCTCCCAGTGACGATCTATCAACGCTACCGGCACCGGCCCGAATGTGCGGACCGACACCACGATCGGGACGGAGAAGCAGTGTGTCTCGACCGCACCCGAGCGCCGGTCGAGTTCATGTTAGCCTCACCTGACCAAGCAGCGGACCGACCACGGAATCAGGGGCTTCACCAGTGAAGATGCGCAATTTCTCGGTAGGTGTCGCGCTCGCGGCAGCAGTGATTTCGGTAGCCGGGTGCAGCTCGGCCGATGAATCCGATCAAACCGATCACAATTCGACGTCAGCCGCCGAGAACAGCGCCCCGGCAACCGATGCACCTTCCGTCGCGCCGCCGACATCCGGCGAACTCGAAGCATCTCTGCTGCAACTGGTGGCCCCGAACGTCGACACAGCGACGAAGGCGGCCTCGGTCGAGAACGGGCAGGCACGCATGACCAACCTCGACACGATGACCGCGGCCCTGGCGAACTACGGCGCGATCACGTTCGAGGTTGCCGAACCTACGGTCGAGGGCGAGACAACCACCGCCGACGTCGCGATCGCCACTCCTCGGGGAACGGCAGCCCCGTCTCCGCAGACCTGGGTGCTGATCGACGGCGACTGGAAGCTGTCCGATGCCAGTACCTGCCAGATTCTCGCGATGGGACAGGCCCCCTGCGCCTAGCCCTTGCCGGATCGGCGCTGCGGCTTCGGCGTGACAGTGCCCTCGGCGAGGCGTCGGACACTGACGAGGAATGCGGTGTGCCCCTGCATCCGATGCTCGGGACGAACCGCCAATCCGACGACGTGCCACCCGCGCACCATCGACTCCCACGAACGGGGTTCGGTCCAGCACTCCTGCGCCCGAAGGGCTTCGACGACCTTGGACAACTGCGTCACCGTAGCGACGTAGACCAGCAGCACGCCGCCGGGAACGAGAGCCTTCGATACGGCAGGCAGTGCGTCCCAGGGCGCGAGCATGTCGAGGACGACCCGATCGACCTGCTCACCGGGACGATCGACACCGAACTGATCCACGTCTGCCACCGTCAGGTGCCAATTGGCCGGCCGCTCTCCGAAGAACGTCTCGACGTTCTTGATCGCGTAATCGGCATGGTCCTGGCGGATCTCGTAGGAGATGACCGTTCCTGCGGTACCGACGGCACGCAGTAGCGAGCACGTCAGAGCGCCGGATCCGGCACCGGCCTCGAGCACGCGCGCCCCGGGGAACATGTCACCCTCGTGCACGATCTGGGCTGCGTCCTTGGGATAGATGACCTGCGCGCCACGCGGCATCGACAGCACGTAGTCGGTCAGCAGCGGCCGAAGCGCGAGGTATGGGGTGCCGTTGACGGACGTGACGACGCTGCCCTCGTCGGCACCGAGCAGTTTGTCGTGGGTGATTCCGCCCCGGTGGGTGTGGAACTCCTTGCCCGCCTCGAGCACCACCGTGTAGTGGCGGCCTTTCCCGTCGGTGAGCTGGACTCGATCGCCTACGCGGAACGGTCCGCTGCGGGCGGGTCCGGTCGGTCCCGGCTCGACCGGTTTGCCGTCGTCGGTCGTCGGAGCGTCGTCGAGTTCGATTTCGTCGACAGTCGCGGTGACCACTTCGTCTGCACCGATGGCCGGGGCGTCGACGATCGCGTCGACCTCGGACCCGTCGGGCGACGCGGACGCGGAATCACCGAAGGACACAGCATCACCGGACGGCACAGCGGAACCTGCTTTCGTTGCTCTCTTCGACGCCCGACCTGTTCGGTCCGACACCTGGGACGACTCGACGTGCCAGACTACGGCCTTGACCGAAGATGTCGGACCAACGGCATAGTGTCGCAGTCGTGAGTATTTCCGTGTCGACGCCCATCGACTTGCCTGCACTCGATCTCGGCGACGGTGCGCACCAGTCGCCGTCGACGTCCGGCTCCCGTAGTACACCGGCGTTGTCCCCTTCGCGCGCAGGTGATTTCAAGCAGTGCCCCCTCCTCTATCGCCTCCGTGCCGTCGACCGGATTCCCGAGGTCTCCACCGAAGCTCAGGTGAAGGGAACTGTGGTGCATGCCGCATTGGAGGCCCTGTACGCGTTGCCCGCACAGGATCGTGTGCCGACCACTGCGCGAGAGCTTGTCGATCCGGCGTGGGAGCGAGCGGTCGCTCGGTCCCCCGACATCGAGACTCTGGTTCCGGTGGACGAACGACCAGCCTTTCTCGACCGGGCTCGCGCGCTGGTCGCCGGTTACTACGAACTCGAGGACCCCACTCGGTTCGAGCCCGAGTCCTGCGAACAGCGAGTGGAGGTCGTGCTGGACGACGGTACGCCGCTGCGCGGATTCATCGATCGGATCGATGTGGCACCGAATGGGATGATCCGCGTCGTCGATTACAAGACGGGCCGGGCACCGCGGGAGTTCACCGAGTCCAAGGCGCTGTTCCAGATGAAGTTCTATGCCCTCATGATCATGCGGATGCGTGGAGTCGTTCCGGCGCAACTGAAGTTGATGTATCTCTCCGACAAGCAGGAGCTGACCTACACCCCCGACGAGGGCGAACTGCGGAGGTTCGAGCGGATGCTCTCGGCCATCTGGAAAGCGATTCTGGCGGCAGGCGAGACCGGCGATTTCCGCGCCAAACGGGGTGCTTTGTGTAAGTGGTGCGACCACCAGGCGCTGTGTCCGGAATTCGGCGGTACTCCCCCACCGTATCCGGGTTGGCCCAGGGCCGCTGCCGAACCGGTGGGAGCCGAGCTGTGACGGTTCCTCACGCGTTCTTCGTTCCCGCCGGTGTCGGCAGTGAAGGCCACGAGAGGGTCACCGCCACCGAGCACACCGTCAGCCTGTGGGCACCGACGATGCAGCACGGCGCTCCGCCGTCGGACCTGTTGGTTCGTGCGCTCGAACGAGTCGACGCCAGGGAGGACACCCGGATCAGTCGCGTAGCCGTCGACATACTCGGTCCGGTTCCGGTCGGCAACATCGAGATCCGGGCATGGACGGCGCGTCCCGGTGCCAATATCGAGCTCGTCGTGGCAGAGCTCTGGGCGGACGGCACCTCGGGAACTGCGCGGGCGGTGGCCCGCGGCAGCGCATGGCGTATGCGCACGACGCCGACCGACGACGTTGCACACTCGGGCGATCCGGTGATGCGACCGGTGAGCGACGGTGTCGACTACACGTTCGGCGGCACCTGGTCGTCGGGTTATCTCGATGCCGTCGAGTTCAAGATTCTCACCGGGCTCGGTGCCGATGGGCCGGGTGAGATCTGGGCCAGGCCCACACCTGTTCTCGTGCAGGGTGAATCGATGACATCCCTCGAAAGACTCTTCTCGATCGCGGACATCGCGAACGGAATCGGAGCGAAGCTCCCGATCGACGAATGGACGTTCTTGAACACCGACCTGACCGTGCACGTGTTCCGAGTGCCGCAGGGCGAATGGATCGGGGTGTCCGCCGAGACCTCCACCGGGCCCGACGGTATCGCCATGTGTGCGGGCACACTCAGCGACGAACTGGGACCGGTCGGTCGCATCGCTCAGACGGTGTTGGTGCGGCGTCGCACCTGATCTTCACGGCGTGTGGGCCTTGACGACGGTGCCTCGAGCCACTGCGACGACACGTTCGTTCTCGCCATCGACCGAGTGAACGGTTGCGCGTCGAACACGGCCCGCGCCAGACGGGCGAGATCCTGGTCGGGAGTATCGGATGTCATGCGCCCCCAGCGAGCCGGACCGAATTCAGAACGCCCGGCAGGACCTGATGTCGGAGGCGAGGATCGCCTTGGCACCCAGCTCGGCGAGCTGATCCATGACGTTGTTGTGCACCTTACGAGAAACCATGGCGCGCACGGCAACCCAATTGTCGTCGACCATTGGGGCGAGGGTCGGCGATTCGATTCCGGGGGTGATCTTCACGGCCTCGTCCAGGATCGACTTGGGGCAGTCGTAATCGAGCATCAGGTATTGCTGCGCGAAGACGACGCCCTGTACGCGGGCGATGAGTTGCTTGCGTGCGGAGTCGGTGCCCGGAGTGCCTGCTCGTTCGATCAACACACCCTCCGAATCGCAGAGGGATTCGCCGAAGGCCACGAGGTTGTTCTGACGCAGCGAGCGTCCCGACTCCACGACGTCGGCGATCGCATCAGCGACCCCGAGCTGGATGGAGATCTCGACTGCACCGTCGAGGCGGATGACAGTCGCCTCGAGTCCTCTGGCGGCCAGATCCTTACGCACCAGATTGGGATATGACGTCGCAATGCGTAGTCCGCCCAGGTCCTCGGGTGCCCATTGCTTGCCCGCAGGTGCGGCGTAACGGAACGTCGATCGGCCGAATCCGAGTGCCAGCCGTTCCTCGACGGCGGCACCCGAATCGAGAGCCAGGTCGCGTCCGGTGATGCCGAGATCCAACTGCCCGGATCCGACGTAGATCGCGATGTCCTTGGGGCGCAGAAAGAAGAATTCGACGCCGTTCGCCGGGTCGAGAACGGTCAGGTCCTTGGAATCGCTTCGGCGACGGTAGCCGGCTTCACTGAGAATTTCGGCGGCGGACTCGGAGAGAGCGCCCTTGTTGGGTACGGCTACGCGCAGCATGGAGTTTTCCTTGTTCGACGAATTCGTAAGCGACATGCGGATCGAACTCACAGATGTTTGTAGACGTCCTCGAGTTCGAGGCCTCTGCCCACCATCATCACCTGGACCCAGTAGAGGAGCTGTGAGATCTCCTCGGCGAGCGCCTCGTCGCTCTCGTGCTCGGCAGCGATCCACACTTCACCGGCTTCTTCGAGGACCTTCTTGCCCTGGAAATGAACTCCCGCGTCCAACGCTGCGACGGTGCCCGAACCCTCGGGGCGGGTCTTCGAGCGGTCGGTGAGCTCGGCGAACAGCGAATCGAAAGTCTTCACGGCTGGTTATCCTTTCACGTCGTCGCTCGGTGTACGAATTCGGTCGAGATTAGGGTGTTCGGCCTGACCAGGCCCGCCGGACGTCGTCGGCGGTCAGCCCGAGCAGACCGTCACGGATGGTGTATCCGGAAGCCTGTGCCACCGCGATCTCGGACGGAACCACCAGCACCGGACAGCCCGCCGTGTGGGCGGACAGCGAGCCGGTGGGCGAATCCTCGACCGCAAGGCAGGACGCGGCGTCGAGTCCGAGCAACGCAGCACCGCGCAGGTACGGTGCCGGGTGCGGTTTGCCTGCCTCGACCTCGTCGCCGGTGACCGTGATGTCGAAGTACTCGCGCCCCAGGGTGTCCAGCGCCCGCTCGACCAGACCCCGCTCGGTGTTGGTGACCAGCCCAGTGGACAGACCCATCTCGCGCACGAGCGCAAGAGCGTCCTTGGCACCGGGTCGCCACGGAATCCCCTCGGCGAACAGGTCTCCGACGCGGGCAGTCAGCCACTCGCGCCCCTGGGCCAGATGATCGTCGGTGACCGCGACCGAGGCGTTGGCCAGCACTTTGCTCAGTGCGTCCCGCATCGAGTTGCCGAGGGTGCTCTCGCGCACCTCCGCGCTGAGTTCCGTACCCAGTGTGCGGGAGTACTCACCGATAGCGACGTCCCAGATCTTCTCCGAGTCGAGCAATGTGCCATCCATGTCCCACAGGACACCTTGCAGGTGAGTTGCGCTAGACATTGAAGTACTTGGCCTCCGGGTGATGAAGTACGAACGCATCGGTCGACTGTTCGGGGTGCAGCTGCAGTTCCTCGGAGAGCTTCACGCCGATTCGCTCGGGTTCGAGAAGCGCGGCGAGCTTGATGCGATCCTCGAGATCCGGGCACGCTCCGTAGCCGAACGAGTAACGTGCACCGCGATATTCGAGTTTGAAGAAGCCTTCGGCCTCGGTGGGATCGTCCGAGGCAACGGAATTGCCGTCGGACAGCTTCAGTTCCTCGCGTACCCGGCGATGCCAGTACTCGGCCAGGGCTTCGGTGAGCTGAACGCCGATTCCGTGGACCTCGAGGTAGTCGCGGTACGAGTCGGCGGCGAACAGTTCGTTGGCGAAGTCCGCGATGGGCTGGCCCATTGTCACCAGGTTCATCGGCAGAACATCGACCTTGCCCGATTCCCGTGCAGCGGAACGCGATCGAACGAAGTCCGATATGCAGAGGAATCGGTCGCGGTGCTGACGCGGAAACGTGAACCGAAAGCGTTCGGGCGCATCGGGTTCGGGCTCGGTCAGTACGACGACGTCGTCACCCTCGGACACCGCCGGGAAGTATCCGTAGACGAGAGCCGCATGCGCGAGGATCCCGTCGGTGCTCAATCGGTCCAACCAATACCGCAGGCGCGGTTTGCCTTCCGATTCCACCAGGTCCTCGTACGTGGCACCCTCGCCCTTACGGGCACCGCGCAGGCCCCACTGACCGAGGAACAAGGCGCGCTCGTCGAGCAAACCCGAGTAATCGGACAGAGATACACCCTTGACGATCCGAGTGCCCCAGAACGGCGGCACCGGAATGTCGATGTCGGCAGCGACGTCGGATCGCTCGGGCACGACCACCGGTGCTTCGGCGGCCTTGCGCTTCTCGGCGATACGCTTGGAGCGCTCGTGGCGTTCCTTGCGCTCGGCCGTCTTGGCCTTCGCGGCGAGTGCCTCGGGGCTGTCCGGAGCCGGTCCGCCGCCACGCTTGGTGGTCATGATGGTGTCCATCAACCGAAGGCCCTCGAATGCGTCACGCGCATAGTGCACGTCGCCCTCGTAGACGTCCTGCAGATCGTTCTCGACATACGACCGCGTCAGCGCCGCTCCGCCCAGCAGAACCGGGAATTGCTCGGCGACACCCCTCGAATTGAGTTCGATCAGGTTGTCCTTCATGACCACGGTGGATTTGACCAGCAGCCCGGACATGCCGATCACGTCGGCGCGCTTGTCGATCGCGGCTTCCAGAATGGTCGAAATCGGTTGCTTGATACCGAGATTGACGACCTCGTAGCCGTTGTTGCTCAGGATGATGTCGACCAGGTTCTTGCCGATGTCGTGCACATCGCCCTTGACGGTACCGAGCACGATGCGGCCCTTGCCGTCGTCGTCGGTCGCTTCCATGTGCGGCTCGAGGTACGCCACAGCAGCTTTCATCACCTCGGCGGAGGCGAGCACGAACGGCAGCTGCATCTGGCCGGACCCGAACAGCTCGCCCACGGTCTTCATACCCGAGAGCAAGGTCTCGTTGATGATCTCCAGCGGCGGCTTCTCGGTCATCGCGGTGTCGAGATCGGCGTCGAGGCCGTTGCGTTCACCGTCGACGATGCGGCGTTCGAGTCGCTCGAACAGTGGAAGGCGGCCGAGTTCCTCGGCGCGGGATTCGCGTGCCGAGGCCGCGGAGACACCCTCGAAGAGCTGCATGAGCTTCTGCAGCGGGTCGTAGCCCTCCTTGCGGCGGTCGTACACCAGATCGAGGGCCGTCTCGCGCTGCTCGTCGGGAATCTTGTTCATCGGCAGGATCTTCGACGCGTGCACGATGGCGGTGTCGAGGCCGGCCTGTGTGCACTCGTGCAGGAACACCGAGTTCAGCACCTGGCGTGCAGCGGGATTGAGGCCGAACGAGATGTTCGACAGCCCGAGGGTGGTGTGCACCTTCGGGTACTTCTCCTTGAGCTGCCGGATCGCCTCGATGGTCTCGATGCCGTCGCGTCGCACCTCTTCCTGTCCCGTCGAGATCGGGAAGGTGAGGGTGTCGACGATGATGTCCTCGTGGCGCAGGCCCCAGTTCTCGGTGATGTCGGTGATCAGACGATCGGCGACACGTACCTTCCACTCGGCCGTACGGGCCTGTCCCTCTTCGTCGATGGTCAGAGCAACGACAGCGGCGCCGTGCTCCTTGACCAGACGCATGATCTTCTGGAACCGCGAGTCGGGGCCGTCGCCGTCCTCGTAGTTGACAGAGTTGACCGCGCTGCGTCCACCGAGATGCTCCAAACCGGCTTCGAGGACTGCAGGCTCGGTCGAGTCGAGCATGATCGGCAGTGTGGACGCCGTCGCCAAGCGACTGGCCAAGGCCGACATGTCCGCTGCGCCGTCGCGGCCGACATAGTCGATGTTCAGATCGAGCATGTGGGCACCGTCGCGCGTCTGGTCTTTCGCGATGTCGAGGCACTTGTCGTAATCCTCGGCCAACATCGCATCGCGGAATGCTCTCGACCCGTTGGAGTTCGTCCGCTCGCCGATCATCAAGATGCTGGCATCCTGCTCGAACGGGACGGCGCTGTAGAGCGAGGAGACGCCCGGCTCGGGCGCAGGCCGACGTTCGAGCTTCGTTGCCCCGTGGACCATGTCGGCAACCTGGCGGATGTGCTCGGGCGTGGTGCCACAGCAACCGCCGACCAGGGCCAACCCGTACTCGCTGACGAAACCACTCAGGGCCTCGGCCAGTTCGGGGGCGGTCAGTGGGTACTCGGCACCTTTCGCGCCCAGTGTCGGCAGGCCGGCGTTGGGCATCACCGACACCGGAAGACGTGAATGTTTGGACAGATGGCGCAGGTGCTCGCTCATCTCGGCCGGGCCGGTTGCACAGTTGAGCCCGATCATGTCGATACCGAGGGGTTCGAGTGCCGTCAGCGCGGCACCGATCTCGCTACCGACGAGCATCGCGCCGGTCGTCTCGACGGTGACGTGGGTGATGATCGGGATACGGACACCGAGCTTGTCCATCGCATGCTGACTGCCGATGATCGCGGCCTTGACCTGCAGCAGATCCTGGCAGGTCTCGACCAGGATGGCGTCGGCACCGCCGTCGATCATGCCGAGGGCGGCTTCGGTGTACGCGTCGCGCAGTCGGGCGAAGGGTGCGTGGCCGAGAGTGGGCAGCTTGGTGCCCGGCCCCATCGAGCCCAGCACGAAACGATCCATCCCGTCGCGGCCCGGACCCATCTCGTCAGCGGTCTCACGTGCCAGCCGGGTGCCCTTCTCCGCAAGCTCACGGATACGGTCCTCGATGTCGTAATCGGCCAGGTTGGGCAGATTGCAACCGAATGTATTGGTCTCGACGGCGTCGGCCCCGGCCGCGAAGTACTCGCGGTGGATCTCCCGCAGGACATCGGGCCTGGTGTCGTTGAGGATTTCGTTGCAGCCTTCGAGACCGATGAAGTCGTCGAGAGTCAGGTTCGCATCCTGGAGCATCGTGCCCATCGCACCGTCGCCGATGACAACACGACGTGAAATCGCATCGAGCAGACTGGGCTTATGTTGAGCGGGCATCACTACAGAGTAGTGGGCACCGAAGTTACGTCGGGTCGTAGGCTGTCGTGGTGAGTCTCCGAAACCTCGATGGCCAGTCCCCGATCGACGACAGTACCGAAAATACGGACATTTCAGGTGCCGGATCGGATGTACCTCTGGATGCTGCATTGATCGAGGCCGTCCACGACGCTGTGGCCAACGCCACAGACCTCGACGATCTCGACGACGACATTCCCGAGCTGCGCTCCCCGATCCTGGTGGCTGCCTTCGAGGGCTGGAACGACGCAGGCGATGCGGCCAGCGGCGCTATCGAACACCTGGAGCTGATCTGGGACGCCAGCCCGCTGGCCGAATTGGACTCCGAGGACTACTACGACTACCAGGTCAACCGCCCTACGGTCCGCCAGGTGGACGGTGTCACTCGCGAGATCGAATGGCCGTCGACTCGGCTTTCGGTGTGTTCGCCTCCCGGCAGCTCACGCGATGTGGTGTTGTTGCGCGGCATCGAGCCGAACATGCGCTGGCGCAGTTTCTGCGACGACCTCCTCGAATTCGTCGAACAGCTCGGCGTCGAGACCGTGGTGATCCTGGGAGCGCTGTTGGCCGATACTCCGCACACCAGGCCCGTTCCGGTGACCGGCACCGCATACAGCACCGAGTCGGCCGAACAGTTCAACCTCGAACAGACCCGGTACGAGGGACCGACCGGAATCACCGGTGTCCTGCAGGACGAGTGCGTCAAGGCCGGGGTGCCCGCGGTCTCCTTCTGGGCTGCTGTTCCCCACTACGTCTCTCAGCCGCCCAACCCGAAGGCCACCGTGGCGCTGCTGCAGCGGGTCGAGGACGTGCTCGACATCGAGGTCCCGCTGGGCGAATTGCCCACCCAGGCCGAGGAATGGGAAGAGGCGGTGACCGAGATGACCAAAGAAGACGAGGAGATCAGCGAGTACGTCCGCAGCCTCGAGGAGCGCGGCGACGCCGAGGTGGACATGTCCGATGCAATCGCCAAGATCGACGGCGACGCCATCGCGGCCGAGTTCGAGAAATACCTGAGGCGACGTGGCCCGGGCAACTTCGGGCTCTGACCGACCGCACACGAGGGACCGGGAGCCGGTGAGGTCTTTCTGATCCCGACGTAACGTCACCGCAGCGGTGGCGTCACCCCGACCCCGCAACCTCGTGTGTATGGCCAGCACACCGCGATTCCTGCAAGGCATCTTCTCCTTCACCGGGCACGGTCTGGACAAGCCCGAGCTGATCGATCCCAGCCTGAGCTTCGTCGTCCCCGAGGGTGCTACGGCTCAGCCACTGTATTTTCGCGGCGGAAATTCGAGCGACGAGCTGGTGGTCGTGACCTTGCTGCGCGACGGCAGCCCGATGCGCATGTTCCCGATGGGTGCCAAGGGTGGGGTGAACATTCCCCTGCGGGTGGTCGAGGACGTCGATCCGGACACCGTGCTCGAGCTGGTGGTCGCTGCCCCGGCCGGAACCACCGGAGAGGTCGTCGTCGATTTCGGTCTGGTGCTGATCTGATGACCGCGGGCAAGCAGCGACTGCTGGTGGTCGGTAACGGGATGGCCGGCGCACGGGCGGTCGAGGAAATCATCAAACGGGACGGCAGTTCGCTGTTCGAGATCACCATGATCGGCGACGAGCCGTACGGCAACTACAACCGCATCATGCTCTCGCACGTGCTGTCCGGCGAGGCCACCGTCGACGACGAGGATCTGATCCTCAACCCGATGAGCTGGTACAGCGAGAACGGCGTCACGCTGCACGCCGGGGACCGCGCGATCTCGCTGGACCGGTTCTCCAAGACCGTCGTCGGCGAGAGCGGACGGTCGGTCGACTACGACGTGCTGATCGTCGCCACCGGCAGCAACACGTTCTTCCCGAACATGGACGGTCTTCGTGAGTCCGACGGCAGGCTGGCGCGGGGCGTGTTCGGCTTCCGCACCATCGCCGACACCAATGGGATGCTGCAGATGGCGCAGTCGCGTGACGACGTCTCGGCCGTCGTCATCGGTGGCGGACTCCTCGGACTCGAAGCCGCATACGGCTTACGCACGCAGGGCCTGGAGGTGAACGTGGTGCACTCCCCCGGTCACCTGATGAATCAGCAGCTCGACGAGCGCGGCGGACGCGTGCTGCGCAACAAGATCGAGTCACTCGGCGTCGGCGTACACACGTCCAAGCGGACCACCTCGGTGTTGCGGTCCGAGGACGGCGTCGTCACCGGCGTTGGGTTCAACGACGGCACCTCGCTCGCCGCAGACATGGTCGTGGTCACCGCGGGCATTCGTCCCAGTGTCGATTTCGCTCGAGCGGGCGGGCTGGTGATCGAACGAGGAGTCGTCGTCGACGACCAATTGCGTTGCGAGGACGAGGGTTCCATCTATGCCGTTGGTGAATGCTGCCAGCATCGCGGCGAGGTCTACGGCCTCGTCGCGCCGCTGTGGGAGCAGGCCGTCGTGTTGGCCGACGTGCTCACCGGAGCCGATCCCACTGCGGCGTACCACGGTTCGCGTCTGACCACCAAGCTCAAGGTGGCCGGTGTCGACGTCGCCTCGATGGGGATCACCGCCCCCGAACGCGACGACGACGAGTTCGTCCAGTTCTACGAGCCGCGCAGTGGTACGTACAAGTCGGTGATCGTGCGCAACAACAAACTCGTCGGTGCCACCCTGCTGGGCGACATCTCCAAGGCCAACTTCCTGACTCAGGCATTCGACGAGAAAGTGCCGTTGCCCGACGAGCGCATCAGCATGCTCTTCGACATGGGAACCCCCTCTGCGGCAACAGGAGCCGCCGAGCTGGCCGACGACGTCCAGGTGTGCAACTGCAACGGCGTCACCAAGGGCGCCATCGTGGCCTGCGTGCACGCGGGCGCGAAGAACCTCGGCGACGTGACCGCGAAGACTCGGGCGGGTAAGGGCTGTGGATCGTGCAAGGGCCTGGTCAAGGACATCATCGCGTGCGCAGCGGGCGGTGCCGTCGAGGCCGATCCCGCCGCGGACTGGTACGTCCCCTGCATCCCCATGACCAAGCCGGAACTGATCGACGCCATTCGAGCGCAGGATCTTCGGGCGGTGTCCGCGGTGTTCGCGGCGCTGGCGACCGGCGGAGCTGAGGATGCCGCCGCCAAGATGCCGTTGGCATCGTTGCTGCGGACGGTGTGGGGCCCGGACTGGGTGGACGAGCGCGGTGCGCTGTTCATCAACGACCGCGTCCACGCCAACATTCAGCGCGACGGCACGTTCTCGGTGGTGCCGCAGATGAAGGGTGGCGTCACCACCCCGGATCAGTTGCGCAAGATCGCCGACGTCGCAGACAAATACCACGTACCGCTGGTCAAGGTCACCGGCGGGCAGCGTATCGACCTTCTCGGCATCAAGAAGGAGGACCTGCCGAAGGTGTGGGGCGATCTGGACATGCCCTCGGGCTTTGCCTACGGCAAGAGCATGCGCACGGTGAAGACCTGCGTCGGCAGCGACTTCTGTCGCTTCGGGCTCGGCGACTCGACGGCTCTGGGCATCGCCCTCGAAGAGCGGTTCCAGGGCTTGGAGACTCCGGCGAAGTTGAAGCTCGCGGTCGCAGGCTGCCCGCGCAACTGCTCGGAAGCCCTGTGCAAGGACTTCGGCGTCGTCTCGGTGGGCGAGGACAAGTGGGAGATCTACGTCGGCGGTGCCGCCGGCGCACACATCCGCAAGGGCGATCTACTGGCCACCGTGACGGGGGCCGATGAGGTTCTGACCGTGGCAGGCAGGTTCATTCAGCACTACCGCGAGAACGCTCAGTGGCTCGAGCGTACGTACGCATGGGTTCCGCGTCTCGGACTGGAAGAACTGCAGAGCGTGCTGATCGACGACCGCGACGGCATCGTCGCCGGACTCGACGAGCGAATGCAGGCATCGGTGGACGGGTACATCGACCCCTGGCAGGATCGCGCGGCACCGAAGTCACCTGCCCAGTTCACCCCGTCGCTGCCCCTGCTTCCGCTGCCGCAGGTGCCGGTCCGATGAGCGTGCCGGTCGGGGCCGTGGAGGACCTGACACCCGGCGAGGGACGGGCCTACGTGGTGGACGGCAAGCAGGTTGCGGTGTTCCTGCTCAGCGACGGCTCGGTGCGGGCGATGGACGCCGTGTGCCCCCACAAGGGCGGGCCACTGGCAGACGGTCAGATCGACGGATCCATCGTCGTGTGTCCGCTGCATCAGTACACGTTCTCGCTCGACGACGGCACCTGCCCGAGCGGCATCGACTCGGTGCGCACCTACCCCGCAGCAGTGGTGGACGGAAAGGTGACCGTCGATATGTGATTCGGTCCGGGGTTGTCCTCACCCGACGTACCCCGCGCGCTCTTCGTTTTCTCGATATATCGTCCTGTGAGCAAGACGAAGGGACTCACCCATGGGAAACGTTGTGCGCCGACTAGGCAACGTCTTTTACTTTGCCGACAATGTGGCTGACGCCTCCGCATGCATCGTCGCTGCCTGCGCACGTCGCCGCGTCGTAGCGCATCGTGGCCCTGACACTGTCTTCACCGGCGAGCGGCTCAGTCCGGTTCTCGATCCGTTCAGGACTTTCATCGGCTTCCGTCGGGCCGTGGCCCCCGGTGGACTGTCGTGACTTCCGGGTTGCGCGTGGTGATCGCCGACGACGACGTTCTGCTCCGTGAAGGCCTGGCCAGTCTGCTGACGCAGGCAGGTCTCGACGTTGTGGGACAAGCGGGCGACGCCGAGGAGTTGGAGGCGCTCGTCGCACGTGACCCCCCCGACCTGGCGATCATCGACATCAGAATGCCGCCGACGCAGAACTCCGAAGGTTTGGATGCGGCGTTGCGAATCCGCAAGGGATTCCCGGAGATTGCGGTGCTGCTGCTGTCCGCACACGTCGAGGTCGATCACGCCTTGGAACTGCTCGATGGCGGCAAAGGCGTCGGCTACCTACTCAAGACTCGGGTCACCGACGTGGCCGATTTCGTCGGAACTATCGACCGCGTCGCCGGCGGTGCATCAGTGATCGACCCTGCGTTGGTATACGAGTTGGTAGCCGCCAGACGCCGCGACGATCCACTCGCTGCACTCAGTACGCGCGAGCGCGAGGTACTGACGCTGATGGCCGAGGGCCTGTCCAACGCAGGCATCGGCCGTCGACTGTGGATCACCGAGGGAACGGTGGAAAAGCACGTGCGCAGCATTCTGACCAAGCTCGATCTCGCGGAGACTGCTGACGATCATCGCCGAGTCCGAGCCGTCATCATGTATCTCGATGCGCAGACTTGACCGCCCGTATCACCACGTGCCCCGATCGCGACTCGACAACGCGATGATGGCGTCTGCGGACAGCCCGAATTTCGGAAGGAATCCAATGGCGGAGCTGGATTCCACCAAGTCGGCGAAGTCGTCCTCGTCGTGCGTCGACACCAGAATTACGTCCGGACGGGGTGGGGCGGACGCGGCCAGGAGTGCTTCGACAACATCGAAGCCGCTTTCTGCACCGAGATCGATGTCGACGAGGATCAGATCAGGGCAATTTTCTTCTGCCGACCGTAACGCGGCAGCAGTCGTCGATGCCGTACCGACGACGGTCACACCCGCAGATTCCAGCAGCCGCGTCGCGGCGGCGCAGAACGCTGCGCTGTCGTCGACGATCAGAGCGCGGCGGTCGGAACGGTTCACCCTGTCGAGACTGTCAGATCTCGCCAGGCCCGGCATTACCGGTAGCCGCAATTTATCGTGCCCTGGAGTTGGCCGATGATCCCCGCGGCACCCGAGCACGACCGCGAAAGCGGGCGAGATCGACTCCTGACCGTCTTACTACGGCCGCGTACACCGCCGCTGGGCTGGGGTATTGCCGTTGCCACAGGCTTGATCATCACCGAAGTTCTCGTGATCGAACTCCTGAAGCTTTTGGTGCCCGAGAACGCTTTCGGAGCGGTTTTGGTCTTCGGTGTGCTGGTGGTATCAGCTGGGTGGGGTTTCGGGCTTGCAGTGGCAATGTCGATCGTCAGCACCGTTGCCTACGCCTCCATCCATGTCGTCGAGAGCAGCGAGAGCCTGGTCCCGTCGGTGCTGGTTTTCCTTGCCCTCGCGTTGCTCACCAATCTGCTGGTCGGGCAGTCCAGACTTCGTGCCGTCGAATCCGACCAACGGCGACGAGAAGCCGACTTGCTCGCCGGATTCGCCCGAACGATGTTGCGGCAGCAGATCTCGCCGGACCTACTCGACAAAGCAGGCCGTCGTCTGACCGAAGTCCTCGAGCTGCCGTCACCGCACGCCGTTCTCGGAGCACACGATGCCCCGCTCGGGCCGGATCAACAGCGAATCATTCTGCGGGACGGTACGACACCGACGGGATCCCTGCTCGTACCGGCCGATCTCTCGCCTGCCGACGCCCGCCGAGTCAGACGCGTCGCGCCTTCCCTCGAGGCACTGCTGGCCGCCGCACGTGAGCGAGAGGTACTACACGGCAGAACCGTCGACCTGGCTCGTCAACAAGCCTCCCTCCGCCGCGTTGCCACCCTCGTCGCACTCAGGTCGGACCTGGGCGAGATATATCGAAACGTAGCAACGGAACTGGCCGATGGACTCGACGTCGAGCACGTCTCCCTGGTTCGATTCGACGGCGACGAGTACTACACGGTGATCGCCGCCCACGACGACCACGGAGCTCATTTGCAACCAGGCGAAACACTGCCGCTCGGTGGGCACAACGTCTGCACCGTCATCTACGAGACCGGCGAGCCGGTGACCATCGACTACCGCGAGGCGACCGGGCCAGTTGCGCAACGCTTGGCCCGGCGAGGGTTCACGTCAGGCATCGGTGTTCCCATCTCGGTGGAGGGCCGGATCTGGGGAGCGATCATTGTCGGAGTCATCAGTCGCGTAGCGAATCTCGATGCGTGCGAACGGTTGTCGGACTTCGCCGATCTGGTTGCCACGGCCGTGTACAACAGCGAGACACGTACCCGTTTGACGGAGTCTCGAGCACGCGTGGTGGCCGCCGCAGATCAGGCACGCCGCGTCATCGAACGAGACTTGCACGACGGGGCGCAGCAGCGGATCGTCTCGCTCGGGATGGACCTCAGAGCGGCCCAGGCGTCCGTACCCGACGAACTCGGAGATCTTCGAGATCGATTGAACCGCAGCGTGAACACGCTGTCGCAGGTGCACTCGGACCTCCAGGAACTTTCCCGTGGTATCCACCCCGCGATCCTGTCTCGCGGTGGACTCGCGCCCGCTCTCAAGACCTTGGCCCGTCGATCGCCGGTACCGGTATCACTGAAGACCGAGATCCCGAACCGTCTGCCCGAATCCGTGGAGGTGGCCGCGTACTACGTCGTCGCCGAAGCATTGACGAACACAGCCAAATACTCGCACGCCACCGAGGTGGTCATTTCGGCGATTGTGCGCGAAGACGAGCTCACATTGACCGTCACGGACAACGGCGCAGGCGGTGCCGATCCAGCGAACGGCTCCGGGTTGATCGGCCTACAGGACCGCATTCAGGCGGTCGGAGGCACGTTGACGGTATCGAGCCCACCCGGTGTCGGCACGACTCTCGAGGCCCGTCTACCCGCTACCAGGTAGAGGACTGCACCGGGCACCACTCCCCCACGTTGCCTGCCAGCAGCGACGACACGAACGTCTCGACGGACGAATGTTCTCGGCACACCGGAACAACATTCGCACCAGGAGGCCACCATGCCGTACATCACCACCGCTGACGGAACCGATATCTACTACACCGAGCAGGGCACCGGAAAGCCGGTCCTGCTCAGCCACGGCTGGCCGCTGTCCTCGGACGCCTGGCAGACCGAGCTCAAGCTCCTCGCCGACGCCGGCTACCGCGCCATCGCCCACGACCGCCGTGGACACGGACGCTCGTCCAAGACCTACGTCGGCAACGACATGGACACCTACGCCCGTGACCTCGCCGAGTTGGTAGAGGCACTCGACCTTCAGGAGCTAACCCTCATCGGCCATTCGACCGGCGGCGGCGAGGTCGTCCGATATGCCGCCCAGCACGGGGGCAGCCGCGTCGCCCGCATCATCACCGCAGGCGCAGTGCCCCCCATCATGCTGAAGTCCGAGGCCAACCCCGAGGGCACGCCGATCGAGGCGCTCGACGACATCCGCAGCGGCGTCCTCACCGATCGCTCGCAGTTCTACCAGGACCTCGCTCAGGCTTTCTTCGGCGCCAATCGCGAAGGCTCCACGGTTTCGCAGGGTGCCATCGACGACTTCTGGCGTCAGGGCATGCTGGTGAACCTCGCGGCCGCCTACGACTGCGTCAAGGCGTTCTCGGAGACCGACTTCACCGAGGACCTGAAGGCTCTCACCGTCCCCGTCTTCATCGCCCAGGGCGACGACGATCAGATCGTTCCCATCGCCGCGGCAGCGCTGAAGTCCATCGACCTCGTCAAGGACGGCACGCTCAAGGTCTACCCGTGCGCCCCGCACGGCATCTACGGCGACTACCAGAAGGCCTTGGACGCAGACATTCTCGAATTCCTCGCCAAGTAATTCCTCCCCACACCTTCCAACTTCTCTCTTCAAGGAGACTTCTCATGAGCACCACACCCACCATCGTCCTGATTCACGGAGCCTTCGCCGACTCTGCAAGCTGGGCACCGGTCACCCGCAGCCTGCTCGACAAGGGCCACACCGTCGTCGTACCCGCGGTGCCCAACCGCAGCCTGATCGGTGACTCTGCCTACATCCGCTCGGTCGTCGAACAGATCGACGGCCCGGTCCTCCTTGCCGGACACTCCTACGGCGGAGCCGTCATCACGGTTGCAGGCATGGCGGACAACGTCGTCGGTCTGGTCTACGTCTCCGGTTACGCGCTCGAAGAGGGTGAGAGCCTCGGCGAACTGCAGGGACGCTTTCCCGATTCCGATCTCGCTACGAACCTCGTCTACACCCCCTTTCCTGAAGACGGCACCGACGTGTCGGTGAAGATCGACGCCTTCCCCGCAGTATTCGCCGGCGGAATCGACCTCGCGACCGCCGAGGTCCTCGCCGTCTGCCAGCGCCCGCTGGCCGGCCTCGCATTCGCCGAGGCAGCGCCCGCCGCAGCCTGGAAGACCAAGCCCGGCTGGGGAATTGTCAGTAGCGCGGACCACACCATCAACCCGGATGTCGAGCGCTTCGGCTACGAGCGCGCCGGTCTGCGCAGCGTCGTCGAACTCGATGCCCCGCACCTGGTCATGCTGGCAAAGCCCGACGAGGTCGTTGCTGTCATCGAAGAAGCACTCGCAGCAGTTACCTCGCCCACACCGTCCCTGACAAGCTAGCCATGACCTCGCAGATGGTTCCGATCGGACTCGACGCGGTCGGCAACCGCGTCGAGTTCGACAGCATGGGAAACGTGGACGCCCCCGCCGAGAGGTATTGGGGTGCCCAGACAAAGCGGTCGCTCCAATACTTCTCGATCGGGGACGATCGGATGCCCAAGGCGGTCTACCACGCCTACGGGTACGTGAAGAAAGCTGCGGCACTGGTCGATCGGGCTGCGGGTCGGCTGGAGGATTGGAAGGCCGATGCGATCGTCGCGGCAGCGGACGAGACGATCGCCGGCCGGCTGGACGAGCACTTTCCGTTGTTCGTCTGGCAGACCGGTTCCGGAACGCAGAGCACCGACTGCGGGTCTATTCGCCTCGATCGCACGTGAAAGGACACCCGCATGACCACTGTTGCGCAACCACAGTTCTCCGCTTGGGCACCCCTACGCAGTAAGATCTACCGAACGTTGTTCCTCGCTCAGCTGGTCTCGAACATCGGCCTGTGGATGCAGACCGTCGGGTCACAGTGGTTCCTGGTCGAGCACAACAGCAGCGCCACGGTCGTGGCGCTGGTCCAGACCGCCAGTCTGCTCCCGACGCTCTTCCTCGCACTGCCTGCCGGCGGACTCGCCGACCTGCTCGACCGCCGTCGACTCCTCATCGTCGTCAGCACGTATACCGCCCTCGTCGCCGCCATGACGACGTTCCTCGCCTACACCCACGTGTTGTCCCCGATCATGTTGCTGGGCATGACCTTCCTCCTCGGTTGCGGATCGGCCCTGTCTGCCCCTGCCTGGCAGGCGATCCAGCCGGAACTGGTTCCAGCAGAACAAATCCCAGCCGCCTCCGCGTTGGGCGGAGTGACGGTCAACGGTGCCAGGGCCATCGGCCCCGCGATCGGCGGTGTCATCGTTGCCGCCGCTGGTCCGGCGGCCGTCTTCGCGCTCAACGCTGTCACGTTCGTAGTGATCCTCGGCGCGCTTGTCTGGTGGCGTCGTCCGGCCGACGATCCGGGAATCGACCGCGAGCGTCTGGGCCGGTCGATGATGACCGGGCTGCACTACATGCAGTCCGCGCCGATCGTCCGTCGAATACTCCTCAGATCCGCCCTGTTCGCTCTCCCCGCGTCGGCGTTGTGGGCACTACTGCCCCTCGCGTCGTCGCATCATCTGCACTTCGGTGCTTCCGGGTACGGCCTGATTCTCGGCATGCTCGGCGTCGGCGCCCTGGCAGGTGTTGCACTATTCCCAACCTTGCGAAAGAAATTCGGGGCCAACGCGTTGCTTTCCATCTCGGCCGTCTCCTACGCGTTGGGGGCCGTCGCTGTTGCGTACCTGCCGATCTGGTTCGTCATGCCACTGCTGCTCGTTGCGGGTGCCGCCTGGATCGCGACACTCACGACGCTCAATGCCTCGATCCAACTGTCACTCGCCCACTGGGTGCGGGCCCGTGGGATGTCGATCTATCTGCTGGTCTTCATGGGCTCGCAGGCGCTCGGCTCGTTCATCTGGGGCCTGATCGCGTCCCACGCAGGTTTCGGCGTTGCATTGCTCATCTCGGCGGTCCTGCTGGTGCTAGCCGGCGCGAGTGTCGTTGTGCTGCCCCTGCACCCAGCGACCGGGACTTTGCCTCGTGGAGTCTCGACGGCGTGGCCGACACCGACGGTCATCTTCGGACCCGAACCCGAGGACGGGCCCGTCGTTGTCAGTGTCACCTATCGGGTAGCTCCTGCCGAGCAGGCGAACTTCGACCGTTCGATGACCGCGGTCGGGAAAGCCCGTCGGCGGACCGGCGGATATTCGTGGGGCCTGTACCGCGACAGCGTCGATCCCGATTTGCGTGTCGAGCAGTTCACCACGGCGTCCTGGCAGGACTTCCAGCGCCAACACCGCGACCGTTGGACGGACTCCGATCACCGACTCATCACCGACGCGCTGTCGTACACCGCCACCGGTCGTACCGAGCACGAACAGCACTTGTTCGGCGTTCGGTCGGCAGCTGCACGACCAGTGACAGCGACGAAGAACGGACTATCGAGCCCCGACCGGGCATAGCCGAATTCGGTGGCGGACGACGGGCGGGTAGGCGAAGCCGGGCCGACGACGTCTTCCTACCGGACCGGCAGGAGTTGCCGTGGTCGATGGCCGGTAGCCAGCGTGGTTCAACGGGAGCACCGGCTACCCCCTACCCTGTTCCAGTGAGCGATTCAGGTGAGGACGCGCGGCAGGGAGTCGTGAACGCGTTCGTGGAGGAAGATCGTCTCGGTCTCTTCTCGTTCGCCGTTGCCGAGAAGAGATCCGAGTACCTGGCTGTTCTGCGGGCATTCGACACCGCACGAGCCAACTACGTAGTCCTGCTTCACTCCGGAGACGTGGCAGACCTCATCGCACGTAGCTCAGTGCACCGCGAGGCACTGACCACCCTCGACATCGCACCTCTGCTCGATCAGCTCCACGCCTGGGGCCTGCTCGAACGCAGCTACGACGGCACCCGCGCTGCAACCCTCGCCGAGTACCGCAACCGTCACTTCGTCTACCAGTTCGGCCAAGCCGGCTACAAGGCCTACCGTGCGGTCGAGGACGTGCTCGGGGCCCGCCTGGACGACGCCGCGCTGTCGCGGCTGGTGCTGCCGGAGCTACTGGCCGACATGCACGAGCTGGCCGAGGCGAACCGTCAGGCCGACGGCGATCGCATCTACCGCAAGCTCAGCCGACTCGATTCGACACTGTCGGAGATGGCGACCCGCGCCGCCCACTTCTATCTGGTGCTCGGTGATCTCTTGCGCACCACCGAGATCACGCCGGAGTCGTTTCTGGTCCACAAGGACGCCCTGCTGACGCACATGCGTGAATTCAGCTCCGATCTGACCCGGTACGCACCGAAGCTCGCCGAGGCGATAGCACTCGTCGAGAGCACCGGCATCGAGGAACTCGTCGAGCGAGCCGCGATCAGCGACGAACGAGTCTTTCTCACCGTCGCCGAACGCCGCGCCGACTGGACCGATCGCTGGGCCGGCCTCTCGCACTGGTTCGTCTCGGCCGAGTCCGAACTCAGCGAGTCCGAGCGACTCCGCGAGGGCACGATGAGCGCGATTGCTGCCGTGCTGTCGCTGCTGCGCCGGGTCACCGAAACCCGCAAGGGCGGCGTCAGCCGCGAGAGCCAACTGCGCCACCTGGCCGGGTGGTTCGCTGCCGCACCCACCGAGGACAGCGCGCATGCCCTGTTCCATGCCGTGTTCGGCCTCGGCAGACCACGGCATCTGTCGATGGTGCATCCCGATGCCGACATCATCCCCACGTCCCGATCGTGGTGGGATGCGCCGCCGGTCGAGATCTCGCGCACCCTGGCCGAGACCGGACGCACTCCGACCCCCGGTGTTCCGGGACGGGTGCAGCGCAACGACGGCGGCATCAGACGGCTTCGGGAGCAGCAACTCGAATCACAGCGATCACGCAGTGCCGCAGCACAGTCACTTGCCTCGGCCGGAATCCACGACCGCGTTCTCAGCGAGCAGGAGACCGAGGTGCTGTTGAGTCTGTTGAATGCTGCGTTGACCGCCCGGGTGCGCGTGAGCGGACGCACCTCCGACTCGTCGGGATCGGACAGCGGCGTGCGCCTGACGCTGAGCGACAGTGACCGTTCGACGATCGTGCGGACCAGCCGTGGCCGATTGCATCTGGACCGCCTCGCGCTCGAGGTCAGCGAGGTAGCACGCCGATGAGAGCTCGCGAGATCTCCACCCTCGCACTGGATTCCTACCAGCGGGCCGCCCGGGTCGCGCTGTCGAATCACCTGGTGACCACCACGTATCCCGATAGGATCGCGTTGCCTCTGCTGCGTAGGTGGGCCACCGAGTTGCGCGAGGACCTGCTCGAACTGTTCGGATATCGCCTCGAGGTCACCGAGACCACGGCCCGACTGTTCCCGGTGATCGACGCACTCGACGACAGCCAACCCGCGCGAACGTCCACCGACCGCATCTTCGACCGCCGCAGGTACGCGTACCTGGCGCTGGCACTGGCGGCACTCGGCCGGGCGGGCAACCAGATCACTCTGTCCGAACTCGCCGATCACGTTGCGGCCGAGGCGAGTCAGGTCGACGGTGTCGAGCTGACGACCGACCGGGCAAGCGACCGAGATGCGTTCGTCGACGCGATCGGCTGGCTCGCGACACGGGGCGCCATCGCGTTGGCCGACGGTGACGCGACCGGCTGGGCGAACAACCCGTCCGCAGGCGAGGCGCTCTACGACATCGACCGTCCCGTCGTCGTCGCCATGTTCCGGCCGCCCCGCGCCGTGCAGCATCTGCGATCGATCCGCGGTCTGCTGGCCGGCTCGGACGCCCCGACCGATCCCGAGGATTCCGAACCGGGACACACCGATTCCGGACGTGAGGCAGACCCGAAGGAAACGCTCCGTGCGGTACGCCGAGCGTTGGTCGAGCAACCGGTCGTCTATCTCGACGATCTCGTTCTGGACGGCCGCACCGCCCTGGCCGCGTCGCGCACCGTTGCCGACGTCGAGTTGCTGACCGGCCTCGTTGCCGAGCGTCGCTCCGAGGGAGTAGCCCTCATCGACACCTCGGGACGGCTCTCGGATTACCGATTCCCCAGCACCGGAACCATTGCCCAGGTCGCACTGTTGATTGCGGGCGAAATCTCGGACCGGGTGATCGATCCGGATGCACCCGCGCTGGCGACCTACCCCCTTCTCGACGGTGACGCCCTGATCGAGCAGTTGGACAGCGCCATTCCCGACGGCGGGATCTTCGGCGATCTCGCCGAATTCGGGTTCGATTCCGATGCAACGGCATTCGAGGCTGCGGAAGAGAAGAAGCGGTATCCGTTGATCGAGGACAGTTGGTTGACAACGGTCGTCGATGATCTCGTCGAACGCTTCGGCCGCACCTTCGCGGCTCAGTGGCAGACCGATCGCGACGGCCTGCGGTTACGGGCGATTGCTCTGTTGCACCGACTTCGACTGCTACACAGCGTGTCCGGCGGCGTGCTGGTGCTGCCGGTGATCGCGCGCTACCGCGACGTGATGGTCAGCGTTCGCGACCGGACCCCTCAGGACTCACTGTTCGGCACCGAACAAGCCCCCAGTACCGATCCATCCGAAGTAGAGGCCTTGTAGATGACCGCACACTCGACACGCTTTCGGCCGACGCGAGCAGGGATCGTCAACCTGTGGGACTACCGCGATCAGGAGTTCTCCTTCGCCGACGGTCGCCTGGTACTGCGTGGCCCCAACGGATCCGGCAAGACCAAGGCACTCGAAGTGCTGTTTCCCTTCGTCCTGGACGGCCGCATCGAACCGCGCCGACTCAATCCGTTTGCCGGAGAAGAGCGGACGATGAAATCCAACCTGCTCTACCGAGGGCAGGAGAGCGCGCACTCGTACGTGTGGATGGAGTTCGGCCGCGGTTCACGCGCAGACCCCGAATCGGTGACGGTCGGAATCGGAATGCGGGCGAGCCGCCACAACGACAAGGTGACCCGCTGGTACTTCGTGGCCGACGGCCGAGTGGGCGTCGATTTTTCGTTGTTGGGTTCCGACGACCGGCCGTTGACGAAGAAGCAGCTCGGTGAGCAGCTGGGTACCGACGCGTTGACCGATCGCCCGGTGGACTATCGCGCCGCGATCGATGCCCGCATGTTCGGGCTGGGCGCGCAGCGCTACGACCAGCTGATCAATCTCATTCTGACGCTTCGCCGCCCGCAATTGGCGAAGAACCTCGACCCCAAGGGGCTCTCGCAGGCGTTGACCGACGGCCTGCGTCCGTTGGACGAGCAGCTGGTCCTCGAGGCAGC
Organism: Rhodococcus sp. IEGM 1330; assembly: GCF_033142445.1. Lineage (NCBI taxonomy): Bacteria > Bacillati > Actinomycetota > Actinomycetes > Mycobacteriales > Nocardiaceae > Rhodococcus > Rhodococcus sp. IEGM 1330. The sequence continues at coordinate 232,579 of NZ_JAWLSB010000006.1, forward strand.
GCGCTCCTTCAGCGATATGGAGGAGGTGGGACGGGCGCTCGAGGGGCTGGCGCAGGCCGATCACGCCGCCAAGAACTTCGTCTCGGTGTACTCCAAATACCTTCGGGTGCAAACCCGTTCGGATGTCGAGCAGGTTTCGCGTCGGCTCGAGGCAGTGACTCATGCGACCACAGCACACTTCGCCGCTGCCGCTCTGAAGGACCGGCGTCTGCTGGAACGAGCGGCTGCGGAAACCCGATTCGACGAGGCCGAACGCGCACTGGATCAGGCCGTTGCAGACCGTGAGACCCTACAACGCTCGAGCGCGTACGAGGGCAAGCAGCAACTGGACGACCTGGCCGAATCCGCTGCGAAGCTGGAGATCTCGACCGCCCAGCAGGCCGACCGCGCACGCAAGGCGCACGCCGAACTGGAACAGCGCACCACCGAGGCGGCTCGGGCCGATTCCGCACTCCGGGACTCCGTTGCGGGGGTTACACGCGCCGAGGAGGAACTGCAGACTGCAGCAGAGGATGCGGGCATCGTCTGGACACCACTGCCAGGAACAGCCCGCAGCGATCAGATCAGCACCGCTCTGCGTGGCCATGCCGAGGAGCGCGACGGCGACGTGCGGGCGGTTCGCGAGGCGCTGGGAACCGTCGAGAAGGCGTCGACCGAACGTGCTCGTGCGGAGAAGGCCGCTTCGAGGGCTCGCGAGATGCTCGAGGCGGCGTCGGCTGCGGTCACCGAGGCCGAGGCGACCGTCGACCTGGAGAAGGCACAGTTCGCTTCGGGACTGCGGGCCTGGTGGTCGGCCAATTCGGCGCTCTACTCCTCTGCGGGAATCACGTCCGCGGCGTTCGAGGCCCTCGACGCGGCGTTGGCAGGCATCGGGGACGACGACGCTCCGAGCCTGGAATCGGTGCTGGCGGAACAGACCGCGGACGGGGTCGACGCGCTTCGCGCCCGGCAGGCGCAGGCACGCGTCGACGTGTCGACCCGCACTACCGAGCTGAACGCGCTGCGCGACGAACTGTCCCTGGTGCGCGCCGAACACGATGACGCGCCGCCGCCGTTCGCGGCACGAACCGACTCTCGCGCCGAACTCTCGGGTGCCCCACTGTGGCAGCTGGTTCGGTTTGCGGACTCGGTCTCCCCTGCCGACGCGGCGGGGATCGAATCCGCGCTGCAGGCAGCGAATCTGCTCGACGGCTGGATCCACCCGGTCGCGGACTTTCCCGTCGACTCGAGCTCGGAGCAGTATCTGTCGCCGCTGCCGGAGGCCTCGAGGCCGACCGGGACCACGTTGGCGTCCGTCCTCGAACCCGAGCCCGGTACCGCCGTATCGGAATCGCGCATACTCGACTTACTGAATTCAGTTGCACTGCAACAGGACCAGGATTCCCTCTCGGGCAGTCCCGTCTCGATCGGCGTCGACGGTCGGTACTGGCAGGGTGTGCAGCAGGGTCGTCACACCAAAACCGATGCCGAGTACATCGGCGCGACGGCGCGGGCGCGTCGGCGAGAGCAACGCATCGCCGAGCTCGGCGCCGCGATCGATACCGCGACCGCGGCGCTGGAGAACGCGACGGCCGATGAGCGGGCTGCACGCGAATCGGTGCAGGCGCTCACCGCTGCCGCCAAACAACTTCCCCGTGTCTCGGCCATCGTGAAAGCGCAACGCGCCGTCACTGCCGCCGCCGGGGCGCTGCGCACCTCGAAGGAGGGGTCTGCAGCGGCGGACCGCGAGTTCGACCAGGCGATCGCAGACCTGTCGGCGAAAGAGAAGCAGCTGCGCACCGTCGCCGTGGCTCATCGCACCCCACACATCGGTCGAGACATCGATGCCCTCGCCGCAGCGATTCGGCATTTCGAGCATCAGGGCTCGGTGGTGATCCGCAAGCGCGGCGATCACACGCGCGAAGCAGAACGCGCCCGCGAAGCAACCAACCGACTCGACGAAGCGAGCGGCCTGGCCGAGGAGCTCGCCGAGGAAGCCGCGATAGCCGACGAGAACTACCGGCAGCAGGTCCAACGCCTCGAGCTCCTGAGCGAGAAGCTCGGTGCCACCGCCGAACAGATCGACACCGATCTCGAGAACGCACGCGAACGCATCGAGAAATGCCGCGCCGAGCAGCGGGCCGCGCGTAAAGCGGACAAGGAAGCCGGCGAAGCGATCGGCAAGGCCGAAGGTGCCTGCAACACAGCACTGGAAAGCCTGCGCGGTGCTGTCACCGAAACCCTGGGCGACGCCGTGCGGCTCGCGCCCTACGCTCGCAAGGACCTACTCGGCATCCTCGGCGTCCACGAGGCGTACACCTGGCCGGCCAGCGACTCGGCGTGGCTGAGCGTGGAGCAGATTCTGTATCGAGTCCAGCAGGCCGACGGTCCCGACGACGAGGTTCCGGTACTTCCGTCGGTGGTCCGCGCGCTGCATTCGGCACTCGATGCGGCGACGGCGACGGTGAAAGTCAGTGACTCGAGCCGAAAGTCGACCCGGACGGCGCTGACGAGTGCGCTGCAGGAGTTCGACTCGCAACTCGCCGCATCGGGTCAGGACTACCGCCTGCAGTGGGATGCGCCGGACGGTTTGACCGTGGTCCGCGTTCAGGACGAGCAGGGCTACTCGTCGGTCGGAGATTTCGCCGACCGAATCGGTGCGGCGAGAGCCGATCAGGAGTTGCTGCTGACCGAGCAGGAGCGCCGAATTCTCGAAGACGCATTGCTGACCGGCCTGGCGCAGCAGATTCACGAGCGCACCGTCGATGCACGCGAGCTGATCGCACAGATGTCCGCCGAGATGAAGCAGCGCCGGATGTCCTCGGGCAACACGATCGGTGTGCACTGGGTGCTCGCGGACAACCTCGACGACGGGGCCCGAGCGGTGTCCAAACTGCTCGACCGCGACGCCTCGGCGTTGAACCAGGACGACCTGGCCGCGATGCGAGCCCACTTCGCGTCGGAGATCAGGATCGCTCGCGCGGCACATCCGGAACGGTCCTACCCCGAGATCCTGTCCACGACACTGGACTATCGCCGCTGGCGCGTGTTCGCCTTCACGCTCATCAGCGGTGACGGCAACGAGGATCGTCTCACCGTCGCACGTCACAGTGCGCTCTCGGGCGGTGAGCAATCGGTGTCGCTGCACCTGCCACTGTTCGCCGCCGCGCACGTGATGCTCTCCTCCGCCGATCCACATTCTCCTCGGCTGCTGGCGCTGGACGAGGCATTCGCCGGTGTCGACGACAACGGCCGTAGCGAATTGCTCGGCCTGAGTGTGCAATTCGATCTCGACCTGTTCATGACCGGATACGACCTGTGGATCACCTACGGCGACGTCCCCGGCTGCGCGCACTACGACCTGGCGCATTCGACAGCCGAGAACACCGTCAGCGCAGCACTTCTGGTGTGGGAGAACGGTGAACTGTTCGCCGAGCACGACGGTACCGACCTCGCTGCCGCACTCGGGTCACCGCTGACGCGCCGGGTGCCGACCCGAACCGAAGGTGGGCTGGAGTTTGAGCGGTAACAGCGAATGGCGCGGCAGCGTCGAATTGGATGCGCTGCTCGATGCGGCACGAAAGAAGCTGGAGTCCAACTGGCTTCGCGTCGGCGGCAACATCACCGTCGATCTGAGCGACGCCCCGGAACTGTGGCGTCTGTGCAGCGCGATCTCACGGTCCAACTCCAGTCTGCATTCTCGGGCGCGGAGCACCAGGCTCGACCTCGAACGGTTCGACGCGTGGCTGAGCCATCCGCTCAACTGTGGCCTCGGACTGATCGACACCCTCACCCGGCAGGCCCCGTTGCAGGACAAGAAACGGATCGCCGCCGACAAGGCTCAGGTGCGTGCCGATGCACTCGATCGCGCCAGGGAGGTTCTCGGCGGCGGTACCGATCGTGAGTGGATCGAGCACTGGATCGCGTCGCTGCTCAATCAGGACGGCACCCTCGGGGGCCGCGTCGCCGTCGATGCGCTCACGGTGGCGACACAGGTCCTGGCGCTGCTCCCGGTGGACGGGATGTCGCTGACCGAACTCGCGGAACTGGCCTGCGGTGATACGAAGGCGCTCTCGGGCGGCGGTGCCCCGAAACTCGTCCTCGACGCATTGTCGTTGCGTGAGAACGTGCCTCGACCCGTCGATCCGGTCGGCATCAGGGCGTTGTGGGAGACCGCGGGTGTGTCCGTCGATCCGTTGTCCAGCCGGGTGCTCGTGCTCGGCTATCGCGTCGACGAGACCCACACGGTGGCACGTTGGCTGAACGATGCAGCAGACGAGGGCATCCCCTTCCCCGTCACCGTGGACATGCTCTCGCGCGGCCCACTCACCAACAGCTCGTCGACAGTGTTCGTCTGCGAGAACGTGGCCGTGCTCGCCGCCGCAGCCCGCACCCTCGGCTCGAACTGCGCGAGCCTGATCTGCACCGACGGTCAGCCCTCCGCAGCGGTGCACCGGCTGCTGGCCTCCCGCGCGCCCGGGACCACGATCGAATGGCGTGCCGACTTCGACTGGGCCGGAGTGCACATGGTCACCCGAGCACTCTCCCGATACGACGCGGCGCCGTGGCGCATGGACGTCGACTCCTACCGGCACGCGCTCGATGCACGGAATTCCGAACCGCTCAAGGGCCATCCGACGGACAGTCCGTGGGACCCGGAACTGGCTGCTGCCCTTCGCGACTCGGGCCGAGCAGTCATGGAAGAACGACTGATCCCGGATCTGCTGACGGATCTGCGGCTGGGACCTGCGACCTAGTTCGGGCAACGATCAGCGCAGCGGCACTCCGAGCAGTGCGTCGACCGCATCGGCGAAGGCACCTGGTGCGCCCGCATCCGATCCGCCGCGCTCGACCGCGAAACTCGCCCACGCGTCGAGCGCATCGAGGGCCTTGGGGGTGTCCAGATCGTCGGCCAGATGCTGCCGCAACCGATTGATCACCTCGTCGGCCGACGCTGCGCTCTGCACAGCCGCTGCTCGGCGCCACAGTGCGAGCCGGGTGTGAGCCCGTTCGAGAACCTCGTCGGACCACGGTCGATCCTGCCGGTAGTGCCCGGCGAGCAGGCCGAGTCGCACAGCTGCGGGGTCGACGTTCTCGGCGCGGAGTGTGGAGACGAACACCAGGTTGCCGCGGCTCTTGGACATCTTCTCGCCGTCGAGCCCGATCATTCCGGTGTGCACGTAGTGCCGGGCGAAGCGCGGATCACCGGTCGCCGCCTCGGCGTGGGCGGCGGAGAATTCGTGGTGCGGGAAGATGAGATCGCTTCCGCCGCCCTGGATGTCGAAGCCGGTACCGATGCGGTTGAGTGCGATCGCAGCGCATTCGATGTGCCACCCGGGCCGACCCGGACCCCACGGCGACGGCCACGACGGCTCGCCCGGCCGCACCGCGCGCCAGAGCAACGCATCGAGTGGATCCCGCTTACCGACCCGATCGGGGTCGCCCCCGCGTTCGGCGAAGAACGTGTTCATCGTGGCGCGGTCGTAACCGGACTCGTAGCCGAACTGCTCGGTGGCATCGGCACGGAAATACACATCCGGGTATTCGGCATCGTCGACACCGTATGCGGCACCGGACGCGACGAGCTTCTCCACCAGTTCGACGACCTCGTCGACGGACTCGACGGCACCGATGTAGTCGCGCGGAGGGAGCACCCGGAGCGCTTCCATGTCGGCGCGGAAGAGTTCGATCTCACGAGCTCCCAGATCGCGCCAGTCCTCGCCGTCGCGGTCGGCGCGCTCGAACAGTGGATCGTCGACATCGGTGACGTTCTGCACGTAATGCACGTCCGTGCCCGCGTCCAGCCACAGCCGGTAGATCAAGTCGAACGTCAGGTACGTCGCCGCGTGCCCGAGGTGGGTGGCGTCGTACGGGGTGATTCCGCAGACGTACATCCGAGCCGTCGAACCGGGGGTGACGGGACGGACCTGGCGGTCGGCGGTATCGAACAATCGAAGCGCTGGACCCTGTCCTGGAATTGTCGGGATCTCCGGGCTCGACCAAGAATGCATGCATCCGAGCCTATCGGAGCCCGATCAGAAGGCGGGCCAGGGTATGGGTCTGCTCGAGCGGGGCTCCGGCATGACGGGGCGGGCGATCAGCTCCTGCGCTCGGTCGAGCACTGCGACCGTTTCGGTCAAGGTGATCTTGTCGACCAATCGTGGTGCAGTGACGGTGTCGAACGTCTCGACGAACCTGACCACATCGGTCATCAACGCGTCGTCCACAGCCTGGCCTGCCCACCCCCACAGCACCGTGCGCAGCTTGTTCTCGGCGTGCAGGCAGATGCCGTGATCGACTCCGTACACGTAGCCGTCGAGACCTTCGAGTGCGTGCCCGCCCTTGCGATCGGCGTTGTTGAGGATCACGTCGAGAACCGCCATCCGCTGCAGCCGCGGATCGTCGGCGTGGATCAGCGCGATCTCCTCACCCTCGCCGTCGTACGCCTGCAGTACCGGAATCCATCCCGCAGGCACGAGATCGGGACGGCAGATATCGACGAGGTCGACGCGTCCCTCGGCGTGATCATCGGGCGTGTCTATCCACTTCTGCACCATGCCGGGACCGAACGGCCCGTCGCGCAGGACCGTCGGTGGGATGACGCCCCAACCGAGGGCCTCGGAGATTTCGTAGGACGCCACTTCTCGGCCCGCGAGAGTGCCGTCCGGGAAATCCCAGAGCGGCACTTCACCACGAACGGGTTTGTAGACGCACCGCACGGCCGAGTCGCCCTCGCCCGCCTCGCACACCAGCGTCGCGTTGCTGGCCGACACCACCCGACCGACGACGGTCAGGTCGCCGGTCTCCATGGTTTCGCGGCCCTCGAACGGCGGCAGTTCGACGGTCAAGACTCGTCGACCTCGGTCACCGGTCCGAACGTCGCACCGCGGCGGTAGCCGTTGGTCCTGATGCAGACGTGTCCCTCGGGTGCCAGTGGCTGTCCGCACAGCGGGCACGGCGCACGGCCGGCCGCGATGACCCGCTCGGACCGCACCGCGAATTCGCGGGCCTGCACTGGAGTGAGGAACACCCGGACGGCATCCGGGCCCTCGTCGGTGTCGTCGAGAACGACCGATTCGTCCACCTCGACTTCGCTGACGGCGAGAAGTTCCACCACGACGGCGTTGGCGTCGGCATCCCAACCGAGCCCCATCGTTCCGACGCGGAACTCGGTGTCGATCGGAGTCAGCAACGGACTGGTGTCGACCGAATCGGTCTCCTCGGCCGGAACGTCGGCTCCGAAGCGGCGGTGCACTTCTTCGAGGAGCAGCCCCATCCTGTCGGCGAGTACCTGGACCTGCTGCTTCTCCAAGGCGACCGACACCACGCGGGCGTCGTGCACCGCCTGGAGGAAGAACGTTCGGTCGCCCGGTTCCCCAACGGTCCCGGCAACGAAACGATCAGGGGTGCGAAAAACGTGTATAGCGCGCGGCATTGCACCTCCTAACGACTCGAACAGCTCCGCGAAGCAATTCTCGGAACTTTCATTATCGGCCACAGATCGACCATGGACGGTATTGCTTGCCCTCCAGCCTGCCACCGATCGGGGTGTCGGCGCCGAATCGGCGCTCTAGCTGCCTGCCCCACCACCGACAACCGCGTCGGAAGAGTCCGCGTTGCCCGATTCCGGCGTGCTGGGCTCCTCGGCCTTCGGCACGAACGCACTCAGATCGGACCCGGTGTCGTTGGTCCGCAGCACGAAAGGACGCGTCGAGGTGTAGCGAACGACACTGATCGATGCCGGGTCGGCGACGATGCGCTGGAAGGAATCGAGGTGGGCACCCATCGCGTCCGAGAGCACCGACTTGATGACGTCACCGTGCGAGCACGCCACCCACAACACGTCGCGGCCGTGCTGCGCGGCCAACCGGGCGTCGTGCTCGCGCACGGCCTGAACCGCGCGTTGCTGCACCGTTGCCAAGCCCTCGCCCTCCGGGAACACCGCAGCCGACGGATGCTGCTGCACCACTTTCCACAGCGGCTCGGCCAGCAACTCCTTAATCGTCCGGCCGGTCCACTGCCCGTAGTCGACCTCCACCAATCGATCCTCGACCACCGGCGAGAGCCCGAGCTTGGCAGCCAACGGCTCGACCGTCTGCTCGCACCGCAGCAACGGCGAGCGCACGATCTCGGACACGGGAAGCTCGCCGAGACGATCAGCCACCGCCTGCGCCTGCTCGCGCCCACGATCATCGAGCTCGACTCCCGCGCTTCGACCCGCGAGTGTGCCTGCGGTGTTCGACGTCGAGCGGCCGTGCCGAAGCAAGATGACTGTCATTGGACCGAGCCTAGTGGGGCTCAGGTGGCGGACACGACCCCGCCGGCCAGCAGACCGAGCACCACGACACCCAGCACGATGCGGTATCCCACGAACCAGTACAGCGAGTGGTTCGCGACGAACTTCAGCAGCCAGGCGATCGAGGCGTAGCCGAGCACGAAGGCGATGATCGTGGCCACCAGCAGCTGCGGGCCCGACGCGGCCAGTCCCGAGCCGACGGGCTCGAAGGCGTCGGGCAGCGAGAACAGACCGGAGGCCGTCACCGCCGGGATGGCGAGCAGGAACGAGAATCGCACTGCTGCCTCGCGTTCGAGCCCGAGGAAGAGTCCGGCGCTGGTCGTCGCGCCGGAACGGGACACACCCGGGATCAGGGCGAGGCACTGCGCCAGACCCATGACGATGCCGTCCCGGGTGGTCAACTTCTCGAGGGGACGTTCCTTCCGACCCACCTTCTCCGCGATCGCGATGACGATGGCGAAGGCGATCAGCATGAACGCGATGAGGTACAGGTTTCGGGCACCGGTTCGGATCTGGTCCTTGAACAGGAGGCCGAGAATGCCGATGGGAATGGTGGCGATGATCACGTACCACCCCATGCGGTAATCGAGTCCGCGTTCGTCCTTCTTAGTCAGGCCGACGAACCAGGCCTTGACGATTCTGACGATGTCTCGCCAGAAGAACAGCAGCACAGCGGCTTCGGTGCCGAGCTGGGTCACCGCAGTGAAGGAGGCACCGGCGTCCTCGTTCCAGAACACACTGGACACGATGCGCAGGTGCCCGGAGGAGGAGATCGGCAGGAATTCGGTCAGGCCCTGAACTGCGCCGAGGATGATCGCCTGGAGCCACGTCATGTCGATCATGCGGCGTCACCCTCCGAGATCGGTGTCGATGGACTGTTCACTAGCGATGCGCGGCCGTCGGCCTGCCCCCTGAATTCGCGATTCACGGGCACGACCGTACCCGGCGCGGCACGTACGCACCGAGCGGCGCGGCGCACTACTGTGCACTGGCGGCAGTGCAGTTCGACACCGACGATCACACGTAAAAGGACAATCGGCACATATGAAGCAGAGATCGGTCGGCACCAGCGGACTCCGAGTCTCCAGACTCGGCCTCGGCACCCTCGGATGGGGAAGCGGAACCGACGGTGACGACGCCGCAGCACAGTTGTCGGCGTTCGCCGAGGCAGGCGGCACGCTCGTCGACACGTCTCCGGCGTACGGGGACGGACGCGCGCAACGAGTGCTCGCCGAGTTGCTCGACGACGTGGTCCCGCGGCATGAATTGGTGATCAGCAGCGCAGCGGGCCTGAGTTCGCGCTACGGCCGCTATCACGTGGACTGCTCGAGGCGCGGACTGCTCGGCCAACTCGACGCCACGCTGCGCGAACTGGGAACCGACTACCTCGACCTGTGGCAGGTGGCGACCTGGGACCCGATGACGCCGGTCGACGAGGTCGCCGCCACGCTCGACTACGCCGTGACCAGCGGGCGGGTCCGCTACACCGGAGCCCGCGGATACCTCGGCTGGCAACTGGCGACGGCGGCAGGCGCAGCCGGTACCGGACACATCGTGGCCACTCAGGCGGAGTACTCACTGCTCGCGCGCGGAATCGAGGACGAGCTGGTTCCCGCCGCGCACCACCACGGCATCGGCATCCTCGCGGCGGTGCCCCTGGCAGGCGGCGTCCTGACGGGCAAATACCGCAACGGCGTGCCCGCGGACTCCCGTGGGGCCGACGAGCTGCACGCCGAGGCAGTGCACGCGTACCTGACCGATTCCGCTGTGGGCGTCGTCGACGCGGCTGTCACCGCTGCCGACGGGCTGGCCACTTCTCCCCTGGTGGTCGCACTCGCGTGGGCGCGGGACCGACCAGGAGTGAGCAGCGCCATCGTGGGAGCGCGGGACCTCGCGCAATTGATGGGCGCACTGATGGCCGAGGAACTCGAGCTGCCGCCCGCGATCGCGTCGGCCCTGGACGACGTCAGCGCCTGATCGCCCGCAAACATCGGACAGGCTAACCTTCCGTTGTGACCGTCAACCGTCTCGCCGCCGTGCTCTTCGTCGCCGGACTCCTGGTCGCCTGCTCGGCGAACACCCCCGGCGCAGGATCCTCGGACTCCGTCGGCCCCCGCACCGCCGTCGTCGACGATCCGAATCCGGAACCCGTCACCGACGATCCGGCTGAGGTACTTCCGGTGACAGTGACCGGATACGACGGCGTCGCCGTCACGGTGACGGACAACAGCCGCATCGTCGCGGCCGACCAGTACGGCACGCTGGCCGAGACCGTCTTTGCGCTCGGACTCGGTGACAACCTCGTCGGGCGTGACACCTCTGCTGCATTTCCCGCGGCCGAGAACGTGCCCGATGTCACCCCGACCGGCCATTCTCTGAGCGCCGAAGGAATTCTGGCTCTGTCGCCGACCGTCGTCCTGACCGATACCAGCATCGGTCCACGCGCTGTACAGGATCAGATCCGAGCCGCGGGCATTCCTGTCGTGTACTTCGATCCCACGCGCACTCTGGCCGGCGTCGCGACCCAGATCGAGGCCGTGGCAGCCGCCCTGGGTGTGCCCGAGACCGGCACTGCCCTCGCCGAACGAACGAACACCGAGATATCGAAAGCAGCGAACGACACACCCGAATCCACCGAACCGCTGAAGATCGCGTTTCTGTACATGCGCGGGCCGGCGATCAAGATGCTCGCCGGGCCCGGCTCGGGAGCGGATGCACTGATCGAGGCACTCGGTGCCAGAGACGCCGGTGTCGAATCAGGTCTGACCGAGCAATTCGTGCCGGTCACCAGTGAAGCGTTGATCGCCGCAGCACCCGACGTCATTCTGATGATGACCAAGGGCCTGGAATCGATCGGCGGAATCGAAGGTCTCGAGCAGATCCCCGGAATCGCTCAGACCCCCGCAGGCAAAGAACGCCGGGTGGTGGACATGGACGACGGCACCATCCTCAGTTTCGGCCCGAACACAGGAAAGGTGTTGGGCGCACTGTCGAAGGCCGTGTACGACCCGGCGTCATGACCGACCGCACACTCGCCGAACCGCGCACTGGCAGACGACGGGTTCTTGCAACATTCGGAGCCCTTGGCCTGGCATTGGTTGGCCTGGCTTTGATCTCGGCCGTCGTCGGGCAGGTGCCGACGACTCCGTTGGAAGTGCTGGGCAGCCTCGCGCATCGGGTGGGACTCGACATCGGCCCGATGCCAGCACATCCCAGCGGCGAGGTGACGCTGTGGCAGGTCCGATTCCCGCGGCTGACGCTGGCCATCGTCGTGGGCGCGTGTCTGGGCTGCGCGGGTGCGCTGCTCCAGGGGGTGTTCGCCAATCCGCTGGCCGAGCCGGGTGTCGTGGGGGTCTCCTCGGGCGCGGCCGTCGGGGCCAGCTCGGTCATCGTGCTCGGCGGCAGCTTCGCCGGAGTCTGGAGCGTGGCGTTCGCAGCATTCGTCGGCGGACTCGTCACCACGATCGCCGTGTATTTCCTCGCTCGCAGCGCAGGCCGCACCGAAGTGGTGACCCTCATCCTCACCGGCGTTGCAGTCAATGCCTTCGCCGGCGGTGTCATCGCGTTCTTCACCTTCGTCGCCAGTCCCGCCGCCCGCGATCAGATCGTGTTCTGGCAACTGGGGTCGCTCGCGGGCGCAACCTGGCAGTCGGTGTCCGTGGTCGGACCGCTCGCTCTGCTCGGAATCGGAGCCTCCCTGGCGATCGCCCGCCGACTCGACCTCCTTGCGCTCGGCGAGAACGTGGCACGCCATCTGGGCGTGAACGTCGAACGACTCAGACAGTTCGCCATCGTGGTCGTCGCCCTTCTCGTCGCGTCCGGAGTCGCTTTCACCGGAATCATCCTGTTCGTGGGTCTGGTGGTTCCTCACGCCATGCGGATGGTGCTCGGCCCCGCACATCGACTCCTCATCCCGGCCAGCGCCCTCGCCGGGGCCGTCGTGCTGCTCGCTGCCGATCTCGTCACGCGGACCCTCGTCGCGAACGTCGACCTCCCTCTCGGCATGGTGACCTCGCTGGCGGGTGCCCCGTTCTTCTTCTGGCTGCTCCGCCGTACCCGTGCTCGCCAGGGCGGCTGGGCATGACGAGGTGGATCGGCACGGCGCGGCGCGACATCCCGGCCACCCCTGAACCGGGTTCGAACACCCTCGTCGCCCGCGGAGTCTCCGCACGGCGCGGGGACGCGACGGTGTTGTCCGACGTCCACCTCGACGTGGTGGCCGGCGAGATACTGGCACTCGTGGGCCCCAACGGCGCGGGCAAATCGACGCTGCTGTCGGTCCTGGCGGGAGACACCGAGCCCAGCGCCGGAACGGTTCTCCTGGGCGACGAACCGCTGACCCGCATCCGCACTGTCGACGTGGCCAGGCGACGCGCTGTGCTGCCACAGCAACACAGCGTCGGGTTCGCGTTCACGGCCGGACAGATCGTCCGGATGGGTCGAGCCCCCTGGATCGGTACGTCGGCGGCACGCGAGGACGACGACCGCGTCGCCGCAGCCATGTCCGCGTGCGATGTGGCGCAGTTCTCGCATCGACCGTTCGCATCGCTCTCCGGCGGCGAGCAGGCCCGGGTCGCGCTGGCGCGCGTCATGGCCCAGGACACCGCGACGATCATGCTGGACGAGCCCACTGCAGCGCTCGACCTGGGACATCAGGAGTCGGTGATGGCCGTGGTGCGCTCACTCGCTGCCGCGGGCCGTGCCGTGGTCGTCGTGCTGCACGATCTCGGCCTCGCGGCGGCCTACGCCGACCGCGTCGCGATCCTGGACTCGGGTGAACTGATCGCCACCGGTCCGCCGCGAGAGGTGCTCACCGCCGAGCGGCTGGCCCGGGTATACCGACACCCCGTCGACGTGTTCGATCATCCCGACACGGGCGAACAGTTGGTGGTTCCCCACCGTGTCAGAATCCCTCCAGCACGGAATTGACCCGGTTGAAGAAGGCCCGAACTGCTGTGGTGTCCCGCTGTGACGCATCGGACAACTGCTGCGCATGGGCGACCGCATCACGCACCACACCGACGATGCTGCGCTCGTCCGTCAGATCGACCTCGGTGACCGAATGCTCGGCAACCGCTTCGACCTCGGACCGGTCCGGTACCGGAGATTGCACATCGGCACGGTATATCTCCACGTACAGGGTGCTTCGATGCACACGAAACGCGAACGCTCGGCCGTCGTCGGTTCGTCCGAAGCCGTTCGGATGCGTTCCGGCGTTCACTTCCTCGACCACGAAGTGTGTTTCCTCGGTTCCCACGTCCACTCCCATGTCGTGCACTCACCTCGGACGAACACGCTACCGCTTCTTCGGACGCGACCGGACGACAACCGATCCGGCGCGGTCGATTTCGCCGAGATCGCTGCACGCTGGTACAGATGTGGCAGCGCCTCCACAGGCAGCGTCTTCTCGAGGAAGTAGGTTCGGCCTCATGCGAACACCGTCGGCTCGTTCGATTCGAGCGGCAGTCGCGCCCGCGCTCGCCGTCGTCACAGTCCTGTCGATCGGTGGGTGTTCCAGCGACGACGAGAACGCCGACGACATCTCCGTAGAACCCCGACCGCCGGCCGAGTCCCCCGAGGCGACCGTGACCCCCGCCGGAACCGTCAGCGCGTTCGCGCCCGTGGACGCCCTCACTTTCGACCCCGTCACTCGCACCCTGGTGGCGCTGACCGACGCATCGACAACGGTGACCCTGGTCCGCGACGGAGCCACGGCCGAGACCCGCGTGGTCGACCTGGGCTCCACTGGAGCAGAACTCGTCGCCGGACGGGACTCGACTGTGCTCGTCCCCATGGACGGTGCTGTCGCGAGGATCGCCGTAGCAGACGGACAGCGCACCGACCTGACGGTCGACGCCGACGCACTGTCCGCAGCAGACCTGCCCGACGGCACGACGGCCGTCGGCGACGACACCGGAACGGTGCGCGTACTCGACACGAACGGTCAGGTCACCGCAACGGTCTCCGGCGGCAGCGTGACCTCTGCCGATTCTCTGGCCAGTACACCGAACGGCGTCTCGGTTCTCGATCGTCGTCAGACGTCGGTGACCGACCTGGATCTGGACGACGGCACCCTCGGAGTGGCCTTGCGCGCAGGCGAAGGTGCCGCGGAGATGACCAGCGACGAGTTCGGCCGCCTGCTGGTCACCGATTCCACCGGGACCGAGTTGCTCGTCTTCACCTCGCACGAACTGCTGATGCGGCAACGGTTTCCGGTCGGGTCGCAGCCGTGGGCGATCGCCTACGATGAGCAGTCCGGTGTCGCATGGGTGACGCTGCCCGCTCTCAACGAGGTGGTCGGGTACACACTCGATACCGGAATTCCGGTCGAGGCCAGGCGGTTGGCCACTGTGCGGCAGCCCAATTCGGTTGCTGTCGACGCCGACACCGGCGACCTGTACGTGGGATCGGCAACCGGTGACGGCCTGCAGCGCATCCCCGCTGCGGGTCGTTGACCTGGAGTGAATGGCAAGGAGGCATGTGAACGCACATGAGAGTTCGGCACCGGGCCGCGCGAAGATGCCCGTCGGATGGGAAGTGTCGCCGTCCGACGATTGGGAGTACGTGCCGTTGCGGCTGCCGCCGGATGTGACTCGTGTGACGGCCTCGATGCGTCTGGCGATTCAGGCGGAGTTCGGCGGCTGGGAACTGTCGCGGGTTCGGCTCTACACCGACGGCAGCAGGCGTGTGCTGCTCAAACGCAAGAAGACCGCGCATCACATCCCTGAGCCCGGAATCTGAGCACTTCGCAGTACTGTTCGACCGCACGATCGTCGAGACCCAGCATGAGTTCGACCGAGCCAGATCGACCGGAGAGAAGACCGTGGGAGACCGTCTGTACCGCGTCCTGTTGCGCCTGATGTTCCTCGTTCCACCGGAGAGGATTCACCACCTGGCGTTCGGGGTGCTCCGCGCCGTCGCCGTCGTGCCGCCGCTCCGCTACCTGGCCGAGAAGATGTTCGTGGTCGATGATCCGCGACTGCGCTCGACGGTGTTCGGCGTCGACTTCCCGGCTCCGCTCGGTCTCGCGGCCGGCTTCGACAAGAATGCCGACGGAATCGATGCGTGGGGGCCCATAGGATTCGGTTTCGCCGAGATCGGCACCGTGACAGCGCAGAGCCAACCGGGTAATCCGACGCCGCGACTGTTCCGGTTGCCTCTTGACCGCGCCATCGTCAACCGCATGGGCTTCAACAACCACGGTGCCGAGCACGCTGCCCAGCGTGTCCGTGCCAGGCGCACCGGTATCCCGATCGGTGCCAACATCGGCAAGACCAAGATCGTCGAGCCGGACGGTGCTGCCGCGGACTACACGGCCAGCGCCCGGCTTCTGGGCCCGTTGGCGGACTTCGTGGTCGTCAACGTCAGCTCCCCCAACACCCCTGGACTACGTGACCTTCAGGCCGTCGAATCGCTGCGGCCGATTCTGGTGGCGGTTCAGTCGGTAGTGGCGGTCCCGGTACTGGTCAAGATCGCCCCCGACCTGTCCGACGAGGACATCGACGCCGTGGCCGATCTGGCCGTCGAACTCGGTCTCGACGGGATCGTGGCCACCAACACGACGATCTCCCGCACCGGTTTGCGCACCGACGCCGACGTGGTCACCGCAGCAGGAGCAGGCGGACTGTCCGGTGCTCCGCTTGCGGACCGCTCGCTCGAGGTACTGCTACGCCTGTACCGCCGAGTGGGTACGCGTCTGACGCTGATCTCCGTCGGCGGTATCGAGACCGAGGCGCAGGCATGGGAGCGCATCACCGCGGGCGCGTCACTGGTGCAGGGCTACACCGGGTTCATCTACGGCGGCCCGCTGTGGATCAAGAACATTCACCGGGGACTGGCAGCTCGGCTCGAGGAACACGGGTTCGCCACGATCGCCGAGGCGGTGGGCTCGGCGAACAGGCCCTGAACCGTCGGGTGTCGGAAACGAGTCTTCCGGCACCCGACGATCGAGCTCAGGCCTCGTAGATGCCGGTGAGGACCGCACGACCGATGGCGTGCGAGAACAGATTGAAGCCGAGGTAGGCCGGGGTCGCCGTCTCGTCCACTTCGAGCCGTTCGACGTCCACCGCGTGAACCACGATGAAGTAGCGGTGCGGGCCGTGGCCTGCGGGCGGAGCAGCACCGATGTAGCGGAACAGACCGGCGTCGTTCTTGAGCGTCACCGCGGTGCTGGGAACCCCGGTCCCGCCGTCGTCGCCCGCGCCGGACACCAATGTGGTCGTCTCGACGGGGATGTTCGCCACTGCCCAGTGCCAGAAGCCGGATGCAGTCGGCGCGTCGGGGTCATAGACGGTGACGGCGAAGCTCTTGGTGCCCTCGGGGAATCCGGACCAGGACAGCTGCGGAGAGTTGTCGTGCCCACCGGCTCCCATGATCCCACTGACCTGCTGAGCGGCCAATGTCTTGCCGTCCTCGACGTCCTCGGACGTCAACTCGAAGGACGGTAGGTCCGGAAGCGAGTCGTATGGGTTGTACGCCACGATGGTTCCTTTCGTATCAGCTGTGCAGCAAGAAGTGTTCGAGTACCTGTGTACCGAACTCCAACGATTCCACGGGTACTCGTTCGTCGATGCCGTGAAACAACGCCGCGAAATCCAGTTCCGGTGGCAACTTCAGCGGGGCGAAGCCGAAGCAGCGAATACCGATGCGCGCGAACGCTTTTGCGTCGGTGCCACCGGACAGCATGTAGGGAACGGTTCGACCGTTCGGGTCGTGTGCCAAGACGGCGTCGTTCATCGCATCGACGAGATCGCCGTCGAAGGTGGTCTCGTACGGTTCGAGTTTCGTGATCCACTCGCGTTCGACGTTCGGGCCGATCAACTCGTCGACCTCCTTCTCGAAGGCCGCCTGCCGTCCCGGCAACACTCGGCAGTCCACCACTGCCGTCGCCGTCTGCGGAATCACGTTGGCCTTGTAGCCGGCCGAGAGCATCGTCGGGTTCGCGGTGTCACGCAGGGTCGCTCCGACGATGCGGGCGATGCTGCCGAGCTTGAGCAGGGTGCCGTCGATGTCCGGTGACGTCGGGTCGAAATCGAGCCCAGATTCCTCCGAGACCGCCTGCAGAAACTGCGAGACCGATTCGGTGAGCACCAACGGAAACGTGTGATTGCCCAGTTTGGCCACTGCCTCGGCGAGGTACGTCACGGCGTTGTCGTCGTGCAGGAACGATCCGTGCCCGGCCCGCGCCTTGGCCGTCAGTCGCATCCACGCCAGGCTCTTCTCCGCCGTCTCGACCATGTAGAGCCGCTTCTCGGTGCCGTCCGGGCGCGCGACGGTCAATGAGAACCCACCGACCTCGCCGACCGCCTCGGTGACGCCCTCGAACAGATCGGGTCGATTGTCGACCAACCAGTGGGATCCGTACTTGCCACCTGCCTCCTCGTCGGCCAGGAAGGCGAACAGGATGTCGCGGGGTGGGACGGTTCCGTTGGACTTGAACTGGCGGGCCAGCGCGAGAGCCATGCCGACCATGTCCTTCATGTCCACCGCGCCCCGGCCCCACACGTACCCGTCCTCGACCGCCCCGGAGAACGGATGCACGCTCCAGTCGGCGGGTTCGGCGGGCACGACGTCCAGGTGTCCGTGAACCAGCAGCGCGCCGCGAGAGGAGTCCGCTCCGCGCAGCCAGGCGAACACGTTTCCTCGACCGGGGGCACCGGACTCGACGTACTCCGTCTCGTACCCCACCTCCTCGAGCTTGCTCGCCACCCATTCGGCGCATTCCTTCTCACCGACCGTGGTGTCGAGCTCCCCCGTGTTCGAGGTGTCGAAACGGATGAGGGAACTGACGAGATCCACGACTTCGTCGAGGGCAACGGTGGCATCGATATCGCTTGGGTTTCCGGGGTTGCTCACATCGTTGGGCACACGTCGTTCCTACCACCAGAATCCGCTCCGGGCACCATGAGAAACGGCCTGGAGCATGAACTGACGTGGGGATTTGGGTTATCGGGAACCCGTCGGATAATCTTACGCAGCACACAGCGGCCGGCTGTGAAAGCAACAAAAGAATATGCGGCAGCGGTCGCACTTGTCCGAGTGGCGGAATGGCAGACGCGCTAGCTTGAGGTGCTAGTGTCCTATTAACGGACGTGGGGGTTCAAGTCCCCCCTCGGACACCGTCTGAAAGATGTACGCAGACAGAGATTTTCACAGATCTGAGTTGAGACAGACGAAACGGACCCTGATTCTTCGGAATCGGGGTCTTTTTCGTTCTGCACTCGCTTCTTTCGGCTCGAAGGGGCCGATGCTAGGAGACTGACGATGGACGCGATCGACCCGACCGATCTCGCGACGTGCCTGCGTGTACTGAAGCAGGCCGCAGAGCTGGACAAGAATCATCCGGATTCGATCGCTGTGCAGCGCGCGTCCGGTGCCATGTTCAAAGACCTCAAGCGTGCTCGACGCGTCGCCGCGCGCAATGCCGTCAACGCGGCCGACCGTGCCGTCGTCGCCGCCACCGCAACGGGATCCCCGGACCGGATCGACGACGAGACAGCAGGACTGTCCCTCACCTCCCGCGCCGAGGGAGACATCGCAGGCACGCTGATCAAGGCCCGCCCCTGCTACATCTGCAAGCAGCGCTACACCCACGTCGACTCGTTCTATCACCAGCTGTGCCCGGAGTGCGCGACGCTCAATCGCGGCAAGCGGAACGCTCGAACCGACCTGTCCGGCCGGCGGGCGTTGCTGACCGGTGGTCGGGCGAAGATCGGCATGTACATCGCACTTCGACTGCTCCGCGACGGTGCCCACACCACGATCACCACTCGCTTTCCCAACGATGCCGTACGTCGGTTCGCAGCGATGGACGACAGCGACCAGTGGTTGCACCGTCTGCGCGTCGTCGGTATCGATCTTCGCGATCCGGCTCAGGTTGTGGCACTTGCCGATTCCGTCGCGGCCGAGGGGCCTCTGGACATACTGATCAACAACGCCGCGCAGACCGTCAAGCGCTCCCCCGGTTCCTACAGCGCGCTGGCCGACGCCGAAGCCGAACCTCTGCCTGCGGCGCTGACCGAGGGCGCAGGACCGGAGCGCATCACGTTCGGCAAGACCAGCGATGCGCACCCCGCGTCGCTGGCGAGTTCGTTGCCCGCCACCGCGATCGGCGGCAGGTCGGCCGCTGCCCTGACTGCCGACGACGTGGCCTCGCTGGCCATGGTCGCCGGCTCGGTCACGGCCGAGCGGATCGAGAGCGGGCTCGCCATCGATGCCGGCGGCCTGGTGCCCGATCTCGCCGAGACCAACAGCTGGATCCACACCGTCGAGCAGGTCGACCCCGTCGAACTGCTCGAGGTGCAGCTCTGCAATTCCGTCGCACCCTTCATCCTGGTCTCGCGATTGCGCACCGCGATGGAGGCATCGGACGCGCGTCGCAAGTACGTCGTGAACGTCTCGGCCATGGAGGGCCAGTTCGGCCGCGCATACAAGGGGCCGGGCCATCCGCACACCAACATGGCCAAGGCCGCGTTGAACATGCTGACGCGCACCAGCGCGAAGGAGATGCTCGAGAGCGGAATTCTGATGACCGCCGTCGACACCGGTTGGATCACCGACGAGCGCCCGCACCCCACCAAGATGCGGCTGGCCGACGAGGGATTCCACGCTCCGCTCGACCTGGTGGACGGCGCCGCTCGGGTGTACGACCCGATCGTGCAGGGAGAACTCGGAATCGATCTGCACGGCTCCTTCCTCAAGGATTATCAGCCGTCACCGTGGTGATTTTCGCGTGCGTCCCCCTCGGCGAACGCGGACTGCGATACTCGGAAAATCCGAAGCTGTTCGCGTGAGCGAACGGCCTTTCTGACGCACCGATAGGCGGTCACCATGGGCGAGGACGTCGAGCGCCGTAAGTTCACCAGGCAGGATCGGCACGAGTTTCGCCAGAAGGTTCAGGACTGTCTCGATGCCCTGGCGATCATGTTGGCCGACGAGACCTTCCACGTCGGTGAACCGCAGATCGGTATGGAGATCGAGCTCAATCTCGTCGACGACGACATGGAGCCGTCGATGGCCAACGCAGCGGTGCTCGACGCCATCGCCGACCCCGACTATCAAACCGAGCTCGGCCAGTTCAACATCGAGATCAACGTCGACCCTCGGCCACTGCGCGGCACCTCGATCGCCGAGTTGGAGGCGGACCTGCGCAGATCGCTGAATGCAGCGGACGAACGCGCCCGCACCTCGGGTAGTCGTCTCGCCATGATCGGCATGCTCCCGACTTTGGACGAGGAGCACTTCGAGCACCGGTGGCTGTCGGCGAATCCGCGCTACGACCTCCTCAATCAACAGATCTTCGCCGCGCGCGGTGAGGACATCGAACTGAAGATCGGCGGAGTTCGGCTCCCCGGTGCCGCTGCCGCCGAGGACCTCGACATCGTGACCGACACGATCCTCCCCGAGGCGGCCTGCACCTCGGTTCAGCTGCACCTGCAGGTGGCTCCGGACGAGTTCGCGTCGTATTGGAATGCAGCGCAAGCTCTTTCGGGCGTACAGGTGGCACTCGCCGCCAACTCGCCGTTCTTCGCCGGTCGCGCGCTGTGGCACGAGACTCGCATTCCGCTGTTCGAGCAGGCCACCGACACCAGGCCGCAGGAGCTCAAGAATCAGGGTGTCCGACCGCGGGTATGGTTCGGCGAACGGTGGATAACCTCGATCTTCGATCTGTTCGAGGAGAATTCGCGCTACTTCCCTGCGTTGCTGCCCGTCTGCAGCGAAGAGGACCCCAAGGCTGCGCTGGCCGAGGGCAAGACACCGTCGCTGTCCGAGCTGCGCATGCACAACGGAACGGTCTACCGGTGGAACCGGCCGATTTACGACCGATCCGGCGACGGCCACCACATCCGACTCGAGAATCGTGTACTCCCGGCCGGACCGTCGGTGGTCGACACTCTCGCCGACGCAGCGTTCTACTACGGCACCGTCCGCGCGCTGGCCGATGCCGACCGCCCGCTGTGGTCCCAGATGTCGTTCGACGCCGCCGAGGAGAACGTGCACTCCGCCGCCCGCAGCGGGTTCGATTCGATGCTCTACTGGCCCGAGGTGGGCTGGGTGAGTCCGCAGGAACTGGTGTTGCGTCGACTGCTGCCACTGGCCGACGCCGGGTTGGCCGCCTACGGCGTGGACGCGTCCGTCCGCGACCGGTATCTCGGGGTGATCGAAGCTCGGTGCCTGGCCAAGCAGTCCGGCTCGGTGTGGCAGCGAAACGCCGTCGTCGCCCGTGAACGCGCCGGTGAGAAGCGCGATCGCGCGCTCGCAGGAATGCTGGGTGATTACGTCACCCTCATGAATGCCGGCGAACCCGTGCACACCTGGACGAACTGACGGCGCGTCGACTCGCCGGGGTGACCCGCGTTAGTGTCGCTGGTATGAACTCGCCTGCATCCGACTCGACCATCGGCCCCGATCGCACTCACGACATCGTCGTCTACGGCGTCACCGGCTTCGTCGGGAAATTGACGGCGAAGTACCTTGCCGAGCACGCACCGGCCGACACCCGAATCGCCCTCGCAGGGCGCTCGACGGCGCGGGTGGAGGCCGCCAGGAAGGAACTGGGCGCCAGGGCTCAGCAGTGGTCCGTTCTCGAGGCCGACGCCACCGACGTCGCATCACTCGAGGCCATGGCCCGATCGACCCGAGTCGTCATCACCACGGTCGGTCCCTACGCCAAGTACGGCTTGGAACTGGCAACGGCGTGCGCCGAGGCCGGGACGGACTACGTCGACCTCACGGGCGAGGTCCTGTTCGCCCGCGAGAGCATCGATACCAACCACGAGATCGCTCAGCGCACCGGGGCCCGCATCGTCCACTCGTGCGGTTTCGATTCCATCCCGTCCGACATCGGGGTACACGCCCTGTACGAGGCCGTGACCGCGGACGACGCCGGTGAGCTGACCGACACGACCCTGGTGGTCACGTCGATGTCCGGTGGGGTCAGCGGCGGCACCATCGACTCGCTGCGTGGGCAGATCGAGGCGATGAAGAAGGACAAGCGGGCCCGACGCATCGCCGCGCGGCCGTACTCGCTCAGTCCCGATCGCGGCCTCGAGCCGCAACTCGGTCGCCAGCTCGACACCGTGCTGATCGACGGCAAGAAGATCGACCCCAGCCTGCGCGGCTGGAAAGCCCCCTTCGTGATGGCCTCGTACAACACGCGAGTCGTCCGGCGCACCAACGCACTTCGCGACTGGGCCTACGGAAAGCAGTTCCGCTACAGCGAGGTGATGAGTGTCGGCTCGTCGTTCGCGAGCCCCGTCCTCGCCGGTGCACTGTCTGCGGGGCTGTTCGTCGGTGTGTCCGCCATGACTGTGCTTCCGGCCAAGGTGCTCGACCGCATTCTACCCAAGCCGGGCACCGGCCCCAGTGAAAAAGCCCGTGAGAAGGGACATTTCACGGTCGACCTGTACACCCTCACCACGTCGGGGGCTCGCTACCGGGCCCGGGTCAAGGCCTCGGGAGACCCCGGCTACAAGGCCACCGCAATCATGCTGGCCGAGTCGGCACTCGCGCTCGTATACGGCGGCGACGCCCTGCCGAAGGCCAGCGGAGTTCTCACTCCCGCCACTGCGATCGGCGACGTTCTCGTGGATCGTCTCAATGCTGCCGGAATGGAGATCTGGGCCAAGCGGAACTGATCGACGGCGGGCCGCTACGACCGCGGGGAGGCCGAGGACACCTCGGCGTAGAGCTCCTTGGCTTCCTCGGTCGAGTCGACCTGTGGCGGTGAACCTTCCAACGGTTGGGTTGCCGACTCGCGCAGGAATCCGACGGCAACGAGGCCGACCACCCCGCTGACGATGAGGTAGTACGCGGGGATCATCGGGCTCCCGGTCGAGCTGACCAAGGCCGAGGTCACCAACGGCGTGGTACCGCCGAAGATGGACACCGACAGGTTGAAGCCGATCGAGAGTGCGGCGTAGCGAATCCGAGTGGGAAACAGCGCAGGCAGCGTCGATGCGCTCGGTGCCGCGAAGCAGGCCAGGACGAGGCCGAGCAGCAGGCACGCGATCAGTGGCCCCATCCACCCGCTGTGTTGCATCAACAGGAAGCACGGCACAGCCAGTACGATCTGGCCGATAGCACCGAATACGAACACCGGTTTGCGACCTATGCGATCCGTCAGTCGTCCGACGGCAACGATGATCGTCACTACGACCACCATCGCCGAGAGCACGAGAAGATCTGCACTGAGCTGACTGCGGCCGACTACTTCGGTGAAGTACGTGGGTAGATACGACGTCACCATGTAGTTGGTCACGTTGTACAACAGGACGATTCCCATACAGATCAACAACGCCCGCCAATGGTCGGTGACGATCTTCCCGATCGAGCTGCGACCGCTCTCGTGCGCCTTGACCTTGCTGTCGTGTTCGTCGAGTTGCTTGCGGAACGCCGGAGTGTCCTCGAGCTTCAACCGAAGATATAACCCGATGAGACCCATCGGACCGGCGATGAAGAACGGTATGCGCCAACCCCATTCGACCATGGTGGCATCGCCCAACACCGCGTTGAGAATCGTCACCAAGCCGGAGCCCATCGCGTACCCGACGAACGTTCCGAAATCGAGCCAACTCCCGAGGAACCCGCGACGCTTGTCCGGTGAGTACTCGGCGATGAACGTCGTGGCCCCGCCGTACTCTCCACCGGTGGAGAACCCCTGTACCAGTCGCGCGACGAGTAGAAGAATCGGTGCCCAGATGCCGATGGTCGCGTAACTGGGGATGAGGCCGACGGCCAGAGTGCCGATCGCCATCATGATCATGGTGGCGGCCAGTACCTTCTGCCGACCGATCCGGTCACCGAGAGGGCCGAAGAACAGACCGCCGAGCGGACGAACGACGAACGCTGCCGCGAACGTGGCGAACGTCGAGATGAGCTGCACCGCAGGCGTGGCATCGGGATAGAACACCTTGCCCAACGTCGCGGCCAAGTAGCCGTAGACACCGAAGTCGAACCACTCCATCGTGTTACCGAGCGCAGCTGCCGATACGGCGCGCTTGAGCATCGGCTGATCGACGACGGTGATGCTCTCCTCCGAGAGCGCCGGCTTCGTGCGCATTCGTTTCGAGAACGCGTCGCGTCGAAGATGCTGGACGTGGCGGCGTCCCCACGCGGACTGCTCTCGGTCCGGTTCGAGACTGGGCGCTGATGTCATTCGTTCAACGTTAGCCAGACAAACGATTTGTTTTCAAACGGCAACGGTGCAGATCGACGCTCACAGCTCCACGAACGCCCAGGTGGACAGACGCAACGACGAATGTGCCACACCGTGTTGACAATCGAGGCATTACGGTCATTGTGGACAGTTGCTTCCACGGCCTATTGTCACCGAACGGCCGGGAACTGGCACGATGGTCCCGTGCCGACTCACAACTACGGACTCACGGTGAACTGGACGGGCAACCGCGGCGTCGGTACCACCGGTGCCGCAGCCTACGACCGCGATCACATCGTCTCGGCGCCCGGGAAGCCCGACCTCGACGCGAGCTCCGATCCGAGCTTTCGCGGCAATCCCGAACGCTGGAATCCCGAGGAGTTGCTCGTCGCCTCGCTGTCCAGTTGCCACATGCTGTGGTACCTCGGGCTCGCCGCTGCATCGGGTGTTGTCGTGACCGATTACACCGACTCCCCCACCGGAGTGATGACCGAGCAATCCGATGGTTCGGGTCAGTTCGTCGAGGTCACACTGACACCGCTCGTGACGGTGGCGGACCCATCGATGGTGCCGCGCGCCGAGAAACTGCACGCGTCCGCGTCGTCGAAGTGCTTCATCGCGCGATCGGTCAACTTCCCGGTGCGGCACACCCCGACGACGGAGGTGGCGTCGTGACCGTCCCCTTGATCGTCGACGTGGACACCGGAATCGACGATTCTCTCGCCCTGCTGTACCTGCTGGCCAGCGAGGATGCCGAGATCCTCGGCATCGCATCCACCGCGGGCAATGTGCCGGTGAACCAGGTTGCCGCGAACAATCTCGCCTGGCTGGACCTGTGCCGCGCGGGCGATGTCGAGGTCTCGCTCGGCGCGCAGGTACCCCTCGTAGCACCGCTGATGACCACCGAGGACACCCACGGGCCGCAGGGCATCGGGTACGCGGAGCTTCCGGTGTCGACGCGGCCGCTGTCCCACCGGGACGCCACCACGATGTGGGTGGAGCTGGTTCGTTCGCGGCCGGGCGAGATCACCGGGCTGGTCACCGGTCCGCTGACCAATCTCGCTCTCGCGATCCGTCGGGATCCTGAGCTACCTCGACTGCTGAAGCGACTGGTGTTGATGGGTGGCGCATTTCAGCACCAAGGCAACACGACACCGACCAGCGAATGGAACATTGCCGTCGACCCCGAGGCCGCCGCAGAAGTGTTCGCGGCCTTCTCCGGACTACCGCCGGAACGACATCCCATCGTCTGCGCGCTCGACGTCACCGAGACCATCGAAATGACCCCCGAACACATCCGTCGACTGGCCGCGCGAGCGGAAAGCCTTCCGGTGGAGTCGATCTCCACCGACGACGCACCGGGTGTTCGATCGATCGCGTCGAACCCGATCGTGCGGCACTTCTCCGACGCGGTGCGGTTCTACATGGAATTCCATCGTGATCACGATCAGGGTTTCCTGGCGCACATGCACGATCCCTTCGCGGCGGCTGTGGCACTGCAAACGGACATCGCCAAGTATCGACATGCGACCGTCGACGTCGAACTCGTCGGAACCCTCACGCGGGGAACGACCGTCGCGGACTGGCGCGGCATGTGGGGCAAGGCCCCCAATGCGGCGGTCGCCACGCACACCGATCCCGAAGCATTCTTCGACCGACTGATCGAACGGGTCGGAGCACTCGCGGCCCGGCTCTACCCCGCGATCCCGGCCGCCGAGGCAGAGTCAGGAATCGAAGGCGTCGAGTAGCTCCTGGGCGGCCAACGCGGCCGTCAGAGAACCGTCGCGCACACGGGCTTCGACGTCGCCGCGAATCGCCTTGACGGATGGATTCTGCGCCAGCCGGCGCAACAGTTGATCGTTGACCATCGTCCACGTCCAATCGACCTGCTGCTTACGACGCTTCTCTGCGAATTCGCCTGCGTCGCTGAGCACTTGCTGGTGCCGAAGCACGGTGTCCCAGTACTCGTCGAGTCCGGTGCCCTCGATGGCGCTCATCGTCAACACCGGGGGCTTCCAGATCGCATCGTGCGGGTAGATCAGCCGCAGCGCGCCCGCCAACTCCCGCGCGGCGTTCTTCGCATCGGTCGCGTGCTTGCCGTCGGCCTTGTTGACGGCCACCAGATCGGCGAGCTCGAGAACGCCCTTCTTGATGCCCTGCAACTGGTCTCCGGTGCGCGCGAGCGTCAGGAACGTGAAGCAGTCGACCATGTTCGCCACCGTCACCTCGGACTGCCCGACGCCCACCGTCTCCACCAGAATGACGTCGAAGCCTGCCGCTTCGAGGAGCACGATCGTCTCTCGCGTCGCACGCGCCACTCCGCCGAGGGTTCCCGACGTCGGAGACGGCCGAATGTACGCGTGTTCCTGCACCGCGAGCCGCGACATCCGGGTCTTGTCACCCAGGATGGAACCACCGGTCCGCGTCGACGACGGATCGACGGCGAGCACCGCGACCCGGTGCCCCTTCTCGATCAACCGCATCCCCAGCGCGTCGATGAATGTCGACTTGCCGACGCCCGGCACGCCGGTGATGCCGACTCGATGGGAACCGCCTGCATCGGGCAGCACCCGCAGCAGTAGCTGCTGAGCCAGATCACGATGATCCGAGCGGGTGGACTCGACCAGGGTGATGGCACGAGCAAGCCCGGATCGCTCGTTCGCTCGGACCGAGTCGGCCACCGCATCGACGTCGATGATCCGGCCTCTCGGCGACGCTGCTCCGGTCGAGGAACTCGTGTTGTCGTTCGGAGAACCCATACTCAGGAGTTGGCCTCGCGTGGTGCGTGCCCGAGCGCGACGGACAGCTTCTCCACCAGGCCGATCGCGGCGTCGGCGATGACGGTGCCCGGAGGGAAGATCGCCGCGGCTCCCGCCGCGTAGAGCTCGTCGAAATCGCCGGGCGGGATGACGCCACCGACGACGATCATGATGTCCTCGCGGCCGACGTCGGCCAAGGCCTGTCGCAGGGCGGGCACCAGCGTCAGATGGCCTGCCGCTAGCGACGACACTCCGACGACGTGAACGTCGTTGTCGGCGGCCTGGCGGGCCACCTCCTCGGGGGTCTGGAACAGCGGGCCGACGTCCACGTCGAAGCCGATGTCCGCGAACGCCGTGGCGATGACCTTCTGACCACGGTCGTGCCCGTCCTGACCCATCTTGCACACCAGGACGCGAGGCCGACGGCCCTCGTCCTCGGCGAACTGCTCGACCAGCGCGGTGGCGCGGGTGATGTTCTCGGATTTGCCTGCCTCGTCGCGGTACACACCACTGATTGTCCGGATTTCGGCCTGATGGCGCCCGTAGACCTTCTCGAGCGCGTCGGAGATCTCACCGACAGTGGCCATCTTGCGTGCCGCGTCGATGGCGAGGGCCAGGAGGTTGTTCTCCATCCCGGGCTGATCCGACGCCGCAGCTCTGGTCAAGTTCGCCAGGGCGGCCTCGACCTCGGCGGTGTCCCGCTCGGCCCGCAGTCGCTCGAGCTTCTCGATCTGCTCACGCCGAACCTTGGAGTTCTCGACCTTGAGCACCTCGATGGTGTCGGGCTCGTCGGGCACGTACTTGTTGACGCCCACCAGGGGCTGACGGCCGGAGTCGATGCGCGCCTGGGTGCGGGCTGCCGCCTCCTCAATGCGCAGTTTGGGGATGCCCTCGCCGATGGCCTGGGCCATGCCGCCTGCTTCCTCGACCTCGGCGATGTGTGCCCGGGCCCGATTCGCCAGCTGATGGGTGAGCCATTCGACGTAGTGCGAGCCGCCCCACGGATCGATCGGGCGAACGGTGTTGGACTCCTGAGCGATGAGCAGCTGGGTGTTGCGTGCGATCCGCGCCGAGAAGTCCGTCGGCAGGGCGAGTGCCTCGTCGAGGGCGTTGGTGTGCAGCGACTGGGTGTGCCCCTGGGTGGCCGCCATCGCCTCCACACAGGTGCGAGCGACGTTGTTGAACACGTCCTGTGCCGTCAACGACCAACCCGACGTCTGCGAATGAGTGCGCAGCGAACGGGATTTGGCGCTCTTGGGCTCGAACTGCTGGACGAGCTCGGCCCACAGCAGACGCCCGGCACGCAGCTTGGCGACCTCCATGAAGAAGTTCATTCCGATGGCCCAGAAGAACGACAGCCGCGGTGCGAACGTATCGATGTCCATGCCGGCATCGAGACCGGCCCGGATGTACTCGACGCCATCGGCGAGGGTGTAGGCGAGTTCGAGATCGGCTGTGGCACCGGCTTCTTGGATGTGGTAGCCGGAGATGGAGATCGAGTTGTACTTGGGCATCTTCTCGCTGGTGTACGCGAAGATGTCCGAGATGATGCGCATCGACGGCTTCGGCGGATAGATGTAGGTGTTGCGCACCATGAACTCTTTGAGAATGTCGTTCTGGATGGTGCCGGCGAGCTGCTCCGGCCCGACGCCCTGCTCCTCGGCGGCCGCGACGTACAGCGCCAGGATCGGCAGCACTGCACCGTTCATGGTCATCGAGACCGAGACGCTGCCCAGGTCGATGCCGTCGAACAGTTGCCGCATGTCGTAGATGGAATCGATGGCGACTCCGGCCATTCCGACGTCACCTTGTACTCGGGGGTGATCGGAGTCGTAGCCGCGGTGGGTGGCCAGGTCGAACGCAACCGACAGACCCTTCTGGCCCGCCGCGAGGTTCCGGCGGTAGAACGCGTTGGACTCGGCTGCCGTGGAGAAGCCGGCGTACTGACGAATGGTCCACGGCTGATTGACGTACATCGTGGGATACGGCCCGCGGAGAAACGGCGGGGCACCCGGGTAGCTGTGCAGCGGGTAGCCCTCGGCCTCGGCGGCGGCGCGATCGGCCTCGGTGAACACCGGCTTGACGTCGATGCCCTCGGGGGTGGACCACACCACCTGCTCGGGCGTGTAGAAGTTGGCCTTCGCACCCTGCTGCACATGGGCGGTGACGTCCTCGGTCGACGGCGGCGTCGGCGTCGGCTCGTCGGGATCGACCAGTGGCACCTCGGCGAAACTTCCGATGGTGTGCGAGATTCTGCGCTCGTCGTTGCTCATCTCAAGCTCCCAGGGTGTCGAGAAGTTCGGTCAGCACTGCGACGGCGTCGACCTTCGCGGTGAGGAATCCATCGGGACGCGAGGTGCCCTCGATGCCGGTGAAGATCTTCTCGGGGCCGGCGAGCAGAACTTGCGTGACGCCTGCGGCCCGGAGCGCGTCCACAGCAGTGGCGGCCTCGTCGGCGTATCGCTTGTCGGTGCCGCACACCACCGCTGTGTGAGCTCCGGACGACTCCACTGCCCCGCCAACAGCGTCGATGGTCAACGGACCGGGATTGACGGCCTCGATTCCGCCCGACGCCAACAGATTCGACGCGAACGTCGTTCGGACGTTGTGCTCGGCGACGCTGCCCAGCGGCACCAGGAGCACTGCGGGTCGCGCATCGTGCTCGGCCAGATAGGCATCCGACCGGTCTCGCAGCGACTCGAATGCCCGGCCGTACCGATACACCGTGGTCGAACCCTGCGGCGCGGTTCGTTCCGGACTCAGCGGAGCCTCGGCCAGGTTGGGAAATTCGTTGACGCCCGTCAGCGGGGTCACTCGGTGAGCGATGTCGGAATCGCGTTCGGCGCGGGTCTTCTCGATCGCGGCCACGAGCGAACCGTCGTCGACGGCGGCGCGGAAGCCACCCGACGCTTCTACATTCTGGAAGAACTCCCAGGCCTTCGCGGCGACCGCTGCCGTCAGTTCTTCGATGTACCAGGACCCGGCACCCGGATCCAGGACCCGTCCGAGATGCGCTTCTTCGAGCAGCAGCAGCTGGGTGTTTCGGGCGATGCGGGCCGCGAACGTCTTCGACACCCCGGCCGCGCCGCCGTCGAGTGCCGCATCGAACGGGAGCACGGTCACCGCATCGGCACCGCCCACTCCCGCTCCGAACGACGCCAGCGTGGTCCGCAGCATGTTCACCCACGGATCCCGCTGCGACATCATCGCTTCCGAGGTCACGGCATGCTGAGGAGCGTCACCGGCGTCGGGGGCTCCGCAGACCTGCGCGATGCGCGCCCACAGCGTGCGAGCGGCCCGGAACTTGGCGATGGTCTGGAACTGGTCGTCGGTGGCGGAGAACCGGAACTCGATCTGTCGCAGGGCGTCGGCGATGCCGATACCGGCATCGGTCATGGACCGGAGGTACTCGAGGCCTGCGGCGATCGCCGCACCGAGCTCCTGTGCGTCGCCGCCACCGAGATTGTGGAACACGGTGCCGTCGACCGTGATCGCACGAACCGTCTCGGTGCGACCGATCGACTCACGAACCAACTCGAGCGCCTCGGCCATCTCGATCGACTCGGTTCCGCCCAGCCCTGCTGTGAGAGTGGACACGCCGAGCCGGATGTCGACTGCGGCGCGCTCGTCGATATCGGCCGAGTCGAGCACCCCGAACACCGCGGCTGCCGCTGCGCGAACATCTCCGCGCGCATCGAGCGTCAGCGGTGCGAGCTCGAGAAACACTCCACGCAGAACCTCCGGCAGAGCATTCGGATCGACGCCACCGTCGCCGACCGTCAACCACAGTGCGCTGGTGCCGTTGGAGAGCGAATCGATTATCTGGGTGTTGAGTGTCGACGCGTCGTCGGCGCCCTCGCCGCGGACCGAGCCGTGGCGGGTGCACACCTTCCAGCCCGCGTTGACGTCGCGGTGCGGGTCGCGGCCCCGCAGGTAGGGAAACTGCCCGGGCAGTGGACCTTCCGGTCGCTCGTCGAATGCGGTGTACAGCGGGGACACGGTGATCCCGTCGTACGTAGTGGAATCGAGTAGATGTTCGGCATCGTCCGGCAGATCGGCCACCTCGACCCGACGAGATTTGGCCAGGACACCGGCCACTGCCTTCTGCCAGGCCGCATGAGCGCTGCGTGCGGCATCTTCGTGCGACGCGATGGACACGTGTGCTGCTCCCTCGGTTCGGCGGGTAGTCCTGCGCCCGACTTGAAGTGATGCTAACCCCACCGCATTGCAGGTTATCGTGAGGATCACCTCACGTTCGGTCGTGCAGCTCGGCTCTCGAACTCGGGAAACGGCGAGGTGTCGTCTCGCGCCGGTACGCTGGCCTCTCGTGACCCGGCACCTGCGTGACGTTCGACTGATCGCGCTGCTGGCGGTGATTGCCGTCTTCGCTCTCGTAGCGGTGTTCGCACCCCATCCGAGTGTCGAACAGATTCGTGATTGGGGCACCTCCGTCGGCCCGACATTCCCGCTCGTGTTCTTCGTCGTGCACGCGATCGTGACCGTCGCGCCTGTCCCGAGAACACTGTTCACGCTCAGTGCAGGAGTGCTGTTCGGGCCCCTGACCGGTCTGGCGGTCACCATCGGCGCGTCGACGGTCAGTGCCATTCTGGCGCTGCTGTTGGTCCGTGCGATCGGTCGCGAAGCCGTGGCAGCGCGAATGTCCCACTCGGCTCTGGATTCGGTGGACGAGAGTCTGCGCCGACGAGGCTGGCTGGCCGTCGGCTCTCTGCGCCTGATTGCGCCGGTGCCGTTCTCGTTGGTGAACTACGCGTGTGGTGTGTCGGCGGTTCGGCCCGTCCCGTTCGCGCTGGCGACGGCCGTCGGGATGCTGCCGGGCACTCTCGGAATCGTCGTGATCGGCGGAGCGATCGGAGGCGAGACACATCCGGCGCTGCTGGTGTTGTCTGCGGTCTGTATTGCGATCGGTCTGAGTGGGCTGGTCGTGGATTGGCGTCTCTCGCGCGGTTCGCGTTCCGAGCCTGCGCCCGTGGGCGATCGACAGGTCGGTAACCTTGATTCCGACGAATCAAGCCTTGAAGCTTGACTGGCCTACATCAACGATCTAGCCTTGTCCAATGTTCGTGCTGACCGTGGACCAACGCCGCAGTAGACGCGATATCGATCGCGTGCCCGAACTGCTCGGTCGCTATCGCGACCACGAACTGATGCGGCCCTTCGAGCGCACCGCAGGAGACGAAGTGCAAGCCGTCTGCGAGGACGCAGCCACCGTCGTCTCGATCGCCCTCGAACTGGTCTCCACCCCGCACTGGAGCGTCGGCATAGGCATCGGCTCCGTCGAACTCCCGTTACCCGAGACGACGCGCGCCGGACGCGGACCGGCGTTCGAGGCAGCCCGAGACGCCGTGACCAGAGCCAAGAACGCCCCGGCCGCACTCGCCGTCAGTGGCCCCGACGCCGCTGCCGCCGAGGACGCGGAGACAGCATCGACCCTGGTTGCGCTGCTCGTCATCAGACGCTCGGACCAGGGCAGAGAAGCGGTCGAACTCATGGCTGCCGGGTTGTCGCAGACCGACGCGGCCGAACGATTGAAGATCAGCAAACAGGCCATGTCGCAACGACTCTCGGTAGCCGGCTGGCACGTCGAGAACGCAGGCCGCACCCTGGCGACTCGATTGCTCGACACCGCGAACACGACGGGAAACCACCGGCCATGATCGTCGCCACCCTGGTGCTACTGGCACTGACCGCAGTTGCTGCTACCGCGCCCGTCGGCACCGGAATTCGCCAATGGTTGCCCACCGTCGCCGCGTCGAGTCTGCTTGCGGCAGCGGCAGTCCTGGCCACGGTGGCCGGACCGGCCTACGGTCTCGGCCATGCCGTCGGAGTCGTCCTGAGCGTCGTCGCCGCGGCCCTGGGTGGAACAGCGTCGGTACCCACCGTGTTTCGCGTCGCACGACGACGAAGCGACTCGACCGGAGACGATCCGGTCGAGCCGCTTCGTGGTGGACTGACCATCGGCATCCTCGAACGCGTGGCCGTCGCCGTGTCGATTCTCGCCGGCTGGCCGGAAGGCATCGCCATCGTGCTGGCGGTCAAGGGACTGGCGCGCTATCCCGAACTGCGCGAATCCCATGCCTCCGAACAGTTCATCATCGGCACCTTCGCCAGCGTCCTGTGGGCCCTGGCCGCCGCCGGGGTCGGAACGGCCCTGATCAGCTGATCAGGGCAGACCTCAGCGCTGTTCCGGCTCCGCCTCCGGCGACGCAGACAGGGCACCGACGTCGAACCCCTTCGACAGCTCGGGTGCGGACGCCAGCGACGTGTCGACCGGCTTGCGCGCCACCGCTTCTGCAGCCTTGACCGCCTCGGCGACCGCCGGATCCGTCTTGGTCTCGAACCATTCGGCAACCTCGTCCGAGTCGTCCTCGGGCTTGGGCTCGTTGCCGGCCGACTCGTTGGGCTCGTACCGGAACACACCGTCTTCGCCGGGCGCACCGAGTGTCTTGGCGAACCCCTTGAGAGCGTCACCGAAATCGCTCGGAATCATCCACACCTTGTTCGCGTCGCCCTGCGCCATCTGCGGCAGCGTCTGCATGTACTGGTATGCCAGCAACTCGGGCGTCGGCTTGCCGGCCTTGATGGCGCCGAACACCTTCTCGATGGCCTTGGCCTGGCCCTGAGCTTCGAGGTACTTCGCGGCGCGGTCGCCCTGCGCACGCAGGATGCGAGACTGCCGCTCGCCTTCGGCGGTGAGGATGGCTGCCTGCTTGCCGCCCTCGGCCGCGAGAATCCGGCTCTGCTTGTCTCCCTCGGCCGTCTTGATCGCCGACTCTCGATGACCCTCGGCAGTGAGGATGGTCGCTCGTTTCTCGCGATCGGCCTTCATCTGCTTCTCCATCGATTCCTGGATCGAGGGCGGCGGGTCGATGCTCTTGAGCTCGACTCGGGCTACGCGCAGGCCCCAGCGGCCGGTCGCCTCGTCCAGCACGACGCGCAGTTGGCCGTTGATCGAATCACGCGAGGTGAGGGTCTCCTCCAGCGTCATTCCGCCGACGACGTTGCGCAGAGTGGTGGTGGTCAACTGCTCGACACCGACGATGTAATTGTTGATCTCGTACACCGCCGACTGCGGGTTGGTCACCTGAAAGTAGACGACGGTGTCGATGGACACCGTCAGGTTGTCCTTGGTGATCACCGGCTGCGGCGGAAACGACACGACCCGCTCGCGCAGGTCGACCTTGGCCCGGATGCGGTCGACGAACGGCACGAGGATCGTGAGCTGACCGGACACGGTGCGCGTGTAGCGGCCGAGCCGCTCTATCACGGCGGCCTCGGCTTGCGGGACGATCGAGATGGACTTGGCCATCAACACCGCGACGAACACGACGATGACAGCCAGTGCGATGAGTGCTTCCACTGGCTACGGTCCCTTCCATACGACGGCGGTTGCGCCGTCTATTTCCATCACGGTCACGGTGGTACCCGGGGTATACACTTCGGTCTCGTCGAGTGGACGAGCGGTCCACACCTCACCACCGAGCTTGATCTGGCCTTCGTGGGCAGTGACCTGTTCCAGAACGACCGCACTCTTGCCGGTGAGAGCGGCCATCCCCATCGGGGTATCGGGCGGATTTGCGAAGCGCCGCAACAGAATCGGGCGAACACCGAGAACCAGTGCCAACGACAGGACACCGAAGACGATCGCATCGGCCCACACAGGAAAATCGGTCAGAGCCGAGACGCCGGCGGTGCCGAGCGCGCCGCCGGCGATCATCAGAAGAAAGAAGTCGCCCGTCAGTGCCTCGGCACCGGCGAGTACCACTGCCGCTATGAGCCAAATGATCGCTGCCACAGCCTCCATCCAAGCACGAATCGGACAATTGCCGGTGCGTTGCTGGACACAGCCCTACTCGGTGACGAAGTCGACCAATTGTTCGACGGCTCCGATCAGCGGTGCTTCGAGATCACGGAAGCTCGAGACCGACGAATACACCCGACGCCACCCCTCCCGCGGACTACCCCACCCCAGCTCTCGACAGATTCCGGTCTTCCAATCCTCACCCCGCGGGATCTTCGGCCAGGCCTCGATGCCGACAGCAGCGGGCTTGACCGCCTCCCAGACGTCGATGAACGGATGGCCGGTGACCAGGACGTGCTCGCCCAGCGACCTCGTCAACTTCGACTCCTTGGACCCGGTCACCAAATGGTCGACCAGCACTCCGACGCGACGGCCGGGGCCAGGACCGAAATCCGCCAACCGCTCCCCCAGATTGTCCAGGCCCTCGAGATGCTCGACGACCACGCCCTCCACCCGAAGATCGTGTCCCCACACACTTTCCACCAGGGCCGCGTCGTGCACGCCCTCGACCCAGATGCGGCTCGCGCGGGCCGTCCGCGCGCGCAGGCCCTCGACTTTGGTCGAACCGGATGCGGAGCGCGTCGGTGCCGCCGCGGCCGCCGCAGGCTTGGGCCGAACCAAGGTGACCCGACGTCCGTCGATCAGGAATGCTGCCTCGCGCAAGGCGAACAGCCGCGTCGTGCGGGCACCGTCCTCGAGCCGGACGAAATCTCCATCGTAGGTGCGCTCGAAGCCGACCACGGCACCGCAGTACCCGGTGCCGGCATCTTCGACGACCAATCCGCGCTCCGCCGACACCTCCGGTGCCGGAACCTTGCGCATGCGACTGTGCCCTCTGAGAATGTCTCCGCCGTACATGTCGTTCACGGCGACCAACGCTAGCGACACCGGCGTCCCGAGCACGGTTCGCCACGCCGACCTATGCTCGTGAGTCGTGTGTTCCTCTAGTACAAGTCTCGCCCTGTGGGCCGGTTCCTGGCTGGCCGGTGCCAGCTCGCCCGACGACGTCATCGACGCCATGTCCGAGTGGGCGCCGATGCATCTCGTGGGCGCGGGCGATGCGGACGCGGCCGAGAATTTCGGGCTGGAGTATCCCGGCTACGCCGATGGAATCGCGGGCTTGCTACACGCGATCAGAGCGGCTTCAACGGCGTCGACGCCCGCGGCAGGGGACGATCGGGTCAAGCTGGTTCTGCCTGCTCCCGGTGCGGTGAACGGCCTCCCCGCGAACACGGACTTCTCCCGAGCTGCCCTCGACACCGGTCAGGCGGTGGTGATCGGGACCTCGGGCAATGCCGGGATCGGGTTGGTACCCGTCGTGGAGGGACCGGATGTGTTGCGCTGGACCGTGTATTCGATCGTCGTCCCCGAGCACGGTCATCGGGATCAAGGGTTGGGTGAGGCCGAGTACGAGATGCGTGAGGCCGTGCGCGGCGCGGCGGACGCTCTCGCGCAGATGCAGTCGCTACCCACCCGAACCCTCGACGCCGATCCGCGTACCCGTATTGCCGCATTGATCGCCGACGCGGCACGGCATCGCTACCCCGCAGAAATGTCCGACAGGGCGTTCCGCGTTCTCGAATCGGCGGATCGGGTCGCCGCCATTCTGACGGTCGCGGCGGGATCGGCTCCGTCGGAGGCACCCACCGCGTCGGCAGCCGCAGCACGTGAAGAACTCGTTCGACCGCTGTGGGCTGCAGTGCGCACCGCGCGCACCATCGCTGTCGCGACGAGCATCGAAGCGGCGATGCATTCCGCCTGACACCCCATCGGGAAGCGGGTGTCAGGCAGAGACTTTCACGACGTGGCGGCGGCGGGCCTGGAGGGGCGGGTGGGCTGCTCACAGCAGCCGACTGCGCAACGACTGCCGTCCAGTGTCGAACCGAAGCCGGGCACACTGCCGAGTCCGCGGCACCGGCCACCGACTCGGTATTCGTCCACGAGCTCGCGAATCATCTGCGGGAAACGCGCGTCGGATCCGGGCGTGCCCGCGCGAGCGAAGGCCATTCCGAGTTCGCGGGCCTTCTCCTCCGCTTCGGTGTCGAGATCCCACACGACCTCGAGATGGTCGGACACGAATCCGATCGGACACACGATCACGGCCTCGACGGATTTCTTCGACAGCGCTTCGAGGTGATCACAGATGTCGGGGTCGAGCCACGGCACCTGCGGGGGTCCGGACCGGGACTGCCACACCAGGTCGAAGTCGTCGACACCCGACGCGGCTGCGACGAGCCTCGATGCCTCGGCCACTTGACGGCTGTAGAGGTGACCGCCCTCCTCTGGCGGACCTGCGTTGGCGTCGGCCGCCGAGGGGATGGAGTGTGCGGTGAACACCAGACGTGCTCCGGCGCGGTGCTGCTCGGGCAGTGAGGCTCGTGCCGAGGCGACGGCGTCGCTGAACGCGTCGACCATGAGCGGGTGGTCGTAGTACTGCCGGATCTTGAGCAGATGCGGAGCATCGTCACCGACGGCGGCGCGGGCCCGCGCGATGTCCTCGTGGTACTGCCTGCATCCGGAGTATCCGCCCCACGCGGAGGTCGGAAACACGAGTGCGTTCCTGATTCCGTCCGACTTCATGGTCGCGACGGTGTCCTCGATCATCGGATGCCAGTTGCGGTTTCCGAAATAGATCGGCAGATCGACTCCGGCGGAATCGAATTCGCTGCGGAGCGCATCGATGATGTCTCTGTTGAGCCGGTTGATCGGCGAGACGCCACCGAAGTGCATGTAGTGCTCGACGACGGCGTCGAGCCGCTCGGGTGGCACTCCACGTCCGCGAGTGACGTTCTCCAGGAACGGGCGCACGTCGGCGGGCTGTTCCGGCCCGCCGAACGAGAGCACCAACAATGCGTCGAAGTCTCCAGGGGTGGTCATGTATTCCATTGTGCCCCCGTCGCAGACCGGCCCCGGCGGGGGTCCGATCGGCGAACGAAACCTGTCGGTGGGCGAAACCACGTGCGGTTCCGCCCACCGCGGCATCACATGTTCTCGGGCAGGTAAGTGTTGTGGCTGGCTCCGCCGTCGACGTACACGATGGATCCGGTGGTCCCGGGCAGCCAATCCGAGAGCAACGCGACGATGGACTTGGCTACGACGGTCGGGTCGTTGACGTCCCAACCGATCGGAGCGGCACCGTCCCAGTAGACGTTCAGCTGGTCCATCTTGGCTGCATCACCGGTCGCCGTACCCGCGATGGCCTTGGCTGCAAGGGTCCTGATGGGGCCGGCAGCAACGAGATTGGAGCGAATACGCTTGGCCGCGCCCACTTCCCGGGCAACGTAGCGGTTGACGGATTCGAGTGCAGCCTTGGCCACACCCATCCAGTTGTAGTACGGCATCGATGTGCGGGGATCGAAATCCATTCCGACGATCGAACCGCCCTCGTTCATGACCGGCAGAACGGCGCGCGCCAGAGATGCGTAGCTCCACGCAGAGATCTCGAACGCCCTGGCAGCATCGGGACCTGGGCCCTCGAGGAACGGCTTGGCGTCCGGGCCCATCAAGGTGCGGGGCGCGAATGCGATCGAGTGCAGGACGCCGTCGATACCCTCGGGTGCCACTTCGCGCACCCGGTCGGCCAGAGCCGCGAGGTGCTCCTCGTTGGTGGCATCGAGTTCGATCGCCGGTGGCACCTCCTTGGGCAAACGCTGCGCGATGCGGTCGATGAGCCGAAGCCGATCGAACCCGGTGATGATCACCTTGGCACCCTGCTCCTGCGCCATGGCAGCGGCGTGGAACGCGATCGAGGCATCGGTGATGATGCCGGTGATGAGAATGGTCTTGCCTTCGAGCAATCCGCCCATAGTGCTGTGTTCCTTGCTTTCGAAGATGAAATCAATGACATCGAACTGAAAAATATTGTGCGAGAGCGACTCTCAGTGACCCATGCCCATGCCGCCGTCGACGGGGATCACGGCACCGGACACGTAGGAGGAGTCGGGGCTCGCCAGGAAGCTCACCACTGCCGCGACGTCCTCGGGCTGACCCAGACGCTGAAGCGGGATGAATTCCTTGGCCTTGCCGCGCAATTCGTCCGGCAGGTCTGCAGTCATGTCGGTCTCGATGAATCCGGGTGACACCACGTTCGCGGTGATCGAGCGCGATCCGAGCTCGCGAGTGATCGACCTCGCCATGCCGATGACACCGGCTTTCGATGCTGCGTAGTTGATCTGTCCCGGTCCGCCGGCGAGAGCGACAACCGAGCTCAGGAATATCATGCGGCCCCAGCGGGCGCGGAGCATGGCACGGTTGGCTCGCTTGGCGACCCGGAAGGCTCCGGTCAGGTTCGCGTCGATGACACGCTGGAACTGGTCCTCGGTCATGCGCATCAGCAGCGTGTCGTCGGTGATGCCGGCGTTGGCCACGAGCACCTCGACCGGTCCCTGCTTCTCTTCGACCTCCTTGAAGGCCGCGTCCACCGAGGCGGAGTCGGTGACGTCGCAGACGACCCCGAACAGCCCGTCGGGAGCGCCGGAGCCGCGGTGGGTGACGGCCACCTTGTGGCCGTCGGCTGCGAGTCGCTGGGCGATGGCAAGACCGATACCCCGGTTACCTCCGGTGACGAGTACCGATCGCGCGATGAAGTCAGGTGTGGACATGCCTAGCAACCTATCTGTTCGTCCTGGAAAGACAAAGCGAAACTTACTGGTGAGTAATAACAGCGATCACGGAAGACGTTGCCTCATCACCAACGCCGAACCGAGGCCGACCGAGACGCACAGGACACCGAGTATCAGCCAGGGACGCGAGGCGTCGCCGCGCGTGATCTCGAACCCGATCTGCTCCTCGAGGGTGTCGTAGACGTCTCTGAGATCCTCGAGCGACGACGCGGAGAAGAAGCTGCCACCGGACAGATTCGCGATCTCCCGCAACGACGGATCGTCGACCGGTACGGGGACTCGTTCTACGCCGTTCTCGTCCTCGATTTCGACCGAGCCATAGCTTGTGCCGAAGGAGATGGTGGAGATGGGCACGTTCTTGTCCTTGGCGGCACGCGCCGCGGTGTACCCGCCGCGTGGGTCGTCGAGGTTCTGCGGGACGGTCTGCTTACCGTCCGAAAGCAGCACGATGCGCGCAGGCGGTGCAGCGTCGCCGCCGCCGAGTATCGCTCCGAGAGTGTCGATCGACTGGAGCGAGGTGAAGATCGACTCGCCGGTGGCCGTTCGCTCGCTGAGCTGCAACTTGTCGATGGCGGACTTGGTGGCTTCGCGGTTGGCCGTGGGCGACACCAGAACCGACGCCGTACCGGCGAACGCCACCAATCCGAGATTGATGCCGGGCGTCAGACCGTCGGCGAAGGATTTGGCTGCTTCCTGCGCGGCCGCCAACCGAGTCGGCTCGACGTCGGTGGCCTCCATGGACAGCGACACGTCGATCACGAGCATGACGGTCGCCCGGTTCCGCGGCACGCGTTGGTCGGCCGTGGGACCGGCCAACGCGACGGTCAGGAACATCAGGCCGACCAGAACGAGAGCCGTCGGCAGGTGCCGCAGCCGATTGGGCCGATCGGGCGCGACGGACTCGAGCAGTTCCATGTTGGAGAACCGCAATACGTGCTTCTGTTTGCGCCGCTGGATCCAGACGTAGCCGACCGTCAGTGCGATGACCACGACGAGGAAGCCCAGCCACCACGGCGAGGCGAAATCGGTCAGGCTCATCGCCGTGCCCGCGCGGTGTTGGTGAACCCGGACCCGATGGTGTGCCTGCGTGCGGTCACGAACCGTACGACGTCCGCGATCCAGTCACCGTCGGTGCGAAGCGTCAATCGAGGTGCACCGCACCGCCGCAGCGCCTTCTCCACGTCGTCGCGATGTGCTGCTGCTGCGCGCGCGAAATCTGCACGCAGCCGCGGCGTCGTACTGAACTCGCGAGTACGACCGGATTCCGGATCGTGGAGAACGACGTCACCGACGTCGGGCAGTTCCAGATCACGTGGGTCGAGTACCTCGACGGCCAGCACGTCGTGTCGAGCGGAGATGGCCCGGAGCGAGCGCTCCCAATCGATCGGACCGAGAAAGTCGCTGATCACCACAGCCATCCCGCGGCGACGTTCGGGCCGTCGCAGCGCTTCTATGGCAGCGCGCAGGTCACCGCGAACACCGTCGGCCGCAGCCGGCGTGGTGGCAATGGCCCGGAGCATCGACTGAGTGTGCACGCGGCCGCCCCGTGCCGGAATGCGGTTGGTGTCGGAACCGGTGGCCACCACCGCGCCGATTCGATTTCCGCCACCGCCGGACAGATGCGTGATGGCAGCCGAGGCCGCGACCGCGAGATCGCGCTTCTCGCACCCGGTGGTGCCGAAGTCGAGGCTGGCCGACAAGTCGACCACGAGCCAGGTCTCCAGCTCGCGGTCGGCCACGGACTGCCGCACGTGTGGATGCGTCGTACGCGCGGTGACCGACCAGTCCATCTGACGGACATCGTCGCCCGGCTGGTACTCCCTGGCGTCGCCCGGCTCCGATCCAGGACCGGGAATCAATCCGAGATGGTCGCCGTGCAGCACCCCGTCCAGCCGTCGACGCACCGTCAGTTCCAAGGTCCGCAGTGCTGCGGCCAGCTTCGGATCACGCAGCTCACCCGAGCGGAACGACGGTGGCCGGGCTACGACGGCTCGGCCTGCGGTCGCGGAGGCGGTGTCGGATCCACTCACTGCCCCGGCGTACCGATCGATGATCCGTCACCGGACGGCTTCTGCAGAGACGGTGTGGGCTGGCCGTACTGCCCGGCTTGCGGATGGGGCTGGGGCCCGGGCTGCTGGGGCGCAAGCGGTTGGCCCTGACCGGGAAACTGTCCTGGGGCCGTAAACTGCCCCTGGGTCGGGTACGGCCCCTGCGGCTGACGTCCGTCGAAGTGCGGCCCGTCCGGACCCGCTCCGTTGCTCTGCGGCACCGGTACCGCCTGCGGCGACACCTGCGGCAACCCGACGGTCTGCAGCACCCGGGAGATGACCGTCTCGGGGGTCACCTCGTCGGCCAAAGCGTCGTAGGACAGCACGAGACGGTGCCGGAGCACGTCGGGAATGACCTCGAGAACGTCCTGGGGAACGACGTAGTCGCGACCCCGGAGCAGCGCCAGTGCGCGGGAGGCCGCGATGATGCCGAGCGTCGCACGAGGCGATGCACCGTAGGCGATCCAGCTGGCCACGTCGTCCATACCGAACTGCTCGGGCGTTCGGGTAGCAGCGATGACCCGCACCACGTAGTCGACGAGCGCGTGGTGCACGAACACCGAGCTGGCCAGATTCTGCAGGCGAACCAACTCGACAGGGTCGAGGATCTGCTTGGGCTCGGGGGCCTTGATGCCCATGCGGTAGACGATCTCGCGTTCCTCCTCGACCGTCGGGTAGTCGACGACGATCTTGAACAGGAATCGGTCGCGCTGAGCTTCGGGGAGGGGATACACACCCTCGTTCTCGATGGGGTTCTGTGTTGCCATCACCAGAAACGGATCGGGCATCGGGAACGTCTTGCCGCCGATGGTCACGTGGCGTTCTGCCATGACCTCGAGCAGAGCGGACTGCACCTTCGCCGGCGCACGGTTGATCTCGTCGGCCAGCACGAAGTTGGCCACGACGGGTCCGAGCTCGGTGTCGAACTCCTCACGGCCCTGACGGTAGATGCGGGTGCCGACGAGGTCCGTCGGCACCAGGTCGGGAGTGAACTGAACTCGCGAGAACGATCCACCCACCACCCGTGCGAAGGTCTCGACGGCAAGGGTCTTGGCGACCCCGGGGACGCCCTCGAGCAACACGTGGCCGCGGGCGAGCAACCCCACCAGGATGCGTTCGACCAGCCGGTCCTGACCGACGATCACGCGCTTGACCTCGTACACGGCCTTCTCGAGGAGCTGGACGTCCTCGGCCAGGGCCGGACTGTCCACCCGCTTCGGCTCCACACCCGGTGGATTCGGAGTCGGAGACTCGACT
The DNA here is from genome assembly GCF_033142445.1 of Rhodococcus sp. IEGM 1330. Taxonomy (NCBI): domain Bacteria; kingdom Bacillati; phylum Actinomycetota; class Actinomycetes; order Mycobacteriales; family Nocardiaceae; genus Rhodococcus; species Rhodococcus sp. IEGM 1330. Next base: position 275,515 of record NZ_JAWLSB010000006.1, read on the forward strand.
CGCGTCGACCCCTCGTCGTTCGAAATCCGGCCGTCACGTGATGTCACCAAGAATTCACCGCTTTCAGTCGATCGTCGTCGGGCTCGTTTCGTACCGCCGCAATCAACTATTCCAGGTGATCGGTATGCGCGCCGAAAGGCACCCCCGACGCGAGGCCGGAGTTGAGCCTGCGGAACGACTCGAGAGCCCGGAGAGGCGCGCCGGATCGCGCTCAGGACACCATGCGCACGGCGTACGGCGTCATTCCGCTGTATCGCACGTCGGACACCTTGACCACCGAACCCGATTTCGGGGCCTCGAGCATCTTGCCGTCGCCGAGGTAGAGCGCAACGTGTTGGCTGGCGTTGGGTCCGTAGAAGATCATGTCGCCACGCTTCATCTCCGAAGACGGCACCTGCTTGCCCGCTGTGTACTGGTAGCCGGTGTAGTGCGGCAGCGAGATACCCAGTCCTGCGAAGGCGTAGATCATCAGCCCCGAGCAGTCGAAGCCGACCTTGTTGTAGTCGCCGTAGCTGTCTGCGACTCCGCCGTCCCTGATGCCTTTGGTCGGTCCGTTCTCGTCGCCGCCGCCCCAGGAGTACGGCACGCCGAGTTGGCTCATTCCGCGGTCGATCGCCAACTCGACGGCTGCGCTTCCGGTGACCGACGGGGTCGTGGACGTCTTCGGTGTGGTGGGTGTCTTCGGTGTGGTGGGTGTCTTCGGCGTGGTGGGGGTGGTCGCGGTCGAGCTGTCCGAGTCGGTCGATGCGCTCGAATCGTCGTCCACGTCCACATGCGAACGCTGGCCCTCGGCAATGGCCGCCGCCCGCTGCTGCGCCGCCAGGTTTGCCGATACTCGCGCAGCTGCCTGTACAGCAGCTTCCTTCGCTGCGGCCGTGGCGGCGGCGATGGCCGCATCCTCGGCCGCCTTCTGCGACTCCCAGTCGCCGTACGCGGCTCGCTGATCCTGCAGACCGGCGACGTTGCTGCGGGCGGCATCGAGTTCGGTCTGCGCCGAGTCACGCTGCGATTCGATCGTGGCCTTCCGGTCGGCCTCTGCCTGCAGCGCTGCCTGCGCCTCGGCGATGGCCTGCTCGGCCTCCGCCTTCTTGGACTCGGCTTCCGAGGCGGCCGCGTCGGCCTGCTGCTTGGACTCACGGGCCGCCGAATCGCGGTTCGCCTGCTCGGTACGGGCCCGCTGCAAGCCGTCGAGTACTGCGTTCTGACTGTTGGAGAGAACCTTCAGGACCTGGGCGCGGTCCAGGACGTCGTCCGGTCCGCTTGACCCCAGGAACGACGCCATCGAGGCAACGCCCGAGCCCTGTGTGTAGCTGGATTTGGCGAACTCGTCGAACTTGGTCTGGGCTGCCTGGATCTGGGTGCCTGCATCGACGAGAGCCTGCTGCGCGGCGCCGACGAGTGCGGCAGCGACGTCGGCCGCGTCACGTGCATTCTGCAGATCGACCAGGGCCTTGTTGACGCCTTCTCGCTTCGACGCGACCTCGTCGTCGAGTTGGGCGAGCTGTTGGTTGGCCGAGGCGATCGCGTCGATCAGCTGACCTACCTGACCCAGGCTCGAGTCGACGGCGCTGCCCGCGGCGGCGAGGTCGGTGTCCGAGGGGTTGGGCGGTGGCGGTGGTACCGCGGCGGCAACCCCGGGAAGGGTCGCCATCAACGCGACAACGAGGCCTGCGCCCACCAGCACGAATCGGGTACGGACGAGTGCACGGCGGTGAGTTCCGCGGACTTGACGTCGGCTCACAAATGTCTCCCTCGGGTCCGGCATTCACTCGGGTTCGCATCGAACCGAAGTGCCGTCGAGGTGCTCTCCGTCCTCCACCCCGATCGCAGGTGACGGTGAGCGTTCTCGCCGGGCGGGAAAGAAACACGCAGCAATACGACAGGTGCGAACCACGTCAGTCACACCCGAAGCAGTGGCCTCCCGAGTTCCCCACGGATGACAACCGCCTTCTGCGACACTCCTTCCCCAGCAGTGCCAATGGCACCGTACGACACTTCGCACCCTAAAGAAACTCCAGTCACAAATGACACATTGGTAATTCCACCAGGCACAACGCCGTGAACTCGGGGTTTACCGGAAACAATTTTTCCGACTTTTTCGGACGACCTCACGGTCACGATCGGGACCGGGTCGAACGGTGCGGGCGTCGGTCAGTCGAACGACCCCCGGACGAGCGTGTTCAGTCGGCGACGGACTCGCTGTGCGCGCGGTCGTTCGACTCCGAACGCGAGCGATATCTGCGGACCTTGACGACAGCAGTCAAAGCCGCGACCGCGGCGACCACGACAACCAGGCCGCCCGTGAGCAGACCCCACGGTGCCTGATCCTCGACGAGGGTGTCGACGAAGTTGTCGGCAGCGACGACGTGGTTGCCGGTGTAGGTACGGTCCTGACCTGCTTCGAGGGTCACCCGACTGATCGAGTCGCTGAACGTACCCACTTGCCCGGGGCTGAGCACCAGAACCGTGCCACCCTCGCGTGCTCCGACAGCGGTGGCGAGATCTCGAAGTTGCGAGTCGTGGCGAGGTTCGGTCGGCACGATCACGACGCTCAGATCGATGCCGTGGTCCTCGGCGCGCGCGACGGCTGCGGACAACCCGGCTTCCTCGTCGGCGGGGGCACTGACGCCGGACTCGCGGACCGTGGCGACGATGCTGTCGACGTCCAGACCTGCCGGTATATCGGTGGCAAGTGGGGAAACGGCGTGAATCGGCTCAGGCATCTCTCGTCCAGTCGGTAGGAACCAGTCGGGTCGAACCCTACGTCACCGTCGCGCCCGTACCTGGTAGGCCCGCAGGTCCGGCGCAACTACTGAGGTCGCCCTTCATTGCGCAGCCGGGAGCACTACGTGAGGATCGTCGTGTGGATCGGTCTCTCGACACCCACCGAGAACTCGACCGCAGGTTTTCACAGGACAAGCGTACTGTTAGACTTCCATCGAGACACTGACCGTGCGTCCGCCTCGAACTCTCGCTCCCGAGATTCGAGGCCGAGGCCCGCAGTCAGCGCCTCGCTTCAACCGTCGACACAGCCCCGTCGGCGGTGTGCCTCATAGACGAGTGGAGCTGAAGTGACCGCAAGTAATGATTCATTCGGTGCAAAGGGCACCCTCGAAGTCGGAGAGAACTCGTACGAGATCTTCCGACTGTCGGCCTTGCCCGGTGCCGAGAAATTGCCCTATGCGCTGAAGGTCCTCGCGGAGAACCTCCTTCGCACCGAGGACGGTGCCAACATCACCGCCGACCACATTCGTTCGATTGCCTCGTGGGATCCGTCCGCGGAGCCGAGCTTCGAAATCCAGTTCACCCCTGCGCGCGTTATCATGCAGGACTTCACCGGCGTTCCGTGCATCGTCGACCTCGCCACGATGCGTGAAGCCGTCACCACCCTGGGCGGCGACCCCAACAAAGTCAACCCCCTCTCCCCCGCCGACATGGTCATCGACCACTCGGTCATCCTCGACGTCTTCGGCCGCGCCGATGCTCTCGAGCGCAACGTCGACCTCGAGTACGAGCGCAACGGCGAGCGCTACCAGTTCCTGCGTTGGGGACAGGGCGCGTTCGACGACTTCAAGGTCGTCCCCCCGGGCATGGGCATCGTGCACCAGGTCAACATCGAGTACCTGGCACCGACCATCATGACCCGCAAGGGCCAGGCCTACCCCGACACCTGCGTCGGCACCGACTCGCACACCACGATGGTCAACGGCCTCGGTGTCTTGGGCTGGGGCGTCGGCGGTATCGAAGCCGAGGCGGCCATGCTCGGCCAGCCCGTCTCGATGCTCATCCCCCGCGTCGTCGGTTTCAAGCTCTCCGGTGAGATCCAGCCCGGCGTCACCGCGACCGACGTGGTGCTCACTGCGACCGAGATGCTGCGCAAGCACGGCGTCGTCGGCAAGTTCGTCGAGTTCTACGGTGAGGGTGTGGCCGAGGTTCCGCTCGCGAACCGCGCCACCCTGGGCAACATGAGCCCCGAGTTCGGTTCCACCGCAGCAATTTTCCCGATCGACGAAGAGACGATCAACTACCTGCGCCTCACCGGCCGCAGCGATGAGCAGCTCGCGCTCGTCGAGGCGTACGCCAAGGAACAGGGCATGTGGCACGACCCGAAGAACGAGGCCGTGTACTCCGAGTACATCGAGCTCGACCTCAACACGGTCGTTCCGTCCATCGCAGGCCCGAAGCGTCCGCAGGACCGAATCCTGTTGTCCGAGTCCAAGGTTGCGTTCCGCAAGGACATTCACAACTACGTCGAGGAGAACCACCCGAAGCACGAGGGTGACAGCAAGCTCGACGAGGCCCTCGACGAATCGTTCCCGGCGAGCGACTCCGCTTCGCTGAGCTTCGCCGAAGAAGATTCCGTAGACGTGCGTTCTGCCGCATACGGTTCCGAGGGTCGTCCGAGCAAGCCGGTCCGCGTCACCACCGACGAGGCAGGCGAATTCGTGCTCGATCACGGCGCCGTCGTGGTTGCAGGAATCACCTCCTGCACCAACACCTCGAACCCGTCGGTCATGCTCGGCGCAGCACTGCTCGCCCGCAATGCCGTGGAGAAGGGGCTGTCCACCAAGCCCTGGGTCAAGACCAACATGGCGCCCGGCTCGCAGGTCGTCACCGACTACTACGAGAAGGCCGGCCTGTGGCCGTACCTCGAGAAGCTCGGCTACTACCTCGGCGGTTACGGCTGCACCACGTGTATCGGTAACACCGGTCCGCTGCTCGAGCCGATCTCGAAGGCGATCAACGACAACGACCTCTCGGTCACCGCAGTGCTGTCGGGCAACCGCAACTTCGAAGGCCGCATCTCCCCCGACGTGAAGATGAACTACCTGGCTTCGCCGCCGCTGGTCATCGCCTACGGCCTGGCGGGCACGATGGACTTCGATTTCGAGACCGACGCTCTCGGCGAGGATCACGAGGGCAACCCCGTGTTCCTGAAGGACATCTGGCCGTCCGCCGAGGAGATCGAATCGACCATCCAGTCCTCGATCAGCCGGGACATGTTCAGCAAGTCCTACGAGACCATCTTCGCCGGTGACAGCCGCTGGCAGAACCTGTCGACCCCCGAGGGTGACACGTTCGAGTGGGATCCCAAGTCCACCTACGTGCGTAAGCCTCCGTACTTCGACGGCATGACGATGGACCCGGCTCCCGTCGAGGACATCACGGGTGCACGCGTGTTGGCTCTGCTCGGCGATTCGGTCACCACCGACCACATCAGCCCGGCAGGTCCCATCAAGGCAGGCACGCCTGCCGCGCAGTACCTGGATTCGCACGGTGTCGAGCGCAAGGACTACAACTCGCTCGGTTCGCGTCGCGGAAACCACGAGGTCATGATTCGCGGAACATTCGCGAACATTCGCCTCAAGAACCAGCTCCTCGACGACGTCTCGGGCGGCTACACCCGCGACTTCACGCAGGACGGTGGACCGCAGTCCTTCATCTACGACGCGTCGCAGAACTACCAGAAGGCCGGCATCCCGCTGGTCGTGCTGGGCGGCAAGGAGTACGGCAGCGGATCGTCGCGCGACTGGGCGGCCAAGGGCACCTCGCTCCTCGGCGTCAAGGCCGTCATCACCGAGTCGTTCGAGCGCATCCACCGCTCCAACCTCATCGGCATGGGCGTCGTTCCCCTGCAGTTCCCGGCCGGTGAGAGCGCTTCGTCGCTCACGCTGGACGGCACCGAGACCTTCGACATCGTCGGAGTCGCGAAGCTGAACGAGGGCACCACCCCGAAGACGATGACCGTCATCGCCACCAAGGAAGACGGCTCGAAGGTCGAGTTCGAGGCCGTGGTTCGCATCGACACCCCGGGTGAAGCGGACTACTACCGCAACGGCGGCATCCTGCAGTACGTGCTGCGCAACATGATCAGAGGCTGAGTGCGCGTCGTCTGACGTATGCCTCGAACGGCGATGGGCCCGGAACCGACAACGTGTTTCCGGGCCCATCGCCGTATCGGTCGAGGCCCTCATCGAAAGTAGGAAACCCACACGTGCCCAAGGTCAGCGAAGACCACCTGGCTGCCCGTCGAAGCGAAATTCTCGACGGCGCGCGTAAGTGCTTCGGCGAGTTCGGTTACGAGGGCGCGACAGTACGGCGTCTCGAAGAGGCCACCGGCCTGTCGCGCGGAGCCATATTCCACCACTTCAAGGACAAGGACGGACTCTTCCTCGCGCTGGCGCAGGAAGATGCTCGACGCATGGCCGAGGTCGCGGCCACCCAGGGTCTGGTGCAGGTGATGCGAGACATGCTGGCGCAACCAGAACAATTCGAGTGGCTCGGAACACGGCTCGAGATCACCCGACGACTGCGCACGGACGCGGACTTCCGGACCAGCTGGGCCGAACGGTCTGCAGAGCTGACCGACGCGACACTCGGGCGACTCGAGCGTCAGAAGACCGCAGGAAGACTGCGCGACGACGTACCCAACGACGTCCTCGCCGACTACCTGGATCTCGTGCTGGACGGCCTGGTGGCGCGGATCGCGTCCGGCCACGGTAGGTCCAACCTCGCGGCGATCCTGGATCTGGTCGAGGAATCGGTCCGGCGGCAGGACTGACCCCGCCCGTTCATGCGAGCTGGATCAGTTCCAGGTATTCCTGGGACCAGTGGTCCTCGGTGCCGTCGGGGAGCAGAATCACTCGTTCGGGTGAGAGCGCTTCGGCGGCACCGGGATCGTGGGTCACCAGTACGACGGCGCCCTTGTAGCTGCGGAGCGCGTCGAGGACCTGTTCACGGGAGATCGGGTCGAGGTTGTTGGTCGGTTCGTCCAGCAGCAGCACGTTCGCCGCGGAGGACACCAACCCGGCGAGTGCCAGGCGGGTCTTCTCACCGCCGGACAATGTTCCTGCAGGCTGATCGAGTTGCGGGCCGGTGAACATGAAGGCTCCGAGGAGCGACCGCAGTTCCTGCTCGCCGGTGTCCGGTGCCGCGTGCCGGATGTTCTCCCAGACCGACGCGTGGTCGTCGAGGGTGTCGTGTTCCTGTGCAAAATATCCGACGCGCATGCCGTGGCCGGGTTCGATCTCGCCGGTGTCGGCCTTCTCGGTGCCCGCGAGGATCCGGAGCAGCGTCGTCTTGCCTGCACCGTTGAGCCCGAGCACCACGACGCGGCTGCCCCGGTCGATAGCCAGATCGACGCCGGCGAAGATCTCCAGCGACCCGTACATCTTGGTCAGGTTCTTTGCCATCAGCGGCGTCTTGCCGCACGGGGCCGGCTCGGGGAAGCGAATGTGCGCGACCTTGTCGGATACCCGTTCGGCATCGAGGTTGGCCATCAGCTTGTCCGCTCGCTTCGCCATGTTCTGGGCCGCGACGGCCTTCGTGGCCTTCGCCCCCATCTTGGCGGCCTGCACGCGCAGCGCCCCGGCTTTCTTCTCCGCGTTGGCGCGCTCACGGCGGCGGCGCTGCTCGTCCGTGGCGCGGGCGTCGAGGTACTTCTTCCAGTTCATGTTGTAGATGTCGGCCTCGCCGCGCACGGCGTCGAGGAACCACACCCTGTTCACCACGTCTCCGAGCAGTTCGACGTCGTGACTGATCACGATGAGTCCGCCCTCGTGGCTCTGCAGAAATCCGCGCAACCAGGTGATGGAATCGGCGTCGAGGTGGTTGGTGGGCTCGTCGAGCAGCAATGTGGTGTTCGAGCGTCCGCCACTGCCGTCGGACGCGGCGAACAGAATGCGAGCCAATTCGACGCGTCGGCGCTGACCACCGGACAGGGTCCGTAGCGGTTGGCCGAGGATGCGGTCGGCCAAGCCGAGGCTGTTGCAGATGCGGGCCGCTTCGCTCTCGGCTTCGTAGCCGCCGAGCGAGGCGAAACGCTCTTCGAGTTCGCCGTACTTGCGTACGGCCTTGTCGAGGAGCGCCTCGTCGGCCACTTCGGCCATCAGCGCCTGCTGCTTCTCCATACTGTGCAAGAGAGTGTCGAGGCCCCGGGCCGAGAGCACTCGATCCTTGGCCAGCACGTCGAGGTCGCCTTCTTTGGGATCCTGAGGAAGGTAGCCGAGCTCTCCGGTGCGCACGACCTCGCCCGCGTACGGCTCTCCCTCGCCTGCCAGGATGCGCAGAGTGGTGGTCTTGCCTGCGCCGTTACGACCCACCAATCCGATGCGGTCGCCCGCCTGTACGCGGAGCGCGGGCCCCTCGGTGGACAGAAGGGTCCGCACACCGGCACGAACTTCCAGGTCGGTGGCGGTGATCACGCGTGAGCTCCTAGCGATTGCCGAACAAGATCGTTGCCCGTCGACCGACGGGCGAACTTCAGGTGCGCCGCCGAACGGCACAGCAAACCCCCATTTTAGCTCAGCATTCACGTGCCCTCACCCAGGAACGACGGTGACACCGGTAACGTCTGATCGATGACCGACGCCCCCGAAACAGTCAGCTCTTCCAGCGCGCCGATCCCCGACCTCACCGGGCGCACCGCACTCGTCACCGGCGGCAGCCGAGGCATCGGCAAGGCCATCGCCGCGGAACTGCTCGCTCGCGGCGCGAACGTCGCCATCACCGCACGCAAGCGTGAACCTCTCGTTGCGGCGGCAGCAGAACTCGGCGATTCCGTGCTCGCAATCGACGGTAATGCGGGCGATCCGGAGCACCGACGCAACGCGGTGGCGAGCACTGTGGAGACCTTCGGTTCGCTGGACATCCTGGTCAACAACACCGGCATCAATCCCGTCTACGGCTCGCTGATGGATGCCGACCTGGCGGGCGTGAGCAAGATTTTCGAGACGAACGTCGTGGGTACTCTCGGCTTCGTCCAGCAGGCGTTCCATGCCTGGATGGGCGAGCACGGCGGGGCGATCGTCAACATCGCCAGCGTGGCCGGCATCCGCTCCACCGGCGTGATCGCCGCGTACGGCGCATCCAAAGCCGCTCTGATCCGCCTCACCGAGGAGCTCGCCTGGCAGCTCGGTCCGAAGATTCGCGTCAATGCCGTGGCACCGGGCGTGGTGAAGACGAAGTTCGCCGAGGCTCTCGTTGCCAACGGAGAAGACGCGGCAGCGGCCGGCTACCCGATGAAGCGCCTCGGAAACCCGGAGGACGTAGCGGCCCTGGTGGCCTTCCTGGTGTCGGACGCGTCCTCCTGGATCACCGGCGAGACTGTGCGCGTGGACGGTGGTTTGCTCGCCACCGGCGGAATGTGAACGATTACTCGGCCGACGTCGCGGTGGTCGGACTCGGTCCCGCGGGGCGGGCCGTCGCCCATCGATGTGCCGAGGCCGGACTCGATGTGCTTGCACTCGATCCACACCCGTCGCGCACGTGGACGCCGACGTATTCCGCCTGGGCAGACGAGTTGCCGTCGTGGTTGCCCGAGACGGCTGTCGCCTCGACTGCGCAGAAGCCGGGGGTATGGACCGATCGCCATCGGATCATCGACCGGACGTACTGCGTGCTGGACACACCTGCACTGCAAGCGACCTTGTCCCTCGATCGCGTGCGAGTGCTGGCGGGGACGGCCGCGGACGTCACCGGTTCCCGCGTGACGACCGCCGACGGCACCATCGTCGATGCTGGTCACGTCGTCGACGCCCGAGGCACGCTCGACTCGCGCGACCTCGCACAGCAGACGGCATACGGCATCGTCGTCGAACGTCACCGCGCCGAGCCGATCCTCGAAGGATCCGACGCCTGGTTCATGGACTGGCGCACCGACAACGACGCTCGGCCCGGTGAAGCACCGAGTTTTCTGTACGCCGTGGCGCTCGACGAGGATCGGATCCTGCTCGAAGAGACCTGTTTGGTCGGCCGACCACCGCTGGAACTCGCAGTGCTTCGATCACGGCTGCACCACCGTCTGGCCCACCGGAATCTGGAACCGACCGGCCACGAGGATGTCGAGAGAGTGCGGTTCTCGGTCGAACCGCCGCCTCGGTCGCGACTGCACACCGGGCGAGGCGGTCCGGTGTTGTTCGGGTCTCGCTCGAATCTGATGCATCCCGCCACGGGGTACAGCGTGGCGGCGTCGCTGGCATCGGCGGATCACCTCGTCGAGAGATTTCGAGGCGGCGGTCGATCGCGCCCGATCCGCCCGGTGCACGTCTGGACGGTCCAGAAGCTTCGCAACCTCGGCCTGCGCACGGCACTGGCTCTCGAACCCGAGATGGTCCCCCAGTTCTTCTCCAGCTTCTTCTCGCTCCCGGTCGAACTGCAGCGCTCGTACCTGTCCGGCCACGACGACGCCCTGGGGACGATGACCGCGATGCTGAAAATGTTTCCGACGCTCCCGGCGTCCGCCAGGCTCGCGATCGCGCGGACGATAGTGCGCACACCGGGCCGCGGCTGAGTTTCTCGCCAACGGTCGACACACGGGCGCCCGGTCGGCGATCATGGACAGATGCGCAGCATTTGGAAGGGCTCGATCGCCTTCGGTCTGGTCAATGTTCCGGTGAAGGTCTACTCGGCCACCGAGCAGCACGACATTCGGTTCCATCAGGTGCACGCGAAGGACGGCGGTCGTATCAAGTACGACCGGATCTGTCAGGAATGCGGCAAGTCGGTGCAGTTCGCCGACATCGACAAGGCCTACGACTCCCCCGACGGCGAACGCGTGATTCTGACCGACGACGACTTCGACAAGCTGCCTGCGGCGGAGAAGCACGAAATTCCGGTTCTCGAATTCGTGCCGACCGAGCAGATCGATCCGATCCTCTACGACAAGAGCTATTTCCTCGAGCCGGACTCCGCGTCGCCGAAGGCATATGTCCTGCTGCGCGAGACTCTCGAAGAAACCGAGCGCACCGCGCTGGTGCATTTCACTCTGCGACAGAAGACCCGTCTGGCCGCGCTGCGCGTGCGCGAGAACGTGTTGGTGATCCAGACACTGCTGTGGCCGGACGAAGTTAGGGCCGCAGAATTTCCTTCGCTCGAGGACGCGCCGTCCGCGCGTCCGCAGGAAGTGAAGATGGCGACGTCACTGGTGGAAAGCATGTCCTCGGAATTCGATCCCACCGAGTACACCGACGACTATCAGATCGAGCTGCGCAAGCTGATCGACGAGACGCTCGCCAACGGCGGTGAGAAGGTCATTCACACCGAGACGGAAAAAGACGACGACGGTGAGGACGCCGAGGTCGTGGATCTCGTGGCGGCCTTGCAGCGCAGCGTCGAGGCGGCAGGCAAGAACGCGAAGTCGGGGTCAGCCACGTCGGCTCCGGCGAAGAAGGCACCGGCCAAGAAAGCAGCTGCGAAAAAGGCCCCGGCAAAGAAGGCAGCGGCCAAGAAGTCGACCCCGGCCAAGTCCGCCGACTCCACAGCCGACGAAGCGAAAGGCGCGTGAGGGGGCCGACTCGTCCGTACGTCAGACGGTGAAGCCGAGGGCCCTGAGCTGCTCGCGACCGTCGTCGGTGATCTTGTCCGGGCCCCACGGCGGCATCCAGACCCAGTTGATCTTCAGGTCGGCGGCCAGTCCACTGCGCACGAGCGCGCCGCGAGCTTGATCCTCGATGACATCGGTCAACGGGCATGCTGCCGAGGTGAGCGTCATGTCGACCGTGACGATGTCGTCGGCGTCGATCTTGATGTCGTACACCAGCCCCAGGTCGACGACGTTGATACCGAGCTCGGGGTCGACGACGTCACGCATGGCCTCTTCGAGGTCCTCGAGCACCTTGATCTCGTCGGCCGTCAGAGTCGCCGGTGTGGTCTCCGATGTCGTTGTCACGGCCTGCGTCGTATCTGTTGTATCCGTCATGATCACTGTCCTCCGGAAAATGCCGACTGGGCGGTCTCGCCCGTCGTGGCTGTCGAATCTGCATCCACTACTTGAACAACCGCGTCCTTGAAAGCCATCCATCCCAGCAGGGCGCACTTCACGCGGGCCGGGTATTTGGCCACACCGGCGAATGCGATTCCATCACCGATGACATCCTCGTCACCCTCGACGGTACCTCTGCTGCCCACCATCTCGCTGAACGAGTCGACCGTCTTCAGGGCTTCGGCGACGGTCAGCCCGACGACCTGATCGGTGAGCACCGATGTCGCCGCCTGACTGATCGAGCAGCCCTGGCCGTCGTACGAGACGTCTGCGACGGTGCCGTTCTCGATCTGGACACGCAGAGTCACCTCGTCGCCGCAGGTGGGGTTGACGTGGTGTACCTCCGCGCCGAAAGGCGCGCGCAGTCCACGGCCGTGCGGGTGCTTGTAGTGATCGAGGATCACTTCCTGATACATCTGTTCCATCCGCATCTACTGCTGACCTCCCGCGCCGTGGTCGGTAGTGCCGAAGAACGACTGTGCGCGGCGAATCGCCTGTGCGAGAACCAGCACTTCCTCGACCGTGTTGTACAGCGCAAACGAGGCGCGCGCTGTCGCAGCCACACCGAACCGACGATGCAGGGGCCACGCGCAGTGATGCCCGACGCGAATGGCGACGCCCTCGTCGTCCAGAATCTGTCCGAGGTCGTGGGCGTGAATGCCGTCGACCACGAACGACACTGCCGAACCGCGGTCGACGTTCTCGGTCGGCCCGATCACACGAACACCGTCGATCTTTGCGAACTCGGCGAGAGTTGCTGCGACCAAGGCCTTTTCGTGAGCAGCGATGACATCGATACCGATGTCTTCGAGGTACCGCACAGCTGCCCCGAGTCCGACGACCTGCGAGGTCATCGGAACCCCGGCCTCGAATCGTTGTGGGGGCGCGGCGAACGTCGTCTTCTCCATGGTGACGGTCTCGATCATCGAACCGCCGGTGATGAACGGAGGCATCGCCTCGAGGAGTGCAGCCTTGCCGTACAGCACGCCCACTCCCGAGGGACCGAGCATCTTGTGGCCGGAGAACGCGGCGTAGTCGACATCGAGCGCGTGGAAATCGACCTTCATGTGCGGCACCGACTGGCATGCGTCGAGGACGACGAGCGCACCGACCGCCCTGGCCCGACGCACCAATTCCTCGACCGGAGCCACCGCGCCGGTCACGTTGGACTGATGCGTGAACGCGAGAACCTTGACGGCGGAAGACAATTCGAGCGAGTCGAGATCGATTCGTCCGTCGTCGGTGACGCCGTACCAGCGCAGGGTGGCACCGGTTCGAGCTGCAAGCTCTTGCCACGGAACGAGATTGGCGTGATGTTCGAGCTCGGTCACGACGATCTCGTCACCGGGACCGAGGTGCCGGTCGAATCGCTGATCGGCAAGCACGTACGTCACGAGGTTCAGCGACTCGGTCGCGTTCTTGGTGAACACGATCTCTTCGACATCAGCCCCGACGAACGACGCGATGGCCGCGCGCGCACCTTCGTAGGCGTCGGTGGCCTCCTCGGCCAGCTGGTGCGCCCCGCGGTGCACTGCGGCATTACACGTGGTGAGGAACTCGCGCTCGGCGTCGAGTACCTGCACCGGCCGCTGCGACGTGGCACCGGAATCGAGGTACACCAACGGCTTTCCGTCACGGACGGTGCGCGAGAGGATGGGGAAATCGCGGCGAACCGTGGCGACATCGAACGATGCCGCCACCGCCGCAGCTGCCGGTGCAGCCATACTCATGCTCCGGTGGTTGCGGCCTGCGTGTAGCCGGCGTAACCGTTGGCTTCGAGCTCGTCGGCCAGCTCCGCACCGCCGGACTTGACGATCTCACCGTTGACGAAGACGTGCACGAAATCGGGCTTGATGTAGCGCAGAATGCGGGTGTAGTGCGTGATCAGCAGCACTCCGCCGTCCTGACGCTCCTTGTACTTGTTGACGCCCTCGGACACCACTCGCAGCGCATCGACGTCGAGGCCGGAGTCGGTCTCGTCCAGGATGGCGATCTTGGGCTTGAGCAGTCCCAGCTGGAGAATTTCGTGACGCTTCTTCTCGCCGCCGGAGAAGCCTTCGTTGACGTTGCGCTCGAGGAAGTTGGCCTCGATCTCCAGTTCGCTCATGGCGGTCTTGGCTTCCTTGACCCAGTGCCGCAGCTTGGGGGCCTCACCGCGCACAGCGGTGGCGGCGGTACGGAGGAAGTTCGACATCGAGACACCGGGCACCTCCACCGGGTACTGCATCGCCAGGAAGAGACCTGCACGGGCGCGCTCGTCGACGCTCATCTCGAGCACGTCTTCACCGTCGAGAGTGATGGTGCCGGAGGTCACCGTGTACTTGGGGTGGCCTGCGATCGCGTAGGACAGCGTGGACTTGCCGGAACCGTTGGGCCCCATGATCGCGTGCGTCTCACCGGACTTCACGGTGAGGTCGACACCCTTGAGGATGTTGATGGGCTCCGCGGTCGAGTCGGAGTTGGCGACGCTGACGTGCAGATCGCGGATTTCGAGTGTGGACATCTTCAAGTTCCTTTGTGCAGTCGAGAAAGTTTCGGGTGAGACCTACGCGCCGACGACGGCGAGTTCGGTCTCGATGGCAGCATCCAGACGCTCGCGCACGGCGGGGACCGGAATCTTGTCGATGACCTCGTGGAAGAAGCCGCGGACGACGAGTCGACGAGCAACCTCCTCGGAGATGCCACGAGCGCGCAGGTAGAACAGCTGCTCGTCGTCGAAACGGCCGGTGGCGCTGGCGTGGCCCGCTCCGACTATTTCCCCGGTCTCGATCTCGAGGTTCGGTACCGAGTCGGCGCGCGCGCCGTCGGTGAGTACCAGGTTCCGGTTGAGCTCGTAGGTCTCGGTTCCCTCGGCCTCGGCGCGGATGAGGACGTCGCCGATCCAGACGGTGTGCGCATCGACGGTGCCGGGTCCGGTTTCGCCCTGCAGCGCGCCCTTGTACATCACGTTGGACTTGCAGTGCGGAGCCGAATGGTCGACGAGCAGACGCTGCTCGAGGTGCTGGCCTGCGTCGGCGAAGTACAGCCCGAGCAGGTTCGCATCGCCACCGGGTGCGCTGTAGCGCACGGTCGGGCTGATGCGCACCAGATCGCCGCCGAGACTGACGTTGTAGTGCCGCAGCACCGCATCGCGTCCCAGCAGTGCATGATGCGCCGCGACGTGCACTGCGTCGGACTGCCAGTCCTGGATCAGCACGACGTGCAACTGCGAGCTGTCGCCGAGAACGAACTCGACGTTCTCGGCGTATGTGCCACTACCCCGCTGGTCGATCACGACGGTGGCACGAGCGAACGTGCCGAGCCTGATCTGCACGTGGCCGTAGGCGACGTGGTCGACACCGGGGCCGTCGACGGTGATCTCGATCGGATCGGCCACCTCGACCTCGTTCGGCACGGAGACGATCGTGGCCTCGGTGAACGCCGAGAATGCCTGAGCGGCAATACGATCTGCTGGAACACCGGCCTTGCCCAGTCGCTCGTCGTCGCGGCCGACGGTTTCCACGACCACCGATTCCGGGGCACCGACGGTGACCTGAGCGGCCCCGTCGGCGACAGCGGAACCGTCGTGCAAGCCGCGCAGCCGACGCAGCGGCGTGAAACGCCACAGCTCGTCACGACCGGACGGGATCTCGAACGCATTCACGTCGTAGGACGTGAACTGAGCGCCCTTGTTCTCGACGAGCTTCGACTTGTCTTCCTTGGCCGACTCGGGGTTTTCGGATGCCACGGCACCCATCACTCCGGTGAGGGGGTTGTTCACTTATCCGACCGACCCTTCCATCTGCAGCTCGATGAGCCGGTTGAGCTCGAGCGCGTATTCCATCGGCAGTTCGCGAGCGATCGGCTCGACGAAGCCGCGCACGACCATCGCCATGGCCTCGTCCTCGGTCATGCCGCGGCTCATCAGGTAGAACAACTGATCGTCGCTGACCTTCGAGACGGTGGCCTCGTGGCCCATGGACACGTCGTCCTCGCGGATGTCGACGTACGGGTACGTGTCGGAACGACTGATCGTGTCGACGAGCAATGCATCGCACTTGACCGTCGAGCGCGAACCGTGTGCACCCTTGTTGATCTGGATCAGACCGCGGTACGACGTCCGGCCACCGCCACGAGCGACGGACTTGCTGACGATGTTCGACGACGTGTGCGGTGCCAGGTGCAACATCTTCGAGCCGGTGTCCTGGTGCTGGTCCGGGCCTGCGAACGCGACCGACAGAACCTCGCCCTTGGCGTACTCACCGGTCATCCAGACGGCCGGGTACTTCATGGTGACCTTGGAGCCGATGTTGCCGTCGACCCACTCCATCGTTGCGCCTGCCTCGGCCTTGGCGCGCTTGGTGACGAGGTTGTAGACGTTGTTCGACCAGTTCTGGATGGTCGTGTAGCGGCAACGACCACCCTTCTTGACGATGATCTCCACCACGGCGGAGTGCAGCGAATCCGACTTGTAGATCGGCGCGGTGCAGCCCTCGACGTAGTGCACGTAGGCACCCTCGTCGACGATGATCAGCGTCCGCTCGAACTGACCCATGTTCTCGGTGTTGATCCGGAAGTAGGCCTGCAGCGGGATGTCCACGTGGACGCCCGGCGGGATGTAGATGAAGGATCCACCGGACCACACCGCGGTGTTCAGTGCGGAGAACTTGTTGTCGCCTGCGGGGATGACGGTGCCGAAGTACTCGCGGAACAGCTCCGGCTGCTCCTTGAGGGCGGTGTCGGTGTCGAGGAACAACACTCCCTGAGCCTCGAGGTCCTCACGGATCGAGTGGTACACCACCTCGGACTCGTACTGAGCGGCGACACCGGAGACGAGGCGCTGCTTCTCCGCCTCGGGGATGCCGAGCTTGTCGTACGTGTTCTTGATGTCCTCCGGCAGGTCGTCCCACGTTGCGGCCTGCTTCTCGCTGGACCGTACGAAGTACTTGATGTTGTCGAAATCGATGCCGTCGAGGTTGGAACCCCAGTTCGGCATCGGCTTGCGCTCGAACGTCTTGAGCGCCTTGAGGCGCGCCTCGAGCATCCACTCGGGCTCGCTCTTCTTCTGCGAGATGTCTCGAACGACAGCCTCGGAAAGACCGCGCTTGGCGCTTTCACCGGCTACGTCCGAGTCGGCCCAGCCGTATCCGTAGGTGCCGAGCGAGGCGATGGTCTCGTCCTGGGTCAGCGGCGCGGTGGGTGTCACCTGGTCTGGTGTGACGGTCATGCGGGCTCCTTCCGGAGGCGTGGGCGTTCTCCGACGCGGGGCTGCGCGTCGGAAGTCTTCTTGTCGGAACTATCGGTGTTCGAGTACCGCGTCGGTGACAGCGGTACGTGCGTCGTGCAGGCGCAATTGCCGTTTGCGATGGTTGCCAAACGCTGCACGTGTGTGCCGAGGATCTCGGCGAACGCGGTCTGCTCCGCCTCGCACAGCTCCGGAAACTCGGACGCGACGTGCGACACCGGGCAATGGTGCTGGCAGATCTGCACACCGTTGCCCACCTGACGGGTGGTGGCAGAAAAGCCCGCCGCGCTGAATGCGTCGGCGATTCGGCCGGCGGCGTCCTCCACGGCATGCGCATCGGATCCCGTCGCCGGCTCCACGTCGGCCACGATGGTGTTGACGCGTTGCCGAGCGAATGTCTCGATGGCCGCGTCTCCACCGATCTTGCGTAGCTGCCGCATGGCGGCACCGGCAAGATCGTCGTAGGTGTGGCCGAGACGGTTGCGCCCGGCTGCGGTGAGCTGAAAATGCTTGGCCGGTCGGCCCCGGCCACGTTGCCGCGCACCCGCGGGGGTGGTGATGCGGGCCTCGCCCGCGTCGATGAGTGCGTCCAGGTGACGTCGGACACCCGCCGCGCTCAACCCCAGTCGAGTACCGATGTCTGAGGCGGTGATGGGGCCCTCTTCGAGGAGCAGAGTGACCACAGCGCTCCGCGTCTGCCCCTCGGGGGCCGACGCAGGTCGCACCGACGAAACGCCTGCGCCGGAGGCCGATGACTCGACACTTCCCGGACGCACGAGCGAGCTCTCGGTTGTTTTCACAACACCAGTGTGACGGAATTGCTGTACCCGGTCCAGCAAGGGTGCCCTATGCAGGTCGGTCATCCAGCACGGTGGCCGATGCCACGACGGCGGGTGGAGCACGGTGCAGGTCGTGCGCGAGTGCACCGCTACGCTCCCACTGTGCCATCGACCGACAGTGAGCCCAGTTTCGAGAGCTCACCTTCCGCGAGCGGTCCCGAGTCTCCCTCGGTGTCCGGCACATCGAAGTCCACGCCGGCTGCGCTCGTCCACAGGTTCGTCGTGACCCCCGCTCGTCGAGTCATCGGCCTCGAGCCGACGCCTCCCGGCGGGGTGGTCGCCACCCTGCACGGAGACGAGCAGGAGGCACCGGGGCTGAATCCGTCGGAGACGAACCAGCTCAGGAACATCCGCCGGTTCGGTGCCGCGGGCGCACTGCTGATGACGATCGGCGCCCTCGGCGCAGGCGCGCAGCCGGTACTGCAGAACCCGATCGCAGGCGTCCGCTTCCTGAGCCTGCCGTCCCGGATGGCGACCTCCGCTCTGACCGTCACGATGACCGGAACCGTCATCGTGGTGATCGCGTGGTTGCTGTTGGGAAGATTCGCGTTGGGACGCACGCGATCGGGAGCCACTCCGCGTCGACTCACTCGTTCCCAGATGGACCGCACGCTGCTGCTGTGGATCCTGCCGTTGTGCGTGGCACCGCCGATGTTTTCGCGCGATGTCTATTCGTACCTGGCCCAGAGCGAGATCACCGCACGTGGACTCGACCCGTACGAGGTCGGTCCGGTCGATGCACTCGGGGCCGACAACGTACTGACTCGAACGGTTCCCAACATCTGGCGCGAGACCCCGGCACCCTACGGTCCGCTGTTCCTGTGGATGGGGCGTGGAATCACGTACTTGACCGGCGAGAACATCGTCGCCGGCATCTTCCTCCATCGCCTGCTTGCGCTGGTGGGTGTAGCGCTGATCGTCTGGTCGCTGCCACGTCTCGCCCGACGCTGCGGGGTTGCGTCGGTGACGGCACTGTGGCTCGGTGCCGCGAACCCGTTGCTGCTGTTCCACCTGGTAGCCGGTATCCACAACGAAGCCCTGATGATCGGGCTGATGCTGGCGGGTACCGAACTGGCGCTTCGCGCGATCGAGCACTCGGGTGCCTTACGAAGTACCGATATTGCGTTCCTCGTCGGCGGAGCAGGCCTGATCGCACTGTCGTCCGCGATCAAGATTCCCTCGCTCATCGCGCTCGGCTTCGTGGGGATGGCATTGTCGAGGAGATGGGGCGGGACCCTCAGATCCGTGATGTACGCGGCACTGCTGCTCGGCTCGATCGCCGTCACGGTCCAGGTCGCCGTGAGCCTGGGCAGTGGGCTCGGCTTCGGCTGGATCAACACTCTTGGTACCGCGGGGGTGGTGCGCAGCTGGATGTCGATCCCCACGATCCTCGGTCTCGGCACCGGATTCGTCGGCGTGCTTCTCGGCCTCGGCGACCACACCACCGCTGTGTTGGGTCTCACTCGCCCGATCGCTGCCGTCGTCGCGGGAATCATCGTCGTCCGCATGCTGATCGCCGTTCTGCGCGGCCGCCTGCATCCGGTCGGCGCACTCGGCGTCGCGCTCGGGGCCGTCGTTCTGTTGTTCCCGGTGGTGCAACCCTGGTACCTGCTGTGGGCGGTGATTCCGCTGGCGGCGTGGGCCACGACTCCGTCGTTCCGGCGTCCTGCCATCGCCTTCTCGTCGTTGGTGAGCGTGATCCTCATGCCGAACGGCAGTGAGTACCAGCCGTTCCAGATCGTGCAGGCCGCAATCATGACCATCCTGACGATCGCAGTGCTCTATCTGTTCACGCGAAACCGGATGCCGTGGCCCACCCGCACCGGACCACCGGCACGCGACCGCAGCACCGACGAATACGCTGAGTCCTCGTGATCTCCGGGACGTCCGACGCGGCGCAACCTGTCGTACAGCTGACCGACGTACGCAAGTCGTACGACGGTGTCAGTGCCGTCGACGGACTGAGCCTCGACATCGGCCCCGGCGAGGTTCTCGCGCTGCTGGGCCCCAACGGTGCCGGAAAGACCACCACCGTCGAGATGTGCGAGGGATTCGTCGCACCCGACAGCGGCTCGGTCCGGGTCCTCGGACTGGACCCCATGGCACAGTCGGCGCAGCTGAGGCCACGCATCGGCGTCATGCTCCAGGGCGGAGGTGCGTACCCCGGTTCCAAAGCCGGCGAGATGCTCCAACTCGTCGCCTCGTACTCGGCCGACCCACTCGACCCGGTATGGCTGCTCGACTGCCTCGGCCTGACCTCGGCCGTCCGCACCCCGTACCGGCGGCTCTCCGGTGGGCAGCAGCAGCGGCTGGCCCTGGCCTGCGCCATCGTCGGACGGCCCGAACTGGTGTTCCTCGACGAACCGACGGCCGGGCTTGACGCCCAGGCCCGGCTGCTCGTGTGGGAGCTGATCGACGCCCTGCGCCGCGACGGTGTCGGCGTGTTGCTCACGACGCATCTGATGGACGAGGCCGAGCAGCTCGCGGACCGGCTGACGATCATCGACAACGGCCGCGTCGTCGCCTCGGGCACTCCGTCGGAGCTGACCAAGCAAGGAGCCGAGGGCCAACTGCGCTTCACCGCACCCCCGGGACTCGAACTGTCCATGCTCGACGCGGCACTTCCCCCGGGTTACGTACCGTCGGAACCGACGCCCGGTTCCTATGTGGTCTCCGGCGTGATCGAGCCGCAGATACTGGTGATCGTCACGTCCTGGTGTGCACAGCAGGACGTGTTGGCCACCGAGTTGCAGGTCGACCAGCGCCGCCTCGAGGACGTGTTCCTCGAGCTGACCGGCAGAGAATTGAGGAAGTGACCGTGCGCAGAGAAGCCCGGCTCGCCGACAACCGATTCGAGACAGGTCTGTTCACGCCTCGCCCGCAGCCCGCGTCGGCTGCGCGCATGCTGCTCGCGCAGACCCGCCTCGAACTGAAGTTGTTGCTGCGCAACGGTGAACAGTTGCTGCTGACGATGTTCATCCCGATCACACTGCTGATCGGATTGACCCTGCTGCCCTTCGGCGAACTCGGCGTCGACCGAGTTGCCCGTGTGGTCCCGGCCGTGATGATGGTGGCCATCATGTCGACGGCGTTCACCGGCCAGGCGATCGCTGTCGGCTTCGATCGCCGCTACGGCGCTCTCAAGAGGCTCGGCGCGACACCACTTCCGCGGTGGGGCATCATCGGCGGCAAATCCGCCGCCGTGGTGATCGTGGTGATTCTGCAGTCGGTGCTGCTCGGCTCGATCGGCGTCGCTCTCGGATGGCGCCCGAGCGCGACGGGTCTGTTGCTCGGGGCAGTCATCATCGCTCTGGGAACCGTCACCTTCGCGTCGATGGGACTGCTGCTCGGCGGCACCCTGCGCGCCGAGATCGTGTTGGCGCTGGCGAACATCGCCTGGTTCGTGATGCTGGGCATCGGCAGCGCGGTGTTCGTGGACGATCAGATCCCCCAGGGACTGCAGAACGTCGCGCGCATCGTTCCGTCCGGCGCGCTGGGCGAAGCCCTGAGCAGAGGTGTGTCCTCGTCCTTCGACATCTTCGGCGTGGTCGTCCTGCTGGTGTGGGCTGCGGTGTGTGGCACCCTCGCGGTCCGCACGTTCAAGTTCACCTGAGCGACGCTCGCTACCCAACGACGCTGTGTAGTTGATCGGCGTTTACCATCGTGGAGTGCTGTACAGAGCGTTCTTGCGCGTCGTCGATCTCCTGCCCTTGCCCTCGCTTCGAGTGCAGCGGGTGCTGGCATTCATCGCGATCGTGACGCAAGGTGGCATCGCGGTCACCGGTGCCGTCGTTCGCGTCACCGGATCCGGTCTCGGGTGCCCCACGTGGCCACAGTGCTTCCCCGGTAGCTTCACTCCCGTCGGGGTCTCCGAGGTACCGATCCTGCATCAGGCTGTCGAGTTCGGCAATCGTCTGCTCACGTTCGTCGTTGTTCTCGCCGCTGCCGCCGTCGTCATCGCCGTCACCAGGGCGCGGCGTCGTCGGGAAGTGCTGTTCTTCGCCTGGCTGATGCCACTCGGAACCGTCGTGCAGGCTGTGATCGGCGGATTCACGGTGCTGACCGGACTGCTGTGGTGGACGGTCGCCGTTCACCTCGTCGTCTCGATGGCGATGGTGTGGCTGGCCACGCTGCTGTACGCCAAGGTGGGCGAGAGCGATGCGCCGTCGGAGTCGACGCCCACGGTGCCCGGTGCACTCCGCGCGCTGACGGGACTGTCCGGGATCGCACTGACAGGCGTGCTGATCGCAGGCACCATGGTGACCGGGGCCGGACCGCACGCAGGCGACAAGAGCATCGAAGAACCGGTACCGCGCCTCGGTATCGAGATCGTGACGCTGGTGCACGCACACTCTCAGTTCCTGGTCGGCTACCTCGCCCTGCTCGTCGGACTCGCTTTCGCCCTGTATGCAGTACGTGCGCCGAAGGCGGTGACGTTTCGACTCAATGTCCTGATCGTCCTGGTGCTCGCGCAGTCTCTGATCGGACTGGTCCAATACTTCACCGGGGTTCCCGCCGTACTCGTCGCCTTTCATGTGGCCGGTGCGGGCGCATGTACCGCCGCCACCGCAGCTGTCTGGGCGGCCTGCCGTACTCGCGGCCCGGCCGCGACCGAGAAGATCGAGACCACCGAGGACGTCGCAGTTCGCTCGTGACGACCGATCGAGCTTCGAACAAGGTGGAGGGGCAGCCGACCTCCCCCTCAGATGGCCGACTGCCCCTCCACTGACTTCGACGCACCGGGTACCGAGATGGTTCCCGCCGAATCGAACAAGTTTTGCGACTTTTCTCCGCTCAGACGATCGCCTGGTTGCGCGCCTTCGGAAACTTCTTCTGACCGGCTACCCACCCGGCCATCTTCTCGTGGTGTCCGGGTGCCG
Source organism: Rhodococcus sp. IEGM 1330 (assembly GCF_033142445.1). Taxonomy (NCBI): domain Bacteria; kingdom Bacillati; phylum Actinomycetota; class Actinomycetes; order Mycobacteriales; family Nocardiaceae; genus Rhodococcus; species Rhodococcus sp. IEGM 1330. Next base: position 298,219 of record NZ_JAWLSB010000006.1, read on the forward strand.
GATTTACCGAACTGACCAGCTCGCGGTCCCATTCGGCCTCGGTCAACTGGTCGAGACCGTCGACGATCGCGCGGGCGATGGCGGTCGTCGCCACCACCTGGTCCCCCAATACGCCGTCGGCACCGACCATGGTCAGCCGAGTTCCGGCCCGACCGATCGGCTGGATCACCACATTGGCAGAGTTGCCGTGGTCGGCGAGAAAGCTCTTCACTGCCGCGAGCGTTCCTTTGGGAACGTCGTTCGACTCGTTCTTCTCGATGCCCGCACTGTCGATTTCGGTAGCCATGCCGACACGATACCGAGGTCGTCCATGATCCCCACACCGACCCATCGAGTCGTTACTGATCGGTAACTTCGGTCGCGTGCGTGCATCGAGCCGATCTGTGCACCCGGGTGCGACGCGCCCGTGTAGAACGGTGTTCATGCGTGCCATTCGAATAGACAACATCGGCGGACCCGAGGTCATGAACATCGTCGACGTTCCGATACCGACACCGGGACCTGGGCAACTCCTGGTCCGGATCGACGCCGTCGGCATCAACTACATCGACACGTACTTTCGGCGCGGACTGTACCCGCGCGCGCTGCCGTACGTTCCAGGCGACGAGGGATCCGGGGTGATCGAACAGGTCGGAGAGAACGTCACCGGCTTTGCACCGGGACATCGCATCGCCTGGGCCGCAGCACCGGGTAGCTACGCCGAATACGTCCTGGTCGACGCCTCCTCGGCCATCGCGGTTCCCGACGGCGTTCCTGCCGATCAGGCCGCCTCGGCACTGCTTCAGGGGATGACGGCGCACTATCTGATCGAGTCCACCTATCCCGCTCAGCGGGGCGACACCGTGCTGGTGCACGCAGGCGCAGGTGGCGTCGGACTGTTGTTGACGCAGATGGCGGTGGCAAAGGGCGTGAAGGTGATCACCACGGTCTCCACGGATGCGAAGGCCGAGCGGTCCACTCATGCCGGTGCCGCCCACGTGTTGCGCTATGAGGAGAACATCCCCGCACGCGTGCGCGAGATCACCGACGGCGAGGGCGTGCACGCGGTGTACGACGGCGTCGGCGCCGACACGTTCGAGGCAAGTCTGGCGTCGCTTCGAATCAGAGGGACGCTGGCTCTGTTCGGTGCCGCGAGCGGTCCGGTCCCGCCGCTGGATCCGCAGCGGCTGAACGGCGCAGGATCTCTGTTCCTGACCAGACCCACGCTCGCGCATCACATCCGAGACCGGGCCGAACTGGAGTGGCGCGCCGGAGATGTGTTCGCTGCGATGTCGAGCGGCGCTCTGACCGTCGAGATCGGCGCGCGGTACCCGCTCGAGGACGCGGCCACAGCCCATGCCGACCTGGAATCACGCAGGACGACAGGGTCGATCGTGCTCGTTCCCTGACCGATCGACCGGGGGGACGCTCGCTCAGGACAGAAGCTGGGCGAGCGTCTGCCAACCCAGAACCGAGTCGACGGCCAGGCCGCAGAACACCAGTGCCAGGTATTCGTTTGAGAGAATGAACAGCTTGAGCGGTTTGACCGGAGTTCCCGCTCGCACGCCTGCGTACAGACGGTGGGCCACGACGAGGAACCACACTCCCGACGCCACGGCGACGGCCGCGTAGACGATGCCCGAGCCCGGTGCCAACGCGAGCGTTGCGGCAACGGTGGCCCACGCGTAGAGCACGATCTGTTTGGTGACCTTCGTTTCCGAGGCGACAGCAGGCAGCATCGGCACGTTGGCGGCCTGGTAGTCCTCCTTGTAGCGGAGCATGAGCGCCCAGGTGTGCGGCGGCGTCCACAGGAAGATCACCAGGAACATCACCAGCGCCTGCCACCCGATCGTGCCGGTCACGGCGGACCAACCGATCATCACGGGCATACAACCGGCCGCGCCACCCCACACCACGTTCTGCGATGTGCGCCGCTTGAGCACGAGTGTGTAGACGAAGATGTAGAAGCAGATGGTGACGACGGCGAGCACACCGCTGAGCAGATTCGTGATGGCCCACAGCCAGAAGAACGAGAACACACCCAGAACGAGCCCGAAGATCAGGGCGTGCGAGACGGGCATGGCACCACGGGCGAGTGGGCGCTTCTCGGTGCGCTTCATCACCTTGTCGATGTCTGCGTCGACCACCATGTTCAGTGTGTTGGCACTGGCCGCGGCCAACATTCCGCCGAAGAGTGTGGTGAGGATCAGCCACGGATCGACGTTTCCTCGGTCGGCCAGCAGCATCGCCGGGATGGTCGTGACGAGGAGGAGTTCGATGACCCGGGGCTTCGTGAGCGCGACATACGCAAGAAACAGTGCAAGTGCTCTGCGCGGGGCGGACGTCGCCGGCGCGGCCTGCGTGGGCTCACCCTTGTCGTCTGCTCCGAATCCGGGGCCGCCGGCGAAACCGTGTCCGCCCGGCTGCTGCCCAATTCGCACTGCGTCTCCTCGCACGACTGTCGTTCTCTGGCGCTCGGCCACTTGCTCACGTGCCACCGGCACGCGGGTTGACTCTCCATGGCGACACTTCGACGCCTGCGCGCACGCGCGGTTCTCCGCAACTACTACTGCGGGAGCCGACGAACGTGCGCCTACTACAACCGATGGTAGACGGCTGGGTGTGCACCTCCAATTCGCAGGGCACCCAAAGTGAGGAATACGTCGCCTACGAGTAACCCGCGCGCAATCGCCCGGGGGAAGGCACGACAGTAGGGTCGGACAGAACTAGGCTGGTGGAGGACGTCCTTCGGCACCGACCGCGTGCGTGCTTCTCCCAGGCGCATCGCAGTCGCCGCCGAACGACGATTCCTCGGAGCCACAACTCGAACGAATGTCAGGAGATTTCTGCTCGTGTCGATCACAGACGATATTGACGTCCTCACCACGGCGCACCACCCGAGCGACTGGACGGACCTGGACACCCGAGCGGTCGACACCGTTCGTGTTCTGGCAGCGGACGCAGTGCAGAAGGTCGGCAACGGCCACCCCGGAACCGCGATGAGCCTGGCCCCCCTCGCCTACACCCTCTTCCAGCGCACCATGCGTCACGACCCAACCGACACGCATTGGATCGGCCGCGACCGGTTCGTGCTCTCGTGCGGGCACTCGAGCCTGACCCTCTACCTGCAGCTGTACTTGGGCGGCTTCGGACTCGAACTCGCCGACATCGAGGCACTGCGCACCTACAAATCCAAGACTCCCGGACACCCCGAGTTCCGCCACACCGCAGGTGTCGAGATCACCACCGGCCCGCTCGGGCAGGGACTGGCATCTGCCGTAGGCATGGCCATGGCGGCACGGCGTGAGCGGGGCCTGTTCGATCCTGAGCCGGCACTCGGCGAGAGCCCGTTCGATCACTTCGTCTACGTGATCGCCTCCGACGGAGACATCGAAGAAGGCGTCACGTCCGAGGCGTCGTCGCTGGCCGGTACTCAGCAGCTCGGCAACCTGATCCTGTTCTACGACGACAACAAGATCTCGATCGAGCACTCCACCGACATCGCCCTCTCCGAGAACACGGCCGCGCGCTACGAGGCCTACGGCTGGCACGTCCAGGTGGTCGAGGGCGGCGAGAACGTCACCGCGATCGAAGAAGCCGTCGAGGCCGCCAAGGCCGTCACCGACAAGCCGTCGATCATCGTGCTGCGCACCATCATCGGTTTCCCGGCCCCCACCATGATGAACACCGGCGCAGTCCACGGTGCCGCACTGGGCGACGAGGAGATCGCGAAGGTCAAGCAGGCACTCGATTTCGACCCCGCCAAGACGTTCGAGGTCACCGACGAGGTCATCGGCCACACCCGCAAGCTGCAGGAACGCGGCCGCAAGGCCCACGCCGAGTGGACCGTCGAATTCGACGCCTGGGCCGCGCGCGAGCCCGAGCGCAAGAAGCTGCTGGACCGACTGACCCAGGGCACGTTGCCCGAGAACTGGACCGACGTTCTGCCCACCTGGGAGCCCGGCAGCAAGGCCGTCGCGACACGTGCGGCGTCGGGCGAGGTCCTCAACGCCGTCGGACCTGTTCTCCCGGAACTGTGGGGCGGCTCGGCCGACCTCGCCGGCAGCAACAACACGACGATAAAGGGTGCGAAGTCCTTCGGCCCCACGTCGATCTCCACCGACGACTGGGACGCCGAGCCGTACGGCCGCACGCTGCACTTCGGCATCCGTGAGCACGCGATGGGCGCCATCCTGTCGGGCATCGTCATGCACGGCCCGACCCGCGCGTACGGCGGAACGTTCATGCAGTTCAGCGACTACATGCGGCCGGCAGTTCGGCTCGCGTCGTTGATGGACATCGACCCCATCTACGTGTGGACCCACGATTCCATCGGCCTGGGCGAGGACGGCCCGACGCACCAGCCGGTCGAGCATCTCGCCGCGCTGCGGGCCATCCCCAACCTCTCGGTCGTGCGTCCCGGTGACGCCAACGAGACCGCTTTCGCGTGGCAGGCAGTGCTGGCCAAGTCCAGCAGCAGTGGCCCCGTCGGCCTCGCACTGACGCGTCAGGGCATCCCGGTCCTCGACGGCACCAGCTACGAGGGCGTCTCCAAGGGTGGATACATTCTCGTCGAGTCCTCCAAGGCGACCCCGGACGTCGTACTGATCGGCACCGGTTCCGAGCTGCAGTACGCCGTGGAGGCACAGAAGCAGCTCGAGGCGCAGGGCATCGCCGCCCGCGTCGTCTCGATGCCGTGCGTCGAGTGGTTCGAGAGCCAGGATCAGAACTACCGCGACCAGGTGATCCCGCCCACCGTCAAGGCCCGGGTGTCGATCGAAGCCGGCATCGCGATGCCGTGGTGGAAGATCGTCGGCGGCTTCGGCGAAATCATCTCGCTCGAGCACTACGGCGAATCTGCCGACGCTGCAACACTTTTCCGCGAGTTCGGCTTCACGGCCGAGGCCGTCACCGCAGCCGCACAGCGCTCCATCACCAATGTGAAGGGATAATTCATGACCCAGAACAAGAATCTCGCAGAGCTCTCCGCCGCCGGAATCTCGGTATGGCTGGACGACCTGTCCCGTGATCGCATCCGCTCGGGCAACCTGAAGGACCTGATCGACACCAAGAGCGTCGTCGGAGTGACCACCAACCCGTCGATCTTCCAGGCGGCCCTGAGCACGGGCGAGGCGTACGACGAGCAGGTGAACAAGCTCGCCGGTGAAGGTGCCGACGTCGAGACCACGATCCGCACGGTCACCACGGACGACGTTCGCGAAGCGTGCGACATCTTGATGCCTCAGTACGAGGCCAGCGCAGGCGTCGACGGCCGGGTGTCGATCGAGGTCGATCCCCGCATGGCCCACGATGCCGACAAGACGTACGAGCAGGCCGTCGAACTGTGGAAGATCGTCGACCGCCCGAACCTGCTCATCAAGATTCCGGCCACCGAGGCCGGAATTCCCGCTATCGCCAAGGTGATCGGCGAAGGCATCAGCGTCAACGTCACGCTGATCTTCTCCGTCGAGCGCTACGAACTGGTGATGAACGCGTACCTCGAGGGGCTGGAGAACGCCCGCGCAGCCGGTCACGACCTCGACAAGATCCACTCGGTCGCGTCGTTCTTCGTCTCCCGCGTGGACAGCGAGATCGATTCCCGGCTCGATGCGATCGGCACCCCCGATGCCGAGGCACTCAAGGGCAAGGCCGCTCTGGCCAACGCTCGTCTCGCATACGTGGCGTACCAGCAGATCTTCGAGGTCGCTCCGCGGTTCCGTGAGCTCGTCGGCAGTGGCGCGCGCGCTCAGCGGCCGCTGTGGGCGTCGACCGGCGTCAAGTCCGACGCCTACCCCGACACCATGTACGTCACCGAGCTCGTCTCGCCGAACACGGTGAACACGATGCCCGAGAAGACCATGGACGCGGTTGCCGATCACGGTGAGATCGTCGGCGACACGGTCTCGGGCAAGGGACCGGAATCGCAGGAGATCTTCGACCGCATCTCGGCGCTCGGTATCGACATCACCGATGTCTTCGTGACGTTGGAGAACGAAGGCGTCCAGAAGTTCGAGGCGGCCTGGAACGAGTTGCTCGAGGCCACCGGCGAGCAGCTTCGCCAAGCAGGTCAGAAGAGCTGACCTGTGCCCACCGCAGAAACCGAACCTCTCCATTCCGCGGACTGGCTCAACCCTCTCCGCGACGCGCGAGACAAGCGGCTCCCCCGTATCGCGGGCCCGTGCAGCATGGTCATCTTCGGAGTGACCGGAGATCTCGCGCGTAAGAAGCTCATGCCTGCGGTGTACGACCTGGCGAACCGGGGGCTTCTACCCCCCGGTTTCGCCCTGGTCGGATTTGCCCGGCGGGAATGGCAGAACCAGGACTTCGCGAAGATCGTGCACGACTCCGTGCGCGATCACGCGCGAACACCGTTCAGCGAGGAGGTGTGGAACACCCTCGCCGAGGGATTCCGGTTCGTCCAAGGCTCCTTCGACGACAACGACGCGTTCGACGAGCTGTCACGAACACTGACAGAGCTCGACGAGACCCGCGGCACCGGCGGTAATCACGCCTTCTATCTGTCCATCCCGCCCAGCGCGTTCCCCGTCGTCCTCGAGCAGCTGTCGCGCTCGGGTCTGGCGCAGAGCAAGGACGGCAATTGGCGACGCGTGGTCATCGAGAAGCCGTTCGGACACGACTTGCAGAGCGCGAAAGAGCTCAATGCGGTCGTGAACCGAGTGTTCCCCGAGGACACCGTGTTTCGCATCGACCACTATCTCGGCAAGGAGACGGTGCAGAACATCCTGGCACTGCGCTTTGCCAATCAACTGTTCGATCCGATCTGGAATGCGCACTACGTCGACCACGTTCAGATCACGATGGCCGAGGACATCGGATTGGGCGGTCGCGCGGGCTACTACGACGGAATAGGTGCCGCCCGCGACGTCATCCAGAACCACCTTCTGCAGCTTCTCGCCATCACCGCGATGGAGGAGCCGGTCAGCTTCAACCCCAAGGAGCTGCAATCGGAGAAGATCAAGGTGCTCTCGGCAACCAAGCTTGCCGAGCCACTCGACAGAACCTCGGCGCGCGGTCAGTACTCCGCGGGTTGGCAGGGCAGCCAGAAGGTGAAGGGGCTCAAGGAGGAAGAGGGTTTCGACTCCGAGTCGAACACCGAAACCTACGCCGCCATCACGCTAGAGGTGGATACGCGGCGCTGGGGTGGGGTGCCGTTCTATCTCCGTACCGGCAAGGCACTCGGGCGCCGAGTCACCGAGATCGCGATGGTGTTCAAGCGCGCTCCGCACCTGCCGTTCGACGCCACGATGACCGAAGAACTCGGTCAGAATGCATTGGTGATCAGAGTCCAGCCCGACGAGGGCGTGACGATGCGGTTCGGATCCAAGGTGCCGGGATCGAGCATGCAGGTGCGCGACGTCAGCATGGACTTCAGCTACGGCCAGGCGTTCACCGAATCCTCTCCTGAGGCATACGAGCGCCTCATCCTCGACGTGCTGCTCGGTGAGCCGTCGCTGTTCCCGGTCAATGCCGAAGTGGAACTGTCGTGGAAGATCCTCGATCCGATTCTGGAATTCTGGGCTTCCGGCGGCACCGCGGAACCGTACGAAGCCGGTACCTGGGGGCCCTCCTCGGGTGACGAGATGATGCACCGCACCGGACGCGAATGGAGAAGACCGTGATTGTCGACATCCCCGCCACGACGACGGCCGAGGTCGGCAAGAAGTTGGTGGAGGTGCGCGAAGCAGGCGGTGCGGTGACCATCGGCCGAGTGCTGACACTGATCGTCGCCAGCCGTGATCCGGCCAAGGCCGAACGAGCGATCGACGCAGCGAACGAAGCGAGCCGTGAGCATCCGTGCCGCGTCATCGTGCTCATCCACGGAGACCGATCCGCCGAGTCGAGCCTCGACGCCCAGATCCGTGTGGGCGGAGACGCCGGTGCATCGGAGGTCGTCGTGTTGCGCCTGAACGGCGAACTCGCCGATCACGAGCACAGTGTCGTCATCCCGTTCCTGCTGCCCGATACCCCGATCGTGGCCTGGTGGCCCGACGAGGCACCGGCCGTCCCGGCGAAGGATCCGCTGGGGCGCTTGGCAATTCGACGGATCACCGATGCCACGAACTCCCCCGACACCACCGCGACCATCAAGGGTCGGCTGAGCAGCTACACCGAGGGCGACACCGATCTCTCCTGGAGTCGCATCACCTACTGGCGCGGTCTGTTGGCTACCGCGCTCGACCAGGCTCCGTTCGAAGCTGTCGTCTCGGCCACGGTGTCGGGACTGGCCGAGGAGCCCGCACTCGACATTTTGGCCGGTTGGCTGGCCGCGAAACTGGACGTGCCGGTCTACCGTCGTGCGGGTGAGCTGAAGGTGGAGCTGGTCAGGGAGAACAGCAGCATTTCGCTGACGCGACCGCAGACCGGTAAGACCGCAACCCTGCGGCGCACCGGTCAGCCCGACGCCGAAGTCGCACTGGCGCGTCGCAACACGCGCGAGTGCCTCGCCGAGGAACTACGCAGACTCGACACCGACGAGATCTACGAACTCGCCCTGCACGGACTGTCGAAAGTGAGCTATGAGTAAGACATCGGTACTTCAGTACTTGGACGCGCAGGCCCTCGTCGACGCTGCACGGTCTCGCTTCGTCGACGTGGTCACAGCCGCGCAGGCCGAGCGAGGCTCCGCGTCTGTGGTGCTGACAGGCGGTGGCACCGGAATCGCGCTGTTGGAGGCGCTGCGCAAGGACTCCGGCTCGATCGACTGGGGCACAGTCGACATCTATTTCGGCGACGAACGCTTCCTGCCCTCGGGCGATCCTGAGCGCAACGAGGTTCAGGCCTCGGAGGCGCTGCTCGATCACGTCGATGTCCATCCGGATCGGGTGTTCCGGATGGCCTCCTCCGACGGACCGCACGGAAGCGACCCCGAGGTGGCCGCGGCAACGTATGCGCAGATCCTGCATTCCGGATCGGAAGGCGAGCCGACGCCCCAGTTCGACGTCCATCTCCTCGGAATGGGCGGTGAAGGCCACATCAATTCGCTTTTCCCCCACACCGATGCAGTGCGCGAGCAGCACCGCTTCGTCGTGGCGGTCGAGGACTCCCCCAAGCCCCCGCCGGTGCGCATCACTCTGACGCTGCCGGCGGTTCGCCGCGCACAGCACGTGTGGTTGCTCGTCTCGGGAGCGAACAAGGCCGATGCCGTCGCTGCTGCGGTGGGCGGGGCCGATTCCGACGACGTCCCGTCAGCCGGCGCGCTGGGCGCCGAATCGACGGTCTGGTTCCTCGACGCAGGCGCAGCGTCGAAGCTGGACACTGTCTGATACCCCATAACTAGTCTGGTTCGACAGCGTCGGGGTCACGCCCCGGCCGATCGCCGTCGTAGTCGCTGACGCACCGGACACGTCCTGTTGTCGAGTAAACGGTCCGCCTACCGTTCGCACGGTAGGCGGATCCGTTTCGCCAGGTGTCCATCGGGCTACTGCACTGCCTCATACCTCGTTGGACGCGATCGACCGCCGACCGGTTCCCCGCCCCTCGTGCGCGTTTTGCGTACTCCTGAACACGCAAAACGCGCACGAGGCTAGCCGCTGTTGCGCAGCGCCGTCGCGAGACCGTTCATCGTCAGCAGGATTCCTCGCTTGACGCGTTCGTCGTCGTCACCGTTGCGGTAGCGCCGGAGCATTTCCACCTGCATCTGATTGAGCGGCTCGAGGTACGGGAACCGGTTGTGCACGGAGCGTTCCAGCGACGGGTTGTCTTCGAGAAGGCGACTGTGACCGGTGATCTTCAGGTACATCCGCACCGTCGTTGCATGTTCGGCTTCGATCATGCCGAAGATTCGCGCCCGCAGATCGGGATCGGGAACCAGTTCGGCATACCGCGCCGCGATACCCAGATCCGACTTGGCCATGACCTGCGCAAGATTGGACAGAACGGTCTGGAAGAACGGCCACTTCCGATACAGGTCGGTCAGCACCTCGAGCTTGGAATCGTCGTCGCCGACCCACTCCTCGAATGCCGAACCGGTGCCGTACCACCCGGGCAGCATGACGCGGCACTGACTCCACGACATCACCCATGGAATGGCACGCAGGTCGTACACCGAGTTCGTCGGCTTCCTCGATGCCGGACGGGAGCCGATATTGAGCTCGCCGACCTCGGCCACCGGCGTCGACGTGCGGAAGTACTCGACGAAACCGGGCTCCTCGTGCACCAACCGCCCGTATGCCGCGCGGGCCTTCGCCGCCAGGTCGTCCAGGATGTCGTACGCGGCCTCTGCGCCGTCTCCGAGACCCTCCACGTCCAGCAGAGTCGATTCGAGGGTTCCCGCGACCAGAGACTCGAGGTTGCGACGTGCCATGGACGGCTCGGCGTATTTCGCCGCGATGATCTCGCCCTGTTCGGTCAGGCGCAGGGATCCCTGCACCACTCCGGGCGGCTGCGCCAGGATCGCGTCGTAGCTGGGACCGCCGCCGCGGCCGACCGTGCCGCCGCGGCCGTGGAAGAGCCGCAGGCGAATACCCGTCTTGCGTGAGGCCTCGAGCAGATCCAACTCGGCGCGGTACAGCGCCCAGTTCGCCGCGAGGTATCCACCGTCTTTGTTCGAGTCCGAATACCCGAGCATGACCTCCTGATTCATGCCGCGCCCTGCCACCAGCGCGCGGTAGATCGGAACGTCGAGCGTGGCGAGCAAGGTCGCGGCGCCCTGTTGGAGATCCTCGATGGTCTCGAACAGCGGAACGACACCCACAGTCGACGTGGGGGCCGAGCCGTCGGTGCCGGGGTCGAAGATCCCCGCTTCCTTGAGCAGCAATGCCGCTTCGAGCATGTCGCTGACCGACTGACACATGCTGATGATGTAGTTCTGGATGGTGTCGGGGCCCAGGTGGTCGATGGCCTCCTTGGCGGCCCTGACGATGCCCAGCTCCTTGGTGGCGAGCTCACTGAGTTGCGCGTTGGGGCCGACGAGCGGCCGCCTGGTCGCAAGCTCCTGCGACAGCACCGAGACCCGCTCGTCCTCCCCCAGGGACATGTAGTCCGGGTGCACACCGGCCCAGGCCAACAGCTCGGCGACCACCTCTTCGTGGGTTTCGGAGTTCTGTCTCATGTCCAACGCCTGCAGATGGAAGCCGAACGTCTCGACCGACTGTCGCAGCCGGAGCAGTCGATCGTCGGCGATCAAGGCATCGCCGTCCGCCCGTAATGCCCGGTCGATGATGTCGAGGTCGTCGAGGATGTCCTGCGGACCGTCGTACTTCTGCGCCCCGAGGTCGATCCCAGAGACCGGCACCGCGTCGAGCACAGTCTGGGCGGTGGCAGTGAGCCGGGCCCGGATACCGACGACCGCGACCCGATACGGCTCGTCCGATCGACGGTCGTCCGGCTCGGTCGATGCGCCGGCCAAAGCCTTCAGATCCTCGGTGACATCCACCAGGCGCGCGGACATCGACAGTTCTTTCTCCAGCGCGACCAGCTCGTCGAGGTAGTGCTCGAACGCGACGTATCCCGCCTGATGGGTCGCGGTGTGAACCACTTCGGCGGTGACGTTCGGGTTACCGTCCCGATCGCCGCCGATCCAGGAACCGGGGCGAAGAATGGGCCGAGGCAGTAGGTCGTCCTCGGGCCACCGTGCCCGCAGGGCTGCCCGGACGTCCGCGTTCAACGCAGGCATGACATCGAACAGAGAGGACTCGAAGTACCGGAGGCCGACCTCGATCTCGTCCTGAATTCGTAACCGCGACAACCGAATCAGAGCTGTCTCCCACAGGGTCAGCACCTGCCTGCGGATCTGCACGTCGATGGCGGCCAGTTCCTTCGCCGCACTGGCGGCCTTGCCCTCAACCGCCGCAGCGGCGACATCGCGGCGACGCATCAGCTCGGTGATCTTCGACTGCACGTCGAACACGGTGCGGCGACGAGTCTCGGTGGGGTGCGCGGTGATCACCGGTGCGACCAACGCATCTGTCAGTGCCGCCGCCACCTGCTCGCGCGACGGTGCCGCGGCATCGATCTTCAGCCAGGTGGCGTCGAGACTGCTGTCCTGTGGCGGGTCCTCGCGGTCGAGGTGAATCGCGCGACGACGCTCGCGGTGCAGGTCCTCGGCTAGATTGGCCAGCAGCGAGAAGTGGCTGAACGCTCGAATGAGTGGAACTGCCTGTGCCACTTCCACGTCGGTGTAGCGTCCGATCGAGTCGTCCCGCTCGATCTCGGATCTGCGTACCGCGAAGGATTCGACTCGCGCCGCTTCGATCAGCTCGAAGACGTCGTCGCCCTCGTGCTCGCGAACGATCTCACCCAGGATGCCGCCGAGATAGCGGATGTCCTCACGGAGAGGCTCTGTCAACTCCCGACCCTGAGCTGTCGGTGGGACGAACGCTGGGGAACCGACTGACTCGTAGGAGGATTCGCTCATCCACCCAGTATTGTCGCTCCGTCACCAACTCGCACTCGGAGCCGAATTCGATCAGGTGTACTTGATCTCCAGACCGATACCGAGAATGGCGATGAGCCAGATGATGCCGGTGAAGACCGTGAGGCGATCGAGGTTCTTCTCGACGACGGTGGAACCGGAGAGGCTGGACTGCACACCGCCACCGAACAGGCTGGACAATCCGCCGCCCTTGCCGCGATGCAGCAGGATCAGCAAGATCAGTGCCAGGCTGGTGATGACCAGCAGAATATCCAGAAACAGATCCATGTCCACCTCAAACTCGATTCGATGCCTTCAGCAGCCTACCTGGCCCCGCGAACGGCTTCGGACACCCCGCCGAAGCGAGGTGTCCGAAGCCGTTTGTTGCAGTGTTGCCGATGGCCGATCAGGGCAGGGGTCCACCTGCAGCGATGGCCGACAACGTGGCGAACTCGTCCGCCTTGAGCGAAGCGCCACCGACCAGCGCGCCGTCGACGTCGGGCTGACCGACGATCTCGCCGACGTTCTTCGCGTTGACCGAGCCGCCGTACAGCACGCGCACGCCTGCGGCGACCTCGTCCGAGGAGAGCGACTTCAGTTCCTCACGGATGGCACCGCACACTTCCTGAGCGTCCGACGCCGACGCGACCCGGCCGGTGCCGATCGCCCACACCGGCTCGTAGGCGATGACGACCTTGGAGATGTCCTCGGCCGACAATCCGCTGAGCGACCCACGCAACTGAGCGACGTTGTAGGCCACGTGCTCGCCGGCCTCACGGATGTTCAGACCCTCTCCGATGCACACGATCGGAGTGAGTCCGTTCTTCAGGGCCGCCTTCGTCTTGGCGAGCACGACGGCGTCGTCCTCGCTGTGCAGCGTGCGTCGTTCGGAGTGACCGACGACGACGAAGGTGCACCCGAGCTTGGCCAGCATCGATCCGCTGATCTCGCCGGTGAAGGCACCCTTGTCCTCGGACGAGACATCCTGTGCACCGTAGGTGAGCAGGAGTTTGTCACCCTCGACCAGCGTCTGCACGCTGCGGATGTCGGTGAACGGCGGGATCACCGTCACGTCGACCTTGTCGAAGTACTTCTCGGGCAACGAGAAAGCGATCTTCTGCACCAGCGAGATCGCCTCGAGGTGGTTGAGGTTCATCTTCCAGTTGCCCGCGATGAGCGGCTTACGTGCCATGCGTTACGCCTCCAGGACGGATAGGCCGGGGAGCTGCTTGCCTTCGAGGTATTCGAGGGATGCACCGCCGCCGGTGGAGATGTGCGAGAAGCCGTCGTCGGGCAGTCCGAGGGTGCGCACCGCAGCCGCGGAGTCGCCGCCACCGACGACGCTGAACGCGCCCTTCTCGGTGGCTCCGATGATCGCTTCCGCGATGCCCTTGGTGCCTGCCGAGAACTTGTCGAACTCGAACACTCCTGCCGGTCCGTTCCAGAAGACGGTCTTGGCATTCGAGAGGACGACGGCGAAACGACTGACCGAGTCAGGTCCGATGTCCAGACCCATCCAGCCGTCCGGAATCTCTGACGCCTTCACGGTCTTCGCCTCGGCGTCCGCCGCGAACTTGTCTCCGACGACGATGTCGACAGGCAGGTGGATCACGTCGCCGAAACGCTCGAGCAGGTCCTTGCAGACCCCGATCTGATCCTCCTGCAGCAGCGAGTTGCCGACCGAATACCCTTGCGCGGCAAGGAAAGTGAACGCCATGCCGCCACCGATGACGAGGGTGTCGACCTTGGGGGCCAACGCCTCGATGACGCCCAGCTTGTCCGAGACCTTTGAGCCGCCGAGCACCACCGCGTACGGACGTGCAGCATCCTCGGTGAGCTTGGCCAGCACCTCGACCTCGGCAGCGACGAGGGTGCCCGCGTAATGCGGCAGCAACTGCGCCACGTCGTAGACCGACGCCTGCTTGCGGTGCACGACGCCGAATCCGTCGGAGACGAACGCCGCGTCGTCGCCGGCCAGAGCAACGAGCTCACGGGCCAGGGCAGCTCGCTCGGACTCGTCCTTGCTGGTCTCGCGCGGATCGAAGCGAATGTTCTCGAGCAGCAGTACGTCGCCGTCGGTCAGACCCTCGGCGCGAGCCTCGGCGTCCTGACCCACCACGTCGCCCGCGAGCTGAACGTGGCGTCCCAGCAGTTCGCCGAGTTCCGCTGCGACCGGAGCCAGGCTGTACTTCGCGTCGGGCTTGCCGTCGGGACGACCGAGGTGCGCGGTGACGATGACCTTGGCACCCGCCTCGACCAATGCCCGAAGGGTCGGGATCGACGCCTGGATACGGCCGGGATCGGTGATCGTGCCGTCCTCGAGCGGGACATTGAAGTCCGATCGCACGAGGACGCCACGGCCTTCGACACCGGCATCGAGCAGATCCTGCAGTGTCTTGACAGCCATCGGTGTCAGAGGGACTTGCCGACGAGACCGATGAGGTCGGCGAGGCGGTTGGAGTAACCCCACTCGTTGTCGTACCAGGAGACGATCTTGACCTGGTCGTCGATGACCTTCGTCAGCGGCGCATCGAAGATCGACGAGTGCGGGTCGGTGACGATGTCCGAGGACACGATCGGATCGGTGTTGTACTTCAGGATGCCCTTGAGGGGACCCTCGGCAGCAGCCTTCATCGCGGCGTTGATGTCCTCGGCGGACGCCGACTTCTTCAGCAGCGCAGTGAGGTCGGTGACCGAGCCGGTGGGGATCGGAACCCGAAGCGCGTAGCCGTCGAGCTTGCCGAGCAGCTGCGGGAGTACCAGGCCGATGGCCTTGGCTGCGCCGGTACCGGTGGGGACGACGTTCAGAGCTGCAGCGCGGGCGCGACGCAGATCGCTGTGCGGGCCGTCCTGCAGGTTCTGATCCTGCGTGTACGCGTGGATCGTGGTCATCAGACCCGAGACGATGCCGAACTCGTCGTCGAGAACCTTGGCGATGGGGCCGAGGCAGTTGGTGGTGCACGACGCGTTGGAGATGATGTTCTGGCTGCCGTCGTACTTGTCGTCGTTGACGCCCATCACGATGGTGATGTCCTCGCCCTTGGCGGGCGCGGAGATGATTACCTTCTTGGCACCGGCGTCGATGTGGCCCTGTGCCTTCGCAGCGTCGGTGAAGATGCCGGTGGACTCGACGACGACGTCGACACCCAGGTCACCCCACGGAAGTGCGGACGGGCCCTCGCGCAGCGACAGCGCCTTGATCTTCTGGCCACCGACGACGATGGTGTCCTCGCCCTCGAGCGAGACATCGTGCGACAAGCGACCCAGGATCGAGTCGTACTTGAGCAGGTGCGCGAGCGATGCGTTGTCGGTCAGGTCGTTGACAGCAACGATTTCGATGTCGGTGGTACCGAGCGCCTTCTGCGCATCGACAGCCCTGAAGAAGTTACGCCCGATGCGGCCGAAGCCGTTGACGCCTACCCGGATCGTCACTGTTCGCTCCTAAAAGTTGTGAAAACAGAGGTCTGATTGTGCCTGCGTGCGGGGTGCCACACGCGGTTCCCACCCTAGTGTGCGCGCAGGCAGAGCGCGCGCATCAGGCGATCGAGCCGGTCACGCCTCGTCGAGCAGCTCGGCGGTGACCGCGGACTCGGTGTCCGGAATTCCGGTTTCCTTCGCTTTGCGGTCGGCCATGGACAGCAGGCGTCGAATTCGGCCTGCCACAGCGTCCTTGGTCATCGGTGGGTCGGCCAACTGGCCGAGTTCTTCCAGTGACGCCTGCCGATGCTGGACTCGGAGCGAGCCCGCGGCGGCCAGATGGTCCGGTACGTCCTCGCCGAGGATGTGCAGGGCCCGCTCGACGCGCGCTGCGGCGGCGACGGCTGCCCTGGCCGAGCGGCGCAGGTTGGCGTCGTCGAAGTTGGCGAGCCGGTTCGCGGTGGCCCTGACCTCGCGTCGCATGCGTCGCTCTTCCCAGATCAACCGGGTGTCCTGTGCGCCCATGCGGGTGAGCAGTGCCCCGATCGCTTCGCCGTCGCGGACGACCACTCGATCCGTGCCACGGACCTCGCGTGCCTTGGCGGCCACTCCGAGGCGTCGAGCGGCTCCGACGAGCGCGAGCGCTGCTTCCGGTCCGGGGCAGCTGATCTCCAGGGCCGAGGATCGACCCGGTTCGGTGAGTGAACCGTGCGCCAGGAATGCCCCGCGCCAGGCGGCCTCGGAGTCCCCCACCGTGCCGCCGACGACCTGCGCGGGCAGGCCGCGAACCGGGCGCCCGCGCAGATCCAGCAGACCGGTCTGCCGCGCCAGGGCCTCGCCGTCCTTGGCGACGCGCACCACGTAGCGAGAGGTCTTGCGTAGCCCGCCTGCTCCGAGCATGTGCACGTCGGAGGAGTAGCCGTACAGCTCGAAGATCTCCCGACGCAGCCGTCTCGCAATGGACCCGAGGTCCACCTCCGCCTCGACCACCACCCGGCCTGCCACGATGTGCAGCCCGCCGGCGAATCGCAGGAGTGCGGACACCTCGGCCTTGCGGCAACTGACCTGACTTACGGTGAGCCTGCTCAGCTCGTCCTTGACCTCCGCTGTCATGGCCACGAAGTGATCCCCTCTCTGCGTGCGGCAGTCGGTGCGGTGCCGTCGGTGGACGACACGATGGAGCCGAGAGCCGCAGCAAGCTTGCCGTAATGATGTGCGTGGGTGCCGTTTTCGGCAACGTCGACGTAGACCACCTCGGCACCGAGCCGGGCCGCTGCCCGCGCCACGTGCTCGCGGTTGCTGCCTTCCGGGACCGAGGCGGAATCGACCAACACGTAGTCGATTCCCAAATCCGGTGCGTGTTGGGAGAGTACGTGGACATGGCGCTCGGCGGAGAATCCGGTGGTCTCCCCCAGTTCGGGTGCCAGGTTCAACACGAGTACTTTCGGTGCGCTCGTGCGAGCCAGCGCGGTGAGCTGATCCGGCACCAGCACGTGCGGGATGACGCTGGAGAACCACGAGCCCGGTCCGAGCACCACGAGGTCGGCCTTCTCGATCGCTGCAAGTGCATCCGCGGAGGCCGGCGGTTCGGGTGGAAGCAGTCGAACGCGGCGAACCTTTCCGGGAGTCGTCGCCACCGCGACCTGTCCGCGAATGACGCGGCTCACGCGTGGGTCGTCCTCGAGACCGGAGACGTCGGCCTCGATGTCGAGTGCGATGGGTGACATCGGAAGCACTCGTCCGTCGATTCCGAGCATCCGCACCATCTCGTCCAGTGCAGCGATCGGGTCGCCCAGTACCTCGGTGAGGCCGGCGAGGATGAGGTTGCCCACCGAATGTCCGGCCAGAGCGCCCGTGCCACCGAAACGGTGCTGGAGCACGTCGGTCCATAGCTGCGTTCTCTCGTCCGAGCGTGCCAGCGCGGCCAGTGCCATACGCAGGTCCCCGGGCGGAATGACGCCGAGCTCGGCGCGCAGACGCCCCGAGGATCCCCCGTCGTCGGCGACCGTGACGATGGCGGTGACGTCGTGACCGAGCAACCGGGCCGCCGACAGCGTGGCGTACAGGCCGTGGCCGCCTCCGAGCGCGACGATCTTCGGGCCGGATACCGGTACTTCGGTGTCGAACTCGCTCATTCGCGACCCAGATCCCGATGCAGCACACGCACCGACACATCGCCCTGATCAGCGAGAATTGCGGCCAGTGCCTCGGTCATCGCGACACTTCGGTGCTTTCCTCCGGTGCAACCCACGGCCACCGTCATGTATCTCTTGCCTTCCCGCACGTATCCCTCGATCGTCAGATTCAGCAGGTGCGTGTATGTCTGCAGGTAGTCGCGTGCCCCGTCCTGCCCCAGGACGTAGTCGCGCACGTCCGCGTCCTGGCCGGTGTGTTCGCGCAGCTCGGGCACCCAGTGTGGATTGGGCAGAAAACGTACGTCGCAGACCAGGTCGGCGTCCATCGGCAGGCCGTACTTGAAGCCGAACGACTGCACGGTGACGCCAACGCCGGTGGTGTCGGCGTCACCGAACACCGTCTCGATCTTGCGCCGCAGCTGATGCACCGACAGGGATGTGGTGTCCACGGTGAGATCCGCAGCTGCCTTGACCTGGGCGAGTCGCAGCCGCTCGGCGGTGATGCCCTCGGTCAGTGTTCCGTCCTGGCCGTCGTTCTGCAGAGGATGGCTTCGCCGGTTGGACTCGAATCGACGGATCAGCACGGCGTCGGACGCGTCGAGGAAGAGCACTCTGTTGCGCACGCCCTTGGAGTCGAGTTCTTTCACGACCCAGCCCAGATCACCGGTGAACAGGCGGCTTCGAACGTCCATCACCAGTGCCAGTCGCTCGATTCTGGGCTTGGACTCGAGTCCGAGATCGACCATCTTGGAGATGAGCTCCGGCGGTAGGTTGTCGGCGACGTACCAGCCGAGATCCTCGAGAATTTTGGCCGCAGTACGCAATCCCGCGCCGGAAACCCCGGTGACCAACGCCACTTCTATCTCGTCGTGCCGCGACTCCCCCTCGGAGGACTGTTCGAGGTGCTCTTCGGACGGTGGATGTCTCTGTGTCTGGTGTTCGCTCACTACGAAGCCTGTCCCGCCGATTCCACACGCGGTGCGATCGCATGTTCCGCCGTGTTCTCGCCCGATGTCGTTGCAGTTGCGCTGCCATCATCGCCTACATCGGCGTCGTCCGTGTCGGAACCCAACGCGGCCAGCACCGACTTGGCAGTGGTCTCTCCGATCCCCGGAACCTCGACGATCTCCGCGACCGTCGCACGCTTGAGGTTGGCGACCGAACCGAAGTGTGCCACCAGCGCCGTTCGACGTGACTCGCCGAGTCCGCGGACCGAATCGAGAGCCGACGCCGTCATCCGCCGCGATCGCTTGCTGCGATGGAACGTGATCGCGAACCGGTGCGCTTCGTCGCGGACCCGCTGCAGCAGGTAGAGCGACTCGCTCGTACGCGGCAGGATGACCGGATCCTCCTCTCCCGGAACCCATACCTCCTCGAGCCTCTTGGCCAGGCCGACCACCGCAACGTCGGTCACGCCGAGCTCGTCCAGTACCGCCGCGGCAGCGGCCACCTGAGGGGCACCGCCGTCGACGACGAACAGGTTCGGTGGGTACGCGAATTTTCGCGGTCTACCGGTCTGCGGATCCAACGCCGCTTCGGGGGCCAGATCACCCCCGGTGCCGTCGGTCGAACCGTCCGCGGAGTGTCGCAGGAATCGGCGACGGGTCACCTCGGCGATACTCGCCACGTCGTCGGAGTGCCCGTCGCCTGCCGCTTCCTTGATCGCGTAGTGGCGGTAGTCGCTCTTGCGGGGCAATCCGTCCTCGAAGACGACGAGCGAGGCCACCACGTCGGTTCCCTGCACGTGGGAGATGTCGATGCACTCGATGCGCAGCGGTGCAGAATCCAGATCGAGTGCCTCCTGAATACCTTGCAGCGCAGCCGATCTCGACGTGAAGTCGCCCGCGCGTTTGAGCTTGTGCTGCTGCAGGGCCTCCTTGGCGTTGCGTTCGACGGTCTCGGCCAACGCCTTCTTGTCGCCGCGTTGGGGAACACGCAGGGTCACGTTCGAGCCTCGGAGTTCACTGAGCCAGACCTGTACCTCATCGGCATTGTCCGGCAGGACCGGAACCAGCACTTCCCTCGGGACGGCATTGGAACCACCGTCGTCGCCGCCCGGTACCTGTGCGGACAGGGCAGCCTGCTCGCCGTAGAACTGCGTCAGAAACTGTTCGACCAGGGCGGGCAGATCGGCCTCGTCCTGCCGCTCGATCACCTCGCCTGCCTTCTCCACCACCCAGCCGCGTTGCCCACGCACGCGGCCGCCTCGGACGTGGAAGACCTGAACGGCAGCTTCCAGAGCATCGGTGGCGAAGGCGACGAGATCGGCGTCGGTGCCGTCGCCGAGCACCACCGCCTGCTTTTCCAATGCGCGACGCAGCGCACCGACGTCGTCTCGCAGACGAGCAGCGGTCTCGAAATCCAGGTCCTCGGATGCAGCCTGCATCTTCTTCTCTAGCTGACGAACGAGCTTGTCCGTCTTTCCGGCCAAGAAGTCACAGAAGTCCTCGACGGTGCGCCGATGCTCGTCCGCACTGACCCGGCCGACGCACGGTGCCGAGCACTTGTCGATGTACCCCAGCAGGCAGGGCCTGCCGATCTGATTGTGGCGCTTGAACACTCCGGTCGAGCACGTGCGCGCGGGAAATACTCGCAGCAGCAGGTCCAGCGTCTCGCGAATGGCCCACGCGTGCGCGTAGGGGCCGAAATAGCGCACGCCCTTGCGTCTGGGTCCGCGGTAGACGAACAACCGCGGGTATTCCTCGTTCATCGTCACCGCGAGCATCGGATAGCTCTTGTCGTCGCGGTAGCGGACGTTGAACCGTGGATCGAATTCCTTTATCCAGTTGTACTCTAGCTGCAGGGCCTCGACTTCGGTGGTCACCACGGTCCACTCCACCGACGCCGCGGTGGTGACCATCTGACGAGTACGTGGATGCAGCGAGGCGATGTCTGCGAAGTAGGAATTGAGCCGACTGCGGAGGCTTTTGGCCTTTCCTACGTAGACGACGCGACCGTGGGGATCTCGAAATTTGTACACCCCCGGCTCCACCGGGATGGTTCCGGTGGCCGGGCGGTAGGTAGCGGGGTCGGACACGACATCCACGTTAGCCGTCGGGTCCGACGTTCTCCGCATCCGCAGCTCAGCTGTGGTGCGGAGGTACGACGTCAGTCCTGATCGACCTCGATGTCCGGAACAGAGGCGGCGGGCGCGTATGTGCGTTCGAGGGTGCGGAACTGTCGTACCGCCGCGACCGCATGGTCACGATCGTTGGACTGGATGGCCATCACGTTGATGAACTCGTCGTCGGGAATGTCGACCCTGGCCCACATCGCTCCCTCCGGGAAAGACAGACCCCGCACCAGATCCCACTCGATCAGACGCTCCGACAACAAGTTTCGCACCGCAACGCCAGCGGGACCGACGCGAATTCGTGGCCGGGTGAGCATCAGCGCGAGGCCGGCAAGCAGCACGCCGATACCCGCCATCGCAAGTTGGTCTGCGGTTCTGAAGTACACCCCGGTCGGGGACACTCGCAGCAGGACGGCGACGGTCGAGTGCGCCACCACGAGCAGTACCGCCGTCGCGATGGCGTAACGAGCCGACTTGCGCGACTTCACTTCCATGTCCCACTCGGCGGACGGTGCGCTGTCGGTCATGTGAACTCCTGATCGGTCCAGGGTTGGCGCAGGTGCTTGAGAGTCAGCGCCGTGTCGATCGCGGCCGCCGTGGCCTGGGCGCCCTTGTCCTCGAACGAACCGGGCAGTCCGGCGCGATCGAGCGCCTGCTGCTCGTCATTGGTGGTGAGCACACCGTTGGTGACCGGAGTGCCCTCGTCGAGCGAGACTCGCGTCAGGCCTGCCGTCACTGCGTCGCACACGTACTCGAAATGCGGTGTACCCCCGCGAATGACGACGCCGAGAGCGACGACGGCGTCGTGGTTGCGGGCCAATGCCTGCGCGACGACGGGCAGTTCGATGGCTCCGGCCACACGGATGACCGTGACGTCCTGAATCCCCGCCGACTCGGCTTTGCGAAGTGCACCGTCGAGGAGCGCCTGGGAGATCTTCTGGTGCCACTGGCCCGCGACGATTGCCAGCTTGAGATCGGAGGCACCCGCGAGCTGCAGGGTGGGTTCGCCTTCGCCGCTCATGAGGTGGTCCCGTTTTCGGCCGGAGTGGAGCCTGCGGAATGACCGTTTTCGTACTCATCGAGCCCGGTGAGGTCGTGGCCCATGCGGTCGCGCTTGGTGCGCAGGTAGGTGAGGTTCTCGGCGTTGGCGCGCAAGGGCATCGGCACTCGCTCGGTGACGTGCAAACCATAGCCGTCGAGGCCCACTCTCTTGGCGGGGTTGTTGGTCAGCAGCCGCATCGAGGAGACGCCGAGGTCGACGAGGATCTGCGCGCCGATTCCGTAGTCGCGGGAGTCGGCGGGGAGGCCGAGCTGCAAGTTGGCGTCGACGGTGTCGGAGCCCGCGTCCTGCAGTTGGTATGCCTGGAGCTTGTGCAGCAGACCGATGCCGCGCCCTTCGTGTCCGCGCATGTACAGCACGATGCCGCGCTCCTCAGCGGCGACCATTTCCAGGGCCGCGTCCAGCTGTGGTCCGCAGTCGCAGCGCAGTGATCCGAACACGTCGCCGGTGAGGCATTCGGAGTGCACTCGAACGAGCACGTCGTTGCCGTCTCCGTCGGGGCCCGCGATGTCGCCGCGGACGAGCGCGACGTGTTCGACCTCGTCGTAGATGCTCTGGTAGCCGACGGCGCGGAAGGTGCCGTGGCTGGTGGGGATTCGGGCGTCGGCGACGCGCACGACGTGCTTCTCGTGCTTGCGACGCCACGCGATGAGGTCGGCGATGGAGATGAGGGCGAGGTCGTGTTCGTCGGCGAAGACGCGCAGTTCGTCGGTCTGGGCCATCGCGCCCTCGTCCTTCTGGCTGACGATTTCGCAGATGACGCCTGCAGGCCGTAGGTCTGCCATGCGGGCGAGGTCGACGGCAGCTTCGGTGTGGCCGGGGCGACGCAGCACGCCGCCGTCCTTGGCGCGCAGGGGTACGACGTGGCCGGGACGGGTGAAGTCGTTGGCTCCGGTGTCGGGGTCGGCGAGCAGTCGCATCGTGGCCGCACGGTCGGAGGCCGAGATTCCGGTGCCGATGCCTTCGCGGGCGTCCACGGTGACGGTGTATGCGGTGCCGTGCTTGTCCTGGTTGGTGGCGAACATCGGCGGAAGGCCGAGCCGGTCGCAGTCCTCACCGGAGAGCGGAACGCAGAGATAACCGGAGGTGTAGCGGACCATGAAGGCGACCAGTTCCGGGGTGGCCTTCTCGGCGGCGAAGATGAGGTCGCCTTCGTTCTCGCGGTCCTCGTCGTCGACGACCACCACTGCTTTGCCCGCAGCGATGTCCGCAACTGCGCGCTCGATACTGTCGAACCTGGTCACCACGGTGTGCTCCATACGTCTCGGGCCTGGCTCAGCGCCCTGGAAATTCTCCGATGCACCGTCGATTGCGTGCACGTCAAGAGTACTTACTGTGCGTCGATCGTCTGCAGCCGCTCCACGTACTTGGCGATGACGTCGACTTCGAGGTTGACCGGTGATCCGACCTCGGCCGTGCCGAGAGTGGTCAGGTCGAGGGTGGTGGGGATCAGGGAGATCTCGAACCAGTGCGCTCCGTCGTCGACGCCGAGTCCGGAGACGGTGAGCGAGACGCCGTCGACGGTGATAGAGCCCTTCTCGACGACGTAACGCGCGACCGAGGTGGGCAGTGCGATGCGCACGACGGTCCAGTTCTCGGACGGGGACCGGCCGATGATCTTTCCGGTGCCGTCGACGTGGCCCTGCACGAGGTGCCCGCCGAGACGGCTGCCGAGTGCGGCGGCACGCTCGAGGTTGACGCGGCTGCCCACGTCGAGCGCACCGAGGCTCGAGCGATTCAGCGTTTCCTGCATGACGTCGGCGGTGAATCCGCCGTCGGGCAGCACCTCGACGACGGTCAGGCAGACCCCGTTCACCGCGATGGAGTCGCCGTGGCCTGCATCCGAGGTCACCACCGGGCCCCGAACGGTGAACCGCGCAGCGTCGGGCAGTTCGTCCTTGGCGACGATCTCGCCGAGCTCTTCGACAATTCCGGTGAACATCTACTTCGCTCCTTCGGGCACGACGCCGATCAGAATGTCGTTGCCGATCATGGTCACTGTCTCCGTGCGGAACCGAATTGCGTCGGCAATTGTTCCGATACCCGCATTCTCCACCGCTGTGGGTCCGCTGCCCAGCACCGCCGGTGCGACGTACGCCACGACGCGGTCCACCAGTCCCGCAGCGAGGAATGCTCCGGCCAACGTCGGACCGCCTTCGATCTGGATGTCGGTGTGCTCGTGCAGAGCGTCGATCACGGCCGCGGGGTCGTGTGTGTCGAGGAACACCGTGGGTGCGTCGGACCCACGGATTGCCGCGGTCGACGGTATCGGCCGCGATCCGACGACGACACGCACGGGTTGGTGGGGCGCAAGGGTCCCGTCGGGGCGTCGTGCGGTCAGTCGCGGGTCGTCGGCCAGGACGGTGCCGGTTCCGACGACGATGGCGTCGAGCTTGGCGCGCTCGGCGTGGACGTGCGCCCGGGCCTGTGGTCCGGTGATCCACTGGCTCGTGCCGTCCGCCGCGGCGCTGCGTCCGTCGAGGGTGGCGGCATATTTCCACGTCACGTGCGGCCGACCGGTGCGTTGCTTGTGCAACCAGGCGCGCAGCGGCCCCTGCCGCACCGCGGTCTCGCCGATCCCCTGTTCGACGCGAATGCCCGCCGCACGCAGGGCTGCCCCGCCGCCCGATGCGAGCGGATTCGGATCGGCGACGGCATGCACGACCGCAGTGATGCCCGCGTCGATCAGGGCCTGCGAGCACGGTCCGGTGCGGCCCGTGTGGTTGCAGGGTTCGAGGGTCACCACCGCGGTGCCGCCGCGAGCTCGGTCCCCGGCCTCGGCCAGCGCGACGATCTCGGCGTGTGGACCGCCGGGCGGACGCGTCGAGCCGATGCCGACGACGACGCCACCGGCATCGAGAACGACCGCGCCGACAGCAGGATTGGGACTGCTGATGCCCCGGGCGGACTCGGAGGCCTCGACGGCGAGGGCCATGGCGTCCGCGAGGGACATTGCTGAGCCCTGACCGTTCATTACGACAGGTGGTGTGATGCGCGGGCGGCTCGGTCGCGTAGGTCGCGCACAGCGGCTGCGGGGTCGGCGGTGTTGTAGACGGCCGATCCGGCGACGAAGCAGTCGATGCCGGCCTCCGCGGCCTGCTCGATCGTGTCGGAGTTGATGCCGCCGTCGATCTCCACTATCAGTCTGAGATCACCGGAATCGACAAGTGCCCGAACGGCTTTCGCCTTCGCGAGCACCTCCGGCATGAACGACTGTCCGCCGAAGCCAGGCTCGACGCTCATCACCAGCAGCGTGTCGAAGTCGCGCAGGATCTCGAGGTACGGCTCGATGGGTGTTCCTGGTTTGACGGACAGGCCCGCCTTGGCTCCCGCCGCCCGGATGTCGCGCGCGACCGCGGACGGATCGTCGGTTGCCTCGGCGTGGAAGGTGACGTTGTACGCGCCTGCCTCGGCGTACGGCGGGGCCCAGCGGGCCGGGTCCTCGATCATCAGGTGGCAGTCGAGGGGGATGTTCGTCGCCTTCAGCAAACTCTCCACGACCGGCAGCCCCAGGGTGAGGTTGGGTACGAAGTGCGCGTCCATGACGTCGACGTGCAGCCAATCGGCTCCGGACACGGCATCGGCTTCGGCAGCCAGACGCGCGAAGTCTGCGGACAGGATCGAGGGGGCAATCATCGGGGAAACCACGATTGACGAGCCTAGCCGAGCCGGTATCGTTCGCCCATGACCACCATGGATTCCGTGACGGCGGTGATCGCCGAGCTGCCCGAGGTCACCGAGAGTGTCAGGTACGGCCATCCGGCGTGGTCGGTGGGCAAAAACGTGTTCGCGTGGGTCCGCCCGTTCAGCAAAGCCGATCTGAAGCGGTTCGGCAGCGAGATTCCGCCCGGCGGGCCGATCCTCGCCGTCCGCACCGCTGATCTCGACGAGAAGGACGCCATCCTCGCCGCACACCCGCGGGCGTGCTTCACCATCTCGCATTTCGACGGGTTCGCTGCCGTTCTGGTCGACATCGACAACACCGACGACGACGAACTGCGAGAACTGATCATCGACGGGTGGCTGGTCTACGCCCCGAAACACGTGGCCGAGACGTTCCTGTCCGGCAACTGATCCATCGGCTTCCTGATCACATCGGCTTCCTGATCACAGCGGCTTACGCAGCGCCGCCATGAACATCGCATCCGTGCCGTGTCGGTGCGGCCACAGTTGCACGGACGTACCGTCGCCGAGTTGCGGCACTCCGGGGACCAGCTCGCGGGTGTCGAGCTGGTCGACGCCGTAGCGGCGGACCGCGTCGGCGACGACGGCGGTGGTTTCGGACAGGTGCGGCGAACACGTCGAATACAGCACCACTCCGCCCGGGCGTACCAGCTCGATCGCCGCGGCCAGCAGTTCCTTCTGCAATGTCACCAGTGCCGCCACATCGGAGGGTTGACGGCGCCAGCGGGCCTCGGGCCTGCGGCGCAGGGCACCGAGTCCGGTGCACGGCGCATCGACGAGCACTCGGTCGTAGCCGCTGTCGAGTCCGGAGGCTCGACCGTCGACGGTGTGCACCGTCACCGGGAGGTCCTTGGTCGTCTTGGACACCAGATCGGCTCGGTGCGGCGTCGGTTCCACGGCGTCGACCGTGGCACCGTCGATTTCGGCGATGGCACCGAGGAGGGCAGCTTTTCCGCCCGGTCCTGCGCACAGGTCCAGCCACCGGCCACCGTCCTCGCCGACGAGCGGCGCGAGGGTGAGTGCCCGGCCGACGAGTTGACTGCCCTCGTCCTGCACCCCGGCCAGGCCGTCACGGACGGCGTCGAGCTTGCCTGGGTCTCCGCCGTCGAGGTGCACGGCGTACGGAGAATAGGGTCCTTCCTCTCCCCCGGTGATCAACGCCAGTTCTTCGGCGGAGATCTCGCCGGGGCGGGCAACCAGGTGCACCGAGGGACGCGCGTCGTCGGCCTCGAGGACGGCGGCCAGTTCACCGGCGTCGGCACCGAGTGCATCGGCGAAGGCCTGCGCGATCCACTTGGGATGGGCGTACTCGAACGCGAGGTGGCCGACGGGATCGACCGCCGCCTCGGGCGCGAGCTCGTCCACCCACTGCGCCGCCGTACGCTCGGACACGCGCCGCAGCACCGCGTTGACGAAACCCGCTTTGCCGGTACCGAATTCGGACCGAGCCAGGTCCACCGACGTGGCGACGGCCGCGTGTGGTGCCACCCGGGTGCGGAGCAGTTGGTAGGAGCCGAGCCGCAGAATGTCGAGCAGCGGCCCGTCGATCTCGGCGGCAGGCCGACCGGCAGCGTGGGCGATCACCGCGTCGAGCACACCACGCGCTCGGGACGCACCGTAGGCGAGCTCGGTGGCCAGTGCGGCGTCGCGCGAGTCCAGTTTGCGCTCTCGCAGCAGGCCGGGGAGCACCAGGTTGGCGTAGGCATCCCGTTCACGCACCGCCTTGAGGACGTCCCGGGCAGCACGGCGAGCTGGGTCGATCGCGTCGACTGCACGAGGTCCTGCACCCTGAGGGGGCCGGTTTCCCTTCGGACCGCGCGCACCGGGCGACTTCTTGGTGGTCTTTCGGGCCGGACTCGACTCGCGCTTTCGAGGCCTGTCGGGTTCTGTCATCGCGCTACCGCCGTATCGTCCAGCCGAGCGCCGCGCGCCCAGTCGAGTGCCTTCATGAGCTTCTTGCCCTGGGGTTGAACATCGCCGAGAACGACTGCGGTCGTGCCTGTTCCGATGTGCACGCCGGACTTGCGCACCGCTATCTCGCCCGGGGCCAACGTGTCATCCGAGCGCGTTGTGGGGGCGATCTTGACGCGGAGCTCACCGATCGTCGTCCATGCGCCCGGTGCAGGGGTGACCGATCTGATGTGCCGGTCGACGAATGCTGCAGATCGAGTCCAGTCGATGCGTGCGGCGTCGACGCTCACCTTGCTCGCGTAGGAGATCCCGTCCTCGGGCTGCGGATGCGCGGATGCCGTCCCGTCCTCGATCGCGTCGAGGGTGGCAGCCAGCAGGTCTGCCCCACTCGACGCCAGTCGGGTGAGCAGGTCCCCGGTCGTATCGGTTGCGCGCACCCGCTCGGTGACGACGCCGAGTACCGGGCCGGTGTCCATTCCCGCGTCGAGCAGGAAGGTGGAGGCACCGGTGATCTCGTCGCCTGCGGCGATGGCGGCCTGTACCGGCGCGGCACCTCGCCACGCGGGCAGCAGCGAAAAGTGCAGATTGATCCAGCCGAAGCGAGGGATGTCGAGCACCGGCTGCGGCAGCAGTGCCCCGTATGCGACGACCGGACACACGTCGGGTGCGAGTTCGGTGAGCTGTGATACGAAATCCGGATCCGAGGGCTTCGCGGGCGTGAACACAGGGATTCCATGCTCGTCGGCCAGCTGCCCGACCGGCGAGCGCATCGTCTTGCGACCCCTACCGGCAGCGGCGTCGGGCCGGGTCACCACCGCGATCACCTCGTGGCGTTCGGACTCCAGCAGTCGCCGCAGCGACGGGACTGCGGGCTCCGGTGTACCGGCAAAGACGACGCGCACTCGAGCAACTCCCTGGGATGGACGAAAGGATCTCGGGTATCCATCCTAGGGAGTCTCGAGCGCTGCGGACGATTCCGCACCTGCCGATCACCTCGCGTCGGGGGCGTCGACCGTATCGTCGGGATCTCGATCGGTCGAACCGTCGTCGGCAAGGATCCGATACAGCGACCTGCGTGCTTCGGTGAGAATCTCGGCGGCCTGCTCCACCTGTTTCGGTGTACCGACTCCGGCGACCTGACCGGCAGCGCCCATCAACTGGCCGATGAGCGCCCGAAGATCCCGGGCGTCGACACCGACGGACTCTGCCACGTCATCCCAAGGGCTGCCCAGGTCGGCGCGATGAGCGTCGATGTGCGTTCGCCCCTCGTCGGTCAGCGCTGCCGTCTTGCGGCCGGCCACTTTGTCGATCAGGACCAGGCCCTCGTCTTCGAGTTGCGACAGGGCCGGATAGATGGAGCCCGGACTCGGCTTCCAGGTGCCGTTGCTCTTCTCGGCGATCTGTTGGATCAGTTCGTATCCGTGCATCGGACGTTCCTCGAGCAACAGGAGGATTGCAGCGCGCACATCCCCGCGTCGCCCTCGTCCTCCCCGACCCCGGCCTCGACCGAAATCGCCGTTCGGCCCGAAACCGCCGGGGCCGAAGCCGGGGCGCATGCCCTCTCGTCCTCGTCCGAAATGGCCACCGTCACCGTGCCTACTCCGTTCACCGTGGCCCCTCCTGCCACGGCCTCGCTCTCGTGGACCGTGGTCGTCCGACGGGCCGTGATCGTCGCTCTGCGCCACCCACATCTGAAAGGGCGCGCCTCGCATGTGTCGACGTGCGCCTGCGCGGCGTCCGAATTCGTATGCAAATCCTTCGATTGCGTGGTTCATGTCGTTCTCCTTCATATCGATGAACAAGTCGACGATATATCGACAATAGATCTTCGTCAAGGTTCAGAGGCAACCTCCACGTTTCTACATCCGAGGAACGCGTCGTGGATCGATCTCGCTCGTTAGAATGGCTCGGTCGGTACGAGCTCTCGTCGAACGCACCGAATTGCAGCGGCCGGCTCGAAAGCGCTCGCTCACGAACGAGGGGGGCCTGTGGCCGGATCAACGAGGCGACGCGTGACCGTCGTTCTCGGCTGCGTCCTCGCCATCGTCCTGCTCGCCGGTTCCAATGTTCTCGGCCAGCGAATCTCAGTACTGATCGACGACGTCGCACAGCTCGCGGGTGGTATCACTGCGACGGTCGTCTGCTGGCGGACGGCGTCGAGAAGGACGGGCTCCGAACGGCAGTGGCGCGTTCTGATGGCCGCAGGAATGGCGTGCTGGAGTGCAGGAATGGCGGTCTGGGCCTTCTACCGATCAGCCCTCGACATGCCGCTGCCGACCGCATCGGTCGCCGACGTCGGGTTCTTCCTCTTCCCGATCTTCGCTGTGCCGGCGTTGCTCGCCTTCGTGGGCCTGTCGCCCCGACGGGCGGCCTCAGGTGCACGCCATGTCTGGGTGATGTCGTCGCTCGACGGGGCGGTCGTCGTCGGGTCCCTTTTCGTGCTCTCCTGGGCCACCGTGCTCGGTGCGGTCGTGCACTCGTCGGAAGCCACGTCCATCGAGTTCCTCGTGGCGATCATGTATCCCATCACCGACCTGGTTCTCGTGGCCATGATCGTGCTGCTCGCCGTGATCCCGAAGATCGCGTCGAGATACCGAACGCAGCTCACCCTGCTCGGTGCCGGGATCCTGATGATGGCGATTTCCGACAGCATCTACGCGTATCTCGTCGCCACCGGTGCGGATTTCATGCCGGTTCTGACCGACGGCGGATTCATCGCAGGGACTGCGCTCATCGCTCTCGCGGCCGCCGCCCCCAGAACCGTCGACGACAATCCGTCGCCGCGCGGCTCGTCGCTGCACGGATCGTCGCTGCACGGATCGGAGACCACTGCGCGGGCGTATACCGAGACTGTCACCGGTGAGAGAACGCAGCTGCTGTTGCCGTACGCGCTCATGGGTGCAATAGGGATCGTGTTGGCGATACTGCGTGTGCAGACCGGGGACCTGGATTCGACCGTCGTGGTACTCGGGGTGGCCGTGGTGCTGCTCTCGCTCGTTCGCCAGGTGATCACCCTGGTTCAGAACGACAATCTGCTCCGGAGCCTGTCTCGGGCACAGGCCGAGCTGACGTACCGCGCGCACCATGACGGGCTGACCGGGCTGCTCAACCGGTCTTCGTTCGACGAACACCTTCGAGCGGCGGTGAACGACGCTCGAGCGGGCCGGGTCCGCGCCGCCCTGCTGCTGATCGACCTCGACGACTTCAAGAGCGTCAACGATAGATTCGGCCACGGCGGCGGCGATCGACTCCTGGTCGAACTTGCACGCCGCCTCGACCGATGCGTCGTCGACGGTGTGGTGGCGCGCTTCGGCGGCGACGAGTTCACCGCCCTGGTGTACGCGGACCTCGATACCGGTCGCGCGACGGCGGTCCGCATCGCCGAGGCGATGCGGACAACGCACGAGATCGACGGTCATTCGGTGTCGGTCGGTGTCTGTGTGGGCGTGGTGCAGATCGGTCCGCTCGACCGCAGACCCCACGACACCACGACCGTGGCCGGCTCCGACACCTCCGACGTCGACGAGGACGAGCTGATGCGGCTGGCCGATCGCGCGATGTACAAGGCCAAACACGAGGGCAAGGCCGGTATATACGCCTACGACACAGCAGGCACACTCAGCGCGGTACCGAGCGGTTCCGATCAGGCGATTCTGGGTACCAGACCGAAAATGGTTGCAGGCGAACCGGATCCGGCTCGGTTGATCGGGCCACCGACCAGAACGTAAGCCCCCGTGGTCGGAATCGACTCCAGATTGGTCAGGTTCTCCAGGCTGATCCGACGCCTGTCGTAGAGCTTGACGGACACCGGATAGGTTTCGTCGTTCCCCAGATCGGGTCCGAAGGTGTCGGTACCGAGGGCACCTCTGTCGGCGAGCCTGCCCGTGTCTATCAACCACTGCGCCGCCTCCGCGGAGAACCCGGGTTGGTGCGTCACACCGTCCGCGTCCGCGTTGGCGTAGGCATCGGTCCCCCAGCGTGACGCCCATCCGGTCCACAGAATGACAGCCGCCCCTCGCGGAATGGCTCCATTGACTGCTTCCCAGTTCTGCAGGTCGGCCACCGTCACGGCGTAGTCCGCGTCGGCGGCCGCCCGATCACGAATGTCGATCTTCACCGCAGGCAGAAACAGATCCTCCGGATCGAGCTGGTCGGCGGTAAGCCCACCTTCCTGGAAGTGCGCGGGCGCTCCCCAGTGCGTGCCGGTGTGCTCGCCCTCCTTGACGTACTGGAGGTAGAAGCCGTCGTCCGCGACGGTGAACGCCGTCTCGAGAGAGAATTCCGGATCGCCGGGAAAGATCGGGGTGAGCGCCGGATCGTTGATGTGCGACAGCGACACGATCCGTAGCACTCGATCCAAAGGAACGGCCGGTGACGGTGGCTGCGCCGAGCCGGTACCGGGCAGGGCGTCGGCGGTGGCGGGTGCCACCAGACGGGCCCCGATCACCACTGCCAAACCTGTTGTCGCACGGCGAAAGAGCTGCCTTCTCTTCATATCCCCGACCCACCTCTCATCGGCGCCCCGTGCGCCGCCCCGACGCAACCTTAGGTCACGTCGAGCCAGGACGGCAGGATCAGCCGATTCGAATCGGGTCTATCTGAACCCGCACTCCGCCGCCGTGCTTCTTGGCACTACGAGACGCCTGCGCGGTAGCCAGCGCTCGCGCCAATGCCGCCCCGGTGCTGCGCGGCACGCGTATCAACAGCCGCTGCACATCACCGGGAAGTACGTCCTCACCGCTGCCCGCGGGCGCCCGTTGGCCGTCGGGCAGATCGACCGGTCCGAGTATTTCCACTGCCTCGGGCAGATCTGCACTCTCCACCAACGCGGTGATCGCATCGGTGGTTCCGTCGATCGCCGCGACGTGCACGGCGGGCGGGAACCGTACCTCGACTCGTTCGTCCAACTGACTTCTGGCGTGCCACAGCGGATCCCAGCGAACCAGCGCCTGCACCGTGGGTATCTCGGACTCGGCGACGACGACCACGCGGCCACCTGCCGCCCCCGGCCGGACCAGGGCTGCGGCCGTCATCCACCGACGCAGTGTCTCCTCTGCGGCGCGCAGGTCCGCCCGGCCGAGCAGGGCCCAGCCGTCCAGCAAGAGGGCCGCGCCGTACCCACCGTCGACCGTCGGCTCGGCACCGACGGTGGACACGACCAGACCGGCACCGGGTCGAACGGCGTCGAGCACGGTGGTGCCTCCCGAGTTGTGTACCGGTACGCCGGGAAACGCCCGTCCGAGTTCCTCGGCCGTACGGCCCGCGCCGATCACGACCGCCCGCAGGTTGCGTGATCCGCAGACCGTGCACCGATGCGCGGTGTCGGCGATTCCACACCACGAGCACGTCGGACTGCCGGCTCCGTCGCTCCCCGGGGCGGAGGGCAGGGCCAACGGCCCGTTGCACCTGCGGCACCGAGCCGGATGCCGACACTTCGCGCACGCCAGCGACGGAACGTATCCGCCGCGCGGAACTTGAACCAGCACAGGCGAATCGGCCTTCAGTGCCGCTCGCGCCGCCTCGAATGCGATCGCGGGCAACCGAGCGACACGAGCTGCTGGATCCCGCGCGAGCGCATGGTCCGAGTCTGCCAAGGCCACCACATGGGGTTGACGCTCACGGACCAGCTCACGTGGAGCCACCAGATCGTGTGCCCAACCGGAATCCACGAGAGCTTCCGCCTCCGCCGTCCGCGAGTGTCCGCCGATGACCACCGCTGCCCCGGACACATGCGCTCGGAGCAACGCCACTTCTCTGGCGTGCGGATACGGCGAGCGGGGCTCGGCGAAACTGTCGTCACCGTCGTCCCAGACGGCAATCATGCCGAGAGTGGACACCGGAGCGAACACGGCACTGCGCGTCCCCACCACAACGACCGGGCCCGATCGCAGACCACGCAACCATTGCCGATACCGCTTCGCCGGACCCAATCCGGCCGACAATGCCACCACCCGGTCGGCACCGAGCAGAGCCGTGCAGGCCGTCTCCAGTCGGTCGAGGTCTCGCTGATCTGGCACCACCATCACCGCGGATCGACCGCCGGCGACGGTCACGGCAGCGGCCTCCGCCAACCGCACCGGCCACCGCTCGCCGGGCAACGCCTGCCATACCGCTCGCGGTATGCGTCCCGATGCCAACGCGTCGAGGAAGTTCGGGCCGTGGGTGTAGGCAGACCATGCTGCCCTGTCGATGGCAGGCTCGACCGGCGGCTCGACGACGGGGGTCTGTTCCGCCTCGACTCGGGCGTGGCGGGCCGGGATCGCCAGACGCAGCACGTCCGCTCTGGTCCCGGCGTACCGATCGGCCACGGCCTCGGCCAGTTCCGCGATCTCCGGGGTCAGAACTCGCTCCGCCGACACCACCCGATCGAGCCAGCCGAGCTTGCCGGAATGCTCGGTCTCGGCGAGTCTGGCCAACACGAAACCGTCGACCAGTCGGCCCGCGAACCGCACCCGAACCCGCACACCGGGCTGAGCGTCACTGCTCACCTCCTCGGGAACGAGGTAGTCGAACTCGCGGTCGAGATGCGGCAGCGGCAACATCGGGAGAATGCGCGCGATCGGAAGATCCGACGCCGCCACCCGTGCTACGCCCGCCACCGCACCTCCTCCTCGATTCTCACCCCACACTCGATGTCGGAGCACCGAGGCGGTGCGAGCAGGGTACGTGCAGAACGGTCGCTGCCCAACTCAGAGTCCGGCAGCCTCGCGGAGCTTGTCGGCGCGATCGGTCGACTCCCACGGAAGATCGATATCCGTGCGGCCGAAGTGACCGTACGCCGCAGTGGGCGCGTAGATCGGTCGCAGCAGATCCAGATCACGAATGATGGCACCGGGACGCAAGTCGAACACCTCGCTGATCGCCGCCTGAATACGCGCGGGATCGGTCTTCTCGGTGCCGAACGTCTCGACGAACAACCCGACCGGCGCGGCCTTGCCGATGGCGTACGCCACCTGGACCTCTATGCGCTCGGCGAGCCCAGCCGCAACAGCGTTCTTCGCGACCCAACGCATCGCGTACGCGGCGCTGCGGTCGACCTTGGACGGGTCCTTGCCGGAGAACGCGCCACCGCCGTGCCGTGCCATGCCGCCGTAGGTGTCGACGATGATCTTGCGACCGGTCAGCCCGGCGTCACCCATCGGTCCACCGAGCACGAACTTTCCGGTGGGATTGACCAACAGCCGCACATCGGACGTGTCCAGCGTCGGCACGTCCAACTCTGCGAGCACCGACCCGAGCACCTTCTCCCGAATATCTGGAGTGAGCAGATTGTCGAGATCGATGTCGGCCGCATGCTGAGTCGAGATCACCACGGTGTCGAGGCGAACGGCGTTGTCACCGTCGTATTCGATCGTCACCTGCGTCTTGCCGTCCGGACGCAGGTAAGGCAGCACCCCACTCTTGCGGACCTCGGTCAGCCGCCGAGAAAGACGGTGCGCCAACGCGATCGGCAGCGGCATCAGCTCGGGAGTATCGGTGTTGGCGTACCCGAACATCAACCCCTGATCCCCCGCCCCCTGACGGTCGATCTCGTCGTCGGACAGTCCTTCGACTCTGGCCTCGTGCGAATGATCGACGCCCTGAGCAATCTCGGGAGACTGCGCGCCGATCGCGACGTTCACGCCGCACGAATTTCCGTCGAACCCCTTGGCCGACGAGTCGTACCCGATCTCGAGCACCTTCTCGCGCACGATCTTGGGGATGTCGGCGTACGCGGTGGTATTGACCTCACCCGCGACATGCACCTGGCCGGTGGTGACCAGGGTCTCCACGGCCACACGAGCACGCGGATCCTCCGTCAACAGAGCGTCGAGAATCGAATCGCTGATGGCGTCACAGATCTTGTCGGGATGACCCTCTGTGACGGACTCGCTGGTGAAAAGCCGACTACCGGACTTGCTCACGGACTTCCTCTCGACGCATGTTCCTGCCCGACCCGACGCCTCGCGCCGGTCGGGCACTCCACGAAAAATTGAACGTTCCCTCGGTGTTATGGCCCCTGACGGAGCCAGGCAAACCTCTATGGCACTACACGTGGTGCCCAGCACGGTAGCCGGTGCGACATCGATCGTGCACCCTTGGCATCATCACGGATTCGACTTCGGTCGAGGACTCCGTGCGTCGAGCATCTGCGCCACCGAATCCAGCACGCGGCTCGCGAGAAGCGCTTTGGAGCCCTCTCCGAGCGCAGCCTCGGAACCGTCGGAACCGAGCAACCATCCGTCGTTGTGGTCGACCTCGAATGCCTTGCCGTCACCGACAGCGTTGACGACGAGCAGGTCGCAGCCCTTGCGTTCGAGCTTGGCCCGCGCATAAGTCAACACGTCTCCGTCCGCGTCCCCGGTCTCGGCGGCAAATCCGACGATGACAGTCGACGATTCGAGCTCACCGTCGCGGCGAGCCGACACGAGGCCGGCGAGTATGTCGTCGTTGCGGACCAGCGGGATCGACGACGGCTCGTTCGACCCCTTCTTGATCTTGCTGCCCGCGATGGACTCCGGGCGGAAGTCGGCGACCGCGGCCGCCATCACCACAGCATCGACACCGACGGCAAGTTTGCGAACGGCATCCTGCATGTCGGACGCCGTTTTGACGTGCACCACGTCGACCGCGGCCGGAGCGTCGAGGTCGCTGGTGTACCCGGCGACCAGCGTCACCTGGGCTCCGCGTTGCGCAGCCACTCGCGCCAGTGCGTATCCCTGCTTGCCTGAGCTTCGATTGCCCAGAAAACGGACCGGGTCGAGAGGCTCACGAGTGCCTCCGGCAGACACCAGAACATGGCGTCCTTCGAGGTCCCGAGGGAGCGCATCCGCTCGCTCGGTCACCAGCATCGAGAGCGCGAAGATCTCGTCCGGCTCCGGAAGTCGGCCCGACCCGGTGTCACGTCCGGTCAAGCGCCCCGATGCAGGTTCGATCACGTGCGTTCCGCGCGAGCGCAGGGTCGCGACGTTGGCGACCGTGGCGGGGTGCTCCCACATCTCCGTGTGCATCGCCGGAGCCAGGACCACCGGACACCGCGCGGTGAGGAGGGTGGCCGTCAGGAGATCATCGGCACGTCCCCCGGCGATGCGGGCCATGAGGTCCGCTGTCGCGGGGGCAACGACGAGCAGGTCCGCCTCCTGACCCAGGCGGACGTGTGGGACTTCCGGGACATCCGCGAAGACCCCGGTGTGCACCGGTTGACCGGACAGGGCTTCGAACGTCGCGCGCCCGACGAACTCCAAGGCGGACGCGGTCGGAATCACCCGTACCTGATGCCCGCTCTCGGTGAAACTGCGGATGAGCGAACAACTCTTGTAGGCGGCGATACCTCCGCCGACTCCGACGACAACGTGCAAGTCAGATGTCCTCTGTGAGGTTCTTATTCGCCTTCGGTGTGCTCGAGCAGGTCCGCGTGGATCTCGCGGAGAGCGATCGACAACGGCTTCTCTTGCAGACCCGGCTCGACCAGCGGACCCACGTACTCGAGGATGCCGTCACCGAGCTGGTTGTAGTAGTCGTTGATCTGACGCGCACGCTTGGCTGCGTAGATCACGAGGGCGTACTTGGACGAGGTGCGGGCGAGCAGCTCGTCGATGGGTGGATTGGTGATGCCGAGCGGCGTGTCGTAGGCCGGCAGAGCGCTGCGTCCGTCGAAGTCGGAAACGGCCGCTGAAATGCTGCTCACTGATGATCTCCTGAAATTGCATCGTTGGTGCTACGAACTAGCTGGTCGGGGCCTCGTGCGCCGTGAAACTGGTCAGCTGTTGCCGACCGACGACCTACCGACCAACAAGGATACCAACTGTTCGCACGAATGGTCGACATCGGTATTGACAACCACCGTGTCGAACTCGTCCTGTGCGGCCAATTCCACCCGTGCGGTCTCCAACCTCCGCTCGGTGGCCGCGCTCTCCTCGGTCGCGCGCCCGACCAGACGAGAGACCAGGTCGTCCCATGTCGGTGGTGCCATGAACACCAGCACAGCCTCGGGCTTGGACACCCGTACGGCACGGGCACCGGCCAGATCGAGCTCGAGCAGCACCGGGCTGCCCGCCTCGAGCGCGGCCTCCACGGGTGCGGCCGGAGTCCCCGACCGCTGCAGCCCACCGTGGATACTCGCCCACTCGAGCAGCTCGTCGTCGGCGATCATCCGATCGAACTCGCCGGCCGACACGAAGTGGTAATCCTGCCCGTCCACCTCGCCCGGCCGCGGTGAACGCGTCGTGACCGACACACTGAAGACCAGCTCGGGCAGCGCCGCACGCACGAGCCGAACGACACTGGACTTGCCGACGCCGGAGGGGCCGGACAGCACCACCAACCGGCCGCGCTTGTTCTCCGGGACCGACGTCGCCGCAGTGTCACTCACCGCCGTCAGGCCTCGAAATCGAACTTCGTCAACAGCGCCCTGCGCTGCCGATCGCCGAGACCGCGCAGTCGACGGGTCGGCGCGATCTCCAATTCCGTCATCAACTCCGCGGCCTTGACCTTGCCCACCTTCGGCAGGGCCTCGAGCAACGCGGAGACCTTCATCTTTCCGAGAATCTCG
Source organism: Rhodococcus sp. IEGM 1330 (assembly GCF_033142445.1). Lineage (NCBI taxonomy): Bacteria > Bacillati > Actinomycetota > Actinomycetes > Mycobacteriales > Nocardiaceae > Rhodococcus > Rhodococcus sp. IEGM 1330. The sequence goes on from NZ_JAWLSB010000006.1 coordinate 336,382, forward strand.
TCCGTCTCGGCATCTTTGAGCACCTGCTTGAGATCGGTGCCGCCGCGCTTGAGACGCTCCTTGAGCTCGGCGCGCGCTTTCCTGGCGATCGCTGCCTTCTCGAGGGCAGCGGCACGCTGCTCGGGGGTCAACTGGGGAAGGGCCACTGTCGGTTCCTCCGTCTTCTCGTCTGGGCGATACGACGCACACGATCGCTGTCGGTACGTCGACCATCGGTGTTCCACTGCCACGGACCGCGGTCGTCAGCGCTCCGCACTGGCGATCCGCACTGTTCGTCGGCAGCGCTAGCGACCGTACCGACGACTCGCGTTCACCGCTCACTCGCCCCCGAGTGCCGGAGCGCGGCAGCGTCGACTATGCGAGACCGGCTTCTATCTCGTCGCGCAACCGCGTCGCCGCGTCGCGCAATGCCGTCACCGACCGGCCTGCCGCCAGGACACCCCGAGAGGAGTTGGGAAGCAACAGCTCACGCGAATCGCGGAAGATCTCAGCGAGATCGGCAACCGTCGCTCCCTGTGCTCCCAGACCCGGCGCGAGGATGGGACCGGTGTAGTTCGACAGGTCGAGACCATGATCACGAGTGGCGCCGACGACCAAGCCCACTGTGTCGGCATCGACGCGATTACGCGTCGACGCCGCATCGACGATGGACTGAGCCACCGACCCGCCGTTCGACGTCGCCGCCTGCTGCAGGGCCGAGCCTTCCGCATTCGAGGTACGGGCCAGCACGAACAGCCCGCGCTGGTGTCGCACTGCTCGATCGACGGTCTCCCCCAGCGAATCGAAGCCCAGGTACGGCGACACCGTGACAGCATCCGACGACAACGGAGAATCGGGTTCCAGCCAGGCCTGCGCGTACGCATCCATCGTGGTGCCGATGTCGCCGCGCTTCGCATCGGCGATCACCAGGGTGCCCGCATCCCGAAGCACACTGACAGTGCGTTCGAGCACCGCGTACCCGGCAGATCCGTACGCCTCGAAGAACGCCACCTGGGGCTTGACGATCGCCACCTCACCGACGAACGCCTCGACGCACAGCTCGGCGAACACCTCGAGACCGTCCGCCGAGCGTGGCAACTCCCACGCCTCGAGCAGCGCCGGATGCGGATCGATACCGACACACAGTCGACCGCGCGCCGCGACCGCGGCGCGCACACGATCCGACCAACTCCGATGGCTCATTCCACTCCCGCATTCCCGGGTCGTTCCGCAGGCTCCACTCCCAGCCCCTGCTTCAGACCCGCATGCAGATCCTGCAACGAGCGAACACCGATTCCGCCGGCGATACCGGCTTCGATGCCCTGCACGGCTGCCGACGCGCCCTGCACCGTGGTGATACACGGAATGTTCTGCGCCACTGCGGCGCTACGGATCTCGTACCCGTCGACGCGGGGGCCGGAGTTGCCGTACGGAGTGTTGATCACCATGGCGATGTCACCGGCGAGTATCCGGTCGACGATGGTCCGCTCCCCCTCCGGCACGTCCTCGCCGGACTGCTTGTACACCTGCTCACATTTGATTCCGTTGCGGCGCAACACATCTGCAGTGCCTTCGGTCGCCAGAATCGTGAAGCCCAGATCCGCGAGTCGCTTCACCGGGAAGATCAGTGATCGCTTGTCCTTGTTGGCCACCGATACGAACACCGCGCCGCCTGCGGGCAACGAGCCGTACGCGGCGGTCTGACTCTTGGCGAAAGCGGTACCGAAATCGAAGTCGATTCCCATCACCTCTCCGGTGGACTTCATCTCGGGGCTGAGCAGAGTGTCCACTCCGGTTCCGTCCGCACGACGGAACCGGTTGAACGGCAACACCGCTTCCTTGACTGCGATCGGGGCTCCGGCCGGGACGGTGCCACCGTCCCCGGTCTCGGGCAGGATGCCTGCGGTCCGCAACTCGGCGATGCTCTCCCCGAGCATCACTCGGGCGCAGGCCTTCGCGAGCTGTACGGCAGTCGCCTTGGAGACGAACGGAACGGTGCGGCTCGCACGCGGGTTGGCCTCGAGGACATACAGGATGTCGTCCTTGAGTGCGTACTGCACGTTGAGCAGGCCGCGGACGCCGATGCCCTTCGCGAGAGCCTCGGTGGACCGTCGGACGTTCTCGATGTCGGTCTTGCCGAGCGTGATCGGCGGCAACGCGCACGCCGAGTCGCCGGAGTGGATACCGGCCTCCTCGATGTGTTCCATGATGCCGCCGATGTAGACCTCGGTGCCGTCGCACAGTGCGTCGACGTCGATTTCGACTGCATCTTCGAGGAATCGGTCGACCAGCACCGGACGGTCGTCCGAGATCTCCGTCGCGTTGGAGATGTACGTGGCGAGTGATGCCTCGTCGTACACGATCTCCATGCCGCGTCCGCCCAGAACGTAGGACGGACGCACCAGCACCGGGTAACCGATGCCTGCGGCGATCTCACGGGCTCCGTCGAACGTGGTCGCGGTGCCGTATTTCGCTGCAGGCAGTCCGGCTGCGTCGAGTACCTTGCCGAATTCACCCCGGTCCTCGGCGAGGTCGATGGCCTCGGGCGACGTTCCGACGATCGGGACGCCTGCGGCCTTCAGTCGCTTGGCGAGTCCGAGTGGGGTCTGCCCGCCGAGCTGGACGATGACGCCCCGCACCGTGCCCGACGCCGCCTCGGCCCGGTACACCTCGAGGACGTCCTCGAAGGTCAGTGGCTCGAAGTACAGGCGGTCGGCGGTGTCGTAGTCGGTGGAGACGGTTTCGGGGTTGCAGTTGACCATCACCGTCTCGTAGCCGGCCTCGGACAGTGTCTGCGCCGCGTGCACACAGCTGTAGTCGAATTCGATGCCCTGGCCGATGCGGTTGGGACCCGAGCCCAGGATGAGCACCTTGGGGCGGTCCGGCTGCGGGGCGACCTCGGATTCGGCGTCGGGGTCGAGCTCGTAGGTGCCGTAGTGGTACGGCGTCTTGGCCTCGAACTCGGCGGCGCAGGTGTCGACCGTCTTGTAGACCGGATGCACACCGAGCTCGGTACGCAGCGCACGCACTCCGTCCTCGCCGTCGAGTTCGGGACGCAGAGCGGCGATCTGGCGGTCGGAGAGACCGTGATACTTCGCCTGCCGCAGCAGCGCCTCGTCAAATTCGGCGGCCTCGCGGACCTGAACGCCGAGTTCGTGGATCTGCTGGAACTGGTCGAGGAACCACGGGTCGATCTTGGTGGCCTCGAAGAGCTGCTCGAGGGTGGCACCCATCGCGAACGCCTTCTCGATTCCGTACATCCGACCGTCCTGAGGAACGGACAGGTCCTCGAGGAGTGCTTCGAGGCTCTCTGCCTCGACCTCGGGGCCGGTCCAGTACCCCGCGCGCTTGGTTTCGAGCGAGCGCATCACCTTGCCGAAGGCCTCGGTGAAGTTGCGGCCGATGGACATCGCCTCACCGACGGACTTCATCGTCGTGGTCAGCGTGCCATCGGCACCGGGGAACTTCTCGAACGCGAACCGCGGAGCCTTGACGACCACGTAGTCCAGGGTCGGCTCGAAGCACGCCGGGGTCTCGCGGGTGATGTCGTTGACGATCTCGTCGAGGGTGTAGCCGATGGCCAGCTTGGCGGCCATCTTCGCGATCGGGTAACCGGTTGCCTTCGACGCCAGAGCCGACGAGCGCGACACGCGCGGGTTCATCTCGATGACGACGAGGCGCCCGTCCGCCGGGTCCATCGCGAACTGGATGTTGCAGCCACCGGTGTCGACGCCCACCTCACGCAGGATGTCGATGGAGAGGTCGCGCATCTTCTGGTATTCGCGGTCGGTCAGCGTCATGGCCGGGGCGACGGTGACCGAGTCGCCGGTGTGCACGCCCACGGGATCCACGTTCTCGATGGAACACACGATGACCACGTTGTCGCGGCCGTCACGCATCAACTCGAGCTCGTATTCCTTCCAGCCGAGGATGGACTCCTCGATGAGGACGTTCGCCGTGGGCGAGGCCGACAGCCCGCCGCCGGCGATCCGGGTCAGATCCTCGTCGTTGTAGGCCAACCCCGAACCGAGACCACCCATGGTGAACGACGGGCGAACGACGACCGGGAAGCCGAGCTCGACTACGGTCTCGCGGACCTCGTCCATCGTGTAGCAGACGGCCGACTTGGCCGACTCGCCACCGACCTTGGCGACGATGTCCTTGAACTTCTGCCGATCCTCGCCGCGCTGGATGGCGTCGAAGTCGGCACCGATCAGCTCGACGCCGTACTTGGTGAGAATGCCCTGATCGTGCAGCGCTACAGCGGCATTGAGCGCCGTCTGTCCACCCAGGGTGGCGAGTACAGCTTGGATGGGGTGACCCTGCTCGGCCTCGCGCGCGAAGATCTTCTCGATGAACTCCGCGGTGATCGGCTCGACGTAGGTGGCGTCGGCGAACTCGGGGTCGGTCATGATCGTCGCGGGGTTGGAGTTGACGAGGCTGACGCGGAGTCCTTCCTCGCGCAACACTCGGCAGGCCTGGGTGCCGGAGTAGTCGAACTCACAGGCCTGACCGATGACGATCGGGCCCGATCCGATGACCAGGACGTGGTTCAGGTCTGTGCGGCGTGGCATTACTTCTTCTCCTGAAGGACGCTGGTGAAACGGTCGAAGAGGTAGGCGGCGTCGTGCGGACCCGCCGCGGCCTCGGGGTGGTACTGCACGGAGAAGGCGCTACCGCCGATCAACTCGACGCCCTCGACGGTGCCGTCGTTGGCGCAGGTGTGACTGATGCGGGCGCGGCCGAAGTCGGTGTCGAACTCCTCGCCCGCTTCGCCTTCGAGTGCGAATCCGTGATTCTGCGCGGTGATCGCGATACGGCCGGTGGTGTGCTCGATGACCGGGATGTTCATGCCGCGGTGGCCGAACTTCATCTTGTAGGTGCCACGGCCCAGTGCCCGCCCGAAGATCTGGTTGCCGAAGCAGATACCGAACAGCGGCAGCTCACGTTCGAGTACCTGTCTGGTCAACGCGACACTGGTGTCGGCCGTGGCCGGGTCGCCCGGTCCGTTGGAGAGGAAGACGCCGTCCGGGTTCAGTTCCAGAACCTGCTCGATGGTGGTGTTCGATGGCACCACGTGCACCCGGATACCGCGCTCGGCGAACATCCGAGGAGTGTTGGTCTTGATACCGAGATCGACTGCGACGACGGTGAATCGAACATCTCCGGCCGGCTCGATGGTGTAGCCGGCTCCAGTGGTCACTTCACCGGCGAGATCGGCGCCGAGCATCGACGGTTGGCCGACCACCTGATCGAGCATCTCGTCCGAGGTGCCGAGCGCGTCGCCCGAGAACACTCCCGCTCGCATCGAGCCGCGCGTGCGCAGGTGACGTACCAGGGCGCGCGTATCGATTCCGGCGATGCCCACGACGTTCTGGGCCTCGAGCTGATCCTGCAGAGTTCCGGTCGAGCGCCAACTCGAGGTGCGGCGCGCCGGATCTCGGACGACGTATCCGGCGACCCAGATCTTGTTGGGATCCTGGGCGCTGGCGGCTTCACCGTCCTCTTGGTTCCAGCCGGTGTTGCCGATCTGCGGCGCGGTCGCGACGACGATCTGTCGGTGATAGCTCGGGTCGGTGAGTGTCTCCTGATACCCGGTCATTCCGGTACAGAACACGGCCTCGCCGAGGGTGCGCCCCTGTGCGCCGAATGTGGTGCCGCGGAATGTCCGGCCGTCCTCCAGAACAAGAACTGCGCTGCTCACGCGGTTTCCTCCTTGGTTTCTCCGGTGGAACTCGCTGTCCACACCGGGTAGATCTGCTTGTCGTCGGCCCTGAAGCCCGTGTCTATCTCGGTCCCCGTCGGGAGCTCCCAGCGAATGACCAGGAGCCCGTCCTTGGTCATGACCTTGCCTGCCAATCCGCGTTCGGTGCGGATGGCGCGAATCGATTCCGCCGGAATCCAGATGGGAGATTCACCGTCTCGATCGAGCAGGATGCCCTTCTCGTATCGCGACAGTTCACCGGTGGCGCGGTGGCCGATGTCGCCGACGGCGATGCGGTCCTGCCAGCTCGGCGCGATGGTGCTCCCGACGTACAGGCCGGTGCTCGGCTCGATGTGGGTGGCACCCAGATCGTCGGGCACGCCCGGGAATTCACCGATTCGCTCTTCCTGGCGCTTCTGCCGTCCTCGCCAACCCCAGAAGATCAGCGCGATCATCAGCGCCCAGAACAGGATGAATCCGATGACGATGAGAACTCTGTCCACGGCTCTACTCTCCCGCTCTGTTCGTCACGACTCCGCCGCTGACGGTGATTCGTCCGCGCAACACCGTCGTGGTCACCTTCGAGGAGAAGGTCATGTCCTCGAACGGCGTGTTGTGTGCGACGCTGGCCAGTTTCTTACCCGAGACCGTCCAGCTCGCATTCGGGTCCACCAGCGTGAGATTGGCGATCTCGCCGACCTCGATGGGCCGTCCCTGATCGGCCAATCCGACGATCTGGGCGGGACGCTCGCTCATCACCCGCGCCACGCCGCGCCAATCGAGCAGTCCCGGTGTCACCATCGTGTCGACGACGATGGACAGTGCTGTTTCGAGCCCGAGCATCCCGGGACGGGCGATCGAGAACTCACAGCACTTGTCCTGTTCGGCATGCGGAGCGTGATCGGTTGCCACACAATCGATCACACCGTCGGCCAAGCCCTTACGCAGGGCGTCTACATCGGACTTCTCGCGTAGTGGTGGATTCACCTTGTTGATCGCGTCGTACGTCTCGAGCCGCGAATCGTCGAGCAGCAGGTGATGCGGGGTGACCTCCGCGGTGATCGAAATTCCCTGTCCGCGTGCCCATTTCATCAACTCGACGGTGCCGGCGGTGGATGCATGGCAGATGTGCACCCGTGCACCCGCGTCACGTGCGAGCAGGGCGTCCCGTGCGACGATCGATTCCTCGGCCGCGCGCGGCCAACCGGCCAGTCCGAGCCGCGCCGCTGTTGGCCCCTCGTGTGCGACGGCACCGACGGTGAGCCGGGGCTCCTCGGCGTGCTGGGCGATGAGCACGCCGAGCGAACTCGAGTACTCCAGTGCCCGACGCATGATCAGTGGATCGTCGACGCAGTGGCCGTCGTCCGAGAACATCTTCACCCGGCCGATTCCGGCTGCCATCGTGGCCATCTCGGCGAGCTGCTTGCCCTTCAATCCGACGGTGATCGCACCGACCGGGTGGACGTCGACGAGGCCCACTTCTTGTCCCCGACGCCAGACGTGATCGGTGACCACCGCCGAGTCGGCAACCGGATCGGTGTTCGCCATCGCGAACACTGCGGTGTAGCCGCCCAGAGCAGCTGCTGCCGAACCGGATTCGATCGTTTCGGTGTCCTCGCGGCCGGGCTCGCGCAGGTGCGTGTGCATGTCGACGAATCCGGGCAGCAGAATCTGGCCGCGGGCATCGACGACCTCGGCACCGTCGGCGTCGAGGTCCGAACCGATACCGGCGATCTCCTCACCGGTGATCAGAACGTCGATTTCGGGGCCCTCGCCGTACAGCAGCACGCCGCGGAGTAGGACGGAAGTCGCGGATGCACTCACGATGCGCCCCCGTCCGAACCGACCAGCAATCGGAACAGCACCGCCATCCGCACGTGAACTCCATTCGTAACCTGTTGCAGGACTGCAGTTTTCGGAGAATCGGCCACCGAGGACGCGATCTCCATACCGCGCAGCATCGGACCCGGGTGCAGTACGACGGCATGCTCGGGCAGCAGGTCGAGCCGGCGCTGCGAGAGCCCGTACGTGATCGAGTACTCGCGAGCGGAGGGAAAGAACCCGCCGTTCATTCGCTCGGCCTGCACTCTGAGCATCAGCACAGCGTCCAGACCGGGCAGTTCGGCGTCGATGTCGTGCGAGACCCGCACCGGCCAGCCGGTCACTCCGACGGGCAGCAGGGTCGGTGGTGCGATCAGCACCACCTCGGCACCGAGCTTGGCCAGCAGAATCGCATTCGAGCGCGCCACCCGGCTGTGCAGGATGTCGCCCACGATCGCGACTCGTCGGCCGGCGATACTACCCAGACGTTGACGAACCGTCAGAGCGTCGAGCAGGGCCTGGGTGGGATGTTCGTGCGTACCGTCGCCCGCGTTGATCACCGCCGGGCCATCCGAACTTCCTTGATCGGCGGTCCACTGAGCGATCTGGTGAGCAGCACCCGACGCCGGGTGCCTGACGATGAGCGCGTCGGCTCCGGCAGCACGCAACGTCATCGCGGTGTCGCGGAGCGACTCCCCCTTCGACACCGACGAGCTGCTCGCGCTGACGTTGATGACGTCGGCGCTCATCCACTTGCCGGCCACCTCGAACGAGACGCGAGTACGCGTCGAGTTCTCGAAGAACACCGTCATGATGGTGCGTCCGCGGAGTGTCGGCAGCTTCTTGACTTCGCGGCCGAGCAGCGCCTGCTCGAATCGTTCGGCTTCGTCGAGAAGCTCGGTGGCCGATTCGGCCGTCAGGTCGGCGACCGAGAGCAAATGCTTCATCGAGCCGATCCTCCCTCGGACAGGCTGACACCGTCGCGGCCGTCGTGTTCCGAGAGCAGCACCGACACGTCCTCGGTGCGCGCTGTGGGGACGTTCTTGCCCACGTAGTCCGCACGGAGGGGAAGTTCGCGGTGACCGCGGTCGATGAGAACCGCCAGCTGCACGGCACGGGGGCGGCCGAGATCCCGTAGCGCATCGAGCGCGGAGCGGACTGTTCTGCCCGAGAACAGCACGTCGTCGACCAGCACGACCAACGCGTCGTCGACTCCGCCTGCTGGTACCGACGTCCGCTCGAGTGGGCGGTGCGGCTTGTTCCGCAAATCGTCGCGGTACAGGGTGATGTCGAGCGACCCCAGCGGGGGCCGCACGCCGGAGAATGCCTCGATGCGTTCGGCGAGGCGCTCGGCCAGGGTCGTGCCGCGAGTGGGAATGCCCAGCAGGACGACGCGCGGCGAGTCGGCCGCGTCGAGAGCAGTTTTCTCTATGATCTGATGGGCCATGCGGGAGATGGTGCGTCCCACATCGGCCGAGGACAGCAATTCGCGAACGGCGGGGTCAGCGGACGAGCTTTCGGGCGCAGGCAAACTACGACCTCCTTCTCCGCCTCTCTGGACGGATCGTTAAAGGATGTCTGACAGAACTGCGTAGAGCCTAGCAACGCTCTGCGAACCATGACCAGCAGGCTCGCAGAGCGTTCGGTCACACGAGCGTCGAACGTCCGATCACTGCTCGGCGTCGACCGACGCTGCACCGGACGCATCGGACTGCGTACGGCTCGAAACCGCCGCGGCCGCGGCGCGTACCTGTGGCGCGACCAGGACGATCTGACCCAGCACGCCGTTGACGAAGCCGGGCGAATCGTCGGTGGACAGCTGTTTGGCCAGCTCGACGGCTTCGTCGACGGCCACGACCGGTGGCACGTCCGTGGCATGGAACAACTCCCACACCGCGACGCGCAGGATGGCCCTGTCGACTGCAGGTAGACGGGTGAGCGTCCAGTCCTTGAGGTGATCGGCTATCACGCCGTCGAGTCGATCGAGATTCTCGGCGACGCCCTCGACCAACGTCTTGGTGTAATCACTGACCGGAGCGATCGTGTCGTCGCCGCGTGCGAGTTCGATGCGCTCGGTGGTCAGGTTCACCGGGTCGACGTTGCGCGCCTCCGCCTCGAACAGAAAGTCCACCGCACGCTTACGGGCCTTGTGGCGCGCACCGAGCTTCTTCGCACCGGGGGCACCGTTCTGCGAGGCGGAGGATGTCGACTTCTTCGATGACACGTTAGGAGTTCACACGCCCGAGGTAGTTTCCGTCACGCGAGTCGACCTTGAGCTTGTCGCCGGTGTTGATGAACAGCGGCACCGAGATCTCGGCTCCGGTCTCGAGGGTCGCCGGCTTGGTGCCGCCGGTGGAGCGATCGCCCTGCAGGCCGGGATCGGTGTGCTTGACCTCGAGCTCGACGGTGACGGGAAGCTCGACGTACAGCGGAACGCCCTCGTGCATGGCGACCTGAACGCGCAGGTTCTCGAGCAGGAAGCGCGCGCCGTCACCGACGGTGGCCTCACCGATCGAGAGCTGGTCGTAGGTGTCGGCGTCCATGAACACGTAGTCGCTACCGTCGTGGTAGAGGTACGTCATGTCGCGGCGGTCGACCGTTGCGGTCTCGACCTTCACACCGGCGTTGAACGTCTTGTCGACGACCTTGCCCGAGAGCACGTTCTTCAGCTTGGTCCGCACGAATGCGGGTCCCTTGCCGGGCTTGACGTGCTGGAATTCGATGATCGACCACAGCTGGTTCTCCAGGTTGAGAACCAGTCCGTTCTTGAAATCGCTGGTGGAAGCCACTTGCTTCGCGTCTCCTCAATCGTTTGTGCGCGTGACGCGCCGTCGGTCACGGGCTTGGATTCGCTCCCGCCCGCGCGCTAGACGGACGTGAGTTCCTTGCTTGTCAGGGTGAGCAGTTCCGGACCCCCGTCGCGAACGACGAGTGTGTCCTCGATCCGAACGCCGCCGCGACCGGAGAAGTAGACACCCGGCTCGACGGTGACCGCTGCACCGCTCAGCAGTGTACCGGTGCTCGTCTTCGCGATTCCCGGCGCTTCGTGGATTTCCAGGCCAACGCCGTGGCCGAGCCCGTGGAGGAAGTACTCCCCGTACCCTGCGTCCTCGATCACCGAGCGCGACGCGGCGTCGACCGAGGCGGTGGTCACTCCCGGTGCCAGCGCTTCCCGACCGGCTGTCTGCGACCGCTGCACCAGCTCGTACAGATCGCGCTGCCACTGCACGGGAGTCCCGATGACGAAGGTCCGAGTCATGTCCGAGTGGTAGCCGCCGACGAGTGCACCGAAGTCGAGCTTGACGAAGTCGCCGTCGGCCAGCACAGCATCGGTCGGCCGGTGATGCGGGACCGCCGAGTTGGCTCCGGCAGCGACGATGGTCTCGAACGAGATGGCATCGGCACCGTGGTCGAGCATCGACGACTCCAGCTCGCGGGCGACCTCACGCTCGGTCCGACCGGCACGGATGCCGCCCCCACCGATCAATCGAGCCAGGGCGTCGTCGGCGGCCCGGCAGGCGTCCCTGAGCAACCCCACCTCGAACTCGTCCTTGACCATGCGCAACGACTCCACGACGCCCGGTGCGCGCACCAATTCCGCAGCGCCGTCGAGCTCGGACCACGCGCGATGAGCGTCGACGGTCACCACGTGGCTCTCGAAACCGATCCGCCCGCCACGACCCGACACACCCGAGCGAAGCAGGTGTATCGCCGACGCCCGATCGATCTCGGCCCGCAGATCCGGCACCTGCTCGGCCACCTGAGTGACGTACCGACCGTCGGTGCAGATGACCGTCCGATCCTCGTCACCGGCCGAATCGGCCACCGAGACCAGCAACGCGGCGTTGGACCCGGTGAAGCCCGTCAGATATCGGACGTTGAGAAGATCGGTGATCAACATCGAATCGAGTCCGTCGGCGGCCATTAGTTCTCGTAGGGCACCACGACGGGCACCGAAATCGGCAGGCATGCCTTCGACATTACCGGCCGTTCCACAGGCGCCATTCCACTCGACCAGGTCATCGAACTTGTGGGCCCCGACACACAAACTTCGACGTGCAGATATGCTGTGCCGCATGACTGGGTGGGCAGTGCGTGGCATAAGTATGGGATTGATCAACGTCCTCGTTCGACTGCTGCTGGGGGCAGCAGTGTCGATGTGGCCGCTGAGCGGATCGGCACTGCGCTGGGTGGCATACGCCCTCGTGTTGCTCGTCATCATCGTGTGGGCCGGCATCGACGGAATCCGCGACCGACGCAAGCATCCCGACCCCGACGACGGCGAGGACCTGACCATGGTCTGGCTCAAAGCCGCTGTGGTCGGTGGACTCCTCGGAGGTCTCCTGAGCTGGATCGTCGACTTCTTCGTCGACTTCAGCCTGGGTCAGAACGGTCTGGCCTTCGAGCTGACTTCCGGAGCCGCGTTCACCATTCTCACCATCTTCATCGCCGCCAGCGTCGCGGTGTTCGTGGGAAGACAGATCGTCAACCGCGAGGCCAAGAAGAAGTTGGCCACCTCGGACGCCGAACGCGCACACGACCGCCAGCTGGTCAACGCCGGTCAGGAGAATCGGTCGAGGCAGGCCGAACCCGCGCGGTCCGAACCCACGCGGTCCGAGCCCCAGTGGGCCTCCGAGCACGGCGAAGCCGATACCGAGGTGTTCTCGGCAGTGGACGCAGACGGCAAGCCGCGACTGGACAAGCGCGGTCGTCACGGCAGCGCCGACGGTTCCTGACTCCCCCACACATCGACCTACGGGCGGGGGGGGGCCCGCGGGGGCGGGGGCCCCCCCCCCGGGGGCCGGCGGGCCCCCCCCGGGCGCCCCCGGGCGCCCCCCCAAGCCCCCCCCCCCCCCCCGCGGGGCGGGCCCCCCCCCCCCCCCCCCGCCCGCGGCCGCCGGGGGGGCGCCCGGCGCGCGCCGGGGGTCCCGGCCCCCCCCACCCCACCCCCGGGGGGGGTGTCCGCGCGGGGGGGGGGGGCCACCCCCGCCCGTTCTTCGTCGAGACCCGAGTCGGTCTCACGAGGTCACAACAGAATGGCCGACCCACCTGCGGTCGGGGCCTCGCGACCGACCGCCGAGAATGCGGCGACGAGCAGTGCCGGATCCGGACCCTCGAGCCGTCCGGGCTTGGCCAGACCGTCCAGAACCACGAATCGCAGCAACCCGGCCCGGTTCTTCTTGTCCTTCTGCATGCCCTTGAGCAGATCCGAGAATGCATGCTCGTCGTAGGTGACCGGCAAGCCGACCGATTCGAGAATCGAGCGGTGGCGGTCGGCAGTTGCGTCGTCCAGGCGTCCGGCCAGGCGTCCCAGCTCGGCCGCGAACACCAGACCGACCGACACGGCGGCACCGTGACGCCAGCGGTACTGCTCCCGCCGCTCGATGGCATGCGCGAGCGTGTGCCCGTAGTTCAGGATTTCGCGGAGGTTCGACTCGCGCAGATCGGCCGCCACGACCTTCGCCTTGACCTCGACCGAGCGCCTGATCAACTCCGGCAGAACGTCACCGGTCGGATCCAGCGCCGCGGCAGGATCGGCCTCGATGATGTCCAGAATCTTCGGATCGGCGATGAACCCGGTCTTGATCACCTCGGCCAGGCCCGAGACGATCTCGTTCTTCGGCACGGTCTCGAGCGTCGCCAGATCGATCAACACGGCGGCCGGTTCGTGGAACGAGCCGACGAGGTTCTTGCCGGCATCGGTGTTGATGCCGGTCTTGCCGCCCACTGCCGCGTCGACCATGGCCAGCAGCGTCGTCGGGACGTGGACGATACGGACTCCGCGCATCCAGGTCGCTGCCACGAATCCGGCCAGGTCCGTTGCCGCTCCGCCTCCCAGACTGACGATGGCGTCGCTGCGGGTGAGACCGATTCGGCCGAGGACTTCCCAGCAGAACCCCGCCACTGCAAGGTCCTTGCCGTCCTCGGCATCCGGGATCTCGATGCGGTGAGCGTCGATTCCCTTGTCCGCCAACGCCGCTCGCACTGCCTCTGCGGTCTCTGCCAGCGGAGGCTGGTGGAAGATCGCCACGGTGGCCGTTCCGGCGAGCTCGTCGACGAGGTCCGTCAACAGACCTCGGCCGATGATCACCGGGTACGGGTTGGCAGTCTCGACCTGGACGCGCACTGGCTCTGTCATCGAATCACCTTCATCTACTGGGGGTTTTTCTCGTTCGCATCGCGCCCGGGAACAGGGGCGATCGCCGTCAGCTTCGCCACCAACTGGCCCACGACCCGAGCCGGGCTGCGACTGTCGGTGCGCACGCGCACCGTGGCCACCGAACGATAGAGAGGTCGCCGATGACGCATCAGTTCCTGATACTTCGCACGCGGGTCAGGACCGGCGAGCAGCGGCCGAACCGTGTTCGCGCCGGTTCGCCGAAGCCCTTCCGACACACTGATTTCCAGGTACACCACGGTATGCCCGGACAGCAGGGCACGGGTCGCCGGCGACAACACAGCACCACCGCCGAGGGAGACGATCCCGTCGTGCGAGGCCAGAGCACCGGCGACTATCCGCTCCTCGATCTGCCGAAAAGCCGGTTCGCCGTCGTGCGAGAAGATATCGGCGATCGTGCGACCGGTGTCTCGCTCGATGGCCACGTCGGTGTCGAACAGGTCGAGGTCGAGGGCCTGTGCCAGCCGTCGACCGATCGTCGACTTCCCTGCCCCCGGCGGTCCGACGAGGACCGCGTACGGGGTCATCGTGGGGGTCGGGCGGCGGTGCCCTTCACGTAGTGGTCGACGTTGCTCGTCGTCTCCGCCAGCGAGTCCCCACCGAACTTCTCCAACGCTGCCTGCGCGACCACCAGGGCGACCATGGTCTCGGCCACGACACCGGCGGCCGGAACAGCGCAGACGTCCGAACGCTGATGAATGGCCACTGCCTCGTCGCCGGTCGTCATGTCGACCGTTGCCAGCGCGCGCGGAACCGTCGAGATGGGCTTCATCGCCGCCCGCACTCGCAGTGCCTCACCGTTGGTCATACCGCCCTCGATGCCGCCTGCACGGTTGGTCGAGCGCAACACACCGTCCGGTCCGGGCTTGATCTCGTCGTGGGCGACGCTTCCGCGTCGACGCGCGGTCTCGAAGCCGTCTCCGATCTCGACCCCCTTGATGGCCTGGATTCCCATCAGTGCCGCGGCGAGCCTGGCGTCGAGCTTGCGTTCTCCGGAGACGAACGATCCGAGGCCGACGGGGAGGCCGTGCACGACGACCTCGACGACGCCGCCCAGAGTGTCGCCGTCCTTCTTCGCGGCTTCGATCTCGGCGATCATCGATTCTTCGGCGGCCTTGTCGAAGGCGCGAACCGGAGAGGCGTCGATCGCGTCGAGGTCGGCACCTGCGGGCGGGGGTCCGACATAGGGGTCGGATGCTCCGATGGAGATCACATGGGACACGACGTCGACGCCGAACGCCTGCTTCAGGAACAGACGGGCGACAGTGCCGATGGCGACCCGCGCGGCGGTCTCACGAGCGCTGGCGCGTTCGAGCACCGGACGAGCATCGTCGAATCCGTACTTGAGCATTCCGGAGAAGTCGGCGTGGCCGGGCCGCGGCCGTGTCAACGGAGAGTTGCGCGCGAGATCCGCGAGCACTGCGTCGTCGACGGGGTCGGCCGACATCACCTGCTCCCATTTGGGCCACTCGGTGTTGCCGACCTCGATCGCAACCGGCCCGCCCATGGTGCGTCCGTGTCGGACACCGCCGGTGAGGGTCACTTTGTCGGCCTCGAACTTCATGCGGGCACCGCGGCCGTAGCCGAGGCGACGGCGAGCGAGTTGAGAGGCAATGTCGTCCGAGGTCACCTCTACTCCCGCGACCATTCCTTCGAGGATGGCGACGAGAGCGGGTCCGTGGGATTCTCCGGCAGTTATCCAGCGCAGCACTCGAACATCTTTTCACGCCAGGGACGCCGCGGATGCCAGCAGGGTGGCCGCACACATGGACGGGCCGTGCGCGATGCGGGCTCGCCTGTGCCCGAACGCCGCGGCGACCGACCCCACCACGGCAGTTGCCACCGGTGCCGACAGTGCGGCGACGGCCCATCCTTCCCCGCCGCCCACGCATGCGATCGAGCCGACCGACCAGGCGAGTTTGACGTCACCCGCTCCGAACGCTGCGGGCGCGAGAAGGTGAACGACGAGGTAGATCGCGAACAGCAGGGCGCCGCCCAGCAGTGCCCCTGCCGAGCCCGTGAGCACGAGTGCGATCGTCACCACGATCGCACCGGGGACGGTCAAGGCGTTCGGCAACCGGCGGCGCTGCAGGTCGACGGCGCTGAGCGCGGCGAACCACCACGTCGTCGCGCACAACGGAACCACGTACTCGGAACCGCCGAACCGCCACCAGACCCATCCGGTCCCGATCGCAGACATCAGCGGCAGGAGCCGAGGACTCCATCGGACCAGGCAGCGGCGCATCGTCATCCCCGCAACGGCACCGACCAGGACCGCCACACACAGACCCATCATGATCGAAGGGTTGCATCGCGGCAGCGATCGCTCGTGACGCACGCCCAGGTGGGACATTGCCCTGTGGACAACTCACGGCCTGTGCACAACTCGAGGCCTGTGGACTACCGACGGTGCGAACTCACAGCATGGTGGTCAGCGCGTCACGCATGATCGCTCGTGGTGCCGGCCTGCCGGTGAACTGTTCTACCTGCCCGTACGCCTGATTGAGCAGCATCGACAATCCGCTGATGACGGTTCCACCGGCCGCGTCCACGGCAGCTGCCAGGGGCGTCGGCCAGGGATCGTAGATGGCGTCGAGGACCAACGGCGCATGGGCGAGATCCGACGCGATATCCGCCGCTCCGGCCGCGGGAACGGTGCTGACCAGCACAGCCGACTCCGCTGCGACAGTGGCGAGTCGAGGGTCGGTCATGTCCGCGAACTCCGCGCGCATCCCCGTGGCGACGGCGCAGTCCAGTGTGTCCCGGGCGCGGTCGGCGGACCGCGCGACCACGGTGACCGCAGTCGCCCCGAGTCCGGCCAGCGCCACGATCGCCGGCCTCGACGTTCCTCCTGCGCCGACCACCGTCACGGTGCGACCGGACAGGTCCTCGACTCCGGCGTCGCGTAGTGCACCCACGATTCCGTCGACGTCCGTGCAATCGGCGCGCCAGCCCGACGCGGTGCGCACCAGGGTGTTCGCAGAGCCGGCCAGAACTGCCCGCGCGGTGCGCTCGGTCGCGTACGCCAGAGCCGCAACCTTGCCCGGCATGGTGACCGACACGCCGACCCATTCGGGACCGAAACCGTCGAGCAGGCCGGGCAACTGCTCACCGGTGCAGTCGATGCGTTCGTAGGTCCAGTCGTCGAGTCCCAGCGCGCGGTACGCAGCACAGTGCAGCACGGGCGACTTCGAGTGTTCGACAGGGCTACCCAGTACGGCGGCGCGCACGTCAGCGGCCGCTGTCGAGGAAGCCCGCCTCGACCTTGGTGATGTTCGCCAGGTGTTCCTCGTAGCTGCGGGTGAACAGGGTTTCGCCCGCCTGGTTGATGGTCACGAAGTACAACCAGTCACCGTCTGCGGGCATCTCGACCGCCTGCACCGCACCGATACTCGGCGAGGAGATCGGGGTTGCCGGCAGCCCCTCGCTGGCATAGGTGTTCCACGGGGTGACGCGGGCCCGGTCGGCGTCGGTGGTGGCCACCTCGGTCGTGTCGAGCGAGTAGTTGACCGTCGAGTCGAACTCGAGCCGCTGCGGCACGGCGAGGCGATTGAGGATCACCCGGGCCACCTTGCTGAAGTCCTGCGGCAGCGATTCACGCTCGACGAGCGATGCGGCGACGAGGGTGTCGTACGGAGTCAGCCCGGAGTTGGTGCCCGCGGTCAGGATTCCGGTGTCCTCGTAGCGGGTCGCACTCTCGGACACCAACTGCTTCAGAATGTCGGTGGGAGCCGCGCTGGGGTCGAAATCCCAGGTTCCCGCGGCGATCAGGCCTTCGAGCTGTCGATCGCGGTCCGGGACTCCCTCGACGCGATCGGTGGCCCAGTCGGGCACGCCCAAGGCAGCCGGGTCGTCCACAGCTCCTGCGACGTTGAGGTCGTCGTAGCTCACGCAGGTGGGGGTTCCACTGCCGGTCCGGTCCACACAGCTGGCCTCGGAGATCAGGGTGTAGATGCCCTTCTTCACGGCACCGGTGTTCACGTCGCGCGCGTCGTGGAGCTGGCGGCCCTCGGAGATCACCATGTTGCCCACTCGGGACGCGGGGTCGACGAGTTCGGTCACGGCCTGCGAGGCAGGCACGTTGCTGGCGAGCAAATAGAAGCCTGGTTGAACCGAGGTGATGGCGTTGTTCAGGAGCGCTGCTTCGAGAAACGCACCCGAGCTGGCCACGACACCCTTGTCCGCTGCCTGGGTACCGATCTGTTGTGCGGTGTCGTTGGGGTGAACCTGAATCACCACGCCGTCCCCCGGTGAGCCTGCGGCGAAGTCCGCGTTCGGGGTCGTGCGATTGCCGAACTTGTTCAACGCGAAATACCCTCCGCCTGCCACTGCCACGATCAGTACGAGCCCGAGCACCAGAGCCACCAGCCGGCCGCGACGCTTGCGGCTGGACGCAGCTCGGTCCTTGCGGGTCGCGGCGCGGCTGCGGCCGACCTCCTGTGGCACTGCTCCGCGCTCGGCCTCGTGATCGGGCTCCCGATCTGCGTTACGAGAGGGCCGGGGGTGCGGCTCCTGACGCTGCGGATGGCCGTGCAGGCTGCGGTGGAAGTCGCTGCCCTCGTCCACGCGATAACCGATCGGGTCGGTGTGCGCCTCGTCCGAGCGCGCATCTCGCCGGTCCCGATCGGACCCTTGGTTGTTCACTCGTCGACCTCCGTCGATCCTGAATTGTTCGCTGCACGATCCGATACGGCACGGCGCTCGTCGAGCCAGCCCTGCAGTATCGCCACCGCCGCAGCCTGATCGATCACCGATCGTTGGTTCTTGGCTCGCACTCCACTGTCCCGTAACGCGCGCGATGCGCTCACGGTAGTCAGTCGCTCGTCGGCCATCCGTATCGGAACATCACCCAACCGCCGGTACAGGGAGCGGCCGAATCTCTCGGCTGCGTCGACGGCGCTGCCGCGCTCTCCGCGCAGCGTCCGAGGAAGCCCGATCACGATCTCGACGGCCTCGTATTCGGCGACGATCTCCGCCACCCGCACCACGTCCGGCGCGTCGGGACCCTTGATCTTCGATCGCGGAACCGTCTCGACCGGCGTGGCGAGTACACCGTCGGGATCGCTGGAGGCGATGCCGATGCGGACGCTACCGACGTCGATGCCGATACGACGGCCGCGTCCGGGATCGTCGACGCCTGGCCGATCGGGGCCGCGCCCCTGAGCTACCACGATCGTCAGTGGGTCGTGAGTTCGGTCAGTCGAGCCCGGGCGGCGTCGATACCGGCTGCGATTCCGGCGACGTCCGACCCCGACCCCTGAGCCAGCTCGGGCTTGCCGCCGCCTCGGCCACCGATGCTCGGACCGAAGGCCGCCACCAGATCGCCTGCCGCGATGCCTGCATCCTGAGCTGCCTTGTTGGTCGAGACCACGAACGGGACCTTGCCGTTCACGGTGCCGAACAGCACCACCACGGCCGGATCGGTGCCCAGCCGTCCTCGAATATCGGTCACCAGGGTGCGCAGGTCGTTACCGCCGACACCGTCCGGTGCTCGAGCGACCACCGCTCGGGCGTCACCGAATCGCTCGGCCTTGCCGACGAACTCACCGGCCGAGGCCAGCACAGCAGCGGCCTTGACGGCGTCGAGTTCCTTCTCCGCGACGCGCAGACGCTCGACCAGGGTCTCGATGCGAGCCGGGACCTCCTCGGACGGCACCTTCAGCGAGGACGCGATGCCGGCAAGCAGCGCGCGTTCCTTGGCGAGATAGCGGTACGAATCGAGGCCGACGAATGCTTCGACTCGGCGCACTCCCGAGCCGACGGACGATTCACCGAGAATGGTGACCGGGCCGATCTGCGACGAGTGCTGCACGTGCGTACCACCGCACAGTTCCATCGAGAACGGTCCGCCGATCTCGACCACGCGCACTTCGTCGCCGTAGTTTTCACCGAACAGGGCCATTGCGCCCATCTTCTTGGCGCTGTCGAGGTCGGTGACCAGGGTATTGACCGCGAAGTCCGAGCCCACCGCGTCGTTGGCGACGTTCTCGATGTCGTCGCGTTGCGCCTCCGAGAGTGCGCCCTGCCACGAGAAGTCGAATCGGAGGTAGCCGGGCTTGTTCAACGAACCCGCCTGCGTCGCGTTCGGCCCGAGAACCTGTCGCAGTGCCGCGTGCACCATGTGGGTGCCCGAGTGGCCCTGAGTCGCACCCTTGCGCCAGGCGTGGTCGACATCGACGTGGACGGTGTCACCCTCGGTGATCTGACCCGACTCGACCACGGACTTGTGCGTCCAGAGCTTCTTGGCGATCTTCTGCACGTCGTTGACCTTGACGCCGAGGCCCGGGGCGGTGATGGTGCCGATGTCCGCGATCTGACCACCGGACTCCGCGTACAGCGGACTGCGGTCGAGAATGATCTCCACCGACTCCCCTGCAACCGCGGTGGGAACGCGAACACCGTTGGAGATCAGCGCCAACACCGTTGCCTCGGAACCGAGTTCGTCGAACCCGGTGAACTCGGTCGGCGAACCGTCGACGAAATCCTTGTAGACCGTCAGGTCGGCGTGTGCATGCTTGCGGGCGCGGGCGTCGTCCTTGGCCCGGTTGCGCTGCTCGGCCATCAGGGACCGGAAACCGTCCTCGTCGACCGACAGGCCGGCCTCGGCGGCCATCTCGAGCGTCAGATCGATCGGGAACCCGTAGGTGTCGTGCAGCGCGAACGCTTCGGCACCGCCGATCTTCTTCGCACCAGACGCCTTGACTGCCTCGGCGGCACCCTCGAACAGTCGGGAACCCGAGGTGAGGGTCTTGAGAAACGCCGTCTCCTCCCCCACCGCGACGGTGAGGATTCGATCGAAGTCGGTGACGAGGTTCGGGTAGGACTCGGCCATCGTGTCGCGCACGACGGTGATGAACTGCGCCATCGTCTCGTCGGGTGCTCCGAGCAGACGTGCCGATCGCACGATACGGCGCAGCAGTCGGCGCAGTACGTAACCGCGACCGTCGTTGCCGGGGTTGACGCCGTCGGAGATCAGCAGCGCGGCGGTGCGGGCGTGATCGGCGATGACACGGAAGCGAACGTCGTCGTCGTGGTTGGCACCGTAGGCGCGCCCTGAGAGCGCCTCGGCCTTGGCGATCACCGGCCGGACGAGGTCGGTCTCGTAGACGTTGTCCACGCCCTGCAGCAAGAATGCGACGCGCTCGACGCCCATGCCGGTGTCGATGTTCTGCTTCGGCAGCGGACCGAGGATCTCGAAGTCGTCCTTGCTGATCCCCTTGCCTCGCTCGTTCTGCATGAACACGAGGTTCCAGATCTCGATGTACCGGTCCTCGTCGGCCTCTGGACCGCCCTCGGCACCGAACTCGGGTCCACGGTCGTAGTAGATCTCCGAGCATGGGCCGCAGGGGCCGGGGATGCCCATGGACCAGTAGTTGTCGGCCATTCCGCGCCGTTGAATTCGATCGTCCGGCAGGCCGGCGATCTCCTTCCAGAGCTCGATCGCCTCGTCGTCGTCGAGATATGCAGTGGCCCAGATCCGCTCGGGGTCGAACCCGTACCCGCCGTCTTCGACACTGTCGGTCAACAGCGACCAGGCGTGCCGAATGGCGTCGCGCTTGAAGTAGTCACCGAACGAGAAGTTGCCCGCCATCTGGAAGAAGGTGTTGTGGCGGGTGGTGATACCGACGTTCTCGATGTCGAGGGTGCGTACGCACTTCTGGACGCTCGTCGCCGTCTTGTACGGCGGCGTCTGCTGACCGAGGAAGAACGGCACGAAGGGGACCATGCCCGCATTGACGAACAGCAGGTTCGGGTCGTCGAGAATCAACGACGCACTGGGTACTTCGGTGTGTCCCGCCTTCACGAAATGGTCGAGGAAACGCCTGCGGATCTCATGGGTCTGCACTGGTACAGGTTAGCGTCGTCAGACCCTGTGCCGACTCGAGGGCCTATCGGCCTCGGATGATGCGCCGCAGTTTCCCCACCCTGGTCGCGATTTCGCGCTCGGCACCGTGTTCGGTGGGCTCGTAATAGTTCACGCCCACCAGTTCGTCCGGCGGATACTGTTGCCCCAGTACGCCGCCCGGACTGCTGTGCGGGTACCGATACCCGACGGCGTTTCCCAGCCCTTGCGCTCCCTTGTAGTGGCCGTCGCGTAGATGCGGCGGCACCGATCCCGACTTGCCTGCAGCCACATCGGCCATGGCCGCACCGAGTGCGCCGATCACGGCACCGGACTTGGGCGCAGTCGCCAGATGGATGGTCGCCTGCGCCAGCGCCAACCGCGCCTCGGGCATCCCGATCATCTGTACCGCGCTGGCAGCGGCCGTCGCCGTCTGCAATGCCGTGGGATCGGCCATCCCGATGTCCTCGCTGGCGTGGACCACGAGACGTCGCGCGATGAACCGTGCGTCCTCGCCTGCCGTGATCATCCGCGCCAGATAGTGCAGGGCGGCGTCGACGTCGGATCCTCTGATCGACTTGATGAACGCACTGATGACGTCGTAGTGCTGATCTCCGTCGCGGTCGTAACGCACGGCGGCCTTGTCGACACTGGCCTCGACCGTCGCGAGGTCCAGCGTTCCGTCGGTTGCGGCGCCCGCTGCCGCCTCGAGGGCCGTCAGCGCTCGGCGGGCGTCACCGGCCGCGAGACGCACCAGGTGCGACATCGCGTCCTCGGCGATGGTCACCGCACCGTCCAGACCGCGCGGATCGTTGGCGGCGCGGGTGAGCAACAACTCGATGTCCTCGGATCCCAGCGGCTGCAACTGCAATACCAACGATCGGGACAGCAGCGGAGACACCACCGAGAACGACGGGTTCTCGGTGGTCGCAGCCACCAACAACACGATCCGATTCTCGACGGCTGCGAGCAGTGCATCCTGCTGCGTCTTGGAGAACCGGTGCACCTCGTCGATGAACAGCACAGTCTGCTCGCCCGACAGCAACCGGCGTCGTGCAAGTTCGATGACGCTACGCACTTCCTTCACACCTGCCGATAGGGCCGACAACGCCTCGAACTTGCGTCCGGTGGCCCCGGAGATCAACGACGCGAGCGTTGTCTTGCCGGTTCCCGGCGGACCGTAGAGCATCACCGAGGATGCGCCGGAGCCCTCGACGAGCCGGCGCAGCGGTGCGCCGGGAGCCAACAGATGAGACTGCCCGACCACCTCGTCGAGGGTTGTCGGACGCATACGCACCGCCAGCGGGGCGTCGGGCCTGATGTAGGAGGACGTCGGACGGGGCTCGGCGACCATCGCCTCCGGTGCCGCAGGCGTGTCGAAGAGTCCGTCGTCGCCGAACTCGTCGCTTCCCGAGATGTCCCCGCCCGAGATGTCACTTCCGAAACCGCTGCTCACCGATCGAACGCTACCGATCCGACCGCCGGATGCGCGAACGACGTCTTCCTCAGCGCTCCCACTTCGTGCGCAGAGCGGTGCCGACCGACGTCGCGTACTCGGCGATACCGGTCTCGCCGACGCGCGCAGCACTGTCCGCCAGCACCGCCCACCGCGAGATCAGCGCCTGCGACCGCGGAACCGACAGATGGTGAGCACGCGCCGCTGCGATGCGAGTGTGATCGTCGGGCAGGAACCAGTAGGTGCTGAGCCATACCCAGATCAGACGTGCGTCGAGGATCTTGCTCGCCAGCGTGGTGTCGTCAGCCAACGCCGGCCAGATTCCCACCACTTCCGAGCGCCACGCGTCGATCATGGCCTGCTCGCGATCGTGCGAGAGCTCGAAGCTGCACAGGCAACCGGGGAACGACGCCAACGCGTAGGTGATGTCGAGGGTGGCGTCACGGAATCCGCCCCACTCGTAATCGAGGAACCGGACACCTTCGTCGTTGACGATGATGTTGTCGGGGCACAGGTCGGACGGGCTGAAGGCGCGAAAGGCTCCGTGCGCGAACAGCCGTCCGCTGCGAGAGACGCGATCGAGAATCGCATCCGGGGTCGTTCCGACGCCCAGGAGATCGGTCAGCAGGCCGGGAACCACGGCGAGCGCGTCGGGTATCTGGGCGGAGATCCCGTCGGTGGAGTCGGGTTGCCCCACCCGGCGCAGCAGAGCGGCGAAGTCGTCCTCGCGGCCGACGGTGGCGGCGTGCATGCGGCCGAGCGCCTGAGCCATGGCCATCAACGAGTTGGTCACCGCGGCTTCGTCCGAGTTGCGCAGCAGAGTGGTGATGGGACTGGCGTCGCCGAGATCGCTGAGCACCAGCAGCCGCGCGTCGAGATCGTAGGCGTGCAGCTCGGGTCCGGGTCTGCTGTCCGTGGCCAGAGCGTTGGCGAACTGGTACGACGCTGCCTCGCGCAAGAAGGCGCTGGAACCGGAGATGTCGCCGAGCTCGGCGCGCAGTTCCGATTCGGCGGGCAGGTCGCGAACCTGCTTGATCACCAGGGTGCGGGGCAGTTGAAACGGGTTCTCGGAGACTCGGACTCGCAACACGACCGCTTGGCCGCTACCCCCCAGATTCACCGGGTCGATCAACGTCACCGGAGCTCCGGTGCGTTTGGTGAGGAGTCGCTGAGCTGCTGCTACTACCTCTGATACAGGGTCTGCCAGTGTTGCGGTCATCGATGTCCAAGCTACCCGTTCGGTGTGTTCTGCTGTGCCGTCTCGGTGGCTACGAATGAGACACGATTGTCCTTTTTGCGGCTTTTCGCACAGTGCATTCGTAGATTCGACCAGATGGTCGGTTACCCCCGGGCCACCGAATTATGCAGGGTTCGCTACTGCGGTGCAACGTCCACCGATACGGCGATGGTGCTCTCCTCCGCCTCGGTGTAGATCACCCCTCGCAGGGGAGGTACGTCGGCGTAGTCGCGTCCCCACGCCACGGTCGCGTACCGCTCGTCGACCAGCTGATCGTTGGTGGGATCGAAGGCGAGCCAGCGATCGTTCGGCATCCACACCGCTGCCCACGCGTGGGTCGCGTCGACGCCGATCATCCGTTCCTTGCCGGGCGGAGGTTCGGTTGCGAGATATCCCGACACGTACCGCGCCGCGAGACCCTGGGAGCGCAAGCACGCGATGGCAAGGCGAGCGAAGTCCTGACACACTCCCGATCGCGCGGCGAGCACATCGACCACGGTGGTCGACACCGTCGTCGAACCGGAGAGATAGCGAAAATCGGTGAAGATCCGATGCGTCAGATCGACGACGACGTCCGCGAGGGGACGACCGGGCCAGAAGCTGGGTGCAGCGTAGGCGCGCACCTCGTCGGTGATCTCCGGGGTCGGAAGATCCAGAGCGAACTCCACAGCAGACGCGCGAGCCGGATCCGCAGGCACGTGTCCACCGAACAGCGCCATCCGAGCGGACTCCCAGGATGCCGTCGCCGGCCACGACGTGGTCTCGTCCGCCGGGCGCGGATACACCTCCACCAGCGAATCCGCCGTCACCACCAGCTTCTCGTGGTCGTGCGTCACGTGGAAGTACACATCCTCGTTGCCGTAGACGTCCACGCCGAAGGATTGATCGGTCGGTGCGGGCTCCACAGTGACCGACTTCTCCACGCAGTGCTGCCCGTCCATGTCCCGCGGCGCGAGGAATCCCCGCCCGTAGGACGAGGTCACGCGGTCGGAATACGTGTAGGTGGTGATGTGCTTGATTCGGTACCGACGACTCATCACCGCACCCCGTTCGCAGTTCGGATGTTCGAGCTGCCCCACAGCGGCTGCGTGCCACCGGGCAACGACATGTGAGTGGCGAGGACGACGCGAGACAGTTCCTCGAGTGAGTCGTGGATGCCGTCCACCAGCTCGATCAACTCCACCCGTCGGCCGTTCGCGTCGACCGATTCCAGATCGCCAGGGTCGACCCGCCGCAACCGCACCCGCATCTGCTCGACGAGCTGCTCGGGCCGCGACGTACCCGAGGCATCGGGCAACGAACCCAGGTCGTCCCGAAGCCGATCGAGCTGGTAGACCAAGGCTCGCGGGTTGCCCTCGTCGAACAACAGCAACTGCGCGACGGCTGCCGGACGCGCGCGACCGCTGTTACGTCTGCGGTAGATCACCGAGGACTCGGCCGCGGACAGCACCGAATCGATGACCGCTTGTTCGGTGGACGGCGTGAGAGCGTGGCTCAATGTGGCCGAGAGCAGCGCAGTCAGCTGCAGACCACGCTCGATCCGTTTGCCGGCGTCCATCAGGTACCAGCCCGCGTCTCGCACCATCGATTCCGACGCCAAACCGGCCAGCGCGAGCAGACCACGCAGCACACTCGACTGCGACGACGCCAGTTGTGCGCCGTTGTGAACCGGCGATTCGGCCAGCTCCTCTAGCGCGGTGTCGATCCGGTTCAGAACCGCCCAGGTGTCGTTCGAGAGCTGGTCGCGCACCGCGCGCGCCGCCTGCTGCATCCGATCCACCGATTGCGCCAGCGAACCCATACGTCCCGTCGAGAGCATCAGCGAGCGCATTTCCACGGTCGCGTCGCCGCGGTTCTTCTCGTCCAGGAAGCCCGGCCAGGTGCGCGAGACCTTCGTGACCGCTTCGAGCAGGATCGGCAGACTGTCGCTGCCTTCGAGCCACGGCATCGAGCGGTAGTCCTGATTGCGTTCGCGCGCGGCGATGAGCAATCGAGTCATGTCCTCGGCACGCTCGCTGTAGCGGCCGAACCAGAACAGGTCGCCGAGCACACGCGGCGAGCTGACGACGTCGACGTTGGACGCGGCGTACTGCGGCAACTCCTCCACCGTGGCGGGCGGGGTGTGCGGCGCGGAGTCGGCCGGGGTGACCCGTTCCACCGACTTGACCCACACGTCCTTCGACGCCACCGTGATGAGCGGATCGGTGACCGGTGCGGTGAGCACCACTTGCCCCAGACCGCCGCGCATGGGCGTGTACCCGCCCCGCTGCGCAACCGTGAACAGCCGCATCCCCACCTGCGCGGGGGCCACCGACAATTGCGAACCCGACGCGCCGTCCATCGTCGAACCGACCGGAGCCAGCGAGAACTCGGGGACTTCCTGTCCGGTCCACTTCCACGGCTCGGCGACGATTCGATTCCACAGCTCCCTGGCTGCGGCGTCGGTGAGATCGTGCCCCACCACCGTGCGCCGCGAGGTGATCGACCGCAGCACCAGCGAACGCATCCGGTTTCCGATGTGCGAGAGCTGGTTCGGGTCACCGCCCCAGTAGGTCTGCACCGAACCGAGAATCAGGTCCTCGTCCAGCAGTGCCCGGCTCAACGCCGGCAGCAACGGAAGGAGCGCCGGGTTCTCGAGCACACCGCTACCGAGAGTGTTCACCACGCTCACGGCCCCGCGCCGCAGCACCTCGACCAGACCGACGACACCCAGGTGCGAATCCGGACGTAGATCGAGTGGGTCGGCGAACTCGGCGTCGACTCGGCGCAGCACCACATCCACCCGGCGCAGCTTGCCGAGCGACCGCATCCACAGACAGCCGTCACGGACCACGAGATCGGCATTCTCCACGAGAGGAAAGCCGAGAACCGTTGCGAGATAGGCCTGATCGAATGCCGTCTCGGAATGCGAACCAGGACTCAGCACCACGACGACCGGATTCTCTGCCGACGCGGGTGCCGCATCGCGAAGCGCCAACCGCACCGCGCGAGCGAATGTCGAGAGCGGCCTGGGATTGCTCGCCTGGAACAACTCGGGAATCGCGCGCGACATCACTCGCCGATCGGCGAGCGCATACCCCACTCCTGACGGTGCCTGCGTGCGGTCGGCAATGACCCGGAACTGGCCGTCGGAACCTCGGGCGACATCGGCGGCATGCATGAACAGCTGATGCGGCCCCGGAATGGTGATCGCGTGCGCCGTCCGCAGATAGCCGGGGTTGCCGAAGACCAACTCCGGCGGAATCAACCCACGACGAACGGTTTCCTGGGCCCCGTAGATATCGGTGAGCACCGCATCGAGCAGCATCGACCGCTGAACCAAACCGGCTTCCAGACGATCCCACTCGTCGGCCGCGACGACCAACGGAACACTGTCCAACCCCCACCGAACAGCACTGGGCAACGCCTCGCTGCCACCCGACGGAATAGGGTTGTACGTGATGCCATGGTCGTCGACCAGACGGCTCACCCGCGACTGCAACGTCTGCATGGCACCGGGGCCGGCCTCACGCATCCCGTCGACCAACTCCGCCCAATGCGGACGGACGGCGTCGTCGGCATCGAGCATCTCGTCGAACCGATCGACGCGACCGGTCACGGCCTCGCGCCGACCGCGATACGCGAGCCACGGCGACCCGGCACCACTCGCGACAACGTCGTTCCTGCCGGCTCCACTCGAAACATCGTCGTTTCTGCCGGCTCCACTCGAAACATCGTCGTTTCTGCCGGCTCCACTCAGGGTGGTATCCACGGGCACCATCGAGCCGTTGTTCCTTCCGTCGGTCGATCACACTCCGCCGCCGGGCGGCTCCGCTACCTGCGGAACCACCCGATACGCGTCGGACCGAGATCGCTACCGGTCGACTCGTTCTCCTGTGCAGTCGCGCGTCAGGACGTGATGACTCCGGTCCGGCGCAGGTCGAGCATGCCGGGCGCGGACACATCGATCGCTTGGCGCGCGTGCATCTCGAGCAATCTTGCTACGTCCACCTTCCCCGAGGTGAACCCGCCCTCCTCGAAGCGGCCGTTGCGGCGCGCTTCGGCTTCCACCGAGTTCACGGGAGGCCCCTCGTACGAGCGCCCGCCCGGATGCACGACGTGGTACGAGCACCCACCGACCGCGCGTCCGGTCTGTATTTCCACCAGATCGAAACGCAGTGGACTCTGCACCTCGATCGTCGGGTGCAGAGCACTCGGCGGCTGCCAGGCGCGGTAGCGCACACCGGCGACCTGAACGTCCTGACGCTCGGTGCGCAACATCGGCACCGGCACCCCGTTGCACGTCACCATGTATCGGCCCGCGTCGGCTCCGGCGACCTGAACCTGGATGCGTTCCACAGAAGAGTCCACGTACCTCGCGGTGCCCGAGGACGTCGACTCTTCGCCGAGGGTGTTCCAGGGCTCGATTGCGCCACGTAGTTCGATCTCGGCGTCGCCGACCACGGTGGTTCCGATCCGCGGGAATCGGAATTCGGTGAACGGATCGAGCCAGCTGGTGTCGAAATCGATGCCGTGCTCACGGAGGTCCTCGGCGACGCGGCCGATGTCGCTGATCACGAAGTGCGGCAGCATGTACCGGCCGTGCAGATTGGCACCGTGTCGGATCAGCGGAGCTTCGAGCGGGGTGTCCCAGAACCGCGAGACCATCGATCGCACGAACAGTGACTGCACCATCGCCATCTGATGGTGCGGCGGCATCTCGAACCCGCGTAATTCGAGCAGTCCCAGTCGGCCGCGAGTGGAGTCGGGGCTGTAGAGCTTGTCGATGCAGAACTCGGCGCGGTGCGTGTTGCCGGTGATGTCGGTGAGCAGGTGCCGCAGTGCACGGTCGACTACCCAGGGCGATGCCGATCGGTCGGCCCCGGTCAGTCGCTTTATCTCACTGAATGCGACCTCGAGCTCGTAGAGCGATTCCTCTCGGCCCTCGTCGGCGCGAGGTGCCTGCGACGTGGTGCCGATGAAGCGGCCCGAGAACAGGTACGACAGCGACGGGTGCCGTTGCCAGTGAGTCAGCATCGACACCAGCAGGTCCGGTCGACGCAGAACGGGTGAATCGCCCGGCGTCACGCCGCCGAGAGTGATGTGGTTGCCGCCGCCGGTTCCGCGGGTGGTGCCGTCGTTGTCGAATCCTTCGGTGCTCAACCGGGACTGGCGAGCCTCGAGGTAGAGACGCTCCATCAGGTCGTTCTGTTCGGCCCACGAGGAGGTCGGTTGCACGTTGACTTCGATCACACCGGGATCCGGTGTGACGGTGAGGGTTTGGATACGAGGATCCGACGGCGGGCCGTAGCCCTCGATCACGACGGGGGTGTCGATGGTCGAAGCCGCCTGCTCGACGCGTGAGACGAGGTCGACGAAATCGTCCAACCGATCCATCGGCGGCATGAACACGTGCAGGACGCCGTCACGGACCTCGGCAACCAGCGCGGTGACGGCGGTGCCGCCCACCCCGGACGTCTCGTTCACCAACTGCGCGTACCGAGACTCGGCCGGGTTCACCGCACGCGGCGGTTGCTGCGTCAGCTGCGGTGTGGGCAGATCCGGCTTGGGCGCGGTGGGGTCGGCTGGGTTCTCGACCGGTCCGCCGTCCCAGGAGATCGCTCGCAGCGGCAGCCGCAGACCCGCGGGAGAATCGCCTTCCAACAGCACTATTCGGCCACGGCGCAGCTTCCAGTCCGAGCTCTCCCAGCCGGACCCGTCCTCGGTGCGCGAGATGGGCAGCACGAATGCGGCAGGCTCGTCGGTGCTGGCATCGAGCCGTTCGAGCAGTTGCTTTCTTGCGTCCGCGGAATCGGCTCCCGGTTCGAGATCCTCGTCGTCGGCGGGCGGGTCACCGTAGGGCTGGCGAACCAGGTCCAGCAGTTTCACCAACGGGTCCTCGTAGGCGGGACGCGCTTGTGAGGCAGGCAGTCCGAGCGCCTTGACCAACTCGTCGATCAGTTCCTGCGACGCCGAGTTGTCCACCGGTTCCGGGCGCAGGTCCTCCGCCAACCAGGGATCGGCGATCAGGTCGGAGTCGTGCCACAGGGCGTGACCATCGGTGCGCCAGAACAATCCCACCTGCCACCGCGGCAGCGGTTCGCCGGGGTACCACTTGCCCTGGCTGCGCTGCACGAGACCGTCCGGTGCGTAGATGGTCCGAAGCCGTTCTGCGAGCACACTTGCCAGCTTGCGCTTGTGTGGGCCATCGGCCGTGGTGTTCCACTCGGGCGCTTCCTGATTCTCGATCGCGACGAATGTGGGCTCGCCGCCGACGGTCAACCGAATGTCCTGACCCTGCATCCGCTTGTCGATCTTCGCGGCTGTCGCCTTGATCGATTCCCACTGTTCGGCGGTGTAGGGCAACGTCGTTCGCGGATCCTCGTGGACGCGGACGACGGTGTTCGAGAAATCGAGTTCGGCCTTGCACTTGCTCGTCGCACCGGAGATGGCGGCGGCAGTCGACGGGTGCGGCGTCGCCGACAGTGGAATGTGGCCTTCGCCGGCGAACAGGCCCGAGGTCGGATCCATCCCGACCCAGCCCGCACCGGGGAGATAGACCTCGGTCCAGGCGTGGAGATCGGTGAAATCCTCCACCGGCCCGGACGGGCCGTCCAACGACTTGACGTCGGAGGACAACTGGACCAGGTAACCCGAGACGAAGCGCGCTGCCAGACCCATCTGACGCAGTACCGACACCAGCAACCACGCCGAGTCGCGGCACGACCCGACGGCGGACGTCAGGGTCAGATCAGGGGTCTGTACTCCGGGTTCCATGCGCACGGAGTACCCGACGTCCCCCATGACGGCTTGATTTGCCATCACGAGGAAATCGATGGTGCGCAACGACTCTCCGCGTTCGACGACGGCTGCCTGCAGCTTCTCCACCCAGGCCGTCACCACCGGGCCCGGTCCGGTTCCGGCCTTGTCCTCGTCCACCGGGCGCAGATACGGCTCGAGGTCGGGAAGGTCGTGCTCTTCGTACGCGAAGCCGAAGTGCTCGGCCCATTCCTCGACGAAGAAGTCGAGGGGGTTGATCGACGCCATGTCCGCGACGAGTCCGACGGTGATCGACAGATGGTCGGTTCGCTCGGGGAAGACCACCCGAGCGAGGAAGTTTCCGAACACGTCCTGCTGCCAGTTGACGAAATGCTCCGCTGGTTCGATCTTCAGCGAGTACGCCTCGATGGGAGTACGCGAATGCGGTGCCGGTCGCAGCCGGATTTCGTGCGGAAAGATCTTGACGGTGCGGTCGAATTTGTAGCTGGTGCGGTGTTCGAGTGCAACCTTGATGCCCACGGCGAGCCCCTCGTGATAGTCCCGGTATGGGTAGAACACCCAACCCTAGTAGGACCGGGCCCGGTGCGCTCGGCGAAGAAATCGTGTCCGAAATGTGCTGACCGGGCAGGCGCGTAGTGCTTGACACCCTCTTCGTGGTGCGGTTCGCTCAGCGAGAATCGAGTATTCGTTCGACGCACGCCACACTTTGCAACCAAAGGGAATCTCGTGAGCGACAATTCACCCAACGGACCGCAGTACGGCTCCGATCCGAACCAACCCCAGTACCCCACGAATCCAGCGTCCGGTTACCCGCTGCCCGGCAACTACCCGCCACCCGGTAACTACCCGCCCCCGGGCAACTATCCACCGCCGCCGGTAGGCGGCAACGCGGCATTCGGAATGGGTTCGCAGCTGCCCGGCGGCGCGCAGCCCGGCAGCCTCGGATCACGGTTCGCGGCCCGATTCCTGGACGGGCTCATTCTCGCGATCGTTCAGATCATCCTGTTCCTGATTCTCCCCAGCGGGTTCTTCGGAACTTTCCTGCTGGGTCTCGCGTCCGCGCTCCTCGGCTTCGCGT
The DNA here is from genome assembly GCF_033142445.1 of Rhodococcus sp. IEGM 1330. Taxonomy (NCBI): domain Bacteria; kingdom Bacillati; phylum Actinomycetota; class Actinomycetes; order Mycobacteriales; family Nocardiaceae; genus Rhodococcus; species Rhodococcus sp. IEGM 1330. The sequence goes on from NZ_JAWLSB010000006.1 coordinate 368,437, forward strand.
ACTTCACGCTGCTCGAGTCCTCTCGCGGCCAGACCCTGGGCAAGCAGCTCCTCGGCTTGCGCACCCTCGGCGCAGGAGGCGGACTCCCCACTCAGGCCGAGGCGGCCAAGCGCAATGCCTTCCTTCTTCTCAACATCGTGCCGTTCATCGGCAGTTTCCTGGTGATCGTGGCGTACATCGTCGTTGCGGTGACCATCAATTCGAGCCCGACCAAGCAGGGCAAGCACGACGAGATCGCCGGCGGAACCCAGGTCATCAGCGTCTCGTAACAGCCCGTCCACGCACGAGCGGACCTCCTGAATTCCAGGAGGCCCGCTCGTCTGCGTTCGGGTGTTCCCGGGCCTCGGTGCCCTGAAGTGCCCCAGTCCTCCCGACCACAGACCAGGAGAACGACGTGAGCGACAATTCGACCGACGAACCGCGGCCCGGCGAGGGATCCGATCCCGACCGCCCCGAAACGCCGAACACTCCCCCGCCGAACACGGGAAACACCCCGCCGCCTCCCGGCGGTCAGTACCTGCCTCCCGGCGGTCAGTACCCGCCCCCACCCGGGAACTACCCGCCGCCCGGTGGCTACCCACCCCCGCCCGGAAACTACCCGCCTCCCGGTGGCGCACCCGGCAGTTATCCACCGCCTCCCGGGGCGTACCCGCCGCCGCCCGGCAACTACGGGAACTACGGGAACTACGGGAACTACGGGAACCAGGGCTACGGGCAGACGCCGCTGGGTCCCAATCCCGGTCGTCTGGACGTCGGCGCGGCGCCGAGTTACGGGTTCGACAAATTCAAGGCCAACGTCGGCCCGTGGCTAGGAATCACGGCCATCGTGTGGGCAGTCAGTGCTATCGGACTCGCCGTGGTCTTCGCGTCGACGTTCACCGCGGCGATGGTGGCCTTCGACAGCGGCGACACGACTTTCACGACCACGACATCCGGGGTGGCCATCGTCATGACGGCCATCGCCACGTTCGCGTCGTATTTCGTCAACGCCGCCTACGTTCGGGGAGCGCTGGACGAGACCGGCGCCCCCGAGAAGCCGTCGTTCGGGCGGTTCTTTCAACTCACCAACGTCGGCCAGATCGCCATCCTGGCGTTGATCTGGACCGTCGTCACCGTGGTGTTCAGTTTCATCCCGTTCCTCGGAACGGTCCTTCTGATCGTGGTCGGCTTCCTCGCCAACTTCGCACTGACGTTCCTGATCGATCGCAATCAGACGGCGATCGAATCCATCAAGTCCAGTGTCGACCTGACCGTCAAGAACTTCGGCCCGCTGCTGCTGCTCCTGCTGCTGTTGGCCGCGATCAACGTCGTCGGTGCGCTGCTGTGCGGTCTCGGTTTGCTGTTCACCATCCCGATCTCGGTGATCGCCACCAACTACGCCTACCGCGTCCTGACCGGCGGTCCGCTGTCCCCCGCACGCTGACCCGACTGCTCCTGAACAAACTGGTCCGTACAGACGAATGTCCCCGTAGCGCAGAGCGTTACGGGGACATTCGCTTTCGAACTTCTCAGGCCTCGGCCGGTTCTTCCTTCTTCTCCGGCTTGAAGTCGACGCCCGATTCCTTACGCTGCTGCGGCGTGATCGGTGCCGGCGCGTCGGTCAAGGGGTCGATGCCGCCACCGGACTTGGGGAACGCGATGACCTCACGGATGGAATCGACTCCGGCGAGCAGCGCAGTGATGCGATCCCAGCCGAACGCGATGCCGCCGTGCGGCGGTGCGCCGTAGGAGAAGGCATCGAGGAGGAAACCGAACTTCTCCTGAGCTTCTTCCTTGTCGATACCCATGATCGCGAACACCCGTTCCTGAATGTCCTTGCGGTGGATACGAATACTGCCGCCGCCGATCTCGTTGCCGTTGCAGACGATGTCGTAGGCGTAGGCCAGAGCAGATCCGGGGTCGGTGTCGAACGAGTCCATCGACTCCGGCTTCGGCGACGTGAAGGCGTGGTGCACTGCAGTCCACGCACCGGATCCGACGGCCACGTCACCACTGGCCGTGGCGTCGGACGTGGGCTCGAACAGCGGAGCGTCGACGACCCACACGAACGCCCATGCCTTCGGGTCGATCAGGTCGAGCTTGCGAGCGATCTCGCCGCGCACGGCACCGAGCAATCCACGTGATGCCTTGATCGGGCCCGCGGAGAAGAAGATCGCATCGCCGTTGTTCGCGCCGACGTGTGCGGCGAGGCCGTCGCGCTCGGCGTCGGTCAGGTTCTTGGCAACCGGGCCACCCAGCGTGCCGTCCTCACCGACGAGAACGTACGCGAGGCCCTTGTGGCCACGCTGCTTCGCGAATTCCTGCCACCGGTCCAACTGCTTGCGGGGCTGCGATGCGCCACCGGGCATGACGACCGCACCGACGTACGGGGCTTGGAACACTCGGAACGTGGTGTCGGAGAAGAAGTCCGTGCATTCGACCAGTTCGATGTCGAAGCGGAGATCGGGCTTGTCCGAACCGTAGCGACGCATCGCCTCGGCGTAGGTGATCCGTGGAATCGGTGCGGTGAAGTGATGCCCGACGAGCTTCCACAGCGACGCCAGAATCTCCTCGGCCAGCAGGATGATGTCGTCCTGAGTGACGAAGCTCATCTCGACATCGAGCTGGGTGAACTCCGGCTGACGATCGGCTCGGAAGTCCTCGTCTCGATAGCAGCGGGCGATTTGGTAGTAGCGCTCGATACCGCCGACCATCAGCAGCTGCTTGAACAGCTGCGGGCTCTGCGGCAGGGCGTAGAAGCTACCCGGCTGCAACCTCGCCGGCACCAGGAAGTCGCGGGCACCCTCGGGGGTGGACCGCGTGAGCGTCGGAGTCTCGACCTCGACGAACTCGTGATGCGCGAGCACCGAACGGGCCGCGGCGTTCACGCGCGAGCGCAGGCGAATGGCGTGTCCCGGTCCCTCACGACGCAGATCGAGATACCGGTACTTCAGACGCGCTTCTTCGCCCGGCTGGTCGTCGAGCTGGAACGGCAACGGCGCAGCCTCGGAGAGCACCTCGATCTCGGAGGCCTCGACCTCGATTGCACCGGTCGGGATCTCGTAGTTGGCGTTGCCTTCTGGACGACCCTCGACCTTGCCGGTCACCTTCACGACGTATTCGGCGCGCAGCCGGTGCGCCTGTTCAAGTGCTGCTCCCTCACGGAAGACGACCTGGGACACACCGGACGCGTCGCGCAGATCGATGAAGATGACGCCGCCGTGATCGCGTCGGCGGGCCACCCATCCCGTCAGCGTCACGGTTCGGTCGACGTGCTCGGGGCGTAATGAGCCGGCGAGGTGGGTGCGCAGCACGGGTGTCCTTTCGAGAAAAATCCGCTGATCGTGTTCTTCGCTCACCGATCCTACGGAGCACATCACCGTAGAAGGAAACGAGATCGCGACGCGGCATGCGAAGCTATGGCCGACAGCAGCGATTTGTGTTCTCGCCACAGGCGGGGGCTCGGCGGAGAGGAACTCGGGCATGACCTTCAGAGAAGGTTCGCGGATGGAGCGGGGTCGAGTCTCCGTCGGCGGCAGCGGGGGCGGCGGTCGCGGTGGCAAACTGGCCATCGGCGGTGGTGCAGGCGGCCTGATCATCATCGTCATCGCGCTGCTCTTCGGCGGAGATCCCGGTTCGATCCTCAATCAGATCAGTGGCGGCGACAGCTCTGCGGGGCAGGTCGACTCCGGCACCTCGGGGACCCTCGAGGGCTGCGAGACCGAGGCGGAGGCGAACAGCAAGATCGACTGCCGTATCGGATTCACGGTGTCGAGTCTGGACACCGTCTGGGAATCTCAGCTGCAAGCTCAGACAGGCGTCGCCTACGTTCAGCCCGGCGTGAATCTGTTCTCGGGAGCAACGAACACCGGCTGCGGTAACGCCACCAGCGCCGTCGGGCCGTTCTACTGCCCGGCCGATTCCACGACGTACTTCGACACGAGCTTCTTCCAGGTTCTCGTCGACCAGTTCGGCTCCAGCGGCGGCCCACTGGCGCAGGAGTACGTGGTGGCGCACGAGGTCGGCCACCACCTGCAGAACCAACTGGGCGACATCGGCCGCGCACAGGCCGATCCGCAGGGGCCCGAGTCCGGTGGCGTCAAAGTGGAGTTGCAGGCCGACTGCTACGCGGGAATCTGGGCGCACTACGCAGCCGACACGGTCGATCCGGACACCGGTGTTCCGTTCCTCGAGCCGCTGACTCCCACCGACATCGACGACGCCCTCTCCGCGGCGTCGTCGGTGGGCGACGACCGAATTCAGCAGGCATCCACGGGCAGCGTCAACCCCGAGGGCTGGACGCACGGCTCGTCTGCGCAGCGCCAGGCGTGGTTCACCGCGGGCTACGAGACCGGACAGGTGGCGGCCTGCGACACGTTCGCGGCACGCGACCTCGACAATCCCTGAACCGGCACCGATCAGAACAGGGTGAGAGCCGGCCCCGAGGTCACCAGTTCTCGGGGTTCGGCAGGCTCGTTGGCGGGCAGCGAGCGGGTCTGCTCTGCGGCGAACCCGTAGGTGTCGAGCAGCGGATCGATTCTGGATTTCAGCCACTGCTTGTACTCAGGAGTCACGTACGCCCCGTGTCCGTAGAGCTGACGGTATCGACGCACCAACGCTGGGTGTTCCTTCACCAGCCAGCTCATGTACCAGTCCTCGGTGCTCGAACGCAGATGCATCGGCAGCGCCGTCACGGTTGTCGCACCCGCCTCGGCCAGGGCACCGATGAGGCCGTCCAGTTGCTTGGCCCCGTCGGTGAGAAACGGAATGACCGGTGCCACCAGAACCCCGCAGTCCAGTCCCGCATCACGTACTGCACGAATGAGGTCCAATCGCGCTCGCGGACTGGGGGTTCCGGGCTCGAGCTGCTTCTGCAGGTCGGCGTCGTGAATGGCCAGGCTGATGCTCACCTGCACGTCCACCTGCTGCGCGGCGAGCGTCAACAGGGGCAGATCACGCCGCAGCAGTGTGCCCTTGGTGAGAATCGAGAACGAAGTGCCCGATTCGGTCAGTGCCCGAATGATGCCGGGCATCAACCGATATCGACCCTCCGCGCGTTGATAGGGGTCGGTGTTGGTACCGAGGGCCACCGGCTCCCGTTTCCACGACCGGCGCGCGAGTTCTTTGCGCAGTACCGCCGCAACGTTCGTCTTCACGACGATCTGCGAGTCGAAATCGTTGCCGGAGTCCAGATCCAGATATTCGTGCGTCGGGCGCGCGAAGCAGTATCGACATGCGTGCGAGCACCCGCGCATCGGGTTGACGGTCCACGAGAAGGGCACCTGAGATTCGCTCGGCACTTCGTTGAGGGCGCTCTTGCACAGCACCTCGTGGAAGGTGATGCCCTCGAACTCGGGCGTCTGCACGCTGCGGACCAGCCCCGATCGCTCGAGCCCCGGTAGCGCCCCGTCGTCCGCGGCGTCGAGAGTCTGACCGGCCCATCGCATGCACACAGTCGAACATTTGTTCTATGTCGTGTCAAGGTCAGGTGACCCCCGACGGTCCCCGCTCGGGTGTGGTCACCGGAGGGCGATAGCGTAGGCCCCCAGTCGATCCTAGGAGTGCACCGCCGTGACCGCCCCGAACACACCGACCCTCGAGCCCATTCTGCGTCTCGGCCTCACACTCGGACCGGGAATCGACATCGGCTCGGTGCCCGCCGGTGAGCGGGTGGTCACCACTGTGCTCGGCGGCGCAGCTCCCGGCCCCGACATCGAGGGAACGCTCGCAGCCGGGTCGACCGTCGTCAGCGTCACGCGGCCCGACGGATGCACCGAGTTCAGCAGCGACCTCGTTCTCGAATTGGCGACCGGCGGTTACCTCTCGCTCGACTATCGCGGAGTTCAGTTCGGCCCGGCCGAGGTCATCGACGCTCTGAACGATCCCGAGCGTGAGGTGGATCCCGCCACGTACTATTTCCGCGGCACCCTCCGCGTGTCGACCGCGGTCCCGAAGTTCACCTATCTCAACCGCGCACTCGTCGTCACGTCCGGATCCCGCTCCGCCGAAGCCGTCGTGCTCGACGCATTCCTGGTCACCTGACCACGGCTCAGTCGAGCAGCTGAGCGACCTCACGGTCGGTCAGCGTCGCCTGCGGAGTTCGCCCCTTGCTGCGGACGAGTTCGACGGCTCGATAGAGCGGCCGTTGGTCGAGTCCGGCGTCGCGTGCCTCGGCGCGCAGCTGATCCACCAGCACCGATGCGATCGCCGCGGCAGGCACCAACTCGGTGGTCCACAGCGAGTCGGCGAGGGTGCGCAACGCGAGAATCGGCAGTTCGCGGCCCCCATCCCTGGTGTAGAGCGCAAGCGGAACCACGATGTGCGTACGCCCGTCGTAGAGCCGCAGCGAGATCTGATCGATTCCGGCCGTCCGAATCGTCAGTTCGGCCGTCACCACCTCCGGCATCGTCAGCCGGCGAGTGCGCAACCCTCGCGCGCACAGTTGCGGACCGTCGAGCCACACCCGTCGGCGCAGACCGAGCCAACCCGACAGTACTGCGGGACCGCCGACGATCACCCCGACGAGAACGGCAACCCATACCGGCACGAACAGCGCCAGGACGACGGCGAGAACGATCCCGATCGCGGCCGACCCGACAATGATCTTGCGCAGGCGCGGTGCCAGGAACTCGACCGAGACCAGGTCCAGGGCTACCGGCCCCGCGTTGGACCGAGAGTCACCGGGCCGGGACTCACTGGGCAAGGCGCGCTCCGAGGGCGTCGACTACGTCGGCCATCGGAACGGTGTCCTGCTCGCCGTTCGAAAGATCTTTCACCAGAACCGATTCCGCAGCCAGTTCCTGATCGCCGAGCACCAACGCGAACCGCGCGCCGGATCGGTCGGCGGCCTTCATGGCACCCTTGATTCCGCGATTTCCGTAGGCCATGTCCACGGCTATTCCTCGTTCGCGTAGCTGAGCCGCGATGTCGACGATAGCCAGCTTGGCGCCTGCACCCATCGGAATGCCGAAGACCTGGCATCGTGCCGTCGCGCCCGCGGTCTTGCCTTCGGCGGCGAGTGCCAGCACGGTGCGATCGACGCCGACACCGAACCCGATTCCAGAGAGCGCCTGCCCGCCGAGCTGTTCCATCAACCCGTCGTAGCGTCCGCCGCCGCCGATGCCCGATTGTGCGCCGAGCCCGTCGTGCACGAATTCGAACGTCGTCTTGGTGTAGTAGTCGAGGCCGCGCACCATCCGCGGATTCACCAGGTACGGAACGTTCATCACGTCCAGGTATGCCAGCACTTCGTCGAAGTGTTCCTTCGCCGAATCGGAGAGGTGATCGAGCATCAGCGGTGCGTCCGCGGTCATCGCGCGCACCTCCGGTCGCTTGTCGTCGAGCACACGCAGCGGATTGATCTCCGCGCGTCGACGGGTGTCCTCGTCGAGGGGAAGCGCGAACAGGAACTGCTGCAACAGCTCTCGGTACTGCGGGCGGCAGGTGTCGTCACCGAGAGAGGTGATCTCGAGCCTGAAGCCGGTGAGCCCGAGGGCCCGGAAACCGGCGTCGGCCACAGCGATGACCTCGGCGTCCAGCGCCGGGTCGTCGACGCCGATCGCCTCGACACCCACCTGCTGCAGCTGCCGGTACCGGCCGGCCTGCGGGCGTTCGTAGCGGAAGAACGGCCCGGCGTAGGCCAGCTTGACCGGCAGCGCTCCCCGATCCAACCCGTGCTCGATCACCGCGCGCATGACTCCGGCGGTGCCTTCGGGTCGCAGCGTCACCGATCGGTCACCGCGATCGGAGAAGGTGTACATCTCCTTGCTCACCACGTCGGTCGACTCCCCGACCCCACGGGCGAACAGGCCGGTGTCCTCGAAGATCGGCAGTTCGATGTGGCCGTAGCCGGCGTTGCGGGCTGCGCCGAGCAACCCTTCGCGTACGGCTACGAACTCGGCCGAGTTGGGCGGGAAGTAATCGGGAATGCCCTTGGGCGCGGAAAAGGCGGTCGGCTTGCTCACGCTCACAGCCTTCCTTGCTCGGGGTCGGTGAGTCCAACGAGGAACGGGTTGGACCCGCGCTCCTGACCGATCGAACTCTGCCCGCCGTGCCCCGGGAGCACCACCGTGTCGTCGCTCAGCGGTAGCAGCCGAGTCGCGATGGACCGCAGCAGTTGGTCATGATCGCCGCCGGGCAGATCGGTGCGCCCGATCGATCCTGCGAAGAGGGTGTCCCCGGTCAGAGCCAACGGAACCGAGCCGTCGGGCCCGTCGGCGTGGGCGAGGAACACCACCGATCCCTGGGTGTGCCCGGGGGTGTGCACCACCGTGAATTCGATTCCGGCGAGTTCGAGCCGTCGACCGTCCGTGAGCTCGATCACCTCGGCCGGTTCGTGGAACTCGAGGTCGCCCAGTACCGCCGCCAACGTCGGGCCCGTTCCCTTGATCGGATCGGCCAGCATGTACCGGTCCTCGGGTGCGATGTACGCCGGGATGCCGTACTTTGCGCAGATCGGCTCCACCGACCACGTGTGGTCCAGGTGACCGTGCGTGAGCAGTACTGCGGTGGGGGTGAGCGAGGACTGCGTCAGGAAGTCGATCAGCGGATCCGCGGCGTCCTGACCGGGATCGACGACGACACACTCGGACGCGTCGTCCTGGGCCAGGATGTAACAGTTCGTCTGAAACATGCCTGCGGGGAATCCGGTGACGAGCAAGACAAACGCTCCTAAAGGCTGAGGCCGAAGTACCGATCAAGCTTAGTGGGGCCGCTCCCGCCGGGTCCCCCCAGCATGCTCTCAGGCAGTGATGGCAAACTCGCGTTGGCCGATTCTCGGCCGATTACCACACGATCGGTCCGTGCAGCGAGCGGGCGAGGTCGTTTTTCGACAAGCGGGAGGAACACGAATTGCCCAGCAACGAGCAACGGCGCGAGGCTGCCAAACGAAAGCTCGAAGGCCAACTCGTACGCCGCGCCGAGCGTGCGCGGCGTCGTAAGCAATTGACGATCGCCGGTTCCGTTCTCGGCGTCGTCGCGGTCGTGGCCGTCGTCTCGGTCGTGTTCGTCGTGACCCGCGGTGACGACGACGCGAGCACCGCCCAGGAATCGACGACGTCGGCGCCCGCCGATTCGATCATCGCAGCCGGGCGCACCGAGCCGCTGCCCGAGACGGTGAACTGCTCCTACCCCGCCGCGGAGCAGCCGGCGGCCAAGCCGAACACTCCCCCGCGCACCGACAACGTGCCCACCAGCGACGAGCCGCTGAGCTACAGCATGACCACGACTGCGGGGAACATCGGGCTCACGCTGAACAATCCCGAGTCTCCGTGCACGGTCAACAGTTTCGTCTCGCTCGCCAATCAGGGCTACTTCGACGGCACCACCTGCCATCGGCTCACCACGGGCGCGGGCCTGCAGGTTCTGCAGTGCGGCGATCCCACGGGCACCGGCTCCGGCGGGCCCGGCTACCAGTTCGCCGACGAATTCCCCACCGATACGTATGCCGAAGGCGACCCCGCCGCACAGACCCCGATCGCCTACCCACGCGGAACGTTGGCGATGGCCAACGCAGGCCCGGGTACCAACGGCAGCCAGTTCTTCCTCGTCTACGGCGATTCCGAACTGCCCCCCGCCTACACCGCGTTCGGCACCATCGACGAGACCGGACTCGCCACCCTCGACGCCATCGCGGCCAAGGGAGCGCAGGGCGGAGCATCCGACGGAGCCCCCGCCGAACCGGTCGACATCACGTCCATGTTGAGCGACCTGTGAACCGCACCTCGGCTCTGACGATCGCGATCTCGGCCACGGCGCTGGTACTCGCAGGGTGTTCCGGTTCGGCCGAACCGGCAGCTGCACCGGCCACCACACCGTCGTCGACGACTACCACGACGACCGAAGCACCCGCGCCCCGGCCGGCACTCGATCTGTCCCGTTTCGGGGCGTTGCCGCCGGTGCCGCAGCCGACGACCGACACGGTGTCCTGCTCGTATCCGGAGGAGTCTCCGGCCGTCAAGGAGGTCGACGCTCCTGCGACCGACAACATCGACGTGTACGGCAACGTCGATGTGACGTTGTCCACCACTCAGGGTCCGATCGGCATCACACTCGACCGGACGCAGGCACCGTGCACCGTCAACAGCGTCGTCGGCCTCGTCCAGCAGGGGTATTTCGACGGCTCGCCCTGTCACCGGCTGACGACGTCACCGGGCCTCGAGGTACTGCAATGCGGTGACCCGTCCGGGTCCGGTCGAGGCGGACCGGGATACACATTCGCCAACGAGTACCCCACCACCGCGTACACCGGCGATCCGGCGCAGGCCGAGAATCCGGTGGTCTACCCCCGCGGAACGCTGGCCATGGCCAATGCCGGCCCCGATACCAACGGCAGCCAGTTCTTCCTGGTCTATGCCGATTCGGTGCTGCCGCCGCAGTACACGGTGTTCGGCACCATCTCGGACGCCGGTCTGCAAACCCTCGACGCCATCTCAGCGGGCGGGGTCACCGGTGGCTCCGAGGACGGCGCACCGGCGAACCCGGTGATCGTGGAGACCGCAGCCTGAGTTCGGGTTCGAAGGGCGAGAGGGTGAGCAGAGTATCTGCTCACCCTCTCGTCGCTTGTGTGGACTGCCGCTCAGGCCGCAGACGTCAGGCGATACACGTCGTACACGCCCTCGACGTTGCGCACGACGTTCAGCACATGACCGAGGTGCTTCGGGTCACCCATCTCGAAGGTGAACTTGCTGATCGCAACCCGGTCCCCCGATGTGGCAACCGACGCCGAGAGAATGTTGACCTTCTCGTCGGCGAGCGCCTTGGTGACGTCGGAGAGCAAACGGTGACGGTCGAGTGCCTCGATCTGGATGGCAACCAGGAACACCGAGGACGCGGAGGGAGCCCACTGAACCTCGATGAACCGTTCGGACTGCTCTTCGAGTGATCGTGCGTTGGTGCAGTCGGTGCGGTGGACACTCACCGATCCACCACGGGTGACGAATCCGAGGATCTCGTCTCCCGGCACCGGAGTACAGCACTTCGCGAGTTTCGCGACGACACCCTCGGCACCGGTGACCAACACTCCCGCGTCGCCGACCTGACGGGGTCGAGTCGGGATGGTCGACGGTGTCGACCGCTCGGCGAGCTCTTCCTCGACGTCGCCGACGCCACCGAGATGGGCGACCAACCGCTGCACCACGTGGCGAGCGGACACGTGATTCTCGCCGACCGCGGTGTAGAGCGCGGAGACGTCGACGTACCGTAGCTCGTGCGCGATCGCCGACATGGACTCGGCATTCATCAAGCGCTGCAAAGGAAGTCCGCCTCGACGGACATCCTTGGCGATGCCGTCCTTGCCTGCCTCCAGGGCCTCCTCGCGGCGCTCCTTGGCGAACCACTGGCGAATCTTGGTCTTGGCTCGCGGTGAAGCGACGAACCCCTGCCAGTCCCGGCTCGGACCGGCAGTGGCAGCTTTCGAGGTGAACACCTCGACCACTTCACCGTTGTCGAGAGTTCGTTCCAGTGCGACGAGTCGACCGTTGACCCGTGCGCCGATACAGCGATGCCCCACCTCGGTGTGCACCGCGTACGCGAAGTCGACCGGACACGATCCGGCAGGCAGGGTGACGACATCGCCCTTGGGAGTGAAGACGAAGATCTCCTTGACCGCGAGGTCGTAGCGCAGCGACTCGAGGAACTCCCCCGGATCGGCAGCTTCTCGCTGCCAGTCGAGAAGCTGGCGCATCCACGCCATGTCGTCGACCTCGGCATTGTCCTGCGAATGCTTGCCCTTGGTCTCCTTGTACCGCCAGTGTGCAGCGATGCCGAACTCGGCTGTGCGGTGCATGTCCCGCGTACGGATCTGCACCTCGAGAGGCTTGCCCTCGGGTCCGATCACCGTGGTGTGCAGCGACTGATAGACGCCGTAACGCGGCTGCGCGATGTAGTCCTTGAAACGGCCCGCCATCGGCTGCCACAGCGAATGCACCACACCGACGGCGGCGTAGCAGTCGCGAATCTCGTCGCACAGAATGCGGACGCCCACCAGGTCGTGGATGTCGTCGAAGTCGCGGCCCTTGACGATCATCTTCTGGTAGATCGACCAGTAGTGCTTCGGGCGACCCTCGACGACCGCACTGATTCTCGACGCGGCGAGTGTCGCGTTGATCTCGGCCCGAACCTTCTCGAGGTAGGTGTCGCGGGACGGTGCACGATCAGCGACGAGACGCACGATCTCGTCGTACTTCTTGGGATGAAGAATCGCGAACGCCAGGTCTTCGAGCTCCCATTTGACCGTGGCCATTCCGAGCCGATGGGCAAGCGGCGCAATAACTTCCAGCGTCTCTTTCGCTTTGCGCGCCTGCTTTTCCGGCGGTAGGAACCGCATGGTGCGCATGTTGTGCAACCGGTCGGCGACCTTGATGACCAACACCCGTGGATCGCGCGCCATCGCGATGATCATCTTGCGGATCGTCTCGCCCTCGGCTGCAGTTCCGAGCACGACCTTGTCGAGCTTGGTCACTCCGTCCACGAGATGAGACACCTCGTCGCCGAATTCCTCGGTCAACTTGGCGAGCGAATATCCGGTGTCCTCGACGGTGTCGTGCAGCAGCGCCGCAACCAGGGTGGTCGTGTCCATCCCCAGCTCGGCCAGAATGTTGGCCACGGCGAGCGGATGCGTGATGTAGGGATCGCCGGACTTGCGCATCTGCGAGGCATGCAGCTCGTCCGCTACGTCGTAGGCCCGCTGCAGCAACGTCAGGTCGGCCTTGGGATAGAGCTCGCGGTGCAGGCTGACGAGTGGCTCGAGCACCGGCTTGACCGCCGCGCTGCGTCCAGCGGTGATGCGGCGCGCCAGACGTGCTCGCACCCGCCGCGATGCCGAGGTGGGGACAGGCGCCGAATTACGGGTTCCCGACGGAGCCTGCGAATCGGTCGCCGCCGGGTCGTGGGGAACCGGAGTGTCGACGGCCGGGCGGGCATCACCGGACGCGGACTCGTCGGTCGTGACGACGCCGACACCGGTCCGATCGGTAACTCCGGTCTGATCGGCAACTGTGGGCCGCTCGGGGACGGCAGGCCGATCGGGCAAGGGCTGATCGATGTAACGGGTCACTCTCATCACCTCCTGCCACACGTTCCGCGCTGTCGCCGGAAGTATCCGGTCAACGCATTATGAAAGAGACTTTAGTCCTCATACTCGAACCAGGCAGCCGAGCGGGTAGCCACTGCACTTGTCGCGCCCTCCCAGAACAGCGATCTCGAGAACGACAGCGGCACCGGCGATCACCGCTCCCTGCTCGGCCAACAACCGAGCCGTCGCATCGACGGTACCGCCGGTCGCCAGAACGTCGTCGACCACGAGCACTCGTTTTCCGGCTACGTCGATCGCAGTCGGGATCTGCAGTTCGGCGGTTCCGTACTCGAGTTCGTACGACCGTGAATGCACCGGAGGCGGTAGCTTGCCCGCCTTGCGCACCGCGAGCACACCGCACCCGAGTTCGAGGGCAACGCCGGCCCCCAGCAGGAATCCCCGTGCGTCGATACCCGCCACCAGATCGACGTCCTCGAAGCCCTGCGCCAACTCCGACACGACGCTGCGCAGCGCCGGTCCGTCCGCGAACACCGGTGTCAGATCGCCGAAGCGCACACCGGGGACGGGGAAGTCGTCGACCCACCGCGTCAGCCTGGTCACGGCAGCGGCAGCACCCACTCGATCACCTGCGTCGTTCATCGAAGAAGCACCCACCGATCCATGTTCCATCCGGCACCAGCGGCCGTCGGGTTGGGCACCACGTCCTGCATGCCGTCACTGACGACAGTGGTACGCGGCTCGTTGTACAGGGGAAGCGAGGGCATGTCGTTCCACAGGATGTTCTCGCCCTCGCCGGCCAGCGCCAGTATGCGCTCGGGATCGTCGGTCACCGCCAACTGATCGACGATGGAATCGATCCTGCCGTTGCTGTATCCGCCGACGTTCAGACCGATTCCCGTCCGCAACGAATACCGGGCGGTGACAGCGGCAGCCGAACCCGACGGTCCGGGAAGTGATCCGCTGCTACCGAGGACGGCATCGACCGCTCCGGCCCGCAGTGCTGAAGGTGTGAAGTCCGGTGAGCTCGCATCCTCGACGGTGATGCCCGCGGCGGCACAATCGGCGGCCATGCGACTGACCACCTGGGCGCGGCGCGCGTCCGGTCCCCGGTAGCCGACACGAACGGTCAGGGCGTTCTCGCCCGCAGCCTCCAGTTCTCGGCTCGCCTGGTCCAGGTCCGAGCGCTGGTACCGATCGCCCACCACCGTTGCGACCGATGGATACTCGAGCGTGTCGGGCTGGACGAGACGAGAGTCGACGACGCCCGAGCCCAGACCAGCCGCTGCCGCCTCGAAACCGGGGTGACCCAGTGTGTCGAACAGATCCGATCTCGGGATGCACGCGGCCACTGCTCGACGTGCACTCGCGTCGGCCAGGATCCCCTGAGTTGCGAACGTCAACTGCTCGACGCCTCGCGACGGTTCCTCGGTGGTCGTGAATCCCTCGGTGGCCCCGAGATCGACAGCACCGGCACCGTGGTCGACCACGTCCAGCGATCCGTCCGAAGACTTCGCCGCCAGGTCGGTGCCCTTCGGCCAGACGACCACCTGCTCGGTCTGGGGTGGGTTTCCCCACCAGGCGTCGTTCGCCACGAGCACGAGACCGTCCTCGGCGGAGTAGGACTCGACGCGGTATGGGCCGGCCGAGGGCAGCAGCGAGAGGTCGATCGAGCCCGGTGTCAGGGTCCACCCGGTGTTCCAGAAGTCGGCGATGCGGCTCACGACGTCGTCGTCCTCGGCCAGGATGGGATCGACGACGTTCGGCACGCCCGCTGCCCGAGCCGCGACATGTGCCGGTAGCAGGTCGGTGGCCCCGAACAGGGCACGCCAGTTCTGGTAGCTGCGGCCGGACGCGAAGACGACCGTGGCTTCCTTGGCCCCCGGAACGCAATCGATGCGCTGGATGTCGGAGTACCCGGCCGTCGACGCCGCGTCGAACATGGGGCGGTCGGTCGCGAACCTTCCGCTGTTCGCCGCCCACGCCAACACCAGATCGTCACAGGCCATCGGCGCACCGTCCGAGTACGTCGCGGCCGGGGCGATGGAGTACTGCACGGTCAGGGTATCGCCGGGAACCACGGACACGGTCCCGATGTCGTTGTCCGACAACGCGTCTCCCTCGGGCCCGAGGTAGCTGAAGCCCACCTGCACCCGAGTGAACGCCTGCCGGGCTCCCGACGCCGCGCCGTCGACGGTTCTCGCGTTGTAGGTGTTCACCACGTTGTCGAACGAGTAGCCGATCGAGGGCACCTTGTCCTCGGGCGACGAACACGCGGTGATGGACACCGCAGCGAGACCCGCCACGACCAGTGCCGCGCTCCACCTGCGTTTCACGTGCACTCTCCGTCCGTGTCGAGGGTGGTTCTACCGACGCTTCTTGTTTCGCTTCCCGGTGGGGCGGTTACCCGGCTGCGGAGCCGACGCCTTGGGCGCGGCTACGCCGACGGCCACCGGCTCCGGAGCGAGACCGGCTGCGCGAGCTGCTGCTTCGGCGCGCTTGGCGTGGACCTTGCGCGTGTGAGCTGCCACGGGGCCCCACTTCTCCTTGAGCGTCACCAGCAACGGAGTGGCGAAGAAGATCGACGAGTAGGCACCGACGATCATGCCGACGAGTTGCACCAGCGCCAGATCCTTCAGTGTGCCGACTCCGAGCAGCCAAACCGCCACGACCATCAACGCGACCACCGGCAGCACGCCGATCACGGTCGTGTTGATCGAGCGCATCAGGGTCTGGTTGACGGCCAGGTTGGCCTGCTCCGCGAACGTCTTGCGATGCAGGTTGAGGATGCCCCGAGTGTTCTCCTCGACCTTGTCGAACACCACCACCGAGTCGTACAGGGAGAAACCGAGAATCGTCAGCAGACCGATCACCGTCGCCGGAGTCACCTCGAAGCCGACGAGCGAGTACACACCTGCGGTGACGATGAGGTCGAAGGCCAGGGCGGCCAGGGACGCGAAGGCCATGTCCCGTTCGTATCGAACGGCGATGTAGATGCTGACGACGACCAGGAAGACCGCGAGCGCGATCAGCGCCTTCTGGGTGATCTGGCCTCCCCAGGTCTCGCTGACGTCGGACACACTGATGGCATTGGGTGTAGAGGTGCCCGAGTTGTCCTGCGGCTGGAATGCCTCGAACAGTGCCTGACGCAGGCTGTCCACTTCGGCGGAGTCGAGTGCCTCGGAACGGATCTGCACCGTTGCCGCCGCCCCGGATCCGACGGTCTGCACCGACACCGGTGCCATCCCGAGCGAGTCGTTGTAGACGGTCTCCACCTGCTCGGTGGAGATGTTGTCGGCGGCAGGCAGCGCGATGCGCGTTCCGCCCTCGAAGTCGATGCCGAGCGTGAAGCCACGGACCAGGAAGCTCAGCAGGCACACCAGCACGATGACGCCGGTGAGGATGTAGTAGAACCGGCGACGACCGACGATGTCGAAGGCCCCTGTGCCGGTGTACAGCCGGGACAGCCAGCTGTGCTTGGGCTGGGTGGATTGATCGACACTCGAATCGTCGAGGGGCGATGGGGTCGACGTGGTCGTGTCCGACATGTCATGCCTCCTTCGACGGCGCAGTGCCGGTCTTGACGGCGAGTGCCTTGTTGGCCGCGCGCTTGCGCTCGAGCGCGATCTGCTGAACGGCACCGAGACCGTTGACGGACGGCTTGGACCAGAACGTGGATTTCGAGGCCAGGTACACAAGCGGCCAGGTCACCAATACCACGACGATGATGTCCAGGATCGTCGTCAGTCCGAGGGTGAACGCGAAACCGCGGACCTGACCGACGGCCAACACGTAGAGCACCGCGGCGGCGATGAAGCTGACTGCGTTGCCCGACAGGATCGTCTTACGTGCGCGTGCCCAACCGCGAGGAACCGCCGATCGGAAGCTGCGGCCCTCCCGGATCTCGTCCTTGATGCGCTCGAAGAACACCACGAACGAATCGGCGGTCATACCGATTCCGATGATCAGGCCTGCGATGCCGGCGAGGTCGAGCGTGAAGCTGATCCATCGACCCAACAGAACGATGATTCCGTAGACGACGAGACCGGCCAATACCAACGACAGCGCCGTGAGCAGCCCGAGGGCGCGGTAGTAGAGCAGGCAGTACACCAGCACGAGAGCGAGACCGATGGCACCGGCGATCAGGCCGGCCTCGAGCGAGGCCAATCCCAGTGTTGCCGACACCGTCTCGGCCTCCGAGGACACGAAGGACAGCGGCAAGGAGCCGTACTTGAGGGTGTTGGCGAGCTCGGACGCGGTCTGGTTGTTGAAGTTTCCGGTGATCGAGGTGGCGCTGCCAGCGGGAGTGGCACCCTGGATGACCGGCGCACTGATCACCTTCGAGTCCAGCACGAACGCAGCCTGCTTCTGCAGATTGGCCGCGGTGAACTGAGCCCAGGTGTTCGAGCCGTCCGTGTCGAACGTCAGGCTGACCTGGAACTGGGCCTGCTGACTGTCGAACCCGGAGGTCGCGTCGGATATCTGCTGACCGTCGATGATCGTGGGTCCGAGCAGATAGACGGCCGTTCCGTCGGTCGAGCACGCCACGAGGGGAAGCGCCGGATCGTCGTTGCCGGCGAGCGGGTCTGCGGCGTTGCAGTCGAGCGACTGCATGGCCAGCTGCTGGATCTGCTGATCCTCACTCTGCCGGAGCGTTTTGGCGTCGGAGATCTCCTGCGCTGCACGCTCCGAGTCGGACAGGGTCGCATCGGTGGCGGGATCGTCGGCCGCCGGTGCGTCGGTGGCAGGCGCATCCGTGGCAGGCGCATCCGTGGCGGGGGCGGGACTCGGATCGACCGTCGTCGGATCCTGCGCCGGAAACACACGGTTCTGCGGAGTGGCCGGATCTGCAGGCGCAGCCGGATCCGCCGAAGCAGCAGGGTCTGCCGGCACCGCCGGGTCGACCGGCGCGGCCGGGGTCTGCTGCGAACCCGCACTCTCGCCCGCCGAGGGAGCAACGGAGCCCACCACCGGTCGGATGAACAGCCGTGCGGTCTGCCCCAGCGTGCGCGCCTGGGAGCTGTCGTCGCCGGGCACCGTGATGACGAGGTTGTCGCCGTCGACGACCACCTCGGACCCGGTCACACCGAGACCGTTGACGCGAGTCTCGATGATCTGCTGCGCCTGTTGCAGGCTGTCCTGCGTCGGTGCGTTGCCGTCGGGGGTCCGCGCGGTGAGTGTCACGCGAGTGCCGCCCTGCAGGTCGATTCCCAACTTCGGCGAGGGGTCTTTGTCTCCGGTGAAGAAGACCATGGCATACACCGCCGCCATCAGCACCGCGAAAACGGCGAGATAGCGGGCGGGTTGCACCGGTCCGCTGGAAGGTGCCACGGTGTGTGTTTCTCCTCTGAGGCGATGGAAAGTGTCGGTTCCTGCAGGGCCTGGCGGCCCGATGTGTCAGCGGTGAGCGGTGCGATTGTGCACCACATCGGTCACCGCAGAGAAAACCGCTGCCGGATACTGTCTCCGACAGCGGTTCGACTCACATCGTGCTCACTCTTTTTCGAGCCTCTTCGACGTCTGCTCGACGGTCTCGTCCGGCCTGCTCGCGTCTGCCTTGCTCAGGGACGGTCCTGCGGTGTCGTTCGAGCCCAGGGCCGCGATGTCCGCCTCGGTGGTGGCGTCGATGTCGGTGTTGTCGAACTCGGCGTCGTCGGGGAGCACCTCACGTACCACTGCACGCGACCAGGTGGTGATGACGCCGTCGGCGATCTCCAGGTCGATCGTGTCGTCCTCGACCAGGACGACTCGGGCGTACAGGCCGGCGGTGGTGACGACCTCGTCGCCGATCTTCAGCGAGTCCTGCATTTCCGTGGTCTTGGCCAACACCTTCTTCTGTCGACGCGCATTGAGAAACAGCGGTACCAGAAGGGCCACGATCAGCAGCGGGAACAGCAAATCCATCGGAAGGTCAGTCCTCGAAGTCGGGTTCGAAATACGTCATTGTCTCGTGCGAGAACGTCGCCGGTGCGGGCCTCGCAGCTACCCAGTGTGCCATTACCTGGAACCGGTCCGGTCCGTTCGTGTCCTGTTGTGCCCGATTCACTCGAATAATCCCTGCGCAACCTCCGAGGATCGGACCGAAATTCCACCCACTGCGAGGTCCGGCGGCGGCGTCAGACCGAGGTGCTGCCATGCAGCAGCGGTCGCGACGCGCCCGCGGGGGGTGCGGGCGATCATTCCGGCACGCACCAGGAACGGCTCGCACACTTCCTCTACCGTCGACGGTTCCTCGCCGACGGCGACGGCCAGGGTCGACACCCCCACCGGCCCTCCGCCGAAGCTCCGGATGAGCGCGCTGAGTACTGCGCGGTCCAGGCGGTCGAGCCCGAGTTTGTCGACGTCGTAGACCACCAGGGCGGCCTTCGCGGTGTCCTGGGTGACGGTGCCGTCGCCGCGGACGTCCGCGTAGTCGCGGACTCGACGGAGCAGTCGGTTCGCGATTCGGGGGGTGCCGCGCGAGCGCCCGGCGATCTCGGCGCAGCCGTCCCGGTCGATCGGCACGCCCAGAATTCCCGCCGACCGCATCAGGATGCGTTCGAGTTCGCTCGGCTCGTAGAAATCCATGTGCGCCACGAACCCGAATCGATCTCGCAGTGGGCCGGTGAGCGCACCCGACCGGGTGGTGGCACCGACGAGAGTGAACGGTGCGACTTCGAGTGGAATCGACGTCGCTCCCGGCCCCTTGCCGACGATGACGTCGACGCGGAAATCCTCCATCGCGAGGTACAGCATCTCCTCGGCCGGACGGGCGATGCGATGGATCTCGTCGATGAACAGCACGTCGCCTTCGACCAGGTTGCTGAGCATCGCGGCAAGATCGCCTGCCCGCTCGAGCGCCGGACCCGACGTGAGCCGAAGCGAGGTTCCGAGCTCGGCGGCGATGATCATCGCCATACTCGTCTTGCCGAGGCCCGGCGGCCCGGACATGAGGATGTGATCGGGGGTACCGCCACGCATCTTGGCACCCGACAATACGAGCTGGAGCTGCTCGCGCACCCGAGGTTGACCGATGAAATCGGTGAGGTTCTTCGGACGCAGACTCGTCTCGACATCCAGATCGTCGGACATCGCGTCCGCACCGACCTGGGATTCGGCGAACTGGTCTTCCTCGGTCACCCGGGCCTACCTGGACTTTCCGAGGTACGCCAGAGCCGACCTCAACGCGGTCGACGTCGTGGCCTCGGGCTGCTGGGCGAGTACCGCGTCGGTGGCTTCCTCTGCCTGCTTGGTGGGGAATCCGAGACCGATCAGCGCTTCGACGATCTGGTCTCGCATCGAATTGCCCGCACCGGATCCCGGCACGGCAGAGCTTCCGGCGCGTCCGACCACCGCGTCGACCTTGTCGCGCAACTCGACGACCATTCTCTCCGCGCCGCGCTTACCGATACCGGGAACTCTGGTCAGAGCTCCGATATCGCTGTCCGCCAAGGCCGTTCGCAGCGCATCGGGCTCGTGTACGGCAAGAGTTGCCATGGCGATTCGCGGGCCGACGCCGGTCACGGTGAGGAGCAACTCGAACAGTTCACGCGACTCCTTGTCGGGGAACCCGTACAGCGTCTGCGAGTCCTCGCGCACGATCATGGTCGTCAGGAGGGTCGCTTCGCTCCCCCGGTGCAGCGTGGCCAACGTCGCCGGAGTGGCATTGACGCGGTACCCGACGCCCGCAGCCTCGAGCACGACGTGATCGAGCGCGATGTCGAACACCGAACCCCTGATCGACGCGATCATCGTGCGCCCGCCTCCTTCTTGGCCAATTTCTCGATCCTGCGTGCCACGACGGCGCGAGCCTTGCGCTCCTCGGCCAGGCGCGCGTCGTACTTGCGTTTCTGTTCGGCTGCCATGGCTTCGGCCTTCGCCATCCGGGCGATCATGGGCGCTCGCCAGCAATGACAGATTCCGAGGGCCAGCGCGTCGGCCGCGTCCGCGGGAGTCGGTGCCGTCTGCAGACCGAGAATGCGCATGACCATTGCGGTCACCTGTGCCTTGTCGGCCGAGCCGTTGCCCGTGACGGCGGCCTTGACCTCACTGGGAGTGTGAAAGCAGACGTCGACGCCGCGCCTGGCCGCCGCGAGGGCGATGACGCCACCGGCCTGGGCCGTGCCCATGGCCGTACGCACGTTGTGTTGGGCGAAGACTCGCTCGATCGCCACCACCGAAGGCTTGTGGGTATCGAGCCAGTACTCCGCGGCCTCGGAAATCCGCAGCAAACGTTGTGCGAGATCCATGTCCGCGGGCGTTCGCACCACATCGACATCGAGCGCGACCACCGTTCGGCCCGCGCCACCCTCGATCAGACTGAGCCCACACCTGGTCAGACCGGGGTCGACACCCATCACCCGCACGCCACCACACCTTCCGCTTACGAACTGTTGTTCGATAGCGTAGCGGAGCCCACCGTCGGATCAGGGATACGACACCCGGTCGATCACTGCGTCGGATGCGAGGGGCGTCAGTCCTCGTCGTCGAGCTCCGCCATGACCTCGTCGGAGAGGTCGACGTTGGACCACACGTTCTGGACGTCGTCGCTGTCCTCGAGTGCATCGATGAGCTTGAACACCTTGCGTGCACCGTCCGCGTCGACCGGGACGTTGACCGAGGCCTGGAAGCTCGCCTCGGCCGAGTCGTAGTCGATTCCGGCCTCCTGCAAGGCGGTGCGGACGGCGATCAGGTCGGTCGGCTCGCTGACGATCTCGAGAGTGTCACCGTTGTCGTTGACTTCCTCGGCACCGGCTTCGAGGACGGCCATCAGAACGTCGTCCTCGCTCTGACCGTTCTTCTCGAGGGTCACCACACCCTTGCGTGAGAACAGGTACGACACCGAGCCCGGATCGGCCATGTTTCCACCGTTGCGGGTCATTGCCACCCGTACCTCGCCTGCGGCGCGGTTGCGGTTGTCGGTGAGGCACTCGATCAGGATGGCCACGCCGTTGGGCCCGTAGCCCTCGTACATGATGGTCTGCCAGTCGGCACCACCGGTCTCCTCGCCTGCACCTCGCTTGCGCGCCCGCTCGATGTTGTCGATGGGCACCGAGGTCTTCTTCGCCTTCTGAATGGCGTCGAAGAGCGTCGGGTTGCCTACGGGATCACCGCCACCCGTGCGGGCGGCCACCTCGATGTTCTTGATGAGCTTGGCGAAAGACTTGCCGCGTCGGGCGTCGATCACCGCCTTCTTGTGCTTGGTGGTGGCCCATTTTGAGTGGCCGCTCATGCGATAGGGCCCCTTCCTGCTCGAAATCAGTGTTGTCGACTTTACTCGCCCGGTACCGCGCTCGGCACCGACCGACCATCGAAGGTTCTAGCGGCCTCGCACCATGTCGACGAACAGTGCGTGCACTCGATCGTCGCCGGTGACCTCGGGATGAAAGCTCGTCGCGAGCACGGAGTTCTGGCGAACGGCCACCACCCGTCCGGCGGCCGGTCCGTGCGGAACGGTGGCGAGCACCTCGACGCTCTCGCCCACCCGCTCGACCCAGGGCGCGCGGATGAACACCGCTCGGACGGGCCCACCGTCGATGCCGGTGACGTCGAGATCGGTCTCGAAGGAATCGACCTGACGACCGAAAGCGTTGCGCCGCACGGTGATGTCGAGGGAATCGAGATGTCGGGCGTCGGGCCTGGTGTCGAGAATCTCGGACGCCAGCAGAATCATGCCCGCGCACGATCCGTAGGCGGGCAGGCCCTCGGCCAACCGGGCACGCAACGGTTCGAGCAGGTCGAACACGCCGAGCAGGTTGCTCATGGTCGTCGATTCCCCACCGGGGATGATCAGCCCGTCGATCTGCGCGAGTTCGGCCGCACGCCGCACGGTGACGCCGTGCGCGCCGCTCGACTCCAGGGCAGCCAGATGTTCGCGAACGTCGCCCTGCAGGGCCAGAACTCCGATGGTCGGAGCGCTCACTTGCGGCCGAAGGGATCGACGTGGGGCGCGTTGGCATCCCGTTCGTAGCGCATCAGCCCTTCTTGCACCACAGCGGCAACCATGCGCCCGGACGTGTCGAAGATTCGCCCTTGAGCCAGCGCCCGCCCGAAATCGGCTGACGGTGACGTCTGGTCGTAGAGCAACCATTCATCGGCCCGGAACGGCCGCAGGAACCACAGCGCGTGATCGAGGGAGGCCGTCTGCGTGACGGCGTCCGGATGCGGCACCTTGGCCGATCCGATCAATGTCATATCGCTCATGTATGCGAGCGCACAGACGTGGAACACCTGGTCGTCGGGCAGCTTGTCTCGGTAACGGAACCAGACTCGTTGCTGCGCAGCGAAACTCGGGTGTTTGACGGTCTGGTCATCGGGAATGAGACGGATGTCCCACTCCGACCACTCCTTGTAGTACGAGTGGTCGTACTCGGCGAGGGTGGTGGGATCGGGCAGGCTGTCCGGCCCCACGACCTCGGGCATGACGTCCTGATGCGAAATGCCCTCGTCGTCGCCGTGGAACGAGGCAGACATCGTGAAGATCGCCTTGCCGTGCTGAATTCCGGTCACTCGGCGCGTGCAGAACGAGCGCCCGTCCCGAATCCGATCGACCATGAACACGGCCGGTTCGTTCGGATTGCCCGGACGCAGGAAGTAGCCGTGCAGCGAGTGCACACGAAACTCGGGGGCCACGGTGCGCACCGCCGCGACGAGCGCCTGACCCGCCACCTGACCGCCGAACGTACGGGGCAGCCGACTCGGGAAAGTCCGTCCCCGATAGATATCGTTCTCGATCCGTTCCAATTCGAGAATGTCCTCGATGCTGGCCATGGCTGGTGTCCACCTTTCTGTGACAACGGCTCAGGCTAACAATGGACGGACCAGGCAAGATGGTCGGCGTGGGTCAACCGGTGCCGATATTTCCCGATCTTCTCGTGGAGTCGATCGTCGATTCGTGCCCGGACGGGGCCCGATCGATCGTCGTGATCGACGGCGCGGATGCCGCGCGGCCGGTCGACTTCGCAACGCGCACAGCCGAACACGCCCACTCTCGGGGCCGTCCGGCTGCCGTCGTCGACCTGCACGACTACGTCCGACCTGCGTCCATTCGATTCGAGTACTCGCGCACCGACGAATTGAGCTATCGCACACTGTGGTTCGACTACGACGCCATCGTTCGAGAGGTCATCGCCCCGCTGCGACCTGGTGGCGGAGGTCACTTTCTACCGCGACTGTGGGATGAGGCGACCGACCGATCGGCACGGGCCCGCAGCACCTCGGCGGCAGCGAATCAGATCGTCCTGATCGCGGGCCCCATGCTGCTCGGACGGGGATTGAACGTCGATCTGTCGGTGCATCTACGCCTGTCCGCGAGCGCATTGCGCCGCCGAACCAGCGCCGACGAGCAGTGGACCTGCGCCCCGCTGCTCACGTACTACGAGAGCCTTGGCTTGTCGGCCGAGCGGCCGGATTTTCTGGTCCGCTGGGACCATCCGGACCGCCCGGCACTCGAACGCAACTAACCGAGGACCGTCACCAGCCGCGCTCGGCGAGACGGTGTCCGACGGGGAGGTCGTCGACGTTGATTCCGACCATCGCCTCGCCGAGACCGCGCGAAACCTTGGCGAGCACGTCGGGGTCGTCGAAGAAAGTGGTGGCCTTGACGATCGCCTCGGCGCGCTCCTTGGGGTTGCCGGACTTGAAGATTCCCGATCCGACGAACACGCCCTCGGCACCGAGCTGCATCATCATCGCTGCGTCTGCGGGAGTGGCGATGCCACCGGCGGTGAACAGTGTGACGGGCAGCTTGCCTGCCCGGGCGACCTCGACGACGAGGTCGTACGGGGCCTGCAGTTCTTTCGCCGCCACGTACAGCTCGTCCTCGGGAAGCGAGGTGAGGCGACGGATCTCGTCGCGAATCTTGCGCATGTGCGTCGTCGCGTTCGAGACGTCGCCGGTTCCGGCCTCGCCCTTGGAGCGAATCATGGCCGCGCCCTCGGTGATTCGGCGCATTGCCTCACCCAGGTTGGTGGCACCACAGACGAAGGGAACGGTGAAGTTCCACTTGTCGATGTGGTTGGCGTAATCGGCCGGGGTGAGTACCTCGGACTCGTCGATGTAGTCGACGCCGAGGCTCTGCAGAATCTGCGCTTCGACGAAGTGGCC
Organism: Rhodococcus sp. IEGM 1330; assembly: GCF_033142445.1. Classification (NCBI taxonomy): domain Bacteria; kingdom Bacillati; phylum Actinomycetota; class Actinomycetes; order Mycobacteriales; family Nocardiaceae; genus Rhodococcus; species Rhodococcus sp. IEGM 1330. Next base: position 393,530 of record NZ_JAWLSB010000006.1, read on the forward strand.
GATGCGGGCCTTCGCCATCACCGGGATGCTGACCGAGGAGATGATGCTGTCGATCATGTCGGGATCGCTCATTCGCGACACCCCACCCTGGGCGCGAATGTCGGCGGGGACGCGCTCGAGTGCCATGACGGCCACAGCTCCGGCGTCTTCGGCGATCTTGGCCTGATCGGCGGTGACCACGTCCATGATGACGCCGCCCTTGAGCATCTCGGCCATGCCCCGCTTGACGCGCGCGGTGCCGACTCCGTTCTCGCCGGATCCACCGTCGCCCGATGCGGCGGGCGTGTTCGAGGCGTGTGGGGTAGTCAAGGGAAACTCCTGTGTTCTTCGACGCTGTTGCGGCGCTCCGGGCTGATAGGTGCGATCGCGCGCAGCGCGATGTCGCGTCCAGAACTGTAGGCCTCGACGCGAGGGTTTCCCATAACCACTTGACGATTGCTGGACTGCTCGAAAAGGGTCCAGATTGCTAGCGGATAGCGCGCACGTCCGGGTCGCCGCGTCGAGCGAGAGCCACGTTGACCTCGTCGAGCAATTCCGCCAGGTCCTGGGGATAGACGTTCTCGCCGACGGCGCTCAGCGCACGGATGTCGGCCTCGGTGCACCACTGGTGGCCGGTCACGGTGCGGCGCTCGAAGTCGGTGAAACCAGCGCTGTGTGGCTCGAACTCTTGCGTTCGGATCGCGAAGAACAGTTCCTCGGAGCGGATCAGGGTTCCGTTGAACGGGAACGTCGCAACCCGACGCCACAGTGGACCGCGCAGATCGGCCGGGGTAATCGTCAGGCCGGTCTCCTCGTGTACCTCGCGCACCGCTGCCTCGCGGAGCGATTCGCCCTTCTCCACTGCCCCACCGATGGTGAACCAGAAGAAGGTGTCGGGAACCGTCGGATCGTGTCCGCGCAGCAGCAGTACGCGGCCACGCTCGTCGAGCAGCACCACCCGCGCGGACGTTCTCGGGGTGGCGCGGTTCTCGCTGCCGAACGCCGCGGCAGCAGACCGCTCGGCAATCTCGAAGTACGACGGCAGGGCCGCGGTTCCGCCGAGGTGCAACCAGCGGACGGGACGTCTGACGCGCAGTGCCAGGGTGTCGCGAACGGCATCGTTGTGAAACCGTCGTGCAATCAACACGCGGGCCTCGGCGTCCGCCAGTTCGGCGACCAGTTGCGGGGGTAGGGCGTTCGGTTCGACGACGGCCAGAGCCTTGGACACTGCGTTCTCGGCCTCTTCGCGCTGAGATCGGTCGACGCGTTCGGCCCGATCGGCCAGTGCGGCAAGTTCTCTGCTCGACGGGGCCGAGTCTCGGGTGGCAGCGGACACCGCGCGCGCGACGACGGCACGGCGGGCGAGTGCTGCGTCGAGCGCCTGCCAGGCGAGGTCGGTGCGCACGTGTAGGCGGTCGAGTCGGTTCGCCGTTCCGTAGGCCCACAGGCCGACGACGAGGATCAGTACCGCGACCAGCCCGAGTACCAGGATCGTGAGCGCCGAGAGGGTCATCAGTTCGCCGCCCGCACTTTCTGGCCCCCGAGGGTGACGGTTTCGTAGACACGCAGAATTTGCTCGGCGACGACGGGCCAGTCGTAGGTGGCCACTGCCACCGAGGCGGCGTCGACCAGGCGCGCACGAACAGCGTCGTCGGACAGGATCGAGGTCACTGCGGCGGCGACGGCATCGGAATCGTCGATCGGGACCAGCAACCCGCAGGTGCCGTCTCGCAGAACTCGCCGGAATGCGTCGAGTTCGCTTGCCACCACGGGTGTTCCGGCGGCCATGGCCTCGACGAGGACTATGCCGAAGCTCTCGCCGCCGAGGTTGGGTGCGCAGTAGACATCGGCGCTGCGCATCGCGGATGCCTTGGTCGCGTCGTCCACCTGGCCCAGAAATTTCAGGTGCGAAGCGAGTGCGCCGGCGTCCTTGCGGAGCTTGTCCTCGTCGCCGCGGCCGACGATGAGGATCTCGATGTCGGGATGGGATTCGACGAGGGCGGGAAGAGCGCCGAGCAGGACCGCCATTCCCTTGCGCGGTTCGTCGAAACGGCCGAGGAAGAGCACCGTGCGACCGGCGCGCGGATAGCCTTCCAGCACAGGCGCATCGGCGAATGCGGGCACGTCGACTCCGTTGGGGATCTCGACGGCGTCGGATCCGAGAGCCTCGACCTGCCAGCGACGGGCCAGCTCGGACACGGCGATTCGACCGCTGATCTTCTCGTGATACGGGCGTAGGACTCCCTGGAACGTGCTGAGAAAGAGGGACCTGGTGGTGGAGGTGTGGAAGGTCGCCACGATCGGGCCGTCCGCGGCCTTCAGAGCAAGCATCGACAGACTGGGGGCGTTGGGTTCGTGGATGTGGAGCACATCGAAATCGTTGTCCGAGATCCACTTACGGACTCTGGAGTAGGTGATCGGTCCGAATTTGAGGCGTGCGACCGACCCGTTGTAGGGAATGGCCGTTGCTTCGCCTGCCGAAACGACGAAGTCCGGCAGCTCGACGTCCTCCGATGCCGGTGCGAGGACGCTGACGCGGTGGCCACGTTCGATGAACACCTCGGCCAGCTGCTGAACGTGAGCCTGCACCCCGCCCGGAACGTCGAACGAATACGGGCACACCATGCCGATCTTCACGCGCCCTCGATTCGGGCGCGTCGCTCGGCCGACCAGTCGCTCATCCACAGCGGCTGCAGCATGTGCCAGTCCGCCGGATGGGCTCGGATTCCGGCAGCGAAATGATCGGCCAACGTCTGGGTTGCAGGCCCGACCCCGGCCGAGACATCCACTGCGGGCGAGATGTCGAATCCCCAGCCGTCGCCGTCGAAATAGCCGTGCACCGGCAGCAGCGTCGCCCCGGTGTCGATCGCGAGTTTCGCTGCGCCCGCGGGCATCCGGGTCGGTTCACCGAAGAAGGTGACCGGCACCCCGTGCTTGGCGAGGTCTCGTTCGCCGAGCAGGCAGACGACCTTGTTGTGGCGCAGCCTTTCGGACAGCGCGAGCAGGGGCGGTTGCTCACCGCCGCTGAGCGGAAATATCTCGAAGCCCAGGCTCTCCCGATAGGCGACGAATCGCTGGTACAGAGATTCCGGCTTCAGCCGTTCGGCAACGGTCGAGAGCCCACCGTGCGTGCGCACCAGCCACATTCCGGCCATGTCCCAATTGCCGCTGTGCGGCAGCGCCAGCACCACTCCCTTACCGGCCGCGAGTGCACCCTCGAGATGCTCCTTGCCGTTCACACACCGATCGATGACGGCGGCCTGCGCAGCCAGATCCATCGACGGCAACCGAAATGCCTCGCGCCAGTACCGGGCGTAGGAGCGAACGCTGTCGCGAATCAGCTCGTCGGGCACCTCGGCGGGAGTGGTCCCCAGGACGCGAGCGAGATTGCGACGCAGCTGATCCGGTCCACCGCCCCGCGTCGCCGCGAAGTCGGCCCCGCGATCGAACAGGCGTCGTGCCACCGGCTCGGGCAGAGACCGGACCAGGCGCCAACCGGCCGCATAGCCCGCGTCGCTCGCCCTGTCGGAGAGAGTCACGACGCGGCCACGTCGCCGTCGTCGGATGCCGGTGCCACCGGAGGGACGATGATGTCGCGAGCACCCTCGGATCCACGGACTGCGAGAACGCGCTGGAACACGGTCACGATGCTCAGGGCGGCGAGAATCCACATGGCCGGGTAGATCACGCTGTCCAGCCACTGAATGTCGAAATGCCTTCCGACGCCGGTCAACCCGGCTCCGACGAGAACGATGACCAGGCGATCGGGGCGCTCGATCCAACCACCGTCGGCCGAGAGTCCGCTGGCCTCGGCGCGCGCCTTGGCGTAGGAGATCACCTGGGAGGTGACCAGACAGATCAGGGTGGCCACCAGCAGCAGCTTGTCCTGCTCGGAATAGACCGCCCACCAGGCCAACCCGCCGAAGATCGCGCCGTCGGCCACCCGATCGCACGTCGCGTCGAGGACGGCACCGTACTTGGTGCCACCGCCCCGAGCCCGCGCCATGGCACCGTCGAGCATGTCGAACAACACGAACAGGGTGATGACGATCGAACCCCACCACAGGTAGCCGGCGGGGTACATCGTGACCGCGGCCGTGACGGTGACGACGGTGCCGATGATCGTCACGGAGTTGGGGGTCAGCCCTGTGCTGTTGAGGGCGCGCCCGAGCGGGGCGGTCACCTTCGACACCGGCGCACGGCCGAAAATGCTCAGCACGGCGCGTGCTCCTCTCGCCTGTGGTTCATTCGTTCCAGGCCGACGCGAGCAGGGCCCGAGTGTCGCGGAGCAACTGCGGCATGACTTTTGCGCCGCTGATCACGGTGATGAAGTTCGCGTCGCCGCCCCACCGGGGCACGATGTGCTGATGCAGGTGCTCGGCCAGCGACCCGCCAGCGGCAGCGCCGAGGTTGAGTCCGACGTTGAACCCGTGTGGACGTGACACTCGCTTGATGACGCGAATCATCTGCTGCGTGAACGCCATCAACTCGGCGCTTTCTGCGGGCGTGAGGTCTTCCAGCGCCGCGACACGGCGGTACGGCACGATCATCGCGTGGCCGGGGTTGTAGGGGTACAGGTTGAGCACCGCGTACACCGATTCGCCTCGTGCGACGACGAGACCGTCCTCGTCGCTCATCTTGGGAATGTCGGAGAACGGCTCGTTCGACTTCGCCGAGCCCTGGGGAGCCTCGGCGATGTAGGACATCCGGTGCGGCGTCCACAGTCGCTGCAGCCGATCGGGCTCACCGGCCCCGGTGACGACGATCGACTCGTCCTGTTCCGACATGATCAGCTCACTCCTGCGGGTTCGGTCTGCACGAGCTCGGCGGTCGGTGATGCGTTGTTGCGCTGGGAGATCCAGTCGGTGATGACAGTGATGGCCTGTGCCACGGGGACGCCGTTGACCTGCGTGCCGTCCCGGAATCGGAAGCTCACCGCACCGGCTTCGACGTCGCGTTCGCCGGCGAGAAGCATGAAGGGGATCTTCTGCGCCGTCTGGTTGAAGATCTTCTTCTGCATCCGATCGTCACTGGCATCGACCTCGGCGCGCACGCCACGCTTCTTCAGCTCGTTCACCACCGCGAACAAGTGGTCCTGGTACACCTCGGCAACCGGGATGCCGACGACCTGGACCGGTGCGAGCCACGCCGGGAATGCGCCCGCGTAATGCTCGGTGAGCACTCCGAAGAAGCGCTCGATGGAACCGAACAGCGCACGGTGAATCATCACCGGGCGTTCCTTGGTTCCGCCCGAGCCGGTGTATTCGAGCTCGAAGCGTTCGGGCAGGTTGAAGTCGAGCTGAATGGTCGACATCTGCCAGGTGCGCCCCAGCGCATCCTTGGCCTGCACCGAGATCTTCGGTCCGTAGAACGCGGCACCACCCGGATCGGGCACCAGGTTGAGGCCCGACGCCGCCGCCACCTCGGCGAGGGTGTTGGTCGCTTCTTCCCAGACCTCGTCGCTGCCGACCGACTTCTCCGGGTTCCGAGTGGAGAGTTCGAGATAGAAATCGTCGAGGCCGTAGTCCTTGAGCAGCCCGAGAACGAATTCGAGGGTGCTGGTGAGCTCGCCGCGCATCTGCTCGCGGGTGCAGAAGATGTGCGCGTCGTCCTGGGTCATGCCGCGCACGCGGGTCAGACCGTGGATGACGCCGGACTTCTCGTACCGGTAGACCGAGCCGAACTCGAACAGGCGCAGCGGAAGTTCGCGGTACGAGCGACCGCGGGAACGGAAGATCAGGTTGTGCATCGGGCAGTTCATCGGCTTGAGGTAGTAGTCCTGGCCGGGCTTGCGCACGTCGCCGTTCTCGTCGAGTTCGGCGTCCAGGTGCATCGCCGGGAACATGCCGTCCCGGTACCAATCGAGGTGACCCGAGACCTCGTAGAGATGGCCCTTGGTGATGTGCGGGGTGTTGACGAACTCGTAGCCCTCTTCGATGTGCCGCTGGCGCGAGTAGTTCTCCAGCTCGTTGCGGATCACACCACCCTTCGGATGGAACACCGGAAGACCGGAGCCCAATTCGTCGGGAAAGCTGAACAGGTCCAGCTCGGATCCGAGCTTGCGGTGATCGCGACGCTCCGCCTCGGCCAGCAGTTCGAGATGCGCATCGAGTGCTTCGGCGGACTCCCATGCCGTTCCGTAGATGCGCTGCAGGCCGGCGTTGTCCTGATTGCCGCGCCAGTATGCAGCCGAACTGCGGGTGAGCTTGAACGCGGGCACGTACTTGGTGGTGGGGATGTGCGGTCCGCGGCACAGATCGCCCCAGATGCGCTCGCCGGTCCGGGGATTGAGGTTGTCGTAGGCGGTCAGCTCTCCCCCACCGACCTCCATGACCTCGGGATCGTCGATGCCGGACTTGTCGTCGATCAGCTCGAGCTTGTACGGCTCGTTCGCCAACTCCTCGCGGGCCTGATCCACCGACTCGTACACCCGACGCGAGAAGCGCTGGCCGGCCTTGACGATCTGCTTCATCTTCTTCTCGAGTGCGGTCAGATCCTCGGGAGTGAACGGCTGCTTCACATCGAAGTCGTAGTAGAAGCCGTCCTTGATGAACGGTCCGATGCCCAGCTTGGCGTCGGGAAAGAGCTCCTGAACGGCCTGCGCCAGCACGTGTGCAGCCGAGTGCCTGATGACGCTTCGTCCGTCCTCGGTGTTCGCCGGAACGGGCTCGACCTCGGTGTCGCCCTCCGGTGCCCACGACAGGTCACGGAGCTTGCCGTCGGGATCGCGCACCACGACGATGGCGTCGGGTCCCTTGTTCGGCAGGCCGGTGTCGCGGAGCGCCGTACCTGCCGTCGTTCCTGCCGGCACCATGATGCGGGCGGGCGAAACGGCGGCGACAACGGGCATGCTCACAGCGATGTACTCCTCGATCGATTCTTCTGGCCAGGAAGGCCTCCGACAGCCTATCGGCAACGGTCCACTCGATTGGCCTCAGCGCGACGCGTGACGTCAGATCGGGCTTTCGAGCCACGTCCAGTCGAGCCCGATCCAGCCCCCGACCAACGCGAACGTGCCCAGTAGCCACAGCGTTGCGAGCACGACGACCGTGGTGAACAGAACGCCGAGACCCTTGACGAACATCGACTGCTTCGAGAACCACGCCATGAATGCGTCGTATCTCTTACGGACGAACCGCAGCGCACTCTTTGCCCACGCGAATTCCGACGCCAGGATTCCCAGGCCGGCGAACACGATCAACCAGCCGGGCCCCGGGTACGGAATGGCGAGTACACCCAGCACCAACACGACTGTTCCGACGACACCGACCGTTATTCGGTACGTGAGATCGAGGGACTTGTTCTCGGCGATGCGCGCCCGAAAGCGCCGGTGCTTCACCTTGGCTGTGTCCATCGGACCCTGGTCGGCGGCGGCCTGGGGCTTCGTCTCTTCGGTGCTCACCGGCTCAGGCTACCGGCCTCGAACGCAAGAAGGCCCACACCGGCGGGCGGTGTGGGCCTTCTTTTCTGTGGTCCCGGCTGGGATCGAACCAGCGACCTTCCGCGTGTGAAGCGGACGCTCTCCCACTGAGCCACGGGACCGAACGAGGCAAAACATTAACACGAGGTGCCGCGGCGAACCGAATCGCCTGCCCGATCACCGACTACGTCGACGGACTGCCACCACAGGGCTCGTCTCGCCTCTGCTTTCACATCTTTCACATGCGCTGCACGTTCGAATTCCGCAGCTGACCACGAGATTTGTGAGTTTCACTCCCGTTGGGTTAATGTTTTCCCCGCACCACGGAGACAGCAACTGCCCAGCAGTGAACGCCTCCGGGGTATGCGGATGTGGCGCAGTGGTAGCGCATCACCTTGCCAAGGTGAGGGTCGCGGGTTCGAATCCCGTCATCCGCTCGAGGGTCTCGACCCATGGTGGAGTGGCCGAGTGGTGAGGCAACGGCCTGCAAAGCCGTGCACACGGGTTCGATTCCCGTCTCCACCTCGCTAGTGCATCGGTTGCAAGACCGGTGCGAGGACACGCGCGATTAGCTCAGCGGGAGAGCGCTTCCCTGACACGGAAGAGGTCACTGGTTCAATCCCAGTATCGCGCACCACAGAAATACCAGGTCAGGCCCCCTTTCGAGGGGGCCTTTCTTGTGTCTGCACCACGTGTGCCCCACGTCGGTGGTGCGGCGCGTAACGGGTGCGCTTTGTCGGCGCGATAGTGCAGGCATGACCTTCAGAGACGTGACATCCGTTTCGGCCCCGACATTTGCGGTAGCGCGGACGGCGGACCGCTCCCCTGCCGACGTCGACGACCGCGTGACCGTCGAGATTGACACCGATAAGCCGAGGCCCATTCAGATCGTGACCGAGAATGGAAATATGTTCTTCGCGGCCTCGGCCTCGCAGGCATATGGGATCGGCGCTCATCTATCCCCCGCCGACGCCCGCCGTCTTGCCGCCGCGTTGACCGAGGCCGCCGACGAACTCGACCCACGCCCGCCGTCCGGCGGGGCATTCTCGATCAGTTTGGGCGGCTAACGCGAGCGGTTTGCGAACACTTCCGAGCGGTGAGCGCGGGCACCGTGCCCATACTGTCGGACCGGCGGCATACGCTTTGTCCTCAGGCCGACCACGAGGTCGGTTCACGTGCTCGACCTAGTCCTGAGGACTTGCCTTGCAGTCTGCCGCTCTCGAACTCGACGCCCTCGCCGCCCCGCTCGGCTACACAGTTACCCACACGGGTGACGCCGAGGGCAGCTACACACTCAAGGCCCTCGACGGCTACCAGGTTGTCATCATCACGCCGCACGCCGATGACGTGCGGAACGAGATTGACCTGCTCGACAAGAGCGACGTGTGGGAACTCAAGCGTGGCGAGCACGTCGCGGCATCGTCGTTGTCCGCTGTGGTCGACGTCGACGGCACACCCCACACCGTCTCCGGTGAGATGGTCATTCGGAGTGTGGGCGGTGGGTCCATCGTTTTGACCCGCACCGGCGACGAGCCGAACCCACGGGGCGCGTGGACCAAGGCCCCGGTGCGTCGTAAGGCAATCATCCGAGTCGAGTAGCCCTCGATACGCACACGACAACGCCCCGGCCCTTGTGAGGTGCCGGGGCGTTGCTGTGTTCACCCGAGCCGACCGCACGGTGCGAACGCCGCCGCTATTGGAACGGCGGGGTATCTGTTAGGCCCTGGTGCCCAACTCGACTACCCCGAGGGGGCTCACCAAGTTGACGCCGATACGCGTCTCGACGCGCACCTCGACCTCGTTGCGCGAGAACCCGCTGTAGGGGTTCCAGTCGACGGCAATGCGTCCGTCACCGACGAACTCGACCGCCGCAGTGTCGAGTAGCACGCCGGTTTTGGTGGGCAACCCGTTGCTCGTGACCGTCGGCACGCCCCACACAAGACGCTTAGCGCGGTCGACGGGCAGGTTGGCGGGGCCGAGGTCGAACCCGCCGTCACCGACGCGGCGGGTGAGTTCCAGTGCCTCCCAATCGTCGGGTGAAAGCACGAGCGCGGTGGCTTGGTGGCCAAGGCGTTCGAGGTCGGTAATGCCCTTTCGGATGGTCGTGAGCAGGTCGACAGCGAAAGCCCGCCCCTGAATGGACGAGTAATTGAGTATGCCGCGCACGTTGTCGACACGGGGCGGCCCGGCGGCGACTGCACCGTCACCGACGAGGATTGCGTCCTCGATGCCCAGGCGCAGACCGTGCAACATGCGTCGTTCGAGGAACGCCTGCACCGAGGCCGAGTCTTCGAGCACATACTTGTCGATGGGCCCTGCAAGGTGTGCCACGACGCGCAGGTGATCCTCGACGCGCTCGATGCTGTAGTCCGACCGCGGCTTTTCCTCACCGATGGCCACGACGCCTGCGTTGTCGTTGCGGCTCACCTCACGCATGTACGAGAAGTGCGAGTCGACGCGCTTCATCGGCAGCAAGTCGAGGATCGTGGTCGGCAGGTCGGGACGCTCGTAAATGCCGATCATCGGCACGTCGCCGGTGGCGGTGCCCGCGGGCACGAGGGCCTTGGCCGACGGGTCGGGGTTGGTCATCCCCTTGGCGAGTACCGCCGCAGTGCTCTTGACGCCCGACGGCGTGCTCAGACCGATGTACTTGGTGCCCAGGCCGCCCCCGCCGTTCACAGCGTTACCGTCCTGGTCGATTACGACGCCGCCTTTCATCTTGGCGGCGGTAGCCGCCGACCGCTTGGCCGCCTGCATCGTCCGGTCTACCTCGGTGACGCGACGGGTGGCCTTCTCCAACGAGTCGTTCTCTTCGTCGGTGAGGTCGCGGTTTTCGTCCTTGATTGCCGCAAGAAAGTCCTGGCACAGGGCGATCAGTTCGGTGCGGTATTCCTCAAGGGTGCGCCCGTCTTCGGCGGCCTCGGCCTTGACGAGCGCGTTGAGCTTCTGCGATTTGATCTTCACGGTGTCCCCTTATGGACTCACGTACCGCGTTGCGGCACAGTCGGATTCAGTGAGCCATGCGGGCCGTTCTACGCCTCGGGGTGTATGGGCGAGCCGTTTCGAGGTGCACGGTTGGCCGGTGCCACCGAGGGCACGGTTGGCATAGGCGTCGACCTCGGCGAGCCGGTTCTATCGCGGTGTATTGCAGGCCCGCAATCCGGTTGGCCTCGGTCGACGCAAGGGCAACGCTACCCTTGAGTTACGTTGTGCTGCAACGCTATCCCTCAGGCGTGGCGAGTGTTGTTCCACATGCGGCTATCCCATTGGTCGGCCGCAGCCGGACTAGCGCAGACCACGGATTCCCCGTGCCCCATCGGGTCGACGTCGACCTGAACCGTGCGGGCAGCGGTGTCCTCGGCAGCGGTGCGCACAATGGGTATCGGCGTTGAGGCGGGCTCGTGGCCCTCGACCACCTTGAGGGTGACCTCGATGCCGCTCACGACGGCGGTGCGGTACCTACGTTCACTCATTGGCGTCGTCCTCGTCGTCGCTCGGTAGTGCGTCCTCGGGCAGTTCGGCGTCGAAATCCCACTCGGCGGGTAGCTCGGGCTTGGCGGCCTGTGTCGACTCTTTGGGCACCGTGCCGAACAGGTCTTTGTGATACGACGCGCACAAGCCCTCGGCGCGCTCGACGTGCTTGCCAACGAGGTCGGTACACCGCTCGAAATCGCCCGCGAACCCCCACGCGATACGGACGGCACCGCGGCCCAACGTCCAATAGACGCGCGGATTGTCGGCGTTGGGGTCGGTGTCTTGGTTCTCGAACTTGGCGGCCAGGGCCTCGAATGTGGCGGTGGCGCGGCGTAACGCGTCGGCGGTCATCCTTGCCCCGCAAACGGGTTCGGCACGTCGTCACCGTCGCCGGTCGGTGCGCTGCCACGTGAGGCGGCACCCTCGGACGCGGGCGACAGTCCGAACATGGACGTCTGTAGCCGGTGCTCGACGAGGAACGACTTGTAGAGCTTGACCTCGGGGCGTTCGACGTACTTGGTCGTGGTGGCCCCGGCGGTGTCACGCACCGTCACGCGTTGCTTGAACCCATTCTTACGCAGGAACTTTCGTATTCGTACGAGTTCGGACCACGTCTCGACGAGGTTGACGAGGGCGGCGCGGTCACCGATCTTGAGCCAGTGCCCGATGCTCTCGATGACCCGGTCCCATTCGAGGCTTGCCTCGGCGGTGAGGTCGTCGGGCTTGTCCGGTGCGTGACGCTCTACGCGTGGCGCGGGCATGGTGCGCCCGGCACTGTCGACTCCCTCGTGTCGTGCCGTAAGTAGCTTGAGTGCATACGGTTTCGCTGCTGGCATTGGCTTCCTCCCTTGCATTCTCGCCGAACCTAGCCTCGTCGATCCGGATCGGGAGGAACGGATCGACGAGGCGTCGGCGCGCAGTGCCGTCGCCGAACGACACCCCTCGACTGTACCGCTCTTTGTATTGCTGCCCCGCGAGTGGTGTGCATTTGTGCAGATCACTTGAGTAGACCGCCAAGTAAGGGTGCCCTACTAAATGGTCTCCCGCGCGGTTCGGGTGATAGTGGGCCGGTGCCCTGCCGATCCGACCCCGGTCCCGTCTCTCACGTGCCCATTCCCGGCCCTGAGAGCCACGCTCACAGCCGTTCGCCCAGGTTGTGCACGCCGACAAAGCCCGAGGAAGGGGGGTGCAAACGAAATGAGGGCCGTGAGAACGGAACTCGGGGGTACCCCACGGCGTCGGCGGCGTTGTCGACACCGTGGGATGACCACCCGGCTCGTGCAATTTTGCACGTGTGCGTTTTTGCAGATTGGGTCACGCGTCGGCGGTGCGTTGCTGGTCGATAATTGCACGAATCTGCCTCGACGCCTCGGCTCGGCGTTCTAGCTCGGCGTCGTGCAGTGGCCGAGCCGTAGACCTCGGCGGTGCACTGCTCGGATATCCCGCGCGGATTCTGTCACGGCGTCGCCGCGCCGCACGTTCAACGTCCCAACTGGACGGGTCGGTCTTAACCTGAATGCACCGATGAGCTGACTCGCTTTTTCTGAATGATGTTGCACGGTATCGACCTGGACGCGGGCGTGA
>NZ_JAWLSB010000007.1:0-307350 GCF_033142445.1 Rhodococcus sp. IEGM 1330
TGCGGGACATGAGGACATCCTTCCAGCGGAACCCTCGGTCCCGCTATCTCGGTGTCCACCATCCGGGGTGAACCTCAGACTATCAACTGGTCCTACCTGAGTTAGGGGAGGGTTCGTACAAGGTTGCTTACCGAGGCCGTAGCGGATCAGACGACATCGTCATCAAAGTTGTAAAGGAGCCACTGCCGGAGGACGACTTTGACTCCGACGATTCCATCCCGTTTCCGACGCGCTTCGGCCGCGAGATCGAGGGTATGTCCCAGGTCGATTCGCCCCACGTGGTAAAGCTCGTCGAGCCGCCCAGGAAATGCAGGCTTTCGAAGCGTGACTACATTTGGTATGCGGAGCCTTACTACTCAGGGGGGACTCTCGATCAGGCCATCAAGACGTCCGGTGGAAACGAGGATCTTTCTCGACGTCTGGTTATTGCGCTACTCCGAGCAGTCAACGCAATGTGGTCGCACGCAGGGATTGTGCACCGCGACATAAAACCCGGAAATATTGTCTTCGACGATGCCGGTTCTCCGGTTCTGCTTGATCTAGGAATTGCATACCATAATGATCTCTCACCCCTCACCGATGCGTACGGCGCATCGCCGCGCACTGGTAGATACGCCGCACCTGAGCAGTTCGAGATGAGGCGGATCGCAGAAATCGACTTCAGAACAGATCTCTTCCAGATCGGGATTGTCGCATTTGAAGCGCTTGTCGGGCACCATCCATTCTGGTACGAAAAAATAGACAGTAGCGAGTATTTTCGGAGACTACAAAGCTTCGACGCCTCCTCTTTCGAGGGCGTGTCTTGCGATGAGGACCTTCAGGCAGTCATCACGCGTCTGCTGGCTCCGCGCCCCAGCCAGCGGTATCGAAATGTGTCAATTCCGCTGCGCAGACTTGGAGTTACAGTATGAGCTTCTATGTTCAACACGGATACGGCAAGGGCAGCAAGATCTTCGATGTCTACGATCAAGGCTCCCTCACTGGAGTCGTGCTCAGCCCTGGTGACGAAGATGTCGCTGCACTTAAGACAACGGTGACAGGACTTCGGTCGAGAGGCCTCGATGTGCTCCTCGATCCTCAATCCTACATCTACTCCTCAACCCCAGCTGGCTCGGCTCGACGCCACTCAGCCCACGCTTTGAACTTCCGCCGAATCAAGTGGTCGCAAAGCGCTGGCGATGTCGCCAGCCAAATAGCGTCGATCGAGGCCGCCAATACTGCGGTCGGCATTCACAACCGTTTGATAGCACCCACGTGTATCCAGTCGACGTTTACAGATATCTGGACACCTCTAGCTCTCCAGTACGCCCGATCTGCCGTCGACACGTGGGGAGGAGATCGAACCATTGCCAGTGTCGCCATTGATGAGGGCGCGCTAAGCAATTGGAAAGACATTGCCGACTGGCTCGACGTTGTCACAACTATCGATGTTCGGGGTTTCTACTTAGTTGTCAACCGCGCAACAAAAGGGTATCCGCCCGCACCTTGGGACTCGAACCGCTTGTCCAACTTGCTCCGGCTTGTCTACACCCTGTCAGAGGTCAACGAATATGAAGTACATTGGGGGTATTCGGATCTCGAAGGACTTCTAGGTCTCGCCGCTGGCGCGACCGCAATATCTTCTGGGTGGTTCTACACCTTAAGACAGTTCTTTATCTCCAAATGGCAACCGTCTCCCGCCGGTGGTCAGCCCCCCACTGCAAGGGTGTATCTACCCGCTCTGTGGGCCTCACTAAAGGCACAAGAGGAACTGTCATACGTCATGAACCTCCCCTACAGCGACGACATCGTGCTTCCAGAAATAAGCGCAACCTTCGCCACCCGTGCCTTGTCGTCCTGGACGCGGGCCGAGGCCCAAGTGCAGTTCATGATGCAACTGTCCAGAAGGGCCGAGGCAGGGACCACCTCGGCGGACGTACCGACTCGACTCGACACAGTCGAAAAATCGCTCAGGGAAGCATCGAGCCTCTACAGCCGTATTGCACGAGACCGGGTAGTGCTGCCGCCCGCTTATGCTGGACGCGTCACCAACTTGCTTCACGCGGTTGAGGAAATGCGCAACGCAGAGGGGATCTAATCGCGCTGTAGCTGTCGATGCAGGAGCTCGAGAAGCCAGAGTTTTTGCGCGTCACCAAGCGGACGCTTAGGAGCAGTACGCAGCCACGACAGCCGATCGCCCGACATTTCAATCAGACCGCTCTCGTAAACGTCTAACGTGGGCAAGTCGACTCGAGCCGCAACGTTCTCTGGCATCAAAATTGCAGTGCGGTGGGCCATCGGCCCGAATCGCGCCACCTGCCGCACCGCACGCCGCCAGTCCGACATCTTCGCCTCCACTGCGAGTGAGTCGTGGACGAGGTTCCTCGCGTGCGCAAGCTGCGAATCTTTCCAGTTCGCCGCCTGCATCTTCGACCGCAGGTCTCGGGCGTAACTAGCCGACACCCCTACCGGTTCGTCGACATCGCCAGAAATAACCTGCGCCTCGGTAAAGGTCGCGAGTCGATTGGCCTTACGTAGGTACGAAATAAGTCCACTTGATGAGATTGCAAGCAGGAGCACATCCGGCCGACCTCGACCGATTCGTGGTTCCAACATCAGGTGGAGGCTACGACCTGCCCCAGGAGGCATGAGGTTGTGTGCGTCTTGCGCGAACGCTTCCGTCAACCGGGCCTCGTGGATCGGTACCCCGACAGTTCGCATAGCCTTCGCTTTCACCAAATCTGCGGCGACGTCAATATGTTGTACCAATACGCTGGTCGATAACAAGATGTCCACCCCTCCAGAGTATGGCCCCTGGCCGGTCGAGGCGCATCAGACTGGAGCCCGGGCCGTAACGGCGGTGTCCTGCGTCATCGGTCCTGGCCTGCGTAGGCGATTCGGGCGGTGGCAGGTGGACTTGTATCGGACAAGGGATTGTCGTGCAGATGTCTGCCTGCGTGGGCAGCCTCCCCCTCCGGGATCATTCGAGGAGGAAGGTCTCGTGGACTCGCCTTGGTGGCGGCGAACTCCTGTTGAAACGCCACCCACCTGTTGCATCGTGCCCGAACCGAGTTCAGCTTCTCCACCCTCAACCGCCTCGGCATTATGACCAACATGGGCGACTCCGCCTGTGCGGTGGCTTCGGAACGGCGTACAACACCATGAAGAGCACTCTGCCGTCGTAAAACGACTTCGTGAACAGAGGCAGGAAGATCCGACTAGTGCGGCCACCATCCCACGAGTGAGCAAGTCCGGTCATGCAGCTCATTGATCGAATCAACGAGGAACGTCAACCAAGCGAGTGCATTTTCAGTGCTCGGTACAAGCGTCGACGGTACTGCGTCCTGGGCAGCATCATCGAGTTCGTTGAAGTTCGATGGGTAGTCGGTTGCCTTCCCGTCCACGACGTTGGGGGCACCGTCCAACCCGTAGGTGATAACGAAGGTAATTTCATGTCGATTGGCTTCGGTGAAGTTTGCAGACAGAGCCAGTTCACCCCAAACGGAACGGTCGTAGACAACTGCACCGGACCGAATTGCGGCCTGCAACAACCAGTGCGGAACAATCTTGCCGTGCATCCACGCTGAACCGCAGCGGTGGAAGTCGATGTCGAGAGCCCGAGCTTTCGCCTCGTCCAGCGTAAGCAACGGCAGGTTCTCGATACCGAGTACGGAACTATCCATGTGTGTTGCCTCCTGATCTCCGGGAATGTGTCGGTCGGCAGCTGTGTCGGACCGACTTGGTGTGCGATGTAGCCGCGATAGCGGGTGAAAAATGCAGTGGCTCGGTGATAGACCGGTCAGCGAATCCTGGGTCCACGCGCGAGCGGACCTGTCCGTTTGGGGAACGGTTTGCCGTCGTTGAACCGACGACGCAGCGACTCGAGGTACTCCTCCACCGCTGCGTTGACCAGATCCGATGGGCCACGCGGCGCTCCCGGTGTCGCGGATAGTGCCTCCGCGGCGTTGAGGAGATCGTCGACAGTGGCCGTGTAGAGATAGTACGAGCGTTTGCACTTGCTGTGATCCACCGTTGATTCCAAGTTCTTCTGTACCAGAGCCGTTTCCGCGATAGGCTGAGACGTATCGTTCCCCGGCTGAGGTGGATCCACGGGGCTTGATCCGGCCAGTGCACTCTTCATCCGCTCGGGCCGCGCCATTACTGCTCTCCATCAATGAGGATCTCGACTGTGTCGCGGTAGATAGTCCACAGGCTCCGCGCTTGGGTTGTTCCCCAGTCCTTCAGACTGGTCTGCGATTCCATCGAGTCTTTGATGACGACTCGTTTCGGCACTGGATCACCAAGAATGTCAATGCTGGCTGCAATCTCGATGAGCTGTTCTCGGCCGGCGATGGTTTGGTTCTCGTGCAGGTTGATCACCGCACCGAGGAGGCGGAGGTCGGCGTTGTAGCTTCGTCTGACCGCGTCGATTGTCCGGCGTAATCGCGCCAAGCCGTTCGCCGAGAACAGCGCAGATTGGCTGACGACAACAACTTTGCGTGCCGCGACGAGTGCGTTGATAGTCAGCAGGTCCAAGCTGGGCGGGCAGTCGATCAGGATGACGTCGTACTGATCAGCAACGGTTTCGAGCGCATCTCGAAGTCGGCGCTCGCGCCCCGCTCCCGCAACCACCAGCTGGTCTCTCACATACGCGAGTGATTCGTTCCCGGGCACTGTCGGGACCAGGTCGACACCTGGCCAGATGCAGGGTACGACTGTGTCGCTGATCGTTGCTCCCGAAGAGTCCGAAAGCACGTCTGCGACACCGAGGTCGTCGAGAGCAAGTGACTCTGCGGCGAGGACCGTACTGAGGTTGCCTTGCGGGTCTATATCTATGACGAGAACTCGTTTGCCCGCACGCGCGGCGGCGTCGGTGAGGTGAAAGGTCTCGGTGGTTTTGCCCACGCCACCCTTCTGGTTGCAGAACGCGATGATGTCAGCGGGCATGGTGGGTCTCACTTCCATTGCAGGAGTTTCGGGTAATGAGCGAAATGGTGGCGAGGGACGCATTGCACCCCAGTCGGCTGAGGGATGTATCGGAGCCGCGGAGGGCGTTAGGTGAATAGGTCGCCGTACTGGTGACGGAGGCATCACCCGAATGGGGCCTATTGCCCGACAACACATGAGAGGGAAGCGAGAGCGGTAAAGGACCTGTGGTGCGAGTGGGCTCTGTCGGATCCGTTACGCCTATGGCGTGTATTGCACCTGATGCACGCGACACTGGCACTGGTGGCCAATCAGGTGATGACCGATAGACGGGCGATTCAAGCCTTGCTGGTATTCGATGTACGGCTGAATACAGCTCGTGCAGTGCGTCATTGGATTCGTAATGACTACAGCCTGGATATTCATCACGCTTGGCCGCTGATGCCAAGGCGGGCTTGGGGAATCCGGCTCGATAACCAAGCCGCACAGGCAGTGACGGGTGAAGTCGACCTGCGAATGAAAGCAGGTGAGGCTCGATTCGATGATGGTCAAGGGTTCTCATGGGTCCTCTTCAATAGTGGCTGGGTTCAAAGGCGTGGTACTTCGTCGGTCTGTCTCGGACCCCCCATGGCCCCTGAGCCAATTTCCGCACCCACGTTGTCCGCTCCACGTCCGATAGCCCCGCGTCACGATGGACGCGCGGCTGCTCGGTATCGCCACTCGCGCGATGATCAGTCGAGCGCGTGGTGCCTCGAGGCCGTTCTCAGAGGATTTACACAGGGTGCACAGGCCGGCGGCAGGCTGGTGTTACGTCGGGCTCTGCCAGAAAACGACGCTGCTGCAACACATCAGGCCTTTGCTAGAAGGTTCATAGCGAAGGCTTGTTCGAGTGCGAGCAGAAGGGTTCGACCGCACGATCGCGAATCGAAGCGTGCGTCATCGCCCGTTCGGCCCCTGACCGAAATCAAGGGCGGAGAACGGTGCGTCAGCGAAATGTCTTGAATCACTTGTCAAGACGCTCTATGATCGGTGGCGAAGCTCCTTCCTCACGGGTTGTGGTTTCGACGCCCCTCGGCCTCGGTGCTGGTAACACCGAGATTCGCCGGGGGCGTTTCAGTGTGCAGAGGGGCAGTTACCCCTGGGCCTCATCCGACGCCTGAACTGGCGTCGGATTGCGCCTCGAGACCTTCGATGTACTCATCGATGGCCGTATCCGGGATCAGTCGGCGCTTGCCGACCTTCACGCTCCGGATTTCTCCGGACGCGATCTTGTTGAAGAAGTTGGATCGTCCAAGTCCCGTGCAAGCCATAGCCTCCGGGACAGACAGCAGCCGTCTGGGCATATTCAGCACCTCCACTGATTGTGTAGTAGAGCCACATCCTGGGGGACTTATTGAATCAGTCCATGTGGTTCCACCACAGAGTAGCAACTACGTACCCCACCCACAAGACGGACGGATTTTCAGCTAGACTGCGTGCTTATGACGCAGTCTTGGGCGGAATCAATCGTTGCCCGGGTCGCCTCGGAAGTTCGCCGACTCCGGGGTAAAGACCACTCCGCACTGTCCGCGGCAAAGCTCGCCGACAGAACTGTCGACTTCGGGTGGGGAATTTCCCGGTCGGTGGTTGCAGACTTGGAGACAGGCCGAAAGAAGAGCCTTGACGTCTCGGAACTGCTTGTATTGGCTGCGGCACTGGGAGTCTCACCTGCACAGTTGGTCTTCCCTGACCTTCCCAAAGGGAAGGTCGAAGTACTCCCTGGGCTGCCGCAAGAATCTTACGATGCCCTCCGCTGGTTCAGCGGCGAGGCCGGACTCATGCGACCGAGCTCAGAATGGACTGAAGAGGAATCAGAAGCGCCTCTCGACATGTGGGTCCGAGACACCTTCGACCCGAGAAACGATCGTGTCGGAATCACTCGCGAATGGCTCGACGCACTCAAGGCCATGCGTCGCGCCCGGGTACAACTGCGAAACGGATTATCCAAGAACGAATCCGCCGAACATATCGAGTCGATGCAGTATCTGCACGAGGATGCGCGACGGCGCTCGGAAGAGCTCTTTCGACGGATGACCGAACTGGGCATGAACACACAGGACGAAGAGGATGGCTAGGCAGCAACTGCCGCCACAGATCAAGAAGATCTACGTCACCAATCGGTCTACCGGCAGTACGGAGTTGCGGTATCAAATGACCGTCGACGCTGGTGTTGCCGACTCCACCGGCACCCGGGCATCGAAGCGAACGCAGTTGCGTCGTCGATTTCATACGGAAAAGGACGCTCGCGCAGCCCTGTCCAAGGTGCTCGAGGAAGTCTCGAAGGGGACATTCGTTCCCTCCTCGACCACCACGGTTGAAGAGGCCTGCGCTGAGTGGCTTGCCGGACGACGCATACGCGAGTCGACAAAAGCCGCGTATACCCATGCCCTTCAACCGCTACGCGATACTTACGGCGGGCTAGCTGTGCAGAAGTTGACCAAAGGCCACTTGGACGCTCTAGTGAACGATCTGCTGGCCGGCAGCTCGGTCAAACCCGATGGCCAATTGCGACGTCCGTGGAAGGCCACTTCGATCAATCCGATGCTCAACCTCGTAAGCGCGGTCCTCACCGGGCTGATGAGAGAAGGGCGATTGGTACGAGACGTCGCCGCGCTTGTCGACCGCGCGCCCCGTGTGCACGTCGAGATGCAGACATTCACGGAGGACGAAGTGCAACGCCTCCTGGAAGCATCGACGTCCGACCGGAACGGTCACGCCTGGCTGCTTGCTCTGAGCGGCCTACGACGCGGTGAGCTGTGCGGGCTTCGATGGAACGATGTCGATCTTCACGCCGGTAGCCTGACCATCAACAACACGCGAGTCTCGGTCAATGGACGCGTCGTAGAGGGTCCGCCGAAGACAGAGAAGTCCAAGCGCACGCTTCCCCTCACTCCAGCCCTCAGATCCGCACTCGAAACTGCACACAGCTTGCAGGGTGTGGAACGACAGAGCTCGACCTACGTCGGCCCCGGCACCTACGTCGTGTCCGACGCTGTCGGACGACCATTTCATCCCGATACGGTCAGCGACTATTGGCGCAGGCTATGCATCAACAGCAAGGTGTCGGACATACGCCTCCACGACGCGCGCCACACGTGCGGGACTCTGCTGCACCTTCAAGGTGTGCCTATTGCCGTGATATCGGCATGGCTGGGGCATTCGGACAACGCATTCACAATGCGCACCTATGTCCATTCCCAGAACCAAGCGCTACTGGGCGCGGCCGACACTTTGCAGTCACTCGTCCGGCGTCGCGACGAGCCATCCAATGATGCGAGTTGATCGGCATTCGTCCGCAACCGTCCACCGAGGCGTAGGCGGACTCACCAGGCGCTGTTCCGGCGAGTTTGGAAGCACTTGTGACATTCTGTGACACCGAGCTTGCCTAATCGGCAATGAATCTCATTAGAGAAAACGCAAAGAGCCAGTTCAGGCCCGATTTTCGGTGGAGCCTCCTAACGGGATTGAACCGTTGACCGCTCGCTTACAAGGCGAGTGCTCTACCGCTGAGCTAAGGAGGCAGTGAAGCGAAGCCAGCATATCCGTTCATCGGACGCTCAGTAACAACAGGTACCTTGTCCGTGGATCACCCCAGCAACGTGTAAAGACGGTCATGACTTTCCTGCAAGACCTGACGGCTTCGCTGAGCCGTCTCACCGGTGAGCGTCGGGCCACCATCGATACGCCGACCGCGGCACCGTCGCCTCTTCGTCCGATCGATCTGACCGACGATGCGTCGGTTGCGGAGGTGTTGGACCTCGCGGTTCGTGTCGGCGAAGTACTACTGGCCTCGGGCACGGCAGCGATGGATACGGCAACTCAGGTCCAGTTCATCGCAGCCACCTACGGGCTCGCGCGCTGCGACGTGGACGTCACGTACAACTCGATCACCCTCAGTGCGCACCGCGGCCCGACGCGTCCTCCGGCGTCGACGATGCGGATCGTGCATTACCGGTCGATGGACTTCACGCGGCTGGCCGAGGTCGACCGTCTCATCCGCGCGGTGCGCGTCAAGATGGTGCCGCCCAGTGAGGCACTGGAGCGGCTCGAGGAGATCACCAAGGCCCCGCACCCGTACAACCGGTGGATTGCGACTCTGGCGTGGTCGGGCATGGCCGCGGCCATCAGTGTGCTGCTCGGCGGTGGCGCGCTGGTGGCTGTGGTCAGCTTCCTGACGACGATGGTGATCGACCGCATCGGACGAGTCCTCAACCGTGCGGGCCTGCCGTTCTTCTTCCAGCAGGTTGTCGGCGGCTTCGTGGCGGCGACACCGGCGATCACGCTGTACAACTTTCAGGACCAGCTGAACATCAGTATCTCGCCGTCGCAGGTCATCGCGGCCGGAGTGATCGTGCTGCTGTCGGGTCTGTCGCTCGTCGGCTCGGTGCAGGACGCGATCACCGGGGCCCCGATCACGGCGGTGTCGAGATTCTTCGAAGTACTGATGATGACCGGCGGCATCATCGCCGGCGTCGCGACGTCTCTGCGATTGGCCGCGCTGATCGGCAGCGATCTGCCGCAGATCAGCAACCTGGCCCCACCGGACATCCTGCAGGTCCCCACCAAGGTGATCGCAGGCGCGGCAGCGTCACTGTTCTATGCACTGGCCTGCTACGCCGAGCAGCGTGCGCTGACGGCTGCATTCATGGGAGGCTTCGCGGGCTCGCTGGTGTATCTGCTTTCGCAGACGCTCAATGTGGGACCGATCATCGCCTCGGCCATCGCTGCTACCGTCGTCGGATTCGCAGGTGGTCTGTTGGCTCGTCGTGCGCTGATTCCACCCTTGATCGTCGCCGTCGCGGGCATCACTCCGCTGCTTCCCGGCCTGGCGTTGTACCGCGGGCTCTACGCGATACTCAACGACCAATTGTTGCTGGGCATCAGCTCACTGTTTGCGGCGTTCGGCGTCGGTTGCGGCTTGGCCGCGGGTGTGACCCTGGGTGAGTGGGGTGCCCGAACCTTGCGTCGACCACGCATCATTGCGCGCACCGAGGAACTGCTACGCCCGACGCTTCGCCGCACAGAAGAACCGCGCCGACCGACTGTTCGTCGGCGGCGCGGTACGAGTCCTTCGTAAAAGGCGGAACTCAGGCCTCT
The DNA here is from genome assembly GCF_033142445.1 of Rhodococcus sp. IEGM 1330. Taxonomy (NCBI): domain Bacteria; kingdom Bacillati; phylum Actinomycetota; class Actinomycetes; order Mycobacteriales; family Nocardiaceae; genus Rhodococcus; species Rhodococcus sp. IEGM 1330. The sequence continues at coordinate 10,042 of NZ_JAWLSB010000007.1, forward strand.
GTGCTGGGGGTTCCCTCAGCGGATGCGCGTGCAGCAGCGTCGGCCTCCATGGCCTCACGCAGGCTGCGCGGACGCATGTCGGTCCAGTTCTTCTCGACGTACTCCAAGCACGCGGCGCGGGTGTCTTCACCGAAGACGACACGCCATCCCTGAGGGACCTCGGAGAACGTCGGCCACAGCGAATGCTGGTCCTCGTCGTTGACCAGCACGAAGAAGCGTCCGTCTTCGTCATCGAACGGGTTGGTACTCATCTCGCCTCACTCGTCGCGAACGTTTGGTTGGTAAGTCTGCACCGTGAGGTGCCACACGACCCTAGCAACGCAGGTCGGGCCGTGGTGCCGTCAGGCCTTCAAGAAGCCGAGCAGTTCCGCATTGACGGCCTCGGGACGCTCGAGATATCCGTAGTGCCCGGCGTCCGCTATCTCCACGTACCGCGCATCGGGAATGGCGTCGGCCAGCTCCTTGCCCAAGTACGGCGGGATCATCCGATCGTCGGCGAATCCGACCGACAGGCACGGCACCGCCACCCTGCGGTACGCCGCAGTTCTATCGAAATCGTCCTCCATGCCCAGCTGAGCACGCACTCCGGCGGACGGCGAGGAGGCAGAGAACTCGAACAGGTCCAGCCAGTCGCGCGCCCCGCGAGAATCACGCAACGTCGCAGGCGACAGGTTCATGACCGCTGTCACCGCAGCCGAATAGGTGCCGGGAAGCTCGACGCGCTTGTCGTACAGCGCTCGTTCGCCGTGGGCGAGGGTTTTCTGGAACTCGTCGACGCGGGCGTGGCCCGCGAGGAACACGGCTTTGCGAACCAAGTCGGGTCTGCTCAGAGCAAGCTCCTGCGCGACGCGTGAGCCCATCGACGTTCCGACGACATACGCCTTCTCGTCGCCGTTGCGGACGAGCTCGATCAGGCCTGCGGTGTCGGCAACCATGTCCTCCATGGTGATGCCGTGCGTGCTCTCCGACGACGGAGCGATGCCGCGATTGTCGAACGTGCACACCCGATAGCCCGCTGCTGTGAGAGCGGGCACCTGATGCAGCTCCCACACGCGACCGGGGCTGCCGGTGCCCATGATCAGAACTACCAGGTCTCCACTGCCCTTGACCTGGTAGTTCACGTCGATGCCGTTGATCTTGGCGATAGGCATACGTCTCCTCACTGCTGATGCGTTCGTCGGGCATCGTATCGTCCGATACCGACGCGGGGTTACTCGAACAGCCAGTGGGTACCTGGGTTACATGACTGACGAGAACGTAGCGGGCGAAGCACGCAAGGGACTGCTCGACGGAATCAAGGGCAAGGCCAAAGAGGTCGTGGGTGCGGTGACCGGCAACGACTCGTTGACAGCCGAGGGCCAATTGCAGGCCGCTCAAGCTCGCGAGCACAAGGAGGCCCAGGCCACCGAGCGGGTCGCCGAGGCACAGGCCACCGAAGCCGCCGAGGAACTGGCCGACGTCCGCACTGCAGCCGAGAGCCGTCGGGAGGCCGCACAAGAGAATGCCGCGGTCACCGAGGCCAACGCGGCTCGGGTGCGGCAGACCCAGGTGGCCGCCGCCGAACAGGAGAAGCGGGAGGCAGTGGCGCAGGAGCGCGCTGCTGCAGAGGTCGACGCGACTGCCGAGCAGATCGAAGCCGATCAGGACCGACGCATCGAGCAGGCCGCAGCGGATTCCGACGAAATGGTCGCCGCGCAGAAGCACCAGGAGGCTCTGCTGCAGGCCGAGGCCGATCGCAAGAAGGCCGAAGAGCTCCGCAACCAGGCCTGAACCACTACCGCAAAACAGGAGTTTCGCTTTATGAGTGTCCTAGCCATACCGATGACCATCCTTCGTATTCAGTACAAGATCGCTCGAATTCCGTTGCAGCTCATCGAGACCAACGTCGTCGAGAAGATGAGTGCGGAATCACCCGCGCGCCTGGTGTACGAGCACACACTCGGTTCACTGGACCGCGCCGTCGGAAACTTGTTGGGAGACAAGGGCCTCGCCGATCGCGGTGAGACTCTCGTCGACAGCACCGAGAACCGCGCCGAGGCAGCGCGCCTCGACGCCGAGGCTCGGGCCAAGAAGGCCGCAGCCGACGACGAACTGAAGGTCGCTCGCGAGACCGCCGAGAAGGATCGGCGCGCAGCCGACGCTTCCGCCCAGGAAGCCGCGCGCGACGCCCGCCAGGAGGCCGAGCAGCGCAAGCGCGAGGCCGCTCAGGACGCCGAGCGTAAGGCTGCCGCCGAGAAGAAGAAGGCCGACGAGCAGGCCGCTGCCACCGCGAAGGCCGCCGAGGATCGCAAGAAGGCTCAGCAGGCGCAGGTCGACAAGCAGGAGAAGCTGGCCGCCGCGCCGTCCGAGGCCGAATTGGCCGAGGCCGCTGAGCGTTCCGACGAGGCCGCCGCCAAGAAGGACGAGGCGGAGCGCATCGAGAAGCTGTTCATCGCGGAGAAGAACAAGGACTGACAGCTCGAATCAGCCTGCCGAACAACCTCGTCCAGCCCCGCACCGTGTCCTCGGTGCGGGGCTGGAGTCTTTCCTGGGGCTCAGGCGATGTGGGGGCCTGCTCGGGCGTGGGATGGTCTGGGTTGTCGGTACGGGTCGACGGTGGCCGGTGGGACGAACCAGGGGTGGCCATCGGTGCCGATGAACACTTCCCAGTCGGAGTGGTGCATGAGTCGGTGGTGGAATCGGCAGAGTAGAACCAGATTGTTCATGTCGGTCGGGCCACCGTCGGCCCAGTGCCAGATGTGATGCCCTTCGGTCCAGGCGGCAGGTTTTCCGCAGCCAGGGAATGCGCACCCGTGATCGCGGGCGGTGAGGGCTTTGCGTTGTTTGGCGGTGACGGTGCGTGCGGTGCGGGCGAGGTTCAACGGGTTGCCGTTCTCGTCCATCACGATGGCAGTGAGGACACAATCGCAGGCCAACTGGCGGGAGGTGTTGCGGGAGAGCGGTCCCATCCACGGGAGCCAGCCGACCGTGGTGCCGTCGCCGAACAGGTCCCGATAGGCGCCGCGATCAGCGGCAGGGGGTGTATCAGACGCGTCTGCTGTGTCGGGGTGGATCGGGTGTCCGGTGTTGATGTCGACCGGATCGACTGCGTCGGTGTCGGATTCGGCTGCTGCGCGTGAGGTTTCGTCGTCGGTGATGTCGTCGGCGTCGGCACTGTCGCGGAGGTCGGTGAGATCGCGGAGGCTGATGTGCAGATTCAGGTGCGGGCGTTCACCGCCCTCGGTGGGGCGATTGCTCGAGGCGAGGTATTGGTCGAGGATGTGTCCGAAGGCGTCGGCTCTGCGCCTGGCGGGACTCCGGTCGTCTTGGGTGCCGTCGGCTGCCGGTCGGGGTTCGGTCAGCGGTGAGAGTGCGGTGAGGAGTTTTTCTCCGGTGATCGCATCGAAGTCTCCTTTGAGTACCAACCGGCCGTTCAAGGTCTTGGAGGCGAAGAATTCGTTGCGGTCGGTGTCCTCTGGAGGTGGTTTGTTGCCGCCGAATCTGTCGTCGAGTTTGGTGATCGCTTCGCGGATGCGGCCGGTGCGCGCTTGGGGTCCGGTCGCAGCGGTGATCATGGCTTTACGGGCGATGTCCAGCCCGGCTTGCGGCAGGTTCTTCGGGGGTGTTTCGGCGAAGGTCAGAATCAAGGCTGCATGGTCGATGGTCATGACGCCGGTGTTGACGGCGTCGGCGATGTCGGGGAAGTTCTTCAGTCCGCGGCCCAGGGCGACGATCTTGTTCGCTTTGGAGGGCGAGAGCAGGGTGGTGGAGGTGAGCCAGCCTGCGGGTCCGGGGAAGCCGAGTTTTTCGCGGGAGACGCGGGTGTCGATCTCGCCGACGAGGGCGATCCGCCGGGCTTCGAGCAGTTGGATTTTGTGGGAGACCGCAGCAGCGTCGGCGAGGAGTTCGCTGTCGCTCAGTTGCCAGATCGCTGCGGTCATGCCATGAAGTGTATCGAACGCACGTTCGACTAACAACCATAGTGCAATCGAACACTATTGCCCTGCATAACTATTCGCTAACCAAAACCTGTCGGCGGCTTGTGGTAGGCGAGTCAACCGCCAACCCGGAATGTCGCCCGGTACGCGCTGGGCGAGACCCCCAACTCCGCAGCAAGCTGGTTTCGCAACGATGTTGCCGTGCCGAAGCCCGTGTCGTGCGCGATGCGTTCGATGGTCAGGTCCGTGTTTTCGAGCAGCTCACGTGCCCGCTGGATGCGCTGCGCCACGATCCAACGAGCCGGAGAGACACCGACTTCGGCGACGAACCTGCGTGAGAACGTCCGCACACTCATCGCCTGGTGCCGGGCCAGATCCTCCACGGACAGGGCCGACCCCAGATTGCGCAGCGCCCATTCCTGCGCGTCGGCCGTCGACGTACTGTGTGTCCGCGGCACCGGGGTGTCTATGTACTGCACCTGCCCGCCGCTGCGATGGGGTGGCACGACGGTTCCGCGCGCCACCCGATTCGCCACTGCCGCACCGAAGTCCTGTCGAATCATGTACAGGCACAGATCGATTCCCGAGGCCTCCCCTGCCGCGGTCAACACGTTGCCGTCCTCGGTGTAGAGCACGTTGGGGTCGAGCAGCACCTGCGGATACAGCTCGGCGAATCGAGCGGCCGACTTCCAGTGAGTGGTGGCCCGCTTGCCGTCGAGCACGCCCGCCGCAGCCAGTACGAATGACCCCGTACAGATCGACGCCAACCTCTGTGTCGACACCGCGTCGAACAGGGTGGAGACAGCGCTATCGGACGCGTAGTCGGCGTCGGAGGCGGGCACGATGACGGTGTCGGCCTCGGCCACGGCGTCGAGCCCTCGCTCGACGAGTATCCGAACGTCGGAGTCGGTGCGAACCGGACCGGGCACGTCGGTGCAAGTGACCACCTCGTACAGCAGCTCGCCGGACTCGGATCGCGCCTGTCCGAACAGACGATGCACGATGCCCAACTCCATGGCGAGGAGACCGTCGCGCACATAAACCGCAATGCGATGCGTCATGGCCGGATTCTTTCACATGTTGTCTTTCATGCCACTGGTTCCGAACAGCGACGTAGCCCAGGATCGACTGCATGAACATCCTGTGGGTCTATGCCCATCCAGACGCCCGCTCCCTCAACGGTTCCCTGCGCGACGCAGCCCTGGAACAACTCCGCGCCGACGGCCATACCGTCGAGCAATCGGATCTGTATGCGATGCAGTGGAATCCAGTGGTCCAGCCAGCGGACTACGACCATGATCCGGCAGAGCGATTCCAGGTGGCGACCGCGTCGAGCTCAGCTCTCGCAGCCGGCACTCTGGCCCCGGAGATCGTGGCCGAGCAGCAGAAATCGCTGCGTGCCGATGCCGTCGTGCTGCAGTTTCCGCTGTGGTGGTTCTCGATGCCCGCGATCATGAAGGGCTGGGTGGATCGCGTGTTCGTCGAGGGATTCGGATACGGCATCCGGTGTGCGGACGGCCGCTCGCGGCGCTACGGCGACGGCATGCTCGCCGGAAAGCGTGCGATGGTCGTCGTCAGCATGGGCGGCAGCGAACACACCGTCTCCCCGCGCGGCATCAACGGCGATCTGGACGAGATGCTGTACCCGATTCAGCATGGCATCCTGTTCTACACCGGAATGTCCGTGCTGCCGCCCGTTCTCGTGGCGAGCGCCGATCGGATGACCGAAACTGATTACGCTGCAGCAGAATCAGAGCTACTGCAGCGAGTGAAGAGCCTGCCCACCGACCGGCCCATCCCCTATCGCACCCAGAACGGCGGCGACTACGACGGGCGATTCGTGCTGCGCGACGACGTCGAACCCGAGGACACCGGCATCCGAGTGCACACCATCAGATGATCAATCGAGAACGCGAGCGAGAAACGCGGCGATGTTGTCTTCGACTGCCGCGGTCCGTGTCTCGACGTCGAAGTCCTCCTTGAACTGACGACCCAACGCCGGGGTCTTCTTCTTGCGTGCGTAAAGCGAACACGCGAGGTCCGAGCAGATGTAGGTGCCCACCGTATTGCCGCGCCTGCCGGATTCGCCCGCCTTCGCGGCAGCCATCAGCGACACTCCGCCGTTGGCGTGCGTGGTGAGGCAGATGCTGCACATCTGTGCTGTGCGGGGCCCGCCAGGCTTGTAGCGCAGTGCGATTCCGCGCAGCTGATCACCCTGCGGGACAACGATGTAACAGCGCCCTGCCATTTTGGGGTCGATCCAGCCGAGAAAGTCGAGATCCTCCCACGGCACAGCGTCGAACATCTCGGGAAGGGAGAGCCTACCGGCGTCGCCCTTGGACGAGTTGACGAACGAAGACCTGATGTCGCGTTCCGAGATCGGTTCCATGTCACTGCCTCCAGTGCTGTAAGAGTGTGTCGATTCCGTCGAGGATGCGGGCCCAGGACTGCTGCGAGTCGGGTGCACTGTGACCGAACGAGCCCGACGCATCGAGGCTGGCGTAGCCGTGAAACACACTGCCGAGCAATCGAACTGCGTGTACCTGATCCTCTTCACCGAGGTCGTACCCGCGGAGAATCGCCTTCATCATCGCCGAATGACGAACTCCGGCGCTGTTGATCGCGGTCTCGTGATCGAGTGGAAACTGAGTCGCTGCATATCGACCAGGGTGTTCGCGCGAGTAGTCGAGATACGCGTTGGCCACGGCTACCAACGCGTCCTTGCTCGCTCGACCCGCCAGGGCCTCGGACACCCGATCGGCCAGTTCCTCCAACGCCAGCAACGCGATCCCGACGTTCAACTCGTGCGCGTTCTTCAGGTGCGAATACAGACTCGCCACCTTGACGTCGAAGCGTCTGGCTATCTCACTGGCGGTGACGCGATCGAAGCCGACCTCATCGGCCAGATCCGCTCCTGCTGCCACGATGCGCTGCGCGGTCAATCCTGCGCGTGCCATGCCGGCCTCCTCGTTCTTTCGAGGACACCGTAACCAAACCTAATAGCTTTAGGCAAATCGCTAAAGCTATCAGCGGCCCTGCCACGCCTCCCACAGCTCTGCGTAGCGACCACCGGCCGCGACCAACTCCTTGTGCGGACCCTGCTCCAGAATTCTGCCGTGTTCGAGAACCACCACGCGGTCGGCGGCAGCGGCCTGGGTGAGGCGATGCGCGACGATCAACGTGCTGCGCCCCCTGGTCGCTGCCTCGGCCGCCGCTTCGAGGTCTCGCGCACCGGAACTGCCGGCTTCCGCGGTGGCCTCGTCCAGCACGGCGACGGCCGGATCGGCGAGAACCAAACGCGCCAAGGCCAATTGCTGTGACTGAGCTGCCGTCAACTGGTGCCCGCCCTCGCCGACGGCGGTATCGAGGCCGTTCTCGAGCGTCTCGACCCACGCCCACGCTCCGACGGTGCGCAGTGCGGCTTCGACGTCTTCGCGACCGGCATCCGGGGCGGCGAGCAGCACGTCGTCGACCAATCGGCCGGCGAACACGTGGACTTCCTGGCTGACGATCGCCACGTGCCGCCGTAATCCTTCGCTGCCCAGCGCATCCAGCGATGCGCCGCCGACGTGAACCGTCCCCGACGTCGATGCCATGGAACCGGCAGCAATGGCCGCGATGGTCGATTTTCCGGCACCGGTGGATCCGACGAGCGCCACGGTCTCCCCTGCCTCGATGCGCAGATTCACTCCGTGCAGCACCTCGTGGCCGGACTCGTATTCGTGCCGCAGATCGGTGACGTCCAAGGTGGCGTCGGCGGGCGCGGAACCATCGCCGACGGGCCGTTCGTCTGGGATGTCGATGACACCGACCAGCCGAGCCAACGAGGCTCCCGCGGACTGGATGTCGTCGAAGGTGAACAGCAACGTGCCGATCGGATTGAACAGGCGGTGGAACAGCAGCGCTGCGGCTGTCGTCTCGCCGACGGTGACGTAATCGCCTCGCACGAGCAGGAATCCGGCCAGCAGGATCACCGACAGTCCGACGCACTCGGCGCGATTGCTCCGAGATCCGAACCGGGTGAACAACCGGAACACGTCGACGCCGATGTCTCGGGCCTTCGCCGACGCTCTGTCGATCTCGCTCAGGTGCGCCGACTCGAGTCCGTACGCGCGAACGGTTTTCGCACCCTGCATGCTGCTGACGAAGGACTGCGCTCGCTCGCCCATCGCCACGCGCTCGGCCGCGTACTTCGGTGCCGACCGCGGCAGATACCAGCGCAGCGCGAGGACATACATCGGCAGCGCGACGAGCCCCGCCAGGCCCAGCCGCCAGTCGATGCCGAGCATCGTGATCATGCTCAGACATACGAGCAGGAACGCCCCGACGAGCTGCGGGATCACCTCACCGATCGACTTGGCCATCACCGCGACGTCGTCGCCCACCCGGGAGAGCAAGTCCCCCTTGCCCACTCGTTCCAACGTGGCAACGGGCAGATGCAACGCGCGGCGCACGACGGCCTCGCGCAGCGACGCGAGAATGCCCTCACCGAGAGTGCTGATGAGATAGCCGCTGAAACCGGTCACGATGCCGCCGATCACCGCGGCCACCGAGATCACGACGACGACCCCGATGATCGCCGACGTGTCAGCACCGTCGCGGACGCGGTCGACCAGAACACCGAGTACGTAGACGGGCACCAGCGACATGGCCGCGGCAATCGCGCCGAGCAGCAGCGTCACCGCGGTCCGGACCTTCCTGAGGCGCAGCTGTTCCAGAAGCCACCTACCGGAGCGTGCCCCGGTGGCGATGGGAAGCAGTTCGGGGGCGGTCATCGCAGCACCGTCTCCTTGTACTGCGCGTCCGAGGACGCGAGATCGTGGTGCGTTCCCTCGGCGACGACGCGGCCGTCGTCGACGACGAGAACGCGATGGGTCACCGACAGCAGCGCGGGGCTCGTGGTGATGAGGATGGTCGTCTGCGCCGAAGTGCCGGTGTGCCGAAGTTCGGCGATGCCGCGGGCGATGGCGTGCTCGGTGACGGCGTCGACGGCGGTGGTGGGGTCGTGCAGTACCAGCACCGGGGCGTCGACCGACAGTGCTCGCGCCAACGCGACTCGCTGGCGTTGGCCGCCGGACAGGCTGGCTCCGCGGTCGGTGACGGCGTGATCGAGACCGGCCTCGTGCAATTCGACGACGTCGGTGGCCGCGGAGGCGTGCAGCACGACATCGAGTTCGGCGTCGGGCCGCTCGCGGCCTGCGGTGACGTTGCTGCGGACGGTGCCCGCGAACAGGTCGGTGATGTGGGGCTCGACGAGCACCGTCTCGCGGGCGCGTCGAAGATCGATCTTTCCCGCCGGAATGCCGCCGATGCGAATCGATCCGGTGTAGTCGGCGTCGGAGATCTGACCGGACAGCAGCGTAGCGAGCGCTTCCCCGTCCTGCGGCCGGTAGGCGACCACGCCGAGCATCTCGCCCGGTTCTGCGCGGAACGTGAGGCCGTCGAGCGATCGAAACCGAACGTCGTGAACACCGAGGTCGGAGCCTGCGGGCACCGCGGATTCCGACTGCGGCAGAGCGTGTTCCGCACCGAGCACCAGGGCGAGCCGGTCGGCCGATCCGCGCACCATCGCAACGACGCCGGGGATCCTCGCCAATCCGGTCAGGGGTTCGATGACGAACTGCGCAAGGCCGATGACGGTGATCAGCTCACCGACCGAAATGCGGCCCTGCAGCGCGAACCAGCCGGCGGTACCGGCGATCCCGACGGCCAGCAACGCGTTGACCGTTGCCGACAAGCCCTGATAGACGTTGTTCGCGCGAGCCAGCTTCAGAGTCGCAGCCAACGCCGTTCGACTCGACGTCACGAATCGCTGCGTCGCGGCGTTCTCGGCACCGATTCCACGCAGCGGCCGTACACCGCTCACCAGATCGGTGGCCATACCCGACACACCGGCCACCTCGGCCTGCTGCGCAGTGGCAGCACGGGTCAGCAACGGGGCGAGACGTTGCAGTGCGATCAGGATGACCGGCGTCCCGATGACCACGGCGAGACCGAGCGGAACGTCGATGACGATCAGCGCGACAGCGGACGCAACGACCGCCACGGCCGACGCGAAGACGCGCGCGATCAGATCGAGGATCCAGGACTCCTTCTCGGCGTCGGACGTCGACACCGTCAACAACTCCCCCGCCGACAGCTCGGTGCGCACGCCCCGCGGATCGAGGACGCGACCGGCGACCTCGACGCGCACCAGATGCGCCTCCCGCTCGATGGCGACCACGATGATGCGGGCACCGATCCGCCACGCGTACGACAGAGTGACGAACAAGGCCGCCAGACCGACCAACGAGAGAATCATCGCGGTCACATCACCGGTGTCGATGGCCCGCGAGACGATCAGTCCGATCGCCACCGGGACCATCGTTTCGCACAGTTGATGCACCCCGAACAGCAGCGACGAGACGATCAGGCGGGTGCGATGCCGTCGTACGGTGCGACGCAGAATCGCGGAGCCGGTGGCCGGAGAAGGCACCTCCACCACTGTCCGAGCATGGCGGAGCGGTACAGAATCGGTCATTTGCTGCAGCCTATGGCATCGGGAACTGGCGATGGGGCGCCACATTTACATAGAGTCGGGTCCAACGAACACCGTGTAAGCCCAGCAGAGAGTACGGAGAACACCATGCCTGCCAAGACTTCGACCGACAACGACATCGCCGACGAAGACATCGTCCCACTCGAGTACGAGACGGCCAGCCAGGCTCAGCGCGTCGTCGCGGCCTACGCGACCGACGCAGACGAATGCCGCATGTTGCTGTCGATGTTGGGTATAGATCCTGTTGTGAAGGGCGAAAGCGAGTAGGACCTTCGCAGGACTGGCTCCCCCAGAGATCTACAAGCGGATTGGACAGTTGTGGCTGACGCCTCGCAGGGTTCGGATTTTGTCGTCGTAGCCAACCGGTTGCCGGTCGATCTGGAAAAGCTTCCGGACGGAAGCACACGATGGAAGCGAAGCCCCGGCGGCTTGGTCACCGCTCTCGAACCGATTCTGCGGGCCAACAAGGGTGCGTGGGTGGGGTGGGTCGGCGTCTCGGACGTCGACGTCGAGCCGTTCGTCGAGGACGACCTGCAGCTACGACCGGTGCCGATCAGCGAGAAGGAGTACACCCAGTACTACGAGGGGTTCTCCAACGCCACCTTGTGGCCGCTCTACCACGACGTCATCGTCAAACCGGAGTACGACCGCGACTGGTGGAACGCCTACGTCGAGGTCAATCGCCGCTTCGCGGAGAAGACTTCCGAGGCGGCGGCACAGGGCGCGACGGTCTGGATCCAGGACTACCAGCTCCAGCTCGTCCCCAAGATGCTGCGGATGCTTCGCCCCGACCTGACCATCGGGTTCTTCCTGCACATCCCGTTCCCTCCGATCGAGCTGTTCATGCAGATGCCGTGGCGCACCGAGATCGTCGAAGGACTGCTCGGTGCCGACCTCATCGGTTTCCACCTGTCCGGCGGAGCGCAGAACTTCCTCTACCTTGCCCGACGCCTCGCCGGAGGAACCACGTCCCGCGGAACCGTGGGAGTGCGGTCCAAGTTGGGCGTCGTGCAGGTCGGCTTTCGGACCGTGCGAGTCGGCGCGTTCCCGATCTCCATCGATTCCGGTGACCTCGACACCAAGTCTCGCTCGAAGGCCGTCCGTGATCGCGCGAAGCAACTGCGCAAGGATCTGGGGAATCCCAAGCGCATCATGCTCGGCGTCGATCGGCTGGACTACACCAAGGGAATCGACGTCCGGCTCAACGCGTTCCGCGAACTGCTCGAAGAGGGCCGCGTCGATCCGGCCGAGAACGTCATCGTGCAGTTGGCGACGCCCAGCCGTGAACGCGTCGAGAGCTACGTCGCCATGCGCGGTGAAATCGAGCAGCAGGTGGGCCGGATCAACGGCGAGTACGGCCAGGTGGGCCACCCCGTGGTCCATTACCTGCACCGGCCGATCCCCCGGGACGATCTGCTGGCCTACTTCGTCGCCGCTGACGTCATGCTGGTCACTCCGCTGCGCGACGGCATGAACCTCGTCGCCAAGGAGTACGTGGCCTGCCGCAGCGATCTCGGTGGCGCGTTGGTGCTCAGCGAATTCACCGGTGCCGCAGCCGAACTGCGCCAGTCATACCTGTGCAACCCACACGACCTGGACAGCGTCAAGGACGCGATCATCGGAGCCCTCGAACAGGAACCGGAGTCGGGCAAGCGCCAGATGCGCGCCATGCGCAGGCAGGTTCTCGCCCATGACGTCGATCGCTGGGCCCGCTCCTTCCTGACCGCGCTCGCAGCGCCGGCGGAGGGCACCAACCTCACCCGATAAATTCGCTTTCCAGACACCGTCGACGGCTGCTACTTTGCCGTCGACGGTTTTTTTCATGCACCGAGACAGTGAGGAGGTGGGCATCGTGGCCACCTGGACGAGCACACACCCGAGCCCACGTCACCCTTCCCCGAAGGATCTCTCACATGTCTCACCTGATTCACTACGGCCTCGATCAGCATTGGCTGGATGAGTTCGAAAACCATTCTCAGGAAACAACTCTCGCCCGCGTCGTTCGCGTCGACCGCGGTGAATTCAACGCCGTCACCGATAGCGGCATCGTCCGATGCACCGGTAGCAATACCTGCACCGGGGATTGGGTGACCCTGGACCCACGCCCCGGGCAGAGTTTCACGCTCGGTGCAATTCTCCCCCGCCGGACGGCCATCGAACGCGCCTCAGCCGGATCGACATCCGACACACAGGTTCTCGGAGCCAACGTCGACACCGTCGTGATCACCGTCGCGTCGGACACGGCTCTCGACCTCGGTCGCGTCGAGCGCTACATCACCCTCGCCTGGGGCAGCGGTGCTGTTCCCGTCGTCGCGATCACCAAGACCGACAGCGGAAGCGTCGCCGAAGAGTTGCTGCTGGCCACCGCGCCGGGCGTCACCGTATGCAGCACAAGTGCAGTGTCGGACGGCGGAATCGACTCGCTGGCAGCACATCTGCGCGGTACGGTCGCATTGATCGGGCCGTCGGGATCCGGAAAGTCGACACTCGCCAACGCTCTGCTCGGCGGCACCGCATTTGCCACCGGTGCCACCCGTGAGGCGGACGGCAAAGGCAGGCACACGACGGTGCATCGGGAATTGGTGCCGATCCCTTCCACGAGCCTGGTGCTGTTGGACACCCCGGGTTTGCGTTCCGTGGGCGTGCAGGGATCGGAAGACGCTGTGGCGAGCGCATTTTCCGACATCGAAGAACTCGCCGCGTTGTGTCGATTCGGTGACTGCTCGCACGAACACGAACCCGGATGTGCGGTGCTCGCCGCGGGTGAGCTCACCGAGAGAAGGTTGGGCAACTATCGAAAACTGTTGCGGGAGAACGCCTGGGCCACCTCGAGGCACGACGCCCGAGCACGCAGCGAGAAGTTGCGGGAGTACAAGCAGATCTCGAAGTCGCTACGCCAGAAATACGCGGTCGACGGTAAAGGGAGGTAGGTCAGCCCTCGTCGAACAGTGAGGGACTGTCGGTCTCCGCCTCGGCCTGCCGGGCCGAACCTTCACTGGTCGACGCCTTCCGCACCACCTCGACCGTGGTGGTGCGAACGGACAATCGATGACCGTCGTGATGCTCGAGCAACGCCAGACCCTGGCGGATCTCGAGCACCTTCCACGGGCCGGCATGCCCGGACGCCTGAACCAGGTCGCCTGGTGCGATCTCGGAAGCCACTGTTGTTCTCCATTCACCGAGCAAGCAATTCGGGGTCGAGCAAGTCTGTGACACACACCCTATCGGGCATGTCCTGCCTGCCTCTCACTTGCTCGTCGAACAATTTAGGAGTACTCATGTAATAGTTATAGATATACAAGCATTATCGCGGAGGTGAACGTGCCCGAGTTGACTCGACGACACCGGTATCTCGTGCTCGGCATCTGCTGCCTGAGTCTGTTTCTCGTCAGCACCGACAACACGATCGTCAACGTCGCGCTGCCGTCGATGCGCGAAGATCTGAATGCATCGGTCTCGGGTCTGCAGTGGATCATCGATGCATACACGCTGGTCGTGGCATCACTGCTGATGCTCGGCGGCTCGATGGCCGACAGGTACGGCCGCAAGCGCTTCTTCCTGATCGGCACCGGAACGTTCGTCCTCGGCTCCCTGCTGTGCAGCGTCGCCCCGTCGCTCGGCTGGCTCGTCGCCTTTCGCATGCTCCAGGCAATCGGTGGCTCGATGATGAATCCCGTCGCGATGTCGATCATCACCAACACCTTCACCGATCCGAAAGAACGCGCAGGGGCCATCGGCATGTGGGGTGCCGTCGTCGGAATCTCCATGTCGGCGGGTCCGGCCCTCGGCGGGATCCTCGTCACCGGTGCCGGCTGGCAGTCCATCTTCTGGATCAACGTCCCCGTCGGTATTTTCGCTCTGGCGATGACACTGAAATTCGTCCCGGAATCCAAAGCCGAGCACTCACGCAAGTTCGATCCGGCCGGCCAGTTCCTCATCTTCGCGTTCCTCGCGTCCCTGGTGTTCACCATCATCGAAGGTCCCGCGAAGGGTTGGGGATCGCCGCTGATCGTGTTCACCGGTGCCGTCGCCGTCGGCTCTCTCGTCGGGCTACTGGTGGTCGAGTCGCGAATCGAAGAACCGCTCATCCAACTGAAGTTCTTCCGAAGCGCGCCGTTCAGTGGAGCGACGGTGATCGCTGTGTGCGCGTTCGCCTCCCTCGGCGGATTCCTGTTCCTCAACACCCTCTACCTGCAGGACGTGCGCGGATACTCACCACTGCACGCCGGTCTCTACACACTGCCGATGGCGTTGATGACACTGATCTTCGCGCCGATCTCCGGTCGCATCGTCGGCACCCTGGGAGCGCGCATTCCCCTGCTCGTCGCCGGAATCGGCTTCGTGGCATCGGCGCTGATGCTCACCCGACTGACTCCGACGACGTCGTTCGCGTGGCTGGCCGTCGCATACGTGATTTTCGGAATATCCTTCGGCATGGTCAACGCCCCGATCACCAACACCGCGGTGTCCGGAATGCCGCGCAGTCAGGCCGGAGTGGCATCCGCCATCGCGTCGACGAGCAGGCAGGTGGGTCAATCGCTCGGCGTGGCCGTCGTCGGATCCATCGTCACGTCGAGCATCGTCGGTGAGATCTCCGACGGCTTCACCGCCGCTGCAGTTCCTGCGTGGTTCGTCATCGCAGGCGCAGGCGTGGTCGTCACCGCGCTCGCGGTGGTCACCACCGGCCGGTGGGCACGCGCGACCGCCGATCGAATCGACCAACCGGTGCTCGTATGACCGATGCAGCGCATGTCTGGCGCGAGATGCGCGCGCTGATGCTCGAGAAGCACGACACCCGACGAGCCGTCGCCGACGCCACCGGGATGAGTTTCCTGCGAGCCAAGCTGCTGACCAAGTTGCTCACGGGCGATCGGACGGTCACCGAGCTGGCCGAGATCCTCGCCTCCGATGCGCCGTACGTCTCGCTCAACATCCGTGAACTCGAAAAACGGGAACTGGTGATCCGCACCGAAGATCCCACCGATCGCCGACGCCGCATCATCGGACTCACCGACACCGGACGCCTCCTCGCCGAAAAGGCCCGAGCGATCGCTGACGCCCCGCCGCCGGAATTCACGACGGTATCCGACGAAGACCTGGCGCACCTGCGACGGATTCTGCAGCTGCCCTGATTGCTCGGGACAGCGCTGTATGGGATGGCGCTTCAGCGGCGGATGGCGTCGAGTGGTGTGCCGATCTCGACGAGCGCGCGCACGGTCGCCGCTTCCATTCCCGGTGAGCCGCAGACCAGGATCTGGCGATCCAGGAATGGCCCCTGCGTGGCGACGACGTCGGCCACACTACCCTCCCAGCAATGCTCGGGCTCGAAGAAGGCTGCGCTGGAACCGATTTCGGCATGAATGCGGTCGTTCCATCGATCCGACGCCCAAGGCTCGTGCAACTGATCGACGACGGGGATCACCGTCAACCACTGCAACTCCGACGCCATCAACCACAGCATGTCGCCGGCATACAGGTCGCGAGGTGACTTGCCGCCGACGAAGAGCGTCACATTCGGTGGCTGTTGGCGGCGCGTGAGGTCGAGCAGAATCGCGCGCAACGGAGCGAGGCCGGTGCCGCCCGCGATCATGACGACGTCGCGCCCCGAATCATCGACGTGCAGGCTGCCCCTCGGATCGCTGATCTGCCACACATGACCGGGCCGCGTCTCGTTGACGATCGAGCCGCTCACCCAACCGGCCGGAACGGCTCGAACGTGGAATTCCAGCTTGCCGTCTCGGGAAGGCGGCAGCGCGGGTGAGTATCGCCGGGTCAGAGCAGCGTTCTGGGGAACCGAGACCGACACCGACTGGCCTGCCTGGAACGGCACCGCGTCGCCTTCGAGTCTGATCACGGCGAGATCATTCCGAAGGCGGTGATACTGAACGACCGTCGAACTCCACGCCTGCATGCCGACCAGGATAGGGGTCGGTGCCGGGTGTCTCGCAAACGCGCGCGCGTTCGCCACCGCCGGCGCCGCAAACCTAGCGCTGGTGGCGCGGCTTCCAGACCACCAGGGCGTTGCGTTGGATCGGCACCAGGTCGCGGCGATAACTGGCGTGCACGTTGGCCAAGTCCTGGGCCAGCTCGGAAATCCGAGCCTGCAGTGCCTCGACCTGGTTGGTGAGCTCGATGATGCGCTTGATGCCGGCGAGGTTGACGCCTTCGTCCTGCGAGAGTCGCTGCACTTCACGAAGCAGTGCGACGTCGCGCGGCGAGTAGCGTCGACCGCCGCCGGTGGTGCGATGCGGGGTGA
This sequence comes from Rhodococcus sp. IEGM 1330, assembly GCF_033142445.1. NCBI lineage: Bacteria > Bacillati > Actinomycetota > Actinomycetes > Mycobacteriales > Nocardiaceae > Rhodococcus > Rhodococcus sp. IEGM 1330. The sequence goes on from NZ_JAWLSB010000007.1 coordinate 26,753, forward strand.
CCAAGCCGAGTCGATCGTAGGTACGCAGCGTCTGCGCGTGCATGCCCGCCAACTGCGCCGCGACGGAGATCACGAAGATCTGGGCGTCGGGGTCAGCTTGCCCACCACCGGCTTTCGCAGATCCGCCCTCGGGAGGGACCGACATCACACACCTGCCCACCCGGCCCGCGGGTCGAATCCGCTGGCCTTCTCGGCTTCCAGATAAGTCTTCAGAGCGTCGGTAGCAGCATCGTCCAGTTTCTGCGGGACGGCAACTTTGACGGTCACCATCAGATCGCCGGTACCGGACTTCTTCGGGACACCGCGGCCACGCACACGCAATACTCGGCCGTCGACGGTTCCCGGTGGAACCTTCACGCCGACGCGACCCTCGAGGGTGGGCACCGACAGCGTGGTACCGAGCACCAGTTCTCCGTAACTCACCGGAACGGTCACTGTCAGGTCGTCGCCAGTGCGGCCGAACACCTTGTCGGGCTTGACCCGAACCGTCACGAAAAGGTCGCCCGACGGCGCTCCGCGCAATCCCGCTTCGCCCTGACCGGCGAGGCGCACCTTCTGGCCGTCGCTGATGCCGGCCGGGACGCGCACGGTGATGGTGCGGGTGCGGTTCTGCACTCCGGTTCCGCGGCAGTCGACGCACGGGTCGTCGATGATGGATCCGGTACCGCGGCAGTCGTCGCACGGCTCGCTGAAGCCGAACGCGCCTTGATTGCGGTTGACGACGCCTTGGCCGTTGCATTTGGGGCACACGCGTGGGCTGGTTCCGGGCTTCGCGCCGCTTCCGTGGCAGGTGGTGCACGAGGACGGGCTGGTCAACTTCAAGGGGACCGTCACGCCCTGCGCCGCCTCACGGAACTGCAGCGAGGTGTCGGTTTCGACATCGCTGCCGCGTCGAGGCCGGTTGCTCTGGGGGCGCTGCTGCGCGCCACCGCGATTGAACAGGCCACCGAACAGGTCGCCGATGCCGCCGTCGCCGCCGCCTTGACCGAAGATGTCGCCGACGTCGAAGGTTTGGCCGCCGCCGCCGCCGAATCCGCCTGCGCCGGGCGAGAATCCACCGCCGCCGCGGCTACCGAACCCGCCCGAGGCGAACAGCCGTCGTGCTTCGTCGTATTCCTTGCGCTTGGCCGGGTCGGCGAGGACGGCATGCGCCTCGCTGACCGCCTTGAACTTGTTCTCGGCCGAGGCGTTGCCGGGATTGGCATCGGGATGGTTGTCCCGAGCCAACTTTCGGTACGCCTTCTTGATCTCTTCTGCAGTCGCGCTGGAGGAAACGCCCAGCTCCTTGTAGAAGTCCTTCTCGATCCACTCCCGCTGGCTCACCGGGCGTTTCCTCCTCTCGCGCTATTTCTTCACTGCTCGTCGGATGCAGGTACATCCGATTCTTGTGCTGCACTGTCCACGACGCCGACCATCGCGGTCCGCAGGACGCGTTCGCCGAGCTTGTAGCCCGGACGCATCAGCGTTCCGACGACGGGACTGCTGCCGTCGCCCTCATGGGAGACGGCCTCGTGGATGGCCGGGTCGAAGGCGTCACCCTCGGCTCCGAAAGTGGTCAGGCCGATGTTCGAGAACACCCCTGCCAACTTGTCTGCCACGGCCTTGAGCGGTCCGGTTTCGAGATCGCCGTGCTGGCGAGCTCGCTCGAGGTCGTCGAGAACCGGAAGAAGCTGCGAGACGACGGACGCCTTCGCGTTCTCCGCTCCGGTCTGCTTCTCACGATCGGTACGACGCCGGTAGTTGGCGTACTCCGCCGAGACGCGCTGCAGATCTGCGGTGAGTTCGGCGACCTGCAGCTCACGCGGGTCTTCCACTACGTCACCGTCGACGGTCCCTTCGTCCACCGAGTCGGGCTGGGGCGCAGCCCCGGTGCCCACGAGGGGCTCCGGAACTGCGTCACCTTCCCGTACTTCACCGGTCTCGGGATCGATCTTTCGCTTGTCCACGAAAGTGACCGGTTCTTGCTCGGTGTTGTCCGACGTCACTTCTTGTCCGTGTCGTCGGCGGGCTCGTCGACAACCTCTGCGTCGACGACGCCGTCGTCAGCGGCCTGCGCGCCACCCTCTGCGCCGCCCTGCTCCTTGGCCTGAGCCTCGTAGATGGCGGTGCCGAGAGCCTGCGACTCGGTCGAGAGCTTCTCCACGGCGGTCTTGACTGCCGAGATGTCGCTGCCCGCGAGAGCCGTCTTGGCGTCGGCGATGGCGGTTTCGACGCGTCCCTTGAGCTCGGCGTCGACCTTGTCCTCGTTGTCCTTGACGAACTTCTCCGTCTGGTGGACGAGGGACTCGGCCTGGTTGCGAACCTCGGCCTCTTCGCGACGAGCCTTGTCCTCGTCTGCGTGAGCTTCCGCGTCGGCGACCATGCGGTCGATCTCTTCCTTGGACAGGCCGGAGCCGTCCTGGATCTTGATCGTGTTTTCCTTGCCGGTGCCCTTGTCCTTGGCCGTGACGTGCACGATGCCGTTGGCGTCGATGTCGAAGGTGACCTCGATCTGCGGGACGCCGCGAGGAGCCGGGGGCAGCTCGGTCAGCTCGAAGGAGCCGAGGAGCTTGTTGTGCGAGGCGATCTCGCGCTCACCCTGGAAGACCTGGATCTGCACCGAGGGCTGATTGTCGTCAGCGGTGGTGAAGGTCTCGGACCGCTTCGTCGGGATGGTGGTGTTGCGCTCGATGAGCTTGGTCATCACGCCACCCTTGGTCTCGATGCCGAGGGACAGCGGCGTGACGTCGAGGAGCAGAACGTCCTTGACCTCACCCTTGAGGACACCGGCCTGCAGTGCAGCGCCGACGGCCACGACCTCGTCCGGGTTGACGCCCTTGTTGGGCTCGCGTCCACCGGAGAGTTCCTTGACCAGCTCGGAGACGGCGGGCATACGCGTCGAACCACCGACGAGCACGACGTGGTCGATGTCCTTGACGGCGATGCCGGAGTCCTTGACCACTGCCTGGAACGGCGCACGAGTGCGGTCGAGCAGGTCGGAGGTGATCTTCTGGAACTCGGAGCGGCTGAGCTGCTCGTCGAGGAACAGCGGGTTCTTGTCGCCGTCGACCGTGATGTACGGGAGGTTGATCGAGGTGCTCTGCCCGGAGGACAGTTCGATCTTCGCCTTCTCGGCAGCCTCACGCAGACGCTGCAGCGCCATCTTGTCCTTGGTCAGATCGATACCGTTCTGAGCCTTGAACTTGTCGACGAGCCAGGTCACGATGCGCTCGTCCCAGTCGTCACCGCCCAGGTGGTTGTCGCCGGACGTCGCGCGGACCTCGACGACGCCGTCGCCGATTTCCAGCAGCGAGACGTCGAACGTGCCGCCGCCGAGGTCGAACACGAGAATGGTCTGCTCTTCGTCGCCCTTGTCCAGGCCGTATGCGAGAGCTGCCGCGGTGGGCTCGTTGACGATGCGCAGGACGTTGAGGCCGGCGATCTGGCCGGCTTCCTTGGTGGCCTGACGCTGCGCGTCCTCGAAGTACGCGGGGACGGTGATGACCGCGTCGGTGATTTCCTCGCCCAGGTAGGCCTCGGCGTCGCGCTTGAGCTTCTGCAGCGTGCGCGCGGAGATTTCCTGCGGGTTGTATTTCTTGTCGTCGATCTCCACGGTCCAGTCCGTGCCGATGTGGCGCTTCACGGAGCGAATCGTGCGGTCGACGTTGGTGACCGCCTGGTTCTTCGCGGGCTGGCCGACCAGCACTTCACCGTTCTTGGCGAAAGCGACGATCGACGGGGTGGTGCGTGATCCCTCGGAGTTGGCGACGACAACCGGTTCGCCGCCCTCGAGGACGGACACGACCGAGTTGGTGGTCCCGAGGTCGATACCGACCGCACGAGCCATAATGTTTCCTCCTGTTATTGCGTGGATTCAGTCCCTGGGTGAGCGAACTCCGCTCAAGTTTGCACAACGCGATCTGTCGCGTCAACTTCCAACTTGAGCCTCATCCACTCAAGGCTGCTGACCTGCACAACGGAGGGTGTGGCGGATTTGTTCCCGAGGAGGAGCGCTGCGCGCACGTGCACGGAACTTCGACCCCTGCTACGAACTTCCGCTCACATGGGGCGGAGCCCATCCAAAGCAGTACGCCGCGACGATCACTCGGATCGTCGCGGCGCAGCGGGGAGAAAGTATCGGTGAAGGACCTACTCGGCAGGCTCTTCGACCGGGGCGGGGATGCAGCTGTAGCTGAGCAGTCCACCGGTGATGTTGTCGAGGAAGTTCGCATCGAGCGCACTGGCGAATGCCGCGGCACCTGCGGGACGTGCCATCCATTCGCGATCGACGGAAGGCACGGTGTACGTCGCTGCTTCGCCGGCCTTGATGGTCGTCTCGGTGTTCTGACCCTGCACGCCCGGCAGTGCGCCGTAGTTGACGTTGACGTTCGACGCGTCGTCCGCGCCCACGTTGTCGACCTTGACCTGAAGTGCGACGACGCCACCTTCGGGTGCGTCCTCGACCGTGGTGTCGCAGACAGCGGCCATGGTCACCACCAGGTCGGGGCTTTCGAGAACCACCGAGCCGAGCGGGCCGACGGGTTCGGGGGCAGGTTCGGCCGATGCGGCAGGTGCGAGGGCAACCGCACCGATGGCGGCGGCCAGAGCGGCCGTCGAGGCCAGGATCGATGTGCGGGCAAGACGTCGCATGAACAACTCCTGTAGCTGAGGGGGATGTGACTCATGAGTCTGGTGTGACAGATGGGTCAGTTGGTACCTGACTCACTATGTCCTATCCGAATAGGACATTCCACACCAGGCGGTCTCGATTCGATGACGTTCGCATATCGAAGGAAAAGGCCCCTGACGAATCACATCCGTGTAGTTCGGCGTAGGTTTCACCGGTCGGCGAGCCAGGTTTCACCGGTCGTCGATTAGGGGAACCACAACCCTGCGGATCGGCCGCGCCCTACGTAGGGTTGAAGAAAAGCGAGGCTACGGAGGCACATGGATCCCGAAGTGCAGCACGAACCGAGCGAGATCACCTACGACGAGAAGTTCTATCCGGCTCGGCCGAAACCACTTCGACCTTCAGTGCGGCGCGCCAATCGGAGCAACAGTCCCACCCCCGACAGCGAGCCGGTGGCGTCGAACCCCGAATACGTGGACTGGCTCACCGAACAATCGATGTTGCGCGACGCCAAGTTGATTGCCGAGCAACTCTCGGGCAAGGGCAGCATGTGGCAGAACCCGTATGCCGACCCCGATCCTCGCGCCGCCGTCGAACGCGCACCGGTGTGGTTCACCGCGTACCCCATCTCTGTGATCAACGCCCCGCAGACGAGCTTCCTGAGCACTCTCGGCGACGAGAAACTGTGGCAGGCATTCTCCGAAATCGGTGTCACCGCAGTACATACCGGCCCGGTGAAGGTGGCCGGCGGCATCCACGGTTGGCGTCCGACTCCTTCGGTCGACGGACACTTCGACCGCATCGGCATGCAGATCGACCCCGCGTTCGGATCGGAAGAAGAGTTCCGACGCCTGTGCGTGGTGGCCTCGGCGTACGACGGCATCGTGATCGACGACATCGTGCCCGGCCACACCGGTAAAGGTGCAGACTTCCGGCTCGCCGAGATGGCTGTGGCCGACTACCCCGGCATCTACCACATGGTCGAGATCGAACCCCAGGACTGGCATCTGCTGCCGCGAGTGCGCGCCGGGGCCGATTCGCAGAACATCGACGCCGAGGCCGAGGCCAATCTCGCCCGCGCCGGATACATCATCGGTCAGCTGCAGCGCGTGATCTTCTACGAGCTCGGCGTGAAGGAAACCAACTGGAGCGCAACACCTCCCGTCGTGGGCATCGACGGCGTCGAACGTCGCTGGGTGTACCTGCACTACTTCAAGGCCGGTCAGCCGTCGATCAACTGGCTCGATCCTTCCTTCGCCGGAATGCGACTGGTGATCGGCGACGCATGCCATTCCATCGCCGATCTGGGTGCAGGCGCATTGCGCTTGGACGCCAACGGTTTTCTCGGTGTGGAGCGTCGAGCCGAAGGACCGGGCTGGTCCGAGGGCCATCCGCTGTCCGAGGCGGCGAACCACCTGATCGCCAGCGTGGTGCGCAAGATGGGCGGGTTCACCTTCCAGGAGCTGAACCTGACGATCGACGACATCAAGGCCATGGGAGCCAACGGTGCCGATCTGTCGTACGACTTCATCAATCGCCCGGCCTATCAGCATGCGCTCGTCATGGGAAACACCGAATTCCTCAGGCTCACCATGACTCTGGCCCGCGATCACGGCGTCGACACGGCGTCTCTGGTGCACGCACTGCAGAACCACGACGAGATGACGTTCGAGCTCATCCACTTTGCCACCCTGCACGCCGAGGACGAGTTCACCTACGGCGGCGAGGCGGTCAAGGGCTCAGACCTGGGCGATCGCATTCGCGGCGAGCTGACCGACCGACTCACCGGGCGCTGGGCACCGTACAACCGATTGTTCACCACCAACGGAATCGCCTGCACCACAGCAAGTGTGATCACCGCATCGCTGGGCATCCGCGATCTGGACCGGATGGACGAGCGAGACATAGAGACGGTCAAGCGAGCGCACCTGCTGCTCGCGATGTACAACGCGTTGCAGCCGGGCGTGTTCGCACTGTCCGGTTGGGATCTGCTGGGCATCCTGCCGATCGCGGCCGAGGAGGTCGACGACCTCATCCGCGAAGGCGACACGCGCTGGATCAACCGCGGCGCACACGATCTGATGGGGTACTTCCCCGAGGCCGTCCGCTCGGAGTCCGGCATTCCACGCGGACGCAGCCTCTACGGTTCGCTGCCGGAGCAGCTGGCGGATCCGCAGTCGTTCGCACGCCAGTTGGCGCGAATCATCGAGTTGCGCAAGCGGTTCGGGATCGCCACCGCTCAGCAGATCGATATTCCGACGGTCTCGCACAAGGGCTTGCTGGTCATGGTGCACGAGCTCAGCCAGGGAACCATTCAGGCCACGGTGCTCAACTTCTCGTCCGAGGAGATCAGCGCGACCATTCAGTCCAAGCACCTGGTGCCCGGTACGTGCGCCATCGACGTGTTCGACGACAACGAGATCGCGACCGTGGACGAGCTGAACAGCTTCCCGATGACACTGCGTCCGTACGAGGGCGTACCGGTGGTGCTGCGCTGAGGTAGCGAGCGGAACGATCCTCGAAACCCCCGGCAGCTAAGGGGAGTCGGTCGTGCGCGTGGACGGCACGTCGAGGTTCTCGATCAAGTTCAGCTGTGTCCCGTCTGGATCCACGAGAAACCCGACGCGCTGCCCCCAATGCCGAGGCCGCACAGGATGCAGTCGGGGACTACCGGCGGCCCTCTCCACGACACCCGCAGCCTTGATCGTGCGATACAGCTCATCGACATCGTCTACACGGATGCTGCACATGAACGAGCTGTCTTCCGGCTCGAGATCAGGAAACCGGAAGAACTCCAACCGAAGTACTCCACGGCCGATAATCAACCAACCATCATCTCGGTAGGTCACCTCGAACCCGAAACTCCCGTAGAAAGCGAGCGTGTCGTCGAAGTCGCGAGATGGCAGGTTCGGTACGGCATGGTCGGTCACAGCAACCAAGCGTATGACCTCTCGGTCTGCTTCGCAGCGGCCTTGCCGGTGTCTGTGCAGCTCCCCCGATAGACTTCGGCACCGTGGCCGAAGACGAGAACGACCCGACGACGCGAAAGCCGCGCCCTCCGCGCCCGCAACCGCCGCGGCCGGATGTTGCCGTCGAACCGCTGCGGCCACGGCAGGAGCCCACGTCCTCGGTTCTACCGAAGGTCGCGAGTGCTCTATGGGCTCTGACAGCAGCGCTGGTACTCGCGTTGGCCGGCATCGTCGCCCTGAACTGGGAGTCGGTGCTCTCTGGCGTCGAAACTGCGGTGTTACAACAGGATTCGACGGCCAGTGCCGCCGATATCCGCAACACTGCCTCGGCCACGCTGCTGTCCAGCGGGGCCGCAGCGGCGGTGCTCGTGCTGCTGGGATTCGTCGCACTGAATCTACTGCGCAACGCGGCGATGTCGTCCAAGGTCCTGATGGGTGCGGTCGGGATTCTCACCATCGGCGCGGCGGTCACGTTCTGGACTTTCGTATCCGACGCCCCCGCATTGTTCGGCGGTGTCCTGCAGTGGGGGCCGTTCGTCGTTGCCGCCACTGCAGCCGCGACCACGATCGCCGCGCTGGCACCGAGACGCTGACGTGGTGCTCGCGAAGGACAGACATCGACGGCGTCCTATGGTTGAGTAGTCGCTGACGTCGAGGGGGCCTGCTGATGGGTGATGAGACCGCGAACCATCCCAGGTTGAGGGTGGTCGGTGTCGGCAGTTCGGCCGGGGGCCTGGAGGCGGTGGCAAAGCTCCTCGCCGGGGCACCGAGCGATGCTCCCTGGTGTTTCGTACTGGCTCAGCATCGGGCTCCGGATCAGGACAGCGCGCTGGTCGAACTGCTCTCGCACAGCACGTCGATGACGGTTGCGACCGCCGTCGACGGCACAGCGGTCGAACGCGGTGCCGTCTATGTCGTACCGCCCGGTTCCGACATCGTGGTCACCCGCGGAACGCTTCGATTGCCCGACGCGAGTCCGCAGAGGCGACCCTGGCCGAGTATCGATCGATTGCTGGTGTCGTTGGCGACGGAATTCGGTCCCGACGCCGTGGGCGTGATCCTGTCCGGCACTGGCAGCGACGGTGCCGCAGGGGCGACCGCAATCCGACACGGCGGCGGTGTGATTGCGGTCCAGGATCCGTCGACTGCGGCGTTCGAGCAGATGCCCCATTCCACTCTCGACACCGGGTCGGTGAACCTGACCGCAGCGGCGGAGTCCATCGGCGCCGAACTGCACGATCTGCTGTTCGGTCGATCGGCCCGCCCGATGGATGAGCAGACCGAGTCGACAGAAGACGTACCGGACCTGTCCGAGGGGTACCAGCCACCGCCGGCGGCCCCGGACGACACCCCCGAGCTGGCCGCTGCAGATCTGGACACGATCATCGAGTGCCTACGCCTGACCACGGGTATCGACTACTCGGGTTACAAGCGTTCTACGTTGAGCCGACAGATCGAGCGTCGTCGGCGTGGCAAAGGCATCTCGATCACCGACTACGCCGCGGAGCTGTCGATCGACACTGTCGAAGCGGGCGCGCTTGCCCGAGCCATCCTCGTCAGCGTCACGTCGTTCTTCCGTGACGGTGCGGTGTGGGAGAGCGTGGGAACGCGGTTGAAGACCCTTGCTCGCTCTCTGCCTGCCGGTGAACCCCTCCGCCTGTGGGTACCTGGGTGCGCGACCGGAGAAGAGGCCTACACGATCGCTATGTTGGCCGCCGATGCTCTCTGTGGAGACGAGGACCGCAGCGGACTGAGCAGCCGATTGAAGGTGTTCGCCACCGACCTCGACGAGGCGGCACTGACCGTCGCTCGACGCGGCCAGTACCGAGCCGCGGCAATCGATACCGTTCCACAGCGGCTCCGCGACCGATGGCTCTATCGCTCGACCGCAGGATGGGCAGTAGTCCCGGAACTGCGCGAGTGCATGGTCATTGCTCGCCACAACGTCGCGTACGACCCGCCGTTTCCTCGTGTGCACCTCATCTCGCTACGCAACACACTCATCTACTTCGAGCCGCGTCTACAGGCACGGGTGATGGACCTGTGCCACTACGCACTGGTGCCCGATGGGCTCGTCGTCCTCGGCCTGTCGGAGCGAATCTCCAACGTCGATGCCGTGTTCACCGCGGTCGACTACACACACCGAATTTATCGGAGGGGCGACTCGAGTCGATTGCCCTCCCTCGCCGTGACTCGGCGTCTGCAGGCTCCTCCAGTTCAGGGCGGCAACTACCCGAACGGCGCAGGCGGCCCTGCACGTGCCGATGCCGAACTCCCCTACCGGCGCATCCTTCAGATCACGTCGGCTCCGATGCTGATACTCGACGACCGCGATGTCCTGATCGAGGTGATAGGCGACGTATCTGCGTGGTGCACTGTCGGCGAGGGCAGACAGACCGGCGCGGTGACCGAGATCCTGCGAGACCCCTACCGACTGGGGGTGCGGACCCTACTCAGCCAATTGCGTCAAACCGACTCCAACACAGCAGAATTGGTAACGACCAACCAGAACAGGGTACGGATCACCGCCGCTCTGGTGCCGACCGAGTTCAGCACCAGGACGGTACTGTCGTTCCGTGCCGAGGAGGCTCGACGCACGCGAGTGGCAGCGGATTCGTCCGACGAGTCCGTGCCCGTTCTCGACGTGAGCGCCCAGCTCGACTCCACACAACGCGCGTTGGAGGCCATAGTCACCGACCTCGGCTCCTCGAACGAAGAGCTCCAGGCCATGAACGAGGAACTTCAAGCCTCTTCCGAGGAATTACAGGCCACTACCGAGGAAGCCCAGGCAGCCAACGAGGAGCTCGAGGCGACGAACGAGGAGCTGACAACCCTCAATCAGGAACTGCAAGCGCGAACCAACGAAGCGCTGCAGGCCAATACCGATCTCACCAACATCCAGTCGTCGCTGACAAGCGGACTGATCATCGTGGACCGCGAACTGCGCGTCACCCGCTTCACCCCTCTGGCCGTGCGATTGTTCTCGCTGATCGACGCGGACCACGGACGAGCGCTCGTAGCCATACCCACCACGGTCGAGATCTCCGGCCTCGAGGACGACCTTCGCGCGACACTCGACCATCGCCAATCGCGAATACGCGAGATCAACAGCGCCAATGCCGACTACCTGTTGCAGACCCAACCGTATGTGGGTGCCAACGGCGACGTGCGGGGCGTCATAGTCGTGGTGACCGATGTCGGCGAGATCAGCGCGACGAGGCGGGCCCGTGATGCCGCGCTGAACAACTTTCATCTCGTCGCGGACTCCATCCGCGAAATCGTGTGGCAACGCGACGCCACTGGCACTCTGACGTTCATCAACTCGCGAGTCGAGGAAATCTACGGCCTCGACCGTGACCGAGTGCTGGCGGAACCGACACTCCTGTTGTCGACCGTGCACCCAGCCGATCGTGACCGAGTGGCCACCGTTTCTGCTGCAGCCGAACAAGATTGGAGCTGCGAGTATCGAATTGTACGTCCGGACGGATCGATACGGTGGATCGAAGAAGCGGCCCACACGATTCGCACCGTCGATCCAGCCGACAGGCTCGTTATCGGTAGCGCCGTCGATGTCACCGATCGACGAGTGTTCGAAGACCAGGCAGCCGAGCGGACCGCCGTACTGGACGCACTCTTCGGTACGGTCACCGCGGGAATCGTCGTTCTCGATCGCGAGAACCGAATCCTCTCCATCAGCAGTGGTTTCACGGCTATCACCCGATTCGAGCCACACGAGCTGGTAGGAACGAGCCTGTCTATGCTCATCGATCGGAGAGCCGGGAGCGTGCCCCAGAAACACACCCCCGCATCCACCGTGCCTGACGAGGGCCCGTTCGACAACTGGGTGGTCGTCGACGCGCACGGGTCCTCGCATCCGATCAGTATCGAATTCCACACCGTACCGATGAAGTCGGACTCGTCCACCGGACCGCATTCGGTTGCGGTCGTTCACGACACCTCGCGGATACGCGCAATCAGTGCCGATCTGGCCGCTCGGGAACAGTTCGACAGACACACCGGCCTCCTGACCAGACAGTTCTTCAGATCGCGTCTCGTCGACCTCCTGGACTCGGAACCCACGAGAGTTGCTGCGCTGTGGATCGACTTGGACGGATTCAAGGAGATCAACGACCGTTTCGGGCATCGCGCAGGCGATATCGTGCTGACCACTGTCGCGGCAAGATTGCAACACGCAGCACGACGACACGACATCGTCGGTCGCCTCGGCGGCGACGAATTCGCCGTTCTCGTCACCCGAAGCGAGGATCTCGACAGTCTCGAGATCCTCTCGAACAGAATTCTTCAGGACGTACGGAATCCGATCACGCTCGCGGATTCGACGGTGTACGTCTCGGCATCGATCGGCATCGCTCTGAGTCCAGGTGACGGCACAACCGCGGACGAACTGCTGCACAACGCCGACACGGCGATGTACGAGGCCAAGAAGAGTGGCCGCGACCGTCACATGTACTTCGCCGCGAGCATGAACGAGATCGCGGACGAACGGGCATCGATCCGGCACGAGTTGGGAGAAGCATTCCGCAACAACGACTTCGAGCTGCACTACCAGCCGATCGTCGACGTCACGACGGGCGGAGCGACGATGCTCGAAGCCCTTGTCCGATGGAGAAGGGGAGAGGTGGTCGTACCCGCTCAGGAGTTCATCGACCATGCCACACAGACGGGCCATCTCAGGGCCTTGGGCAAGATCGTTCTCACGCTGCTCGATGCAGATATGCTCGTGTTCGAGCGCGAGCTCGGCGCAGGCCGACCGCGAGTGGCGGCGAACTTCTCCGGAATCGAATTGGACGAACGCGAGGTCATCGACCGTCTGATCACGTGGGCACCACCCGGCGGCTTCGACAAGCTCGTCATCGAGGTCACCGAATCGGCATTGCTCGATGAGCACGGACGAGCGCGGGACACCCTCGGCATCCTGAAACGCTTCGGCGCGAAGATCAGCATCGACGACTTCGGCACCGGATACTCGAACCTCGAACTACTCGACCGACTCGAACCGGACGTCATCAAGATCGACCGATCTCTACTGCAGCGGGCGTTGGATCATCCCCGCGGAAAAGACATTCTCGACGCCGCCGTGCAGCTGGCGAGAGCACTCGACGCAGAAACAGTCATCGAAGGCGTCGAGAACCAACAGATGTGGGACTACGTCAGAACACTGGGCGTGAACATGGCGCAGGGGTATCACATCGCCCGCCCGATGCCGCTGCGCAAGGCGATCGAGTGGCTGACATCGGCCGATTCGAGCTGAGGCCGTCAGTCCGACACCGCCACGATCCCTTCGGCACTGCGCGCAGCCAGGGCGCACGAGGTCGAGGTGAACCGGTCCAGCAGTGGGTGCTCGGACAATGCTCGCCACTTGTGCACGGCCGCCAGCGCTGTGTCGCGCTGCTGGGTACGTCCGGCATCGGGCGGCAGATTCAGGCGCTCGGTAGCGGCGATGCCGAACCCGCCGATGATGCGCTGCAGGTCGAGTAGGGCACCGTCGGGCAGTTTCGGTGTGGTGGAGCGCAATCGGCCGAGCAGACGCAGCTCGGCAAAACCGTGCACGTCGGCGAGCATCCGCCCGGCTTCGGTGCGCAGCGCATGCGATTCCGGCCGGAACTCCAGAATCCGTTGCAGGGCAACGAGAGCAGAGTGCAACTTCAACTGATCGGCGCGTTGACCGAATTGCACGTCGATCACCGACCGAAGTTCGGTCAGCCCGCTGCGCTCGACCAGATCGGCAGCCAGAGTGGGCGAATCGCGCACCCCGAGCCGAATCAACGTCACTGCCATCCGAATACCGAACAGCCCGAAACGGTCGACGATGCTGGCGCGCAGCGATGCGTCGACCGGCAGCGTGCTCTCCGCACGTACGAATCGATCGGCCGAGAGCATCGCCAACTGCAGATCCTCGGTCGGGACCGTCGCCAACATCTCGAAAGCTGCGAACTCGTTCTGCCGCAACGTTTCCGCGCCGAGCGCCAGCAAACCCGCGACCGGAACCACCGCCTGGCACAGGCCGGTGGCCTCGAGTTCGGATGCGAATCGCGCAGCGACTTCCTTGGCCGACATCATCGCGTCCATCCGCCCCGAACCCACCTCGTCGGCCCGCGAGACGACACCGATCACACCGAGCGGTCCCGAATCGCCGCCCACGTGCGCACCGATCTGCCCGAGAAACGACACGTCCGTGGCATTGAGGGTGCGCAGCAGATATACGACGGCGTCTGCACCCGATGACGAGTTCTCGGGCGTCAGCATCGCCAACGTGCGCGCCGACACATCTCGCGAGAGAGACGAGGTACCGGGGGTGTCGATGATCGTCGTCTGCGCCAAAGCGCTTGCAGGCCATTCGACGTCGAGGCGGTCGACCTGCGCGGCCGTCAACGACCCGAGGTCGAAGGTCAATCGCCCGTCGCGCCGTTGCACCGGCACGTTCGCAGCCCGGTCCCCGTCGTACCAGGCCGTGACGGCTGGAGTGACGCCGTTGCGGTACCACGTGACGACCTTCGTGCACTCCGTTGCGTCTGTCGGGGCAATATCCTGCCCGACAAGAGAATTGAGCAGTGTGGACTTACCCGCCTTGAGTGATCCCGCGAGTGCCACCCGCAGCGGCTCGTCCAGACGGTAGAGGCATTCGTCGAGCATCCAGGACGCTTCGGCATCACCGGAGTACGTCGATCGTGCCGCCGAGATGAGGTCGCGTGCCCGGGCCAGAGCCGCCACGCTCATACCGCGACGTCCTTGACGAGAGACACTGCCCGAGAATTCAGTTCGGCCACCACGCGCATGTCCTTCTCCAGCGCGGCGATGCGGGCTGCACGGTCGGTGTTGTCGGCAGCGGCGGCTTCCTGCGCCGAGCGCAGCGACTCGTTCAGCGAACGCAGCGTCTGCTCGGCGATAGAGGTGAAGTGATCACGCAGCACTCGCTGAATCTGCCTCAGCCGGTCTTTGGACTCCTTGCCCACCTGGAAGCTGACGTCGTCGGTGAAACGCCTGATCGCCATTTTGGCCTCGGAACGCCGCGCCTTGACGCGGTTCTCCTTGTCCTCCTTGTACGCCTTGGTGCCCAGGAGTACGCCCGCACCGATCGAAATCGGATTGAGCAGACTCAACCCGACGAACGTGGTGATCAGGCCGAACATCAGCACACCGCCGTAGGATCCGCGCATTCCCACCAGAACCTTCTGCGTGATTCCGACACGGCCGGATTCCAGATCGGCCAGGGACGAGACGGGATCGAGGACGTTGTCCAGATCGCCGAGATCGAGATCGGGCAGCGCCGCCGCCCCGGACGAGGCGAAGTGTTCGGCCACCAACTCCGAAAGCCACAGCGCCCGTTCGTGAGCCCACACGAAATTGTCGCCCACCGACGCGGCGATCTGCTCCTCGAGCCATTCGCCGAGCTGCGGCCAGTCCTTGCCCGGATCCCCCTCGTCGACGGTCTCTTCCGCTTCCCGGGTGACGCGCCGCAACCGGTCGCGGAGATCGTGATCGATGTCGGAGGCGAGATCGGCGATTCCGTCACCGAGCGTCTGCTGCCACTGCGACGAACGCTTGTGCAGCTCTTCGGCGGCGGATTTGGCGCGCTGCAGCCCGGCGACGGCCGCGGCTGCCCGCTCCGGATCCTTCAGTGCCGCAAGCTCACTGCCGAACGAGAGCGTCAGATGTTCGGTGACCGATCGGACATCGAGCGAGACCGAGGAGCGTGCCAACACATCCGCCCGGGCCACCACGTCGTCGCGCAGAAATGCGTAGAGCTGCTGGAAACCGGACTCGGCGTTGAGTTCTTCGTCGTTCAAACGCAGTGCGTGCGAACGCAACAGAGACGACACCGGCACCATCTGCACGTCGATGCCTGCGCGATCCAGGTGTCCACGATTGGCCTCGACGATCTGCCGCCAGTGCGGGTAGAGATCGATCTTGGTGATCAGCACCGCCACGGCCGGGCACAGTCCCTGCACCTGGCGGAGAAAGGACAGTTCCGGCTCGGTGAATTCGCGCGACGCATCGGACACGACGAGTACCGCGTCGGCCGACGGAATGAGACCCAATGTGCCTGCAGCGTGCGGATTCGAGTGCCCGCCGACTCCGGGTGTATCGACCAGTACCAAGCCGTCGGCGAGCAACGGGCTCGCCACCCCGATGTCCAGACGCAACACCTCACGGCCCTGTGCCATCGGACTGGCCGGGGTGACCGTCGTGATCTCCTCGGGCGGAACATCGACTCGAATCGGTTCGTTGCCGGGATCAGCGAGTACGAGCTGCGCGGACAGGCTTTCGGCATTGGACACCACGGTCGGGATGGCGGTGGTCTCGTCGTCGCCGACCGAGCACACCGTCAGGTTGAGCAGCGAATTCACGAACTGACTCTTGCCCTGCTTGAGCGGTCCGACCACGATGATGCGTCGACGTGGATCCAACACTCGCGAGCGCGCCGCCTCGACTCGATCCACCAGGTCGGATCTTCCCGCCGATGTCGCCACCGCCGCGGTACGGCTCAGCAGCTCGGCCAGCTCCGTAGATTGCCCGTCCATACGCTTGTGTTCACAACCATTCTCGTCGACTTCCGCAGTACCAGGGCTCCACTGACGCCCAGGAACGAACTCTAGCGACGACTCGGCCCCGAGTGCCGGTGAACACTCGAGGCCGAGTCGTGTCATTGCCCGCCCGCAGGCGAAGGATCAGGGCGCAGTCGGGTCGATGTCGTGGTCGACGGTCACATTTCCCAGGGAGTCGGCTGCCGAATCCACCGAACCGTGCAGGCTCGAGTCGCTGAACAGGCTCGAATCGGTCTCGCCCTGACCGAAGACGTCCGAGTCGACGCTCGACCAGCCGGTGCCGGTCGCGGTAGCCGTGGAATCGAACGAGCTGGAGTGATCGAACGATCCCGACGCCGCGGAGGAAAGGCTGCCGCCTGCGTCTGCCAGTCCCTCGGCACCCGACTGCAGGCCACCGGTGAGGCTGCCCGCGGCCTGGCCACCGATGTCGGCAGCGGAATCAAACCCGCCGCCCGCGGAAGCCGCAGCGTCCGCACCAGCATCCAAACCCGCACCCACAGTGGACGCGAAGTCGCCTCCGATCGAGGCACCGGTGTCGAGTCCCGCGCCGACGTTCGACGCGATCTCGCCACCCACCGAGGTTCCGGCGTCGACCACTCCGCCTGCAGCTCCTTCGAGGCCACCGGCAACCGAGCCTGCAGCTCCCGCGGCACCTTCGAGGCCTGCACCTGCGGACGCTGCTGCGTCGATTCCGGTGCTGATGCCTCCGGACACGGCTCCTTCGAGTCCGGCACCGGCCGAAGCTGCAGCATCCACGCCGCCTGCGACTCCACCTGCCACACCGCCTGCGATACCGCCGCCGAGGCTGCCGAGTCCGGCCAGACCACCGGTCAGGCCTGCACCTGCATCACCCACACCGGCGAGCCCGCCGGCCACATCTGCACCCACGTTTCCGACGGCCGCCAGGCCACCGGTCACATCTGCACCCACATTCCCGACAGCCGCCAGGCCACCGGCAACATCTGCACCCACATTCCCGACGGCCGCCAGGCCACCGGTTACATCTGCACCGACGTTTCCGACGGCCGCCAGGCCACCGGTCAGATCAGCACCGACGTTTCCGAGTCCTGCGAGTCCTCCGGTGAGGCCCGCGCCCAGTCCGCCGAGTCCGGCCAGGCCGCCCGACAGATCTGCGCCCAGTCCGCCGACTCCGGCGAGTGCTGCTTCGACGGTGCCCGAGAGGTCTGCTCCGGCGGCAACCGCAGTGTCGATCGCTCCGACGAGTCCTGCGCTGACGTCGGCTCCGGCTCCGAGTGCGGCTCCGAGGTCGAGTGCTGCGCTGGTGTCGAGTACCGATTCGAGGGCGGTACCGAGCTGGGCTCCTGCTGTTCCACCGACGCCGAATGCCGTTCCGAGGATGCCTTCGAGGCCGCCGGCAACTCCCCCTTCGAGTCCGCCGACAAGTCCGCCGCCGATGCCCGCGCCCGCTCCGATCGTGCCGTCGAGTGCAGCGTCGAGAGCGGCGGTGAGGCTGCCGACTGCGCTGGTGTCGAGGTCGAGCGCGGTTCCCAGTGCGCCACCGACCACTGCGCCGACGTTGCCGCCCGAGGCCAGCAGGGCGTCGACATCGAGGTCAGCGAGCACCCCGGCGTCGAGGACGGCTCCGAGTGCGGATCCGATGGATCCTGCGATGGCACCGTCTGCGGCGAAGAGACCGCCGAGGCTCGCGCCGACTCCACCGGCAAGGTCGCCGACCATTGCGCCTCCGGCACCGAGCGCTCCATCCAGTGCGGCTCCGATGTCGGTGGTCAGATCGGCTCCGATGGTTCCGAGTCCGCCGAGTGCGCCGCCGATTCCCGCGGTCAGAGCGGCACCGAGGTCACCCGCGATGTCCAGTCCGGCTCCGGCGTCGAGGACGGCGTCGAAGACTCCTCCGAGGGCCGCGCCGAGATCTGCTCCGACGGTTCCGCCGACTCCGAAGACCGCACCGAGAGCGCCGGCCAGGCCGCCCTGGATGTCGGCCAGTGCGCCGAGATCGACGGCACCGGTCGCGCCGATAGCGGCGTCGAGTGCTGCCTGCAGCTGTGCGGCGATGTCTCCACTGATCTCGCCGCCGATGCCTGCACCTGCTCCGATCAGTCCGGTCAGCGCAGCGCCGAGTCCGACGGTTCCGCCGAGCAGACCGTCGAGGTCCAGATCCAGGCCGCCACCGAGCCCGAGGCCGCCCTCGATCCCTGCACCTGCACCGAGCAACGCCTCGAATGCGCCGCCGAATGCGGTGCCGAGCTCCAGACCGATCTGGCCTCCGACTGCCAATGCTGCGGCCAGTGCTGCCTGCAGGGAAGCTGCGATCTCGCCCGCAACGTCTACGCCGCCGGTCAGGCTGCCGCCTGCTGCGAGTCCGCCGCCTGCCACTGCGCCTGCTGCCAGTCCGAGCCCGGCCGACAATCCGCCGCCGAGGCTCGCGCCTCCGGCGAGTGCGCCGTCGAGGCCAACGGATCCGCCTGCGCCCAAGATGGCCGAGAGCTGGCTGCCCGCACCGGCGAACAGTCCCGACTCCGCGACCAGGGGTGCCACCGCGACGATGTCGGCGTGGGTGACGTCGCCGAGTCCCGCGGCGGCCAGCGTCATCTCGGGGTTGGCGCAGTAGGCAGCTGCAGCCTGGTCGTCGCGCAGCAAGCTGAGGATGAAATCGAGTACGGCGTTGGTAGCCATCGTGGGTCTCCTTGACGAGTGATACTTCGTGGTTGATCACAAAGCTATGCACCGGAGAGCCCCCACCCAACGGGGCCGATCCCCCCACTCCCCCGGGGGTTGCCAGGGGACTTCGGTTAGGGGATCTGGGCGCTTTAGGGGATTTCACTCGTTGTGCGCTCTAACCTGCTGTGAGACGTAACGAACAGGTAGCCCGTCGCGACAATCCGAGTGACGGCACTGGTACTGACGGCAGGGCGAGACGAAGGCGGCGACACCAATGAGTGCAGGGCTCGGCATACGAATCGGTTCGGTGACGGCGGTGGCTGCCCTGGACTCCGATCCCGTCACCTCGGTGGCCAGACGTTCTGCACTCGACCTCCGTCCGGGTGAGGCCCCGCGTCTGGCAGAGCTGTGGGACCGTTCGACGCGGAATTTGATCAGCGGGTTCGCCGACCGGGTCGGCGATCCGGTGGAACTGATCGACGACGACGGCCGCAGTCACCGCGCCGAGGACCTGTACGCCACCGCTGCTCGCGCACTCGTCGCCGAGGTCTCCGCCGGGACCGATGCCGCTCCTACCGTCGTCGTCACACATCCCACTCGCTGGACCGCGTACACCGCCGAGGTTCTCGGTGACGCGCTGGACCGCGCGGGGCTCGCCGACGTCACGCTGGTGCCGGAGTCCGTCGCCACGATGCGGTGGCTCGAAGTCACGCGCGGGCCCCAGTCCGACGGCCTGGCCGTGGTCTACGACCTCGGTGCGACCGCACTCGACGTCACGCTGATGCGCACCGGCTCCGAGGCAGGCACCGTCGGCACCGGAGTTCACTCGCAGGAGTTCGGCGGAGCGCAGTTCGATCACGCGATCATGCAGTACGTCCTCGACACCGTCTCGGGAAGCCGGTCCTTCGAGTTCGATCCCTTCGATCCCGATACCGTCGGCGCGCTGGTGGAACTGCGGGCCCGCTGCGGTGAAGCGAAGGAACAGCTGTCCTACGACACGTCGACGTCCCTGACGGTCGACCTGCCGGGCCTGCACACCGAGGTTCGCCTGGTGCGCTCCGAGCTCGAAGAACTGGTGCGCGCATCACTGCTGGGATCGATCGGGGTGGTACGCGACGCCGTCACGGCCGCGGGCCTCGACGTCACCGACATCGACCAGGTGGTCCTCGTCGGTGGCAGTTCGGCCATCCCGCTGGTCGCCGAGCTCATGTCGTCCGAACTGCGGGCACCCGTGGTGGCCGGACCGCGGCCCGAACTGACCGTCGCAGTCGGTGCCGCAATTCTCGGCAGCGACATCGCCGACGCGACCGCCTCCGACAACGCCGCAGCCCTGGCTGCGGTGCCCACCATGGCCCTGGCGTCCGCTGCGGCAGCCGCGCCGATGCCTCGCCCCACTCCCCGGCCCGCACCGACGCCCACCGCCGTCGAATCCGACGCAGGGATGTCGGGTCGCAAGAAGGCGGGGGTCGTGGCCGGATCCGTTCTCGTCCTCGCGCTTCTCGCCGGCGGAGGCCTCTCGGTGGGCACGGCGTTGACCTCCGACAACACCACACCGGCCGAATCAACTTCGCAGACCTCGATTTCCGACACCGCGACACCGGGAACCACCGCGGCGGTGGCGGATGCCGCCACGACGACGGCCGCCACCGGCGAGAACGGTGCCGCCGCAACCGGATCCGAGAGCGCACCGACCTCGGTGGTCAACGCCGACGGCACGGTGACGCAGATCGACCCCGCGACCGGCGCTCCGGTCGCGGGAGCTCCGGCACCGGCCCCGGCACCGGCCCCGGCACCCGCGGGCAACGGCGCGGCAACCGTCCCGACCATCCCGCCCGTCGCGGCCCCGACGGTTCCCAACTACCAACCCCCGGCAGTGCCTGCACCTCAGGCTCCGCAGATACCCAACGTGCAGGTGCCCACCTACCAGGGCCCCACTCTCGGCGACGTCGGGCAGGACGTCGGACAGGGCCTCGGCGGTGTGGTCGGCGGTGTGGGTGACGGACTCGGCGGAGTCGTCGGCGGCCTGACCGGCCGATAAGTCGACCGTGACCAGTACCCGTTCCGGACTCGTCGGCGTCGAGCGCGCCGATCGCTTTGTCCGTGATGCCCTCGTCGCCAACGGATTTCATGTCGTCGTCGGGGTGAACGGCTCCGGTCGATCCGCGGTTCTCGATTCTGTTGCGTCGTCGGTGGACGTGTACACGGGCACTATCGCCGACGCGCCGTCCGGCTCGACTGTTCTCGTCGATGACGCGCACCTGCTTTCGGAGCAGCGTCTCGATGAGATCGCCGCGGCTGCAACACGATCGGACATCACTCTGATCGTCGC
Source organism: Rhodococcus sp. IEGM 1330 (assembly GCF_033142445.1). Lineage (NCBI taxonomy): Bacteria > Bacillati > Actinomycetota > Actinomycetes > Mycobacteriales > Nocardiaceae > Rhodococcus > Rhodococcus sp. IEGM 1330. The sequence goes on from NZ_JAWLSB010000007.1 coordinate 47,867, forward strand.
CACGGCGCCGCGGAGTTTCGATTCACGCATCGAGAAGCTGATCGCCTCCGCCGGATCCAACCGGTTGACGCTGGTCCCGCTGGACAAGGTGGCCATCGCGGCGCGGGCAGCAGCGACCGTTCGGCCGATCTCGGCGTCGCTCGCCGGTGCCGTCGCCAAGGCGACCGGCGGAGTTCTCGCCGCTGTCGACGCGGCCCTCGTTGCGCTCGGCGGCGACCGTTCCGATCCGGCTCCGCTGCGCGCCGTCGCCGAATCCGTTGCCGAACAGCACCGCCGGATGCTGATCGAAACCACCGACGACACGCGGGCCCTGCTGCTCGCAGCTCGATTCGGCGTCACACCCGACCCCGCGTCGGCCGCACAGATCGTGGCGCGCGCCGGCGAGGTCGAGTCCGTCGTCGACATGGCTTGCAGCTCCGGCTTGCTCGACATCACCGGCACATTGATCCCGTCCGCCGAGGCCCCATTGACAGGGATGATCGGAGACGGGCGCTGCCGCGTCCTGCTTTCCTCGATTGCCGACGTCGCCACCCGAACCCGCCTGCTCGACGCCACCGCGGCACGTGCGTTGGCAGAGCGGGGCGTCCTTCATGCCGGGCTCGCCGATTACCTTGTTCAGCAAGCAGACTCGGCTCCTGTCGATGCCGCCGGTGCGCTGTACGACGCGGCGGTCGAGGCAGGGTTCGATTCGGTGGCGCTGGCGGCGAGAAGGTCCGAGGTCGCGGCGGCCACCGGGGATCTGGACGAGGCTGCGAGATTCGCAGATGTGGTTCTCGACGGCGCTGCCGGGTGCGATGCGACGGATCTGCGGACTGCGGTGCGAGTGTCGGCGTCGGTTGCAGCGCAACGCGGAATGGCCTCGCGCAGTGCGCAGTTGTTCACGTGGCTCGGCGAGGATCGACTCGGACCCGACGTCGTGTGGGCCGCCCTCTCCGCCGCGGCGGCCGGCGATCGCAGCGCCGCCGACCGTTCGATGACTGCCGTGTCCGCACTCGCGCCGACGTCGAGTACCGCGTCGGGCAGTCTGCTCGTCACCGGAGTGATCGGGTCGATCGATTCGCGGAGCGCAGCGGCGTCGAGTGCCGCTGCGAATTCACTGATGCGGGCAATGACGTTGACGGGCAATGCTTCCGACCGCTCGTGCACCCCGGATACTGCCGCTGCCGTCTCGGCCTTGCACGCGGTGCACTGCGGCGACCTGCCCCGTGTCGATTCCATCGTGGCGCGAGCACTTCCCGAACACCGTCCGGGATCCGAGGCGCACACCAGGCTGAGCCTCGTCGGGGCCTGGGCGTCGATGCTGCGGGGAGATACCGCCGATGCAGGTGCCACGATCGAGGCACTGCGGATTCCGGTGTCGCACGTGCGCAATCAATTGTTCCTGCACGCGATCCGGGTGGGCCTGGCTCGTAGGTCCGGTGACGCAGGATCGCTGATCACGGCATGGACCCAGGCGCAGAACGTGATCGCCGAGTACTCCACCGACCTGTTCGCGCTGCTACCTTTGGGCGAATTGCTCTTGGCCGCAACTCGACTCGGCCAGGTGGACCGCGTCGAGCATCTGGTGGCGCAGGCCACCGATCTGCTCGCGGCGCTCGGCGATCCACCCGTCTGGGCGTCGGCGCTGCACTGGTACCAGGTTCAGGCGGCCATCGTGGCCCAGACTCCCGACGCGTTGGTGCCGCAGGCCAAGGCTCTGGCCGCCGCCGCTCCGACCCACCCGTACAGCGCCGCACTCGCCGCTGCCGGTCGGGCATGGCTCGGGGTGTTGCAGGGCAGGCCCGACGCGACCGATGTGGAGAATTCCGCGCGCACCCTCACCGCCTTCGGACTGCCTTGGGACGGAGCCCGATTGGCGAGCGAGGCCGCTCTCACCGTCACCGATACTTCGACGGCAACCTCGCTGCTGCACATCGCCAGGTCGTTGCGCCAGCCCAGCTCGCACCAACCCGGTTCGCACCGGCGAGACAGTGCGGGCACGACGCCGCAGCCGGCGGGCTCGCTGAGCGAACGCGAGGCCGAGGTCGCCGAACTGCTCGTACTCGGAGTCACCTATCGCGAGGTCGGCAGCCGGCTCTACATTTCCCCGAAAACCGTCGAGCATCATGTCGCCCGCATCCGGCGCAGGCTCGGCGCGGAGTCCCGGTCGGAGCTGATCTCGATGCTGCGCGCCATGGGGTACGGGGCCTCGACCAGCGCAAGCGTCGACCCTGTAACTGTGCGAGGACCGGGAGCGACATAACGACCGAGCACCATTCCCCGATCGAGAACAGGTAGCAGCCCCATGACCGAGCAGCCCGGCAGTGCGAGTGTCGGCGCGCCGGATGTCGGCCTCTACCTGGACAACGAGCGCGCCGTCGCCGCCGTGTCCCATCCGATTGCGCCCGGACCGTCGTTGCATCTGGCGTCGCTGCACTCGACCGTGCTCAACACTCATCCCGACGGCACCGTCTCGCTCGGAGATGCGACCGACGACGATTCCGAGGCCTACACACATTTTCTCGACTCCCTCGCCGACGGCGTGGGTGTAACCGGAAGCAAGGGCACCGTCTTCCCTGCCGAGCAACTGACGTCGATGGCCCTGCTGTGCCTGCTCACCGAGGTGGCGTCGTCCATCGGTCTGCGGCCCGGTGATCTGGCCGCGGCTGCGACCTATCCCGCCGGGTGGACGGCCGAGCAGGTGTTCGCGTTGCGTTCGGCGATGAACGCGCACGGGCTCGCACACGTGTCGCTGGTCGCCGAAGCAGAGGCGCTCGCCGCATGGAACGCATCGGTCCTGCAGACCCTGGAGAAGAAGGACACCGCCGTCGCCGCCGCACGCGGTGCTGCGATTCTGGCTGCGCAATTCCCCGTCGACGCCGTCACCGAGCGGTTCGCGGTGGTCGGCCCGACGAGATCGGACCGTCGCCCACTTTTCGCTGCGGCAGCGTTCGCCGCCGCGTTGACGGTCGGTGCCGCGCTCGTCGCGCTGCAACTCGGTACGTCCACCGACACCACAGTCCCCGCCATCGACAACGCCCGGGTGATGCCGCCCACGTCGTCGATCGGCTCCGGGTCGGGTGGCCCGATCGACTTCCCCACCGTCGTCGTGGAGCCGGCCGCCGAGATGGTTCCCGTCGTTCCGCCTCCGGCGACCACCACCACGCAAGAGACGACCCCGACCGAAACCTCCGAACGCCCGCGGAGCGAACCGACCGAGACCGACATCGAGACGCGCCCAGCGATCGACGCACCCGGGGGCGACGACCGCGAGGAGCCTCCGATCGTCGTCGAACCGGTCGAGCCGGAACTGCCGGTCGAGGAGCCCACCGACGAGCCCGTCGAGACTCCCGAAACCGGCCCGGACGACGAGCAGCCCGCATCCGAGCAGATTCCGGCGGCCCGAGGCGGCACAACCTCCGACCGAGCGTCGAACGAACGATCGACAGGGGCAACTCCATGAGCGGTGCCGGACATCTCGGAATCACCGTGGGCAACACCAGGTCCGTCGCGGCCTACCGCGCATCGGTAGAGGACGAACCGACGGTGGTCGTCCTGCCGACGACCCTGCGATTCGACGAGGACGGCCGCGCCCACCTCGGTGAACCCGCCGACACGGTCCCGTTCACCCGGTTCGTGGACCTCGTCGGTCAGCAGGAGGATCTCGAGCCCGACGCCGACGCCTACCGCGCCGAGGACTTGATGGCCAACGCCGCCAACTGCCTCGTCACGATGGTGTCCGCGACGGCCGGCGTGTCCAGCGACATGCCCGTCACGACCATGACGTACCCGACGCGGTGGACCCGGGCCGCCGTCGCCCTGCTGCGTGACGCCCTCGATCACACCGGCCTCACCGATGTTGCCCTGGTGCCCGACGCCAAAGCCGCCAGCGCGTTCGCGCAGCCGAGTCCGGGAACGGCGGTCACGGTGGTCGACATCGGAGCCACCGGCACCGACATCTCCACTTATCCCGGAGGTGGGACGGTGCGCAGCACCGACGTCGGCGGAGACGCCATTACCGACGCCCTCTTCGATCACGTGGTGACCGATCGCGAGCACATCGACCTGTCCGACACGGCAGTCCTGGCGGCCCTTGCAGGCGTCGTCGCCTCCTGCGAGGCGGCCAAGCAGACCTTGAGCACGTCCGACGACGCCACGATCTCGGTCGAACTTCCCGGTGTCTCGCAGTCCACGACGGTGACACGAGCCGAGTTCGCGAACCTCGTCGCACCGTTGCTGGGCCTGCTCGACGTGCCGGAGACCGGCACCGTGATACTCACCGGCGGCAGCGCCGCACTCCCGTCGGTTGCGACGGACATCGGCGAACGCTCGTCGGGCCGAGTGGTGGTCGAGCCGCTCGCTGCGACCCGCGGCGCACTGTTGCTCGCCGAGGTCGACGACGTCGACGGCAATTCTCTGATCACCGGTGCCGCGCCGGTCGTCACCCGAAACGACGGCACGGAGTCCCTCGACACCGACGCCATCCCGGTCGTCGCACCCGAGCGGTCCCTCGCGTTCTCCGAGGCAATTCCTGCGGTCGCTCCGGTGTTCGGCCATTCCGAATTTCGATCCGAGCCGATCGTTCCGGTCGACGAGAACGCGTCGACCACCGGTTACGCTCCCGTAGCTCCGGCCGTTGCCGCTGGATCGGTAGGGGTGAAGAAGGAGCGCAGCGAGCGTTCGAGGACGATCGCCACCATCGTCGCTGGCGCAGCGGCAGGCGTGGTCATCGTCCTCGCGATCGCGGCACTGAGCGGAGTGTTCGGTGACGCTCCCGCCGCGACACCTCCGACCGTCACCGATGCCGGCTCGACGATCGTCACCTCGACGCGCGCACCCTCGACCACCACCGCCACCCCCGTCGAGCCCGTTTTCGTACCTGAAGTCGTCGAACAGACGCCGAACGAGCCGGACATCGCGCCCGAACCGACTCCCGTGCCTGCCCCGGCACCCGCACCGCTCCCCGCACCTGTGCCCGTCGTTCCCACCACGATCCCCGTGCCCACCACGATCCCGATGACGACCACTCCGGTGGTCACGACCACGACGACTGCCACCACCACGAGTGCGACGACAACCACCACCACGGAATCCGCTCCCTGAGCTGGGCGAACACTGATTCTGCGCCCGATGCCCTAGGGTGGGTCGCTGACGACAAGCACCCGATGAAGGGATTTCATGCGTAACACCGGGGCGCTGCGTGCCGCAGTGCTGTGTTCGACGGCTTTTGTTCTTCTTGCTTCGTTCTCCGGGACAGCGGCAGCCGAACCCGTCGTCCAGTCACCCGCCGATCAGCTTCCCCGCGAGCTCGTCGAAGCCGTGCAGCGAGATCTGAAGATCTCCCCGCAGGAGTATCTCGATCGTGCCGCCCGCGCGCAGGAACTCTCTGCATACGCATCGGACTTCCGGGCCAGCCGCCCCGCAGATTTTGCCGGTGCCTGGATCGGACCCGACGGCAATGCCGTCGTCGCCGTCACCTCGCCTGCTGCGGCACAGGCCGTCGCCAAGGACGGATACGCCACCGCGCAGTCGCCCGTGTCGGCAGACGGACTCGAGAAATCGCTCGCAGACCTCAACAGTTGGATCGTCGGCCTCCCCCGCGAGATCTCCGAGCAGATCAACGGAACCGCCATCGACTTCATCGACAATCAGATCGTCATCGACCTGGTGAACAGTCCGATCGGTAGCGCACTGAATCTGCCGACCCTGCTGGCGAACATCAAGGTCATCCTGTCCCCCGGCGGAAACAAGCCGGTCGACCCGACTCCGATGGGCGGCGACACCTACGTCACCACCTCCGGGCCCATCGTCGACGCTCCGGCAACCGACATCAGCATCTGCTCGTTCGGCTTCAACGCCGTCGACTCCTCCGGTGCCGCCGTCAATCTCACTGCAGGCCATTGCAATCCCAACAAGGCCACCGGATCCGGCGGCGCACCGGTCTACCTTCCCGATCCGGCCGACATTTCGCGCAGCACGCAGATCGGGTCGTTCGACCGGTCGAGCCTGGGCGCGGCGGACGGCCTCGACTGGTCGGTGATCGCCCTGAACGACACCGGCATCGCGTCCGGACTCGACCGCCCCACCGTCCGTGGCGCGAACGGCAGCACCGTCACCGTCACCGGAACCGCGGCACCGGTCATCGGAGCGCCCGTCTGCAAGTCCGGGCAGTCGTCGTCGTTCACCTGTGGAGTGGTTGCGGCCGATCGCGTCGAGACGCAGCTCTACATGGAGGACGGCACCTCCCGCACCGTGCGCGGATTCGCCAGCACCGCATGCACTCTCGCCGGCGACAGCGGCGGTGCCATCGTGACCGGAACGCTCGCGCTCGGAATCACCAGCGGATCCAACAGCGGCGGCGCACCCGATTGCAACGAGGCCAACCTGGCGCTGGCGCAGTACGGCGGCACGGCAAGCCTGGGCATTCCCATCGATCAGGTCACGCGCGCGACCGGGGCTACACTCCGCGCCGAGTAGTAGGTGCTTCGGGAGCCGTCCACCGCCTATAGTCGTACAACAGGTGAACGGCATCACATCTGCGATGCCCGGGGGGGGTCTATGCGTCGCCGAGCGATCCGGCTGTCGACTGTTGCAGTTCCGCTTCTGGCGACGATGGCGGTGTTCGCACCGACCGCGAGCGCAGAACCACGATTGCCTCCCGCGCTCGCCGACGCCGTGGCCCGCGACCTCGGCCTGACTCCGCAGCAATTTCTCGACCGGGCGGACGCGGCACGCCGGCTGGCCGAGTTCACCGACACGGTCGGTTCCGACGCGGTCACGAGTGCGTGGCTGGATGCGGACGGACGCCCCGTCGTCGCGGTGGCGGACGGACCTACCCACGCCGACGTGGCCGATGCCGCGTCGGCCAGTGGTTTCGGGATCGATGCCTCGCCCATCGAGATCCCGCCGGCAATTTTCGATGCCGTCCAGCCGCTGTTGGACCTGCTCCCGTTCGATCCGTCACCGACGGCAGGCCCGATTCGCGCAAGTTCGTATCTGGGCGGCGACAGCTTTCTCGCGGGTACACCTACCGGCCTCGGCCAGCGTTGCTCCCTCGGATTCAATGCCGTCGACTCGACGCACGGATCGGTCAACATCACTGCGGGCCATTGCAATCCGAGTGCCACCGATACCGGTTCCGCGGCCTCGACGGGCGCATATCCCATGTACGGCAGCCTCGTGGGTTCCAAGTTCGGCCAGTTCTACCGAACCAGCCAGTCCCGCAACGACTACGCGTTGATCGACATCGACGATGCCAACGTCGCCGAATTCGAGAGCAACGCCGTTCGAGTCCCCGGAGCGGGACCACTGCACATCACCGGAGCAGTCGACCCGATCGTGGGCGCTCCGGTCTGCAAGTCCGGATCCAGAACCGGATTCAGTTGCGGCACCATTCTTTCCACCGGCCAGCACGTCGTACTGGGCGACAATGTCCTGGACCGTGGCTTCTCCACCTCCATCTGCGCGTTGCGCGGCGACAGTGGCGGCCCCGTCGTCAGCGGCACCCTCGCTGTGGGCATCGCCAGTGCATCGAACGTGGGCGATCAGCCCTCCTGTGAGGTCGCGACCGTCGTCAGCATGCTGCAGGGCCAGCGGCCCGAACTGTTCGCCACCCCCATCAACGACATACTCGCCGAGAACGCAGGCCTGACGATCCGCACGTCTTAGTTCGTGGACGGCCGCAGACGTGACAGCATCGCGTAGCCGACCTTCCGCGCGTGCGCGAACCTGGGCGACAGCTCCCATCGACGCAGCAAGCCGACCAGAAATCGCGCACCGACCATGCGTGTGGGTACGGCCACCACTGCCAGCACGTCGTAGCCCGAGGTGGACCAGGACTGCTTGATGTCGTTGACACCGACACCCAGGTCCAGCACGGTCACGTCGAGCTCGTCGTGCGTCTGGACGAACCATTCCATCATCTGATGCCCGGGTTGGTACTTCGCAACCTTGGGGTCGTAGTGCGTCAACCACGCTTCGAGCCGCGCTCCTGTACGAAGGCAGATCTGATGCGCCCGCCATTGCCCCTCGACGCTCACTCCGGACAGAGCTAATCTCCCGGCCGCGGCTTCACGAGCCAGGAAGTCCTTGGCCGACGTCGAATGGTCGGCGGGCGATTCCTCCGCAAGGTAGTCGGTGCGATCGGTCTTGTCCGTCGACTCGGCCGCCAATCGGGAAATGTCCTGCCAGCGTCGTTCGAAATGCTCCGCATCGCGAACGGTCTCCATCGTGAGGGGACTCCCGGCCCGCTCGGCCTGACGCCTGTACTTCCCGAGTCGTTTCAGTGAACTGTGTCCCCGCACATCTCGAGCAGTACTTCCCGCCGGCATGTCGATCACCGGAACTCGCTCCCTCACGATCGACTCCGAACGCCAGCGCGGGTGCGCACCGAGCGCCTCGACGGCGATCCGGTTGTCGATCATCGAGTCCGCGTAGAAGATCAGCCCGCAGTCGTCGATGGCATCCCACAGGGCCCGAGACGACGCGTCGTCCTCACTGAGCAATTCCGTCGGGACACCCTGACCTGCTCCGAGAATCTTCGCCACCTTCAGCGGACCCAGACGCGTGACGAACATCGGTGCCAGAGCTACTACACGCAGGCCTCTACGTATGTGCACGAAGACGAGCTCACTGCCCGCCGGTCGTGGGGCATTCGCCGCGTAACTGGGACGAGAGGAGAAGACCGTGCCGACCCGCTCCGCCAGCGCGTCCCAGTCCTCACGCAGCCCCTCGGTCAGTTCTCTGTCCACGGCCGCGTGAGTGGTTTCGCAGTCGGTTTTCATGCTTTTTACTTTACGGAAAGTTTAATAAGCGTGTGAAAGCAGTTCTTTGTTGTGCGCGTTCCGCCGGTGCCCGTACGGGTGCGGCGGTCGACTGGACTCAGCGCTGGCCTACCCCGAACGCAGAAAACCCGCACCCTCGATGAGAGTGCGGGTTTTCAGTGAAGACTTGCTTACTGGGCCCAGACCGTGGTGCCCGGTGCCGCATTCAGCGTGTTGAGCAGGTCGATTCCGGCTACGACGAGAGTCGGGCCGCCGGCGGTGATGGTGCCCACTATTCCACCAATGGTGGCGGCCAACGGCACCGTCGCCAGACCCAGGAAGCCGCCCGCGAAGCCGAGCAAGCCCACGCCGAAACCAAGGGCAGTTCCGGTGAATCCGCCGATCGCGGTCGCGATGCCGAGCTGCGACGAGAAGTTCTGCTGCGCCTTGAGGTTCTCCTCGGGCGAAGCGACGGTCGTTGCGCCGATGCTGCGCGAGTTGGCTGATGCCTTCGTGAAGTCGAGGGCCGGAACCAGACGCAGGGTCTTGCCGTTGTCGTCGACGTTCTGCTCGTACGGGAAGTTGAGTCCGCCGAGGTTGAACGACAGCGGGAGCGTCACGAGGGTGTTGTCGGCGGCGTCGAGGACGTCGACCGTCTTGCCGTCGTCGGCGACTTTGAAGACGCCTGCATCGATGGTGGTGACGATCGTGCGATCGTCGAGATCGACGGTGTAGTTGGTGTCACCGGGGGCGGTTTCATCGGTGGGCTGCGCGTACGCGGTTCCGCTGGCCAGGCCCATCGCGACTGCGACGAGGGCCGACGTGACGACCAGTTTGCTGAGTTTCATGTGGAGTTCAGTTCCGTTTCTGTGCATTGAGTGCTTGGCAGTACCGCTAGGCAACCGTCAAACGCAAAGTCACCCCGATGACGCGTCTACGACTTGTGGTGCGCTCCGGAATTGTAGCGTACGAATCGGACCGGTCGTTGTCCTTTTGTGAGCGGTCATCCGCCTGTCAGTTACCCACTGTCACAAACATTTTGGATATTCGCAGCACAGCGGCTCCGGTCACGTCATGCTGGGATCGGACATGTCGATCGTTCGAACGATCGAGGAAGACCGGGCGCGTGATCCCACGGGCCACAGGTAGCTCTCCAACCACATCCCGTCACGCGTGCTGCGTAGGTAAGGACTGCCTTCTCGACAGCACCTCGACGGCCTACGCATACGGTGATCTGCGAGACAACCTACTGACGAGTTCAGCCCACCCGTCGGACGGCCTCACTTCCGCACCCACCAGCGTCGTTCGACCGGAACGATGCTAAGTTACTCGCCAGTACAGCAAGCATTGCTACCAGCGAGTAACAAGACGGTCGTCCCGTGCGGCCAGCTGAACCCGCGGTAGCTTTCCCAGCTGCCACCTGAACGAAAGGCCGCGACATGAACGCGCTGACGATCACGTTGGGCACTGTCGGTGCTCTGCTCAGCCTCGTGTGTTGGTATTCCTTCATCCGTGGCGGACTGAGGATGTTCAACATCGTCCGACTGGGCCAACCGGCCCCGGACCGCTGGCGCCCTATCGTGCCTCGCTTCAAGCAGATGGTCGTCGAGTTCCTCGCCCACACCAAGATGGTCAAGTTCCGCACCGTCGGCTGGGCACACTGGCTGGTGATGATCGGCTTCATGGCCGGAGCCGTGTTCTGGTTCGAGGCCTACGGCCAGACGTTCAACCCCGAGTTCCACTGGCCCATCGTCGGTGACTGGGCCGTCTACCACCTTATGGACGAGATTCTCGGTCTCGGAACTGTCATCGGCATCCTCACCTTGATCGTCATCCGTCAGCTCAACCACCCGCGCAAGCCCGAGCGTCAATCACGCTTCGCCGGCTCCGGGTTCAAGGCCGCCTACTTCGTCGAGGCAGTCGTCCTGGTCGAGGGACTCGGAATGGTCTTCGTCAAGGCCGGCAAGATCGCCACCTACGGCGACGCGAACCCGTACACCGACTTCTTCACCATGCGGGTGGCCACACTCCTCCCGGCCAGCGTCGAGATGGTGTCGATCTTCGCGTTCATCAAGCTGATGTCCGGCATGATCTGGCTCTACTACGTGGGCCAGAACATCAACTGGGGCGTCGCGTGGCACCGCTTCACCGCGTTCCCCAACATCTACTTCAAGCGGATGAACGACGGCAGCGTTGCGCTCGGACCGGCCAAGCCGATGATGTCCGGCGGCAAGGTTCTCGTGATGGAGGACGCCGACCCCGACGTCGACGCGTTCGGCGCAGGCAAGGTCGAGGACTTCAGCTGGAAGGGTTGGCTCGACTTCACCACCTGCACCGAGTGTGGCCGCTGCCAGTCTCAGTGCCCCGCGTGGAACACCGGCAAGCCGCTCTCCCCCAAGCTGCTGATCATGTCGCTGCGCGACCACAGCATGGCCAAGGCCCCGTACCTGCTGGCCGGCGGCAAGAAGGACATGGCAGGCGACGAGGTCGGACTCGTCGACTCCGAGGGCAACGTCGATCAAGCCAAGCTCGACGCAATTCCGCAGGCCGCCCGCGACGAAGCCGATCGCAAGCTCGTCGCCGACGCCATCGAGGGTGGCATCATCGATCCCGAGGTGCTGTGGAGCTGCACCACCTGTGGTGCCTGCGTCGAGCAGTGCCCGGTGGACATCGAGCACGTCGACCACATCATCGATATGCGCCGCTACCAGGTGCTGATCGAATCGGAGTTCCCGTCCGAGCTCGCGGGTCTGTTCAAGAACCTCGAGAACAAGGGCAACCCCTGGGGCCAGAACTCGAAGGATCGCCTCAACTGGATCAACGAGATGGACTTCGACATCCCGGTCTTCGGACAGGACGCCGATTCGTTCCAGGACTACGAGTACCTCTTCTGGGTCGGATGCGCCGGTGCCTACGAGGACCGCGCGAAGAAGACCACCAAGGCCGTCGCCGAATTGCTCGCTACCGCGGGAGTGAAGTTTCTGGTGCTCGGTGCGGACGAGACCTGCACCGGCGACTCCGCTCGCCGCGCCGGTAACGAGTTCCTGTTCCAGCAGCTCGCGATGCAGAACATCGAGACGATCAACAACGTCTTCGAGGGCGTCGAGCAGAAGAAGCGGAAGATCGTGGTCACGTGCGCCCACTGCTTCAATGCACTCGGAAACGAGTACCCGCAGGTCGGCGGCGACTACGACGTCGTGCACCACACGCAGCTGCTCAACCGTCTCGTGCGACAGAAGAAGCTGATCCCGGTGGCCTCGGTCAGCCAGGACATCACCTACCACGACCCGTGCTACCTCGGCCGTCACAACAAGGTCTACGACGCCCCGCGTGAGCTCATGGCCGCGTCGGGCTCCAACCTCAAGGAGATGCCGCGCCACGGTGAGCGGTCCATGTGCTGTGGTGCCGGTGGCGCACGCATGTGGATGGAAGAGAACATCGGCAAGCGCATCAACATCGACCGGGTCGACGAGGCACTGGCGACCAACCCGAAGAAGATCGCCACGGGTTGCCCGTTCTGCCGCGTGATGCTCACCGACGGTGTCACCGCACGTCAGGAAGGCGGCGCACACGAGGGCGTCGAGGTCGTCGATGTCGCGCAGCTGATGCTCGAGTCGATCACCCGCGTCGAATCGTCGGTGCTGGCCGAGAACATCAAGGTCATCCCCCGCGAGCGCACTCCGCAGGAAGAGCTCGCAACGGAAAACGCGATGGAGGTCGAAGAGGCCGAGCGCATCGCACCCGTCGAGGAACCGGCCGAAGCGAAGTCTGCTCCGGCGGCTCCGGCTCCCAAGGCCGGCGGACTGAAGATGAAGGGTCTGGCCAAGGCTCCGGGAGCGAAGGCACCCGGTTCCGCTGCACCGGCCGACAATGCCGATGCAGAACCCGCCGCCAAGCCCAAGGGTCTCGGCATGGCCGGGGGCAAGGCACCCGGCGGCAAGGGCCTGCAGATGAAGGGCAAGGCACCAGGCGCGAAGACGGCTGCACCTGCACCTGTCGACACTCCCGCGCCGGTCGAAACACCTGCTACCGCAGAGACCTCGGAGTCGACTCCGTCCGTCAAGCCCAAGGGTCTGGCTGTGAAGTCCGGATTCAAGAAGCCGGGCGCGAAGGCACCGGGGAAGCCCGCCGAGGCCATTGAGGCGTCGGCAACGGAGCCGTCGACAGCTGACGCACCTGCGGAATCGCCTTCTGCTGCAGCCGAATCCAAGCCGTCCGTCAAGCCCAAGGGTCTGGCTGTGAAGTCCGGATTCAAGAAGCCGGGCGCCAAGGCGCCGGGTAAGCCTGCTGCAGAAGCGCCGATCTCCGAAGCGCCCGCTGCGGAGGCTCCTGCTGCCGAGGCACCGGCTGCCGAGGCCACGGCGTCGGAAGCACCCGCCACCGAGGCTGCTGCAGCCGAATCCAAGCCGACCGTCCAGCCCAAGGGCCTGGCCGTGAAGTCCGGATTCAAGAAGCCGGGCGCACGGACGCCGGGTGCGGCCGCAGCTGCACCCGCTGAGCCCGAAAAGGCCGAGCCGAAGAACGCAGAGCCCGAGACGGCCGAGCCGACAACGGAACCCGAGGCACCCGCCGACGCACCGGCAGCGGAAGCACCAGCGGCCGAGGCACCTGCCGCGTCGGACACTGCCGGTGAATCCGACGATCGCACGCCACCCAAGCCGAAGGCCGGTGGGCTCGGATTCGCGCCGGGAGCCAAGGTTCCCGGTCGCCGAAAGTAACCTCACACCCTCTTTACCGACTGCGCGCCCCCGCTCACATCAGAGCAGGGGCGCGCAGTCGTCATTAGGGGTGTGAGGTCCCTGGCCCGAGTTATCCACAGGCACACCAGTTATCCACAATCGGGCACTTGGGGCTTGTCGAGACCGGCTGCGCCCGAGAGCATTCGTTCATGACCCGCATCGTCTCGCGATCCGACGCACTCTCCCGCGGAATGTCCGACGCAGAGTTGCAGCGCTACTGCCGAACGCGAGCGTGGCGGCGACTCCGTCCCGGAAGGTTCGTCAGCAGAGACGAATTCGACGCACTGTCGAGGGAAGACAAGCATCGGGTCATCGCCGAGGCCGTATTCGACGCGACCATCGCCCCCGATGCCGTGGTCAGCCATGTGAGCGCAGCAATATTCCATGGTCTCGAGGTATGGAATGCCGACCTGAGCCGAGTGCACATAACGCGCAATAGAGCCCGTGGCGGCGGTCGTAGCAGTGCCGTTCGAGCACTGCACACCTCGCCGTACACCGACGATGAAGTCGTGGACTTCGACGGCGTGCGAGTCACAGATCTGGCGCGCACCGTTGCCGATTGCGCTCGCTCACTTCCGTTCGAGACGGCTGTCTGTATCGCGGACTTCGCCGCGAGAACACGCGGACTCGCCACCGAAGATGTTGTTGCAGCGCTGGATTCATGTCCGAACCATCCGGGCAATCGGATGGCGCGCCGAGTCGCGGAATTCATGGACGGCCGGTCCGAGAGTGTCGGGGAATCACGCGCCCGAGTAGTGCTGCATCAGCTGGGCTACACACCGCAGCTGCAGGTGCGGATAGTCGATGATCGCGGCTTCGTCGGGCGCGTGGATTTCGATCTGCCCGACATCGAGTCTGTTCTCGAATTCGACGGCAAGGTGAAGTACGGACGCTACGTGCCCGTGGGGAAGTCTGCGGCCGATGTGTTGTGGGACGAGAAGCGTCGCGAGGATCGCATTCGCGCAACCGGCCGCCAAGTGGTGCGCATCGCCTGGTCGGATCTCGATCACCCCGAGCTCGTAGATCGGATGATCCGCGATGCTGCCGACAGAGCGGGACGACGCAACCGAGCGACCGTTCTACCGACCGCGCGCCTTTTATCGCGCCGAAATACAGGCGCGCACCCGGCACAAGCAGTGTGAGGTTCCGCGGACCCCCCTCGGAAGTGGCCGAATCGGACATCGTGAGTATGGTCGGACTCGAAGGCGTACCCGAGAAGTAGGAGCAGGCATGACCGACGACGCGGACAAGCTCTTTCGCCGCTACGACGCGTGGTGGACAGCGTTGACCCCCGACGACCGAGCTCACGTCGAGAAGTGTTGCGAATCGGGCCGCACCGACGAGCGCCTCTGTGCACTCATCCTCGAGAACGACGGCCCGTCGAAGGCAGCGTTCGAGGCGGGCAGCAAGTTGTCCGAGGGCAACAGCAAGTATTGCGCTATCCCCAGCGCGCTCCTCGAGTTTCTGGAAGCGAAGCGCGCGCACCCACCACTCAGCTAGCGGGACGCCACAGCTTCAGCTCGGGGATTCCGGGCGGCGTGAAGCCCATGACCTGGCCGTAGAAGGACAGTTCGGATTCTCGTGCGTTCACCTGTGTTTCCAGTTTGCGGAATCCGTGCGATTCGCCCGCATATGCCAGGTAGGCGTGCGGTATTCCCTTCTTCACCATGGCATCTCGGAACCGCTCGGCCTGTGACGGCGGCACGATCGGATCGTCGAGCCCCTGCAACAAAAGCACCGGGCAGGACAGTCCGTCGACGTTGTTGACCGGCGCGCGGGTGCGGTACAGGTCGATGGCCTCGGGCAACGGCCCGATGAGCCCGTCGATGTATCGGGACTCGAAGTCGTGGGTCTCGGCGACGAACAGCTCCAGCTCGGCAACACCGAAGTACGATGCGCCGCAAGCGAACACGTCGGAGGACGTCAGCGCAGCCAGGACCGTCCAACCACCGGCGGAGCCACCTTCGATGGCCAACCGCCGTGGGTCGGCGAGTCCGCTGTCGGCCAGCCCCTGCACCGCGGCGATGGTGTCTTCGACGTCGACCACTCCCCACTGCCCGCGCAGTCGGTTGCGGTATTCGCGCCCGTATCCACTCGACCCGCCGTAGTTCACATCGACGACGCCGATGCCGCGGCTGGTGAAGTAGGCGAACAACGGGTTCAGAGCGGGTGCCACGTGCGCGGTCGGGCCGCCGTGGACGAAGGCGACGTACGGCGGCAGTTCACCATCCAACCCCTCGTACAACGGGTTGCGCGGCGCATAGGTGATGGCGTGCACCTCACGGTTCGGCCCGTGGAACGTCACCTGACGCCCCTCGGGCAGGTATGCGCTGTCGGGCACGGATTCGAAACCCGAACGTACCGAGGTCAGTTCGCCGGATTCCAGGTCGAGGGCGAACAATCCACCCGCCACCCGAGCTCCGCCGCACTTGAGGAGAACGGTCGACCCGGAGCGCCCGCCGAGCCCCACCGAGGTCACACCGTCGAGGGCGATGTCCTCCAGTGCACCGGACGCAGGATCGAGTACCGCCAACATGTCGGTGCCGACGGTGCGCACGGTGAGCAGCTTCCCGTCGTCGAGCACCTCGTACCAGCTCGATCCCAACCGCCACAACGGAGCCCCGAAGTCGGCGTCGAGCGTCAGCAGCGGGGTGACCGAACCGTCGAGGGTGACCGAATGCAGGTTCCACCAACCACTTCGGTCACCGATCGCGTACAGCGATTCGTTGTCGATCCATTCCGGCTGCATCACCGATTCCTCGGTCGATCCGAGCAACACCGTCCATGCGCCGGGATCCGAGAGGGAGGCAACGCGTAGTTCGGATCCGTCCCAGGGCATCTGCGGGTGATTCCAGGCGATCCAGGCGATGCGGGTGCCGTCGGGTGACAGTCTCGGGAACGCAAGGAAGTCCGAGCCCGACACCAGCGAGCGCACCCCGCCGCCGCCGCCGCCGAGATCGATGGCCACGATGTCTCGTGACACCGCGCCTGCGTCGTGCATCTCGCGAACTGCGATCACGTCGGTGCCGACCACCGAGAGATCGGCGTACCGGATGCTCGACGCCACAGCCGGTTTCGGAGTCAGCGGTACGGGTGCACCGCCGGGGGTGAGTCGGTAGACGCGTTGATCGGAGAACTCGGCGAACACCAGGTCGCCGTCTGCCGTCGCGGTCCAGGCTCCCCCGCCGTATTCGTGGACGCGGGTGCGGGCGTTGAACGGTGCGGGCAGAACGGGCTGCACTTCTCCGTCGACGTGGCGGCAGATGGCCGTTCGACCCTGTTCGGCGGGCCGCAGTTCCGACCACCAGATCTCGCCGCCGACGAAGCAACCACCCTCGACGGGGTGGCCCGCCGACGACAGATCTGCTGCTGTGATGGGCGAGGGCCAGGATCCGAAGGCGAGAGCAGTCACGCCGTCCACCCTAGTGAACTGACGTGCCCGTAACGCATTGTTCACCGGCCCTTCAACCGTGACCCGGATGATGGGAGTCGAGTAGCACTAGGGGGAACACCATGCGCCGGACCACTACCCATTCGGTGGACCACGAGATCCTGACATTCGGCCGAACCTGGCGTGGGTACGGCGGTGGCAGCGACGAGGACATCTACGTGGCATTCGGCGTCGACGCGCGTACCTACTTCGTGCGACTGCGTCGCATCCTCGATTCGCCGGTCGCCGAGGAGCTGACCCCCGACGAGCGGGCCGCGATTGCCGACATCTGCCGAACGCGACTCGCCTGAACCACCGCTACACCGGCGTCAACAGCTCCGGGCTGTTGTTCTTCACGCTGTTCACCGCGGTGCCCACCTCGTAAGGTTCGAGCCGTGGTTCGGGGATCGCGGCCAACATGTCCTGTACCGCGCCGAGGTCGGTCACGGTGGGATCGAGCCAGGCGGCGCGCAGATCCGGTGGGAGCACGACGGGCGAGCGATCGTGAATGTGTCCGAGCGAATCGGCAGCCGGGGAGGTGAGCACGGTGACCGACCAGACCCAACGCGCCTCGTCGTCCTCGGCCTTGGTGGGGTCTCGCCACAGCTCGTACAGGCCGGCCATCGCCAATACGCCCCCAGGAGTGGAGCCTGCGGAACGACCCGTGTCACCGTCGTGCAGGAAGTACGGCACCTTCGCGCCGTCGCGCTTCTCCCACTCGTAGTACCCGTCGGCAGGGACGATGCATCGTCGACGGCTTGCCGCCTTCTTGAACGACGGCTTCTCGGTGACGGTCTCGGACCTGGCGTTGATCAGCCGGGAACCGATTTTCGCGTCCTTCGCCCACGACGGAATCAGACCCCAGCGCACCGACCTGAGCTGTCGCAGAGCGTCGGCGTCGGGCTCGTCCTTGGGCGTGCGTTCGAGCACCGTCCGCACGGTCTGCGTGGGGGCCACGTTGTACGACGGCGGCACCTCCGCACCGACGGTCTCGGCGATGTCGAACACCGCCTGCAGGTCACTGTCACTCCGGGTACTGGCATACCGTCCGCACATGGGAGACAGTGTTCCATCCCCCACCGACGGACTCGGCGAAACAACCTCGTGGAAACCGATACCGCCCACCTGGCACGATGTGACGGGTGACCACTCCGCAGATCAACTCCCAGCCGCGTTACCGTACGTTGCAGCAGTCGACCAAGCTGCAGAACGTGCTGTACGAGATCCGCGGACCGGTACACGCCCATGCCGCGCGCCTCGAAGCCGAGGGGCACCGGATCCTCAAGCTCAACATCGGTAATCCGGCACCGTTCGGATTCGAGGCCCCCGACGTGATCGTGCGAGACATGATCGCGGCGCTGCCGGTGGCCCAGGGGTACTCGGAGTCGAAGGGCATCCTGTCGGCCCGCCGAGCCATCGTCACGCGCTACGAGCTCGAACCCGGCTTCCCCGAACTCGACGTCGACGACATCTACCTCGGCAACGGGGTGTCCGAGCTCATCACGATGACGATGCAGGCACTGCTCGACGACGGTGACGAGGTGCTGATCCCGGCCCCTGACTACCCACTGTGGACGGCGATGACGACGCTGTCCGGTGGCAAGGCCGTGCACTACATGTGCGACGAGGAGAACGGGTGGAACCCCGATCTGGCCGACATCGAGTCCAAGATCACCCCGAAGACCGTCGCACTGCTGGTGATCAATCCCAACAATCCGACGGGCGCGGTGTACTCGAAGGAGGTGCTGCAGGGCATCGTCGATCTGGCGCGCAAGCATCAGCTGCTGTTGCTGGCGGACGAGATCTACGACCGGATTCTCTACGACGACGCAGAGCACACCTCGCTGGCGAGCCTGGCTCCCGACCTGCTCTGCCTGACGTACAACGGACTGTCCAAGGCGTATCGAGTGGCCGGTTACCGCGCCGGATGGCTCGCGATCACCGGACCCAAGGCGCACGCCGCAGGTTTCATCGAGGGCATCGACCTTCTCGCGTCGACGCGGCTGTGCCCCAATGTGCCTGCGCAACATGCCATTCAGGTCGCACTCGGCGGCTATCAGAGTATCGAGGATCTCATCCTGCCCGGCGGCCGTCTGCTCGAGCAGCGCGACGTCGCATGGCAGAAGCTCAACGCGATTCACGGCGTCTCGTGCGTCAAGCCGCGGGGTGCGCTGTATGCGTTCCCGCGACTCGATCCCGAAGTCCACGAGATCTACGACGACGAGAAGCTCGTCCAGGATCTGCTGCTGCAGGAGAAGATCCTGGTTGTCCAGGGCACCGGCTTCAACTGGCCCGGCCACGATCACCTGCGCATCGTCACGCTGCCGTGGGCACGAGATCTGGCCGTGGCGATCGAGAGGTTCGGTAACTTCCTCGCGTCGTACAAGCAGTGAGACGCCGAGTTACCGAGAAGTAGTTGAAAGTGATGCACAAAACATCGGGGCGATCACGCCTGAACGACGATTGATCTGTACATTGGCGGACGGCACTTCGGTGCCCGCGAGCCCTGGTCGTACCCCTCCCCCCCGGGTCGGTCAGGTGGTGGCGGGGGACGCCCCCCCTGCTCCCCGCCACCGAGCTCCTCGCATCGGCCACGAATCTGGCCCCGTACTAGCCTGACATCGTGGAATCACACGGCAATCCTCCCGACGGCAGTAGGCCGAGCCTCGGATCTCATGTGGGCCATGGTCACGGCCACGGCCACAGTGACGCACCGGTGCCGTTGGGACCGGTGGCGGCCAAGGTCGTCGTCGGACTGTTGGTCGCCATTGCCATCGCCGTGATCGGCGGTGCCATCGCTCTGTGGCCCAGCCAGCAGAACGTCGATATCCCATTGCCGTTCCAGACCTCCGGCGGAGGTGCGGTGTCCACCGAGGCGGGCACCATCACCTCGCAGAGCATCGGGACCTGCGGGAGTCCCGACGCAGGTAGAGCGTTCACCGGCAACCCGACGCCTGCGGTCAACGATTCCTACGAATGTCAGCGCAGCATCGTCGACATCACCACCGGCGAGGACGCAGGCAAACGAACGGTTCTCGAGATCGCGCCGGGGCCCGGCCAACCAACTCTGAGCGCTGGCGACGATATCCGGCTGGTCCTACAGACCGACCCCGCCGGTGGAGTCCGCTACTCCTTCAACGACTACTCCCGCGGGCTGCCGCTGGCGCTGATCGTCGGTGTGTTCGCCGTGGTCATCTGCGTCGTCGCGCGCTGGCGGGGATTCCGCGCACTGGTCGGCCTGCTCATCGCGTTCGCCGTGCTGGTGGTGTTCATGCTGCCCGCCCTGCTCGACGGTGCACCCGCCATTCCGGTCGCCCTCGTAGCCGGGGCGGTGATCCTCTACGCCGTGCTGTACCTGGCGCACGGGGTGAATCTGCGCACCAGCTCGGCACTGTTGGGCACTCTCACCTCGATGGCGGTGGCGGCGGTGCTGTCCTACGTCGCCATCCGCATGACCCACCTGACCGGATTGTCCGAGGAACAGAACACCGCCGTCCAGACGTACATCGGCAACGTCAGCGTCACCGGCCTGCTGTTGGCCGGCTTCATCATCGGCTCGCTCGGAGTGCTCAACGACGTGACGATCACGCAGGCGTCGGCGGCCTTCGAGCTCGCCTCGGTGGACGAGACGGCGTCGCGACGCGAGATCTTCACCGCCACGATGCGGGTGGGGCGTGACCACATCGCCAGCACGGTCTACACGCTCGTGCTCGCCTACGCCGGTGGCGCGCTGCCGCTACTGCTGCTCTTCAGCGTCGCCGACCGATCCATCCAGGACGTGCTCACCGGCGATTCGGTGGCCATCGAGATCGTCCGCTCCGCGGTGGGCGGTGTGGCGCTGGCGTTGTCGGTTCCGCTGACCACGGCTATCGCCGTGCTGCTCGCGCGACCGCTCACCTCACAGCGAGCGGCGAAACCCGTCAGGCCGTCGAAACCCACCCGTTCGCGAGGTTCCGGCCGCCACAGTGCGTAGAGCGGCTTCGCCGCACGTGAGCAGGAGCGGAGCCTGCGGAACGACCCATGTGAGCAGGAGTGGAGCCTGCGGAACGACCCACGTGAGCAGAAACTCGACCCCTGCTACGAAGTTTCACTCACATGCGGCGCACCCGCTCGTCAGGCGAACGCAGCCGCGACGGTCTCCGACAGCAGGGCACCGTTGTGCGTGCTCAGGCCGGCTTTCAGACCCGGGTCCGCCGCGCAGGCAGCTTCCCAACCCTTGTCGGCGAGTGCGACGACGTACGGCAGGGTCGCGTTGGTGAGCGCGTAGGTGGAGGTGCGCGGTACGGCGCCGGGCATGTTGGCGACGCAGTAGAACACCGACTCGTGCACCTTGTACGTGGGATCGGCGTGGGTGGTGGCGTGCGAATCCTCGAAGCAGCCGCCCTGGTCGATGGCGATGTCGACCAGAACCGAACCCGGCTTCATGCGCTGAACCAGACTGTTGGACACCAGCTTCGGGGCTTTGGCTCCGGGTACCAGCACTGCACCGATGACGAGATCCGCGGCGAGAACGGCCTGTTCGAGTTCGTACGCGTTCGACACGAGAGTCTTGACGGCACCGCGGTACTGATCGTCGATGGCACGCAGCGCCTTCACATCGAGATCGAGCACGGTGACGTCGGCATGCATGCCGAAAGCGATTGCGGTGGCGTTCTTTCCGGACACACCGGCTCCGATGACGACAACGTTTGCGGGACGCACCCCGGGCACTCCGCCCATGAGAACTCCGCGGCCGCCTTCACTGGACATCAGGTGGTAGGCACCGGCCTGTGGCGCGAGGCGTCCGGCAACTTCACTCATCGGTGCGAGCAGCGGAAGCGAACCGTCTGCAGCAGTGACGGTTTCGTATGCGATGGCTGTGGTACCCGACTCCAGGAGCGCATCGGTGCATTCCTTGGATGCGGCGAGATGCAGGTAGGTGAACAGCACCTGTCCCTTGCGCAGGCGCGAATACTCCTCGGCGATAGGTTCTTTGACCTTGAGTAGGAGGTCGGCCGTTTCCCAGATCTCGTCGACATCGGTGAAGATCTGTGCGCCGGCGGCTTTGTAGTCGGTGTCGGTGAACGACGATCCGGCCCCTGCCTCGGTTTCGATGATCACTTCGTGTCCTCGCGAGACCAGTTCGTGCACGCCCGCCGGGGTGATGGCCACCCGGTATTCGTGGTTCTTGATCTCGCGTGGAATTCCGATCTTCATGGCGGCCTCCTCGGTGGTGGGTGACGTGAAGCCTTGGCTCCATCCGTGTAGGCCAACTATGAATTATCTACGAAATACCCGCAACGGATGTGAATATAATTCTGTACGATCGCCGAATGCCGAGCAATAGTTCATTTCAGACGGGTGGAGCGGGGACTCAGCCGAACGATGTTCGGCAGATTCCACTGGACCGGATCGACCACATACTGCTCGACGAGCTCCGTCGCGACGCTCGCACACCCAACAACGCACTCGCCGCTGCGGCCGGCATTGCACCGTCCACCGCATTGGCCCGGGTTCGAGCCCTCGTCGAACGCGGTGTCATCCGCGGGTTTCACGCCGACATCGATCCCGAAGCCCTCGGCCAAGGCATCCAGGCCATGATTTCAGTGCGGCTCCAAGCAGATGCTCGACGGCGGATCAGCGAATTCGGATCGAAGATCGCCTCCCGAAAAGAGACGCTGAACATCTACTTCATTGCCGGTGCGGACGACTTCCTGGTACACGTGGCAACCGTCGACACCGCCACGCTCCGCGATTTCGTCGTCGAGAATCTCAGTGCCGACCCTGCCGTCGCCGCAACCGAGACGATCCTGATCTTCGAGCACATCAGGCCGCGAAACACTCACGGGGAGAGGTGAATAGGGTCAGGGAGCGGGCGGAGCGATCGGCGGGAAACCGGGCAGCGTGAAGTCCGGGAAACCCGGGATCAGCGGAGGCGGCTGCTGCGTCGTCGGAGGAACCGTCTCGACGGGCGGCGGCGGAGCGGGCTCGGCCGTGGTCGTCGGCGGTACCGTCGTCTCGGGCTCCTGGTAGACCTCGGTCTCCAGCGGCACCGTGGTCGGTTCGACGGTCGTGGTCGGTGCGGGCGGCGGCAGGACAGGAGCCGGTATCACCGATGTGGGTGCCACCGTAGTGGTGACAGCAGGAGCTTCGGTCTGGCTGCGACTGACCGAAGTGTCGACCACCTGCGGCGTGTTCTGCTGGGTGAGCATGAAAGCGGAGACGCCCACCACCAACGCAAGACCGAGCGCGAGAACACCTCCGGTGCGAAGCTTGCGCCGAGCCCGGGTGCGATCGTCCTCGCCGTCGTCGTCGTCGTAATCGGCGTCGAGCCAGTAGACGTTCTTCAGCTGGAACGGAACAGGCTTGCCGTCGTCGGCTGCCTCGGACTGGGCGGCCGAGCCCTCGGCAGACGAATCCCCCGTGTTCGCGCTCAACGCAACGACCTCCCCGTCGACCCGCACCCCCTGCACGTGGTCGTCGAGAGCATCTTTCACCAACGGTGACGTCTCCGGAACCGAATCGACTGCACCGGAATCGGAGGAGTCGGTGAATCTCGAGGATTCGAACCCTCCCGCCGTACCGGTCGGCTCGGCGGGCACCTCGGAAAACGGGACCTCGGACACCGGGCCTCCGGACACCGTGTCCTGAGAGTTGGAGCCCTCGCTGATCGGTGCCGCCGCGATCCAGGGACGTGCGGGGACAGGACGCGATGCCGCGGGAGCCTGGACAGGCACGCCGGGCGCGGCGTGGTGAGATTCGGTGCGAGCCGGAACCAGTCGGACCGGCGCGGGCAGCGGAGGCGGCACCGGAGCCGAAACTGGTTCCGAGCGCACCTGCGACGTGGGTTCGGCTGCTACGGACGCAGTGGACTCCACCGGCCGATCGGCGTCCGGTGCCCGTCGCGTTCCGGTTCGCGTGCGCGAGTGCGGCCGTGCAGTCAGGGCCGCGCCACGTGCCGCGACGGTCTCGGGCTCGGTCGGCACGATCGACGGCAGTTCGAGCAGCGGTCCGACGCGTTTCTGCACGATCGGCATGCGTGCGCCGCCGCCGATCAGTACGACGGCGTCGATGGGAACGTTGGCCCCGATCATCACCTCGCGCGCGAACTCGATGGCCTCGTCGAGCAGGTCGGTGATGAGCAGCTCGAAGTTCTCACGCGACAGCAGGATCATCCCGCTCGCATCCGGCAAGCACACCGCGTCCTGAGTGGACAGGCGCTCCTTGGCGATTCGGCAGCGCTTCTCGAACAGCGCCATGTCGGGGTCGGTCGGCTGCTTGCCGAGGCGTTGGAGCTGATTGTTGCGGACGTAGGCGTCGAGCAGATCTCCGCTGTACTCACCGGATCGCTGCGAGGCGATGACGGTGCGCTGCACCAGGTCGACGACGCTGACGGTCAGCCCGGAACTTCCGAGGTCGAACAGGGCGACGGAACTGCAGTTGCGTGCTTCGCCCGTTGCTGCCAGGTACTCGACGACAGCTTCCACCTCGTGGACCAGGTGATAGTTGTGCAGATGCGCACCGGTGAGGGCAGCATGCAGGGCGTCGGCTTGGCGGGGGTCGCGGTAGGCGACGCCGGTGGCGAGTTCGGGCTCGGTTTCGGCTGCGGCACCGATCGATTCGGCGGCCAGATGCGGAAGGTCTCCGCCGACGCTGTCGATGAGTTCGTTGCGGAAGAACAGAGGCCGGTCGATGTCGGTGACCAGGCCCGAAGAGTCGGCTACGGGTACACCGAACTGTTCGGCTCGGGGCTGCGCCGTGCGCACGGCTCGGGTCCCCATGGACACCCCAAGCAGCACAGTCACGGTGGTCGGCCTCACTTCGATCGGCAAATGTCATCGGACGCGATGCAGCTCGTCCAGAGCGCCAGGCTACCGCTTCGGCCGAATCGGTGGGGCGCGCGCCCCGCAGGTAGGGGCACTCGGACGCGACGGAACCTGTCTCGCTCCCTACCCAGCCCGTGCGAACCGGACCACCGGTCTATTCCGGCAGCTCCAGATCGACGACCGGTTGGTACATTTCGCCGTCGTAGCTGAACGCACGCTCGTACAGGTCCGCGTCGGACAAGCGAGCCGGACCCAGAACGGGCAACTCGGCGGGACCCGGAGCGGCACCGTCGGCCGGGCCCGCGGCGGCAGAAAGCGCCGCGGCGAACGTCGAATCGAAAGGAATCTGCTGGTCGATCAGCGGAGTCGGCGGCGGCGTGTTTCCCCGGGCGAACACCAGTCCCACCACTCCAACGATCAGGAGACTCACGGCGGCGAGCACGGACGCATCACGAACCGACCAGGCGCGCGGGCCGCGCCGAACCGGCTCGGCGACGACGCCGGGCTCGGGTACCGCAGGTTCGAGCACCGCGGGTTCGCCGAGGTCGGTGGCCGCTGGGTCGACGTCGAAGGTGGTCGACGGGATCGACAGATCCTCGGTCGCGAGTTGGTCGACGGTCAGGCCTTCGACCGTCCACTCGTCGACGGTGTCGAGGCCGGTTGTCTCCGGTGCGTCGAGTGTGTCGGGATCGGCAAGCAGCTCGGGTGCATCGAGCAGTTCCGACGCGTCGTCCGGGACCGTGATGATTCCCACATCGGCGTCGAGGGAGGCTTCGGCGGGTCTCTCGTCGAGTGCCGCACCTTTGGCGATGGCCATAGCAGGCGCGTCGGGCACGTGGACGGGAACGTTCCACTTGCCTTCGATGATGGTGCGCACTGCGGGAATGCCTGCACCGCCGCCGATCAGCAGCACTGCATCGGGTGCCTGCTTGGAGGCCCAGTCCAAAGCGTCGGAGACGAGCGGGGTGATCTCTCGCTCGAATTCTTTTCGGCTGAGCAACATCGGGCCGCGGTTGGGTGCCCTGACGCCCACCGACGAGCTCACCAGCTCCTTGAGCTCACGGAAGAATGCCTGATACTCCCGATCGCCCTCGGGTCCGACCGGAGCAGGCAGAATGCCCTTGGCCATCACGATGCCGCGGACCACCTCGTCGAAGCGGTCACCACTGATGTCGACGGTGCGTGCGGTCCACTCGACGTACTCGCCCGCAACATCGAGCGCGGTGGCCGAGAGGCCCTTCTTACCCAGGTCGACCACCAGGACGTAGTCCTTGTCGGCCAGTTCGGGAACGGTCCGGGAGTAGGCGAGGAGGGCGCAGGACTCCTCGACCATGCGAGCTCTCGGCACCGTGCCGTCGCCGAGGGTCTCCAGCAGCGCCGTGACGGCCGCGGTGTCCCATCCGGCGAGGACGATGTCCTCGAACGGGCCGAGATCGACGAGCTTGCCGGGCAGCAGGTCGTGTGCGCCCTCGGCGTCGATGGAGTCCTCGACGCGGCGGCCGTCGGCGATGTACGCGATGCGCACGGCACCGGTACCCACTGACACCCCGCAGACTCCACCCATCGACCAGACAGTCCTTCACAGATTGTGTTTCGACGCCCGATCCGGCGCCCGTTCGAGCCCCCGCTCCACTCGAAGTGTACGGCGGTCGGGATGCCCGATGCGGGCATCCCGGTAACGCTACTAAACAATCTGCGATATTGTTTAAGAGGGTCTGGGGAGACTTTGGGTCGAAAAGGCGCACAGCCAGCCGACCCTGAGTCGACGACGAGGCCGTCCGGTCTCGTGGTTAACGCGATCGGTGGAGGTTTCGATGCAGACGCTCAATGCTGACGACGTGGTTCGAGTGCGAACAGTCCTGGAGAAATTCGGAAAGCTGCCGGTCCCCGTGGAGGGCATCGACGAAGCTGCCGATCTCTACGACAGCGGCCTCACCTCGCACGCCAGCGTCAACGTGATGATCGCTCTCGAGGACGAGTTCGACGTCGAATTCCCCGACACCATGCTGCAGAAGTCGACGTTCGGCAGCATCAACGCGATCGCCGCGGCCATCGCCCAGCTGACGGACTGAGGCCATGACCACCGTCTACGAGAGCTCGATCGACCAGTCGATCACCGACGTGCTGGCCGTACTGCGGACCCATGCCGACGAGGTCGACCGCGATGCCCGTTTTCCCACCGAATCGGTGGATGCGATGCGCAACGCCGGCCTGCTGGGGATCGGAATTCCGCGGGAGTTCGGCGGAGGCGGAGCAACGCTGACGGACATAGCCCGGATCTCACGTGCCCTCGGTGCCGAGTGCGCATCGACGGCGATGATCTTCGTGATGCACCAGTCGCAGGTGCTCAGCATCGTCCGCCACGGCAAGTCCGACGCCATGGCGGACCTGCAGCGTCGCATTGTGACCGATCGCATACTGGTGGCGTCTGCCACCACCGAGATCAACATCGGCGGCGACGTCCGCTCGAGCAGTTGTGCGGTGGAGTACGACGGCGAGCAGATCACGCTCAGCAAGAACGCACCGGTCATCTCCTACGGCGAGTACGCACAGATCGTGTTGGCGACGGCGCGGCGCAGCGTCGACAGCCCGCCGAGCGATCAGGTGCTCGTGGTGTGCGAGAAGCCCGACGTGACGCTGGTCAAGACCGGCACCTGGGACACCCTCGGCTTTCGTGGCACCTGCAGTCCGGGCTTCATGCTGGACGCACGCACGACGACGTCGAACATCCTGGGCGACAACTACGGCGACATCTCCGCTCAGACCATGCTTCCGGTGGCGCACGTGCTGTGGGGATCTGCGTGGCTCGGCATCGCCGACGCTGCGGTCACCAAGGCCCGCAAGTCGGTACAGAAGGCCGCACGCAAGACTCCGGGAACGCCGCCGCCGAGTGCGCTGCGTCTCGCGGAGCTGATGGTGGTGCACGAGCAGTTGGTGGACACGGTGTTCGGTGCCGCAGCCAAGTTCGAGGCGGTCGCCGACAGTCCCGCCGAGCTCGGAGCCATCGGTTTCGCGCTCAAGATCAACAACGTCAAGGTCACCGCGTCGACGCTCGTCATCGACATCGTCGGCAAGGCGCTGCAGATCTGCGGCATCTCCGGCTACCGACAGGGCGGCGAGATGAGCATCGGCCGTCATCTTCGTGATGCGCACGGGTCCGCGATCATGGTCAGCAACGAACGCATTCTGGGGCACAACTCCCAGCTCTCCCTCGTCTACAAGGGCAAATAGTGACTACCACGCACTCCGCACCGGAGACAGACATCAGCGAACTCGACTCTGCACGAGCCGCTTTCCGCACCGAACTCGTCGACGCCGGCCTGTTGGTGCCCAGCTCGATTCCCGGATTATACGGGCGCAGTGGCGAATTCGAGGACATCATCGAGTTCGTCGACGCCCGCGTCACCGAGGCCGGGGTCGCCGAGCACGGCCGTCAGGCCAACCGGTTCCGATTCGCTCCGGTATTCCCTCGCGAAGCCTTCGAACGCACCGACTACATCGCGTCGTTCCCCAACCTCACCGGTGCCATCAACACTTTCGAGGGCGACAACAAGGAACACGCAGCGTTGTTGGCGGAGAGGTCCGACGGTAAGGACTGGGATCACTTTCTGCATTCGGCGGGCACCATGCTGGTCTCTGCTGCCTGCCATCCGTCGTACTCGATGCTCACCGGCACCCTGCCCGAAGAGGGCACGCTGATGGACATCTACGGCTACTGCTTCCGACACGAGCCCGCGGTGGATCCGGCTCGGATGCAGGCATTTCGGATGCACGAGTTCGTTCGAGTGGGCACCCCCGACGATGCGATCGCACACCGCGAACGCTGGGTACCGCGCGGCCTCCAGGTTCTGGCAGATCTGGGACTAGCAGCCGAGGCTGTCATCGCCAACGACCCCTTCTTCGGTCGCGCCGGACGCATGCTCGCGGCGAATCAGCGCAACGAGAACCTCAAGACCGAACTGGTCGTCAAGCTCTACGGAGATCTCGACGAGGGCACCGCGGTCGTCTCGTGCAACTGCCACCGTGATCACTTCGGGCACACCTTCGGCATCGAGACCGTCGACGGCGAACCCGCCCACAGCGCTTGCGTCGGTTTCGGCATGGAACGGATCGCACTGGCGATGCTCCGCACCCACGGACTCGATCGATCGGGCTGGCCTGCCGCACTGCGCAACTGATCGATACCGCTTCGCCCGTGTACGTACACGAAGGACCAAATCTGTGAACAGTTCCCGCACCGCTCCCCGGCGCATCGGCTCAGTTCCCGCCGAGTCCTCTTCGCGTACGGCGGGCGGCAAGTATCCGATGTGGTTCGGCCCGTCCGACTCGCCGCTGTTCGGCACCGTCCATGTGCCGTCCGGCGGTCGGGCGCGCGGCGGTGTCGTTCTATGCCCGCCGCTCGGAAAAGAGCAGGTCGATTCGTATCGCGGCATGACCCTGCTCGCGCAGAAGCTCAGTGCGCAGGGACTTCTGGTGCTGCGGTTCGACTACCGCGGCACCGGCGATTCGTGGGGTGATCAGGATCAGCCCGGCGCGGTCGAACACTGGCGGCGGAGCATCGTCGAGGCCGTCGACTATGTTCGCGGTTGCGGTGTGAGCGAGGTCGGCCTCGTCGGTCTGCGCGTCGGCGCCTTGTTGGCGTGTTCGGCCGCCGCCGAGTGCGGGCCGCTCACCGCGATGACGCTGTGGGATCCGGTCGTCAAAGGACGGTCGTATCTGCACGAGCAGCGCGCACTGTATTCGGTGAGCGTCACCACCGACTCCGACACCGATCCCAGGGTGTCGATCATCGGTGCCGTGCTGCATCCCGATTCGGCCGCGGGCTTCTCCGCGCTCGATGCGGCGAAGACGAAAATCGACGCGCCGGTGCTGGTCGCCACGCGCGCCGAACGAGGCGATACGAAGCCGGTACGCAGGCTCGTCGAGACTCTCGCGGCCGAGGAGCACACGTTGTCCGCTCACGACGACTTCCTCGAGCCGAGCGATTTCGAGGTCATCATTCCAACGTCCGACATCGCCTACCTCGCGACGTGGACGGCATCGAAGTTCCCCGTCGAGCCCACAAGCGAAGTCGAGCTGCAGCGTCGCTCGGCGTTCGTGGTCGACGGAATCCACGAGACCATCGAATATCTGGGCGCGCAAAAGCTTTTCGCGATTCGGTCGTCCTCTGATCAGTGCCTGCCCGGCGGACCGACAGTGGTTTTCTACCCCACCGCCAACGAGCACCGCGTCGGTCCCGTTCGCATGTGGGTCGAACTGGCGCGGCTCCTGCCTCGATTCGGGGTATCGACGGTTCGCTTCGATCGACGCGGCACCGGTGAGAGCGGCACCGTCGGCGACGGGGAGTTGACCCGGCTCTACAGCGACGATGGCAACGAGGACGCACTCACCGCCGTCCAGCAGTCGGGGACCACCCCGGACAACGTCCTGGTGGCCGGAATGTGCTCCGGCTCATGGTATTCCAGCTTCGCCGCCCGGGAACTGGGGGTTCGTGCCGCAGTACTGCTCAACACCCTGGACTGGACCACTCGTCGTCTCGAATTCGTCAAGCGTTCCTCGATGCACATCGAGGAAACCGGACTGAAGGCCCGCGCACTCGACCGCCTGCACCACTGGGGTGTGCGGACCAAGAATGCACTGCAGCCGCGGATTCCGTATGCGCTGTGGATCTGGCTCGGGCGGCGCGGCCTGATCCAGGTTCCCGAGATCTCGTTGCGCATTCTCAGCGACCGCCGGGTGCAGACGCGAGTTCTGCTCTCCCCTAGCGACACCGCCTGGTTCGAGACCAATCGGGGCCCAGAGGGAATACGCCGGCTCCAGCGCCGGTCGTCCGTGCCGACCGTCACCTCCTTCGAGTCCGGTGATCACTCGCTCTACGGTCGCGATCTGCGAGAGAACGTGCGAGCCGAACTGGTGGCGGCCGCTTCCGCTGCCTTCGATATCGAGATCGCCGCACCGTCGCCTCCCGTGCCGGTGGGGAAGGTTCGATTGTGAAGCACCGCGCTCCCAGGATCCTGCCACCCAAACACGAACAGCTCGAACAACTTCGGTGGTATCCGGTCGAACCTGCTCGGTTCGACCTGGGCCTGATGAACAGCCCGACGATGCCGGTACAGACCGTGCCTCGGCACAATGCCGTGCACTCGGTCGATGTTTCTCCGGTCGCCGTCGCTGCCGACCCCGTCGAGCATTCGGTACCCGAGACGGGACCGGGATCGAAGGCCTCCGATCGCAACCTCGCGCTCAATTCGATGGCCCTGATGCTCTCGACGGCCATCACCGGCGCACTCGGCCTGCTGTTCTGGGCCGCGGCCGGTCGGCTCTATCCCGTGGCCGAGGTGGGCAGCGCGTCGGCGGTCATCACCTCTGCGGTGATGCTCTCGACTCTGTCCAATCTGAGCCTCGGTTCGATGTACGAGCGCTTCCTCCCGATCTCGGGCCGGTTGGCCAAGTCGTTCATCGTGCGCGGGTACCTCACCGTCACTGCATTCGCATTCGTGCTCGGCGGCGGTTTCCTGCTGGTTGCGCCGGTGGACGAGATGTTCACCAACACCGCTGAAATCGTGTCGTTCCCGTTCTTCGTCGCGGTGCTCGCGGTGTTCGCACTGCAGGATCAGACCTCTTCCGGCCTGGGCGTCGCACGCTGGGCGGCCGCCAAGAACGTCTTCCACGCCGTCCTCAAGTTCGTGTTGCTGTTGGCGCTCTTCTCGACCGAGCGAAGTACCTCGATCATCTCGGCCTGGGCGGTGCCCGCCGTCGTGGCGTCGATCTTCGTCCTGCGCGCGATAATGAAGAACGTCCGCACCGAACAGCGGTACGCCGGCAAGCCGGATCTGCCGCCCAGGCGCGAGATGTGGGCCTACTTCGGTTCGGCGTACGGCATCACAGCGCTCGGCTCGCTCGCTCCGCTGCTCGTTCCGATGATCGTCGTCGCCACCCTCGGTGCCGAGGAGAACGCGTACTTCTCCCTCACCTGGTCGATCGTCAGCGCCCTCTACATTCTGATCAGTGTGTTGATCGGACCGTACGTGGCCGAGGTCGCCGCCCACCCCGAACAGTTTCACCGCCTGACGAAGAGGTTCATGACCCTGGTGTGCATCGTCGCGGTGGGTGGGTCGATCTTCCTGGCGTTCGTTGCGCCGTTCGGTCTCGGACTCATCGGCCAGGGCTACCGCGATCAGGGCACCATCATCGTGCAGTTGGCCGCGCTGACCATCCCGCTCTCCGTCGTCGGTTCCCTGTACGACGGTTTGGCTCGTGTACGTCGACGTATGAGACTGGCCGTGATCGTGCAGGTGGTGGCCACCTCGATCATCATCGGCGGCTCGGTGGCACTGTCGTCGTCGATGGGTATCGCGGCCGTCGGCTGGGCGTACCTCGCCGCGGAGGCGTTCGGTGCCGTCGTGCTGATCGTGCCGCTCGTTCGCTGGATCCGCGAGATGTCCGCAGGCCGCAACGGCGAGTCCGGTGACGACCAGGACCCGTCGGGCTCCCCCGGACCACGCGGGCCGATCGACGACAGCGACGCACGTCCGCCTCGATCGCGTCATCGAGAGCCTCGCAACGGCGAGCCCCGACACGCTGAACCTCGACACCGTGAACCGCCTCGCCGCGAGCCACAGGACGGTCCGCCGCAGCTCGACGAACCGTCACCGCGTCGTATTCCGGTCCACGCTCAACACAGGACGGCACCATGACTCAGACCTATCGCGCCAGTTCGTTGGACATGCTCCGGTCCGATTCGCGCATTGTGACCGTGCTGGGACCCGCCGACTTCGGCAATCTTGCACGGGTGCAGAGCCGGGTACTCGCACTGGCCTCGATCGGTCCTGCGACGCGGCTCGGGCTGCGCGCCGACCAGTCTTCGGCGGGCTGGGTCTACGAGCCGGAGCGGGTACTCGAGCACATCGTCGAGGGACCCGCCGTCGGCCACGAGCAGTTGGCCAAGGAACTCACCGAGTTCTCGCACGCGTCCGTGCCCGAAATTCCTGTTCGGATTCGCCTTGCCGGTCGTTACCTGTTCCTCGATCTCAATCACGGTCTCGGCGACGCCCTGTTGCCGGTCGACCTGTTCGCGTACTTGGCCGACGCACGTCCCGAAGCACCGCTTCCGGCGTGGGCAGACAGTGCCGTCGACGGTCATCCTCTCCGAAAAGCACTGCTGCGCTGGGTCGTTCGAAATCCCAGGAAAGTCGTAGACACGATCTACGACCGCGTCCGCCCCGGCACGAACCCCGAATCCACAACCATGGTTGCCGCCCCCGACACCGCATCGCCGACGGCATTTCGGCCGTGGGCACCGTCAGCTGCGGTGGCCACCGTGGTGACGCAGGCGGGCACCACCGATGCGATCCGGCGGTGGCGGGAGTCCCACCTGCCCGGCGCGAGTGTCAGCGCGGTGATGTGCGCGGCCGTCGCCGCGGCGTTCGCGCGCACGTCGTTTTCGATCGATCGTTCCGCAGCATTTCTGTTCGACTGCCGCCGCTACCTTCCGCCGTCGACGGTCGTGCTCGGCAACTTCGCTGCCGGCATCCGCTTCTCCGACATCGATCCCACCTCGGCCGGGGAGGTGCACGGGGCACTGTCCGGTGCCATCGCCAAGGGCCGTCCCATCGCATCGGCGACGATCAGCACCATCAAGTACAAGCGTGAACACAAGGCCGTCTCCGGGGTGTTCGGCGACCGGGTCCCGGTGGAACCGAAGGTCCAGCTCATGTACTCCGATCTCGGTAGAGTGAGGCAGTTGGAGCAGGTCTCCTGGGTTGCCGAGCCGGCCGACCGCGCCTTCTTCGTGATCGCCGATCCGGTCCTACCGGAGTCGGTGATGATCACGATGGAGACCATCGGTTCGGTCGTGTTCGTCTCGGCGTCGTTCCACGACAATGTTTTCGACAGCCACACCGTGCAAGCCGCACTCGATCTCGTAGCAGCGAACCCCCTCGCATTGCTGGCCCCTCAGGAGAAGACTGCATGACCACCGAAGCGAAACGTCCCACGAAACCCGGAGCGAACCGGCCACCGTCGAGCACCGTCGTGCCGGCACCGGTGCGATCGGGCTTCGTTGCCCATGTCGCTCGTTGGGCCGGGTTGTCGGTGGTGCAGTTCGTCCTCGTCGAGTACATCGTCTCGGCCACGTGGCGGGGGCTCTACAGCTACCGGAACAACTACATCAGCGAGCTCGGCGTTCCCTTCTGCGGGCCCACCGGCAACTGGCCGTGCAGCCAGCTCTACGTTCTGCTCAACGCCTCGATGGTGCTGTTCGGTGTGGCGATCGCGGCGGTGGGCGGATCCTGGTACATCGTCCGCCGGATCGACGGCAGGGCTGCGTCGTTCTTCATCGTCGCAGGCGCGGGTGCCATCACCGCAGGAGTGGTCAACCAGGGAGTGAACTACCCGATCCATTCGTTCGGTGCCACCGCGTTCTTCGTCTTCGGCAATTTCGGCCTCGTCATCGCAGGCGGACATCGCAGTCTGCGACGCAGCATCCGCATCGTGGTGACCGCACTGGGAGCCGTCGGCCTGGCGGGTTACTTCGCCTACATGAGCGGTCACGAGTTCGGTCTCGGCATCGGTTCCATGGAACGCATCGCCACCTACGCACTGCTCGTGGGCATAGTCGTGCTGTCGGTCTCGCAGTTCAACGCGACGCGAGTACCGAAGAACGTCGACGAGACCGCGTGAGTCGTCACGCCGCATCGAGCCGAGAGTCCGGAGCGGGGACCGTCGAGGTTTCGCGGCTACCCGGAACCGGGCTCATCGTCGAGCCTCCACGACGGCGCCGGCCGTCGGTTCTGGCGTTCCTCGTCGTGCTGGGTCTGGTCGTCACCGGCACCGTGTACGGGCTGTCGCAGCGCTCGGACGGAGCCGACACCGATCCCGACTCCACCGCACAGGGCACCGTCGACGCGAGGTCGACGACGTCGGCGTCCAACACTGCGGCCGCCAAGCCCGGATTCACCGTCTACGACGACTTCTCGGGGACGGCGGGCGATGCGATGGCGAACGACCGGTGGGGTCACGATGTCGGCCGGACCGGTTGGGGCAACAACGAGAAGCAGGACTACACCGATTCGACCGAGAACTC
Source organism: Rhodococcus sp. IEGM 1330 (assembly GCF_033142445.1). Taxonomy (NCBI): domain Bacteria; kingdom Bacillati; phylum Actinomycetota; class Actinomycetes; order Mycobacteriales; family Nocardiaceae; genus Rhodococcus; species Rhodococcus sp. IEGM 1330. The sequence goes on from NZ_JAWLSB010000007.1 coordinate 82,666, forward strand.
GTCTCTCGACGGCCAGGGCAACATGGTCATCAAGGCCATGCGCAACGGTGACGGATACACCTCGGCCCGAGTGACCACCAAGGACAAGTTCGAGTTCACCTACGGCCGCATCGAAGCTCGGATCAAGATGCCAGCCGGAGCCGGACTGCACCCGGCGTTCTGGATGCTCGGTACCGACCTGGACTCCGTCGGCTGGCCGCTGTCAGGCGAGATCGACATCATGGAGACGCTGAACCAGGCCGACCAGTACCACACCGGAATTCATGCCCCCCAACCCGATTCGTTGACGAGCCAGAAGGTGGACGCGGGCGGGATTCCGCCGGAGCCGCTGTCCGAGAACTTCCACACCTACTGGGTCGAGCGTTCGCCGGGTCGCGTGACCACCGGCATCGACGGCACGACCTTGGCTACCGTCACTCCGGACGACCTGACCGGCGGCGATGAATACTGGGTCTTCGACAAGCCGTTCTTCCTGCTGTTCAACGTCGCCGTTGCCGGCGACTGGCCCGGTCCCACCGACAACTCCACGCCGTTCCCGGCGACCATGACGGTCGACTGGGTGCGGTATCGCGCCGACTGAGACCGCGCTCTACCTGCCCGTACGTGTCACCCCGAAAGGACCCTCCCCGTGTTACCTCCCGCGCTCCCCAGACTCCAGTCTCCCGAATGGGACGGTGCCGTGTGGATCGGTGACATCGACCTGGAGCAGGATCTTCCGGAGTCTCTCGCCCTCGACGATTCCGACGGTTACCGCCGTGCCCGGCTGTTGATCCGACGCGGACTCGACCCACTCGGCTTCGTCGAGCTCGATGTCGTCGACGGCGCTGTCGCGGCAGAAGATGCGCGAAGGGCGGCGATGTCGCTCGCGCAGGTTTCGATGCCCGACGCTCTGCCCGACCCCGATCGAGCGCTGCCGCCGATCACCGTGGTGATCTGCACTCGCGACCGAGTCGACCATCTGAAGGGCGCGCTCGCGTCGGTGTCCGCTCTGGACTACCCCGACTTCGAGGTGGTCGTCGTCGACAATGCGTCCCCGACCGATGCCACCCAGCAGTACGTTCGTGGGCTGGGCGACCCCCGAGTTCGCGTCGTGTCCGAGCCGACGGCGGGCCTGTCGAGAGCCAGAAACACAGGGTTGCGGGCCGCGCGACACGACATCGTCGCCTTCACCGACGACGACGTCGCCGTCGACGCGAGGTGGTTGCGCAGCATCGCGCGCGGCTTCGGGCGGACCGATCGGGTCACGTGTGTGTCCGGCATCGTGCCGAGTGGGGAGATCCGAACTCAGGCGCAGGCCTACTTCGATCGCCGCGTCGGGTGGGCGAGTTCGGTGACGCCTCGGGTCTACGACCTGAAGAATCCTCCGGCCGATGTGCCGCTGTTTCCGTTCCAGGTCGGGATGTACGGAACCGGGGCCAATTTCGCGGTCGACCGCGGAAGGATGTTCGATCTGGGAGGATTCGACGAGGCGTTGGGAGTCGGCTCCCCGACCAACGGCGGCGAGGACCTCGACATGTTCTTCCGAGTACTGATGGCGGGCGACAAGCTGGTGTACGAGCCCGCGGCCATCGTGTGGCACCGGCACCGCGCCGATTCCGAGGCACTGGCAGTCCAGGCGCGCGGGTACGGACTCGGCCTCGGTGCCTGGCTGTACACCGTCGCCACGAACCGCAGATCTGCGACGCTGGCCGCCACGGTGGCCGTCCGCCGACTCGGCAGCGCAATTCGGCTGTCGGCCAAGATGAGCAAGGTCGCGTCGCCTCCCGACGATCTTGCTGCCGATCTGCCCGATGGCATCGGCCGGATGGAATTGCTGTCCATCGCCAAGGGCCCCGCGGCCATCAGGCGCAGCAGGCGCGAAGGTCGCGAGCGCACTCCTCTGGCGGGGGTGAGCCGTGAGCCGGTCCTCGACTGATTCCGGATTCAGGTCCATCGCGGACCTGCGGCACAAGCTGTTCGTCCCGTCCGACTGGACCGTCGACTGGCCCGTGAGCACCACCGACTCCGCTGCAGGCACGCGGCGGCGCGCGGGTAGCCGATTGCGCTACTCCGACATCAGTGTTCTCGCCGCATTGTCCGGCCTGGCCTCGATGATCGCGCTGCCGACGCTGGTTCGCGTCGCACTTCTCACGGTTCTGCTGTTCTTCGGACCTGGCGCCGCGATCCTGTCGTGGGTGCGCATCCCGCGCACCGCGGTTCCTGCTGCCCTGCCGATTCTGAGTATCTCGGTGGTGACACTGATGGTGTCGGTGGCGATGTGGGGATACCGCTGGTCACCCCGGATGTGGACGTTATGGCTGTGTCTGGCTCTGATCGGCTCGTCGGTGCTCTGGTACCGCAAGCACGGCCGTCCCGACCTGCCGGTGTGGATCTCGCGGGCACGTGAGGTCGTCGCTCCGTCGTCGCGAACGTCCGCCCTCGCATCGCTGAAATTCGTCCTGACCGACCGCGAGACGCTGCGACGCAACGTTGCCGGCCTGATTCTGGCGTTGGCGTTCTTTCTGTGGCTGCCGCTGTTGCCGGGTCTCGAGCGCGCGACGTACTCGCAGTTCGGACTGTTGACCGCCGGAACCGGCCCGGGACTGGTGCTGTGCATGGTTCTGATCATGGCGGCGTTCCTGATCGCGTTGCGGCGTCACCAGCTGCGCACCATGCTGGTCGCCATCGGCCTGGCCATCGTGGTGCAGCGATTCACCGTCACCCTCGTCACCTCCGCTCCGATCTACGACTGGACGTACAAGCACGTCGCCGTCACCGAGTTCGTACTCGATCTGAACCGGCTGGCTCCGAGCGGCGTCGACATCTACAGCGAGTGGCCCAGCTTCTTCCTCGTCTCGGCCTGGTTTCAGCACGTCACCGGATACGACACGCTGTCTCTGGCGCACGTGTTCGCGCCGATGATCCACGTGGTGCTCGCTGCGGCCGTCTACGGGCTGGCGCGGGTCATGAAGTTCGACAAACGTGCGGCGATCACGGCGGCGATGCTCGCCGAGGTCATCAACTGGGTAGGCCAGGACTACTACTCACCGCAGGCGTGGGCAGTACTGCTCGCCGTGGGCTTCCTGGCGCTGTTGATGTCCTCTTCGCTCACCCGGTCCGCGGCGTACGTGTCGATCATTCCGTTCGCGGCACTGGTCCCCACGCACCAGCTGACGCCGTACTGGCTGATGGCCGTCACCGGTGTCCTGCTGGTGACGCGACGAGCCAAGCCGTGGTGGTTGATGATTCCGCTCGGCATCATCTTGCTGGGATATCTGTATCCACGACTGCCGATCGTGGCACCGTACGGACTCTTCCAGGGGTTCGACCCCGTGCAGAACGCCGCGAGCAACGTCGAGGAGGAGGGCGTGCTCGGCAAACAGATCACGTCCCTGGTCTGCCGCGCACTGTCCGGCGGGGTATTCGTGCTGGCGTTCGTCTCGGCGATCTACGCCTGGCGCACCAAGAAGACGTTCTGGGCTCCGATGGTCATGGCGTTCGGCTCGATCATGCTGCTCGCAGGCCAGAGCTACGGCGGTGAGGCGATCTTCCGGGTGTACCTGTACGCGATCCCCGGCTGCGTGCTGTTGATCACGCCGTTGTTCCTGGCACTGTTCGACAGGAAGCCGTCCCAGGATCGGCCGTCCCGGGCCCGCAGGCTCACCACCGCGACCTCGGTTGCGGTCGCTACGGCCGGAGCCATCGGCTGTGCCGTGATGGGCTTGCAGAGCTACTTCGGCCTGTGGCCGATCGTGCTCGAGCATCGCGAACAGATCGACGACGCCCGAGCAGTGGCCATGCAATCGCCATCCGGCACCGCGATCACGATGCTGTACTCCTCGGGCTACCCGGCCCGGTCGACGTCGGAGTACGGACGACTGACCGAGGCCAACGAGTACTGGGACGTCCCGCTCTACGCGCTGGGCCCCGAGTACATGGCAGGTTTCCCGACGGCCGAGAAGCTCGTCGAGATCGACTACAACGCGTCGGTCAGCGACACACCTACGTACATGGTCCTCACCCGTCAGTCGCTCGAGGCGATGCAGTACTACGGGTTCGTAGCCGACGATGCGGTCGCCCGTTTCCGGCAGTGGCTCGCGACCACCTCGGCGTGGTCGGTGCGTTATCAGGACACCAACACGATCGTCTACCAGTACCGATCTCGTTGATCGCGTCACAAACTATGACGTGAATCTCCAAACAATCTCCCAGTTGGTTTGTTTATGGCTTGACAAACTCGTAGCTTCTTTTAAGCTTGGTTTCAGTCAAAGGAAACAGGTTCTTACCGTTCGGAACGAACATAAGGACTCTGTCTGTGGATGCGGCGGGGGTCGATTCACGGAGTTCGGAGACATCTGCCCATCGCACTCGACCCATGTGGAATGGATATGTTGAATCGTCAGAATCCCCGCGTCAGTGTCGTCATCCCGACGCTCAACGAGGCCGCGAACCTTCGTCACGTCCTCCCCCTGCTCTCGCACGACTACGAGCTCGTGCTGGTCGACGGTGGATCCGTCGACGGCACCATCGACGCGGCTCGCGAGATCCGCGGCGATATTCGCATCATCAAGCAGACCCGCAAGGGCAAGGGCAACGCGCTCGCCTGCGGGTTCGAGGCCGCTACCGGCGACATCATCGTCATGTTCGACGCCGATGGCTCCGCCGATGCCGCCGAGATCCCGCGCTTCGTCGACGCCTTGATCGCCGGTGCCGACTTCGCCAAGGGCAGCCGCTTCTGCGAGGGTGGCGGAAGCCACGACATCACGCCCCTGCGCCGCGCCGGCAACGGTGGCCTTCACCTCGTGGCCAACACGCTCTTCGGAACTCGCTTCTCGGATCTCTGCTACGGCTACAACGCCTTCTGGCGCGATCTGGTGCCGGTCCTGGACCTGCCCGTCGTCGATCAGCCGGGTGCCGAGGGCATGATGCTCTGGGGCGACGGTTTCGAGATCGAGACCATCATCAACTGCCGCTTCGCCGAGGCCTCTGTGCGCATCGAAGAGGTGCCGAGCGTCGAGCTGGCCCGCATATACGGCCAGAGCAATCTGCGCACCTTCTCCGACGGCTTCCGGGTGCTGCGCACCCTGATGACCGAGCGCATGCGTGCCCGCAGGATCAAGCGCAAGTCGATCGTTCGCCCGTTGCGAGAGTCGATCGACGCCCGTACCGACATGGACCTCGAGTTCGAGGCTCTGGAGTCGTACAACGAGGTTCTCGAACTCCGCGAGAAGACGGCGTGAGCCTGCCGACTTCCTCGGTAGTCATCTGCGCGTACACGTTGGCTCGGTGGTCCGAACTCCGGGCCGCCGTGTCGGCCGTCCTCGATCAGGATGTGCCTGCCGACGAGCTGATCATCGTCATCGATCACAATGCGCAACTGGCCGAACGTGCACGCGAGGAGTTCTCGCCGCTGCACCGGACCGTGAACGTGGTGGAGAACAACCACCCTCGCGGCCTCTCCGGAGCGCGCAACACTTCACTCGATCTTGCGACCGGTGAGATCGTCGTCTTCTTGGACGACGACGCCTCACCGCGCACCACAGAATGGCTCGGAGCCATTCTGTCCCATTACTCGGACGATGCCGTGTACGCCGTTGGGGGCTCTGCATACCCGGTATGGCCGGACAAGCGTCCGGCCTTCTTACCGGCCGAGGTAGTGGGTGAACCCGGCGAACTCGATTGGGTCGTCGGGTGCACCTACCGCGGGCAGCCAACGGAAACCGCTCAGGTCCGCAATCTCATGGGCGCGAACATGTCGTTTCGCCGTGAGCCCGTCGTCGCACTCGGCGGATTCGTCTCCGGCATCGGCCGGATCGGACGTGTCCCCCTCGGCTGCGAGGAGACGGAGCTGTGCATCCGCCTGCGCCAGACGCATCCGGACGCGCAGATCGTGTTCGATCCTTCGATCGTCGTCGATCACACGGTCAGTGCAGACCGCACTCGTCCGCGCTACCTCATCACGCGCAGCTACGCCGAGGGCGTGTCCAAGGCCGCCATCGCCCGGTTGATCGGGGCCGAGGACGCACTGTCCTCGGAGCGGGCCTATACCGCCAAGATCTTGCCTCGTGCGGTCGGCCGGGAGACCAGCGCCGCTGCGCGTGGCAATCCGGTGCGCGCCTGGGGTGCGATGGCCGTGGTGGCAAGTGTCGGTGCAGCCGGAATCGGCTATGCCCGAGGGAAACTCAGCACGATCCGCTAGCGGCACGTGCACGAAACTTCGTACCCATTATGAGTTCGGTCCATGACCCAAGCCGCTCACGACCTTCGGTGCCACCGAGGCCCGCTCCACCGAGTTCAGCGCGCGCACATGTCCGCGCGGTGCACTCGCGCCACGACTGACGAGAGTCAGCGTACGAGGTTCGTTCGGTGCCAAGTGGAACCACGAGTCGGACACCTCGAAGCCGTCGATGTCGACGCAGACGTACTGCGCCGGCCAGTCGGACCGGACAGTCAGTTCCCATGTTCCAGAGGTCATTTCGACAACATCAGCGACCAATCCCACCGTGTTCTGACGGCTCTGCGCGCCGACGAGCGTGGTGGTTCGCGTCACCTCCACTCCGCTGTCGTCCAGGAAAAGGACCGTGACGGCGGCGTAGGTTCGACTGCCGAAGCGGTAGGCATGGTTGATGTCGGTGAAGGTGCCGACGATGGAATCCACCGTCAGTGCGATGGACCCATTCGCCGGGGCGTTCACCGTGCGATCGAACTCGTGACTGCCGCGAGAGGCGTGCAACACCACTCGGACACTGCCCGAGCGTGCCGGGCCGTCGTTGATCAATTCCACCGAATAGCCGTCGAGTCTGTTGTCGGACAACAGCAGTGCCACCGGAGCGCTTGCCCTCGCCAACGCGTAGAAGGGCGCCTTGGGCACACCGGCGGTGTCGACGATGCCCCAGCCTGCGCCGGGCACGATGTCTCGTAACGTCAGCACGAGGGCTCCGGCGCACCCCGAGGATGCTCGACGCCAGTGGGCGAACGCTTCGGTGAACGCTTCGACGATCGCCGCCCTACCGTAATCGAGGTACAGCTCTGCGTCGTCCCGCCGGATCAGGTGTGGATCGACGCCGAAGATAGTGCGTACGTAGTGATCTCGCACGTCCTCGAAGTCCCAGGACGAGCCGCGGTCCCGTGGGACGGCGGCCTTCCAGTCCGGGTGGTGACCGGCGACGGCCGCGGACCCGAAGAATTTCTCCACCTGCGCCCGTTCCGGGGGAACTGCGAAGGCCAGGCATTCTGCCGCGAAACGCACGCCGGCAGTGCGGATATCGGACAGTGGTCGGAGGTAGCCGCCCACCCCGAAGTAGTGCGCGATGCCGTCGCCCACGTGTGTGTGCAGTTCACCGCTCACACTGGACGGGCTCGATGTCACGTATGCGACTCCGGGTACACGATCGGCGAGAAAATCGGGTACGACGCTGTCCAGCATCACCATTCGTTGATCATCGGCTGCGAGCCCCAACATCGTGGGTTGCTGCTGAGTCTCGCTTCCGCCACTGACGACCACCAGGGCAGGGTTGGCCGAGACGGTGTCGGCGAACGCGTCGAGCTCGCGGGTGACCGCCGCGGTGTACGTGTCGTCGGTGGGCGGGTCGATGGTGCCGAACATGACGTCCTGCCACACCATGATGCCCAGTTCTGCGCACAGGGACCAGAATTCGGGCTGCTCGTACACCAGGGTGCCGACGACGCGCACCATGTTCAGGCCCGCCGATCGGAGCTGCTCGAGCGCCGCCCGCAGATCGGGCTCCGGCGACCACAACCGCACCGGGTCCAGCGGGGTCCACGTTCCTCCGCGGCAGAAGACGGTCTCGCCGTTGACCGTCAGTACTGCGCCGCCGGCCGTACGGTCCAGATCGACCGTGCGAAACCCGACGACGCCCATGGGATGCACGGTGCCGTCCACCTCGAGCGCGACGCGATACGTTCGCGGTCGGCCGTGTGTGTGGGGCCACCAGAGTTCGACGTCGGGCAGCGTCACCGACCGGTCGATGCGCTCGACGGTTCCGAGCTCGACTGTGTGAACTCCAGACACGTTGTCGTCGATGATGATTCGAGCCACCCCTGGAGCACCCAGGTCGGCGCGCAGTGCGACGATGCCGTCCGTGCCCGATACCGCCGTCGACAGGTCGACGCGACGAACGTCGGGGATCACCGTCATCGACACCGGACGCCACGGTCCGACGGGTACCGGAAGGGGCCCGTACACGGGTGCGCGACCGAGCATCGTCGCCCGCTCGTGTCGCAGCCCTTGGGCGGCGATCAGCGACGATCGCCACCGACCGCGGGGGCGTCGAGACTTCAGATGCGCTGCAAGCGATTCGATGTGGACGGCGATGGTGACGGTGTCACCACAGTCCGTCAGATCGAGAGTCTCGGGAACGAACATCGACGTCACGGTTCTGCGATGGACGCCATCGATCCAGATCTGGGCACGGGTCGCGATGCCCCCGAATCTCACTCGCACCCGACGATGTCCACCGGTGGAGACGTCGGCGACGAACCACCAGTCGTGATCGTCCGGATTCACTGCGAGCGAGTCTCCGAGCGCGGCGGCAACCGTGCCCGGCACCACCGCATCGACCCAGTCGCGATCTTCTCGTAGGTCGGCGGGGTCGAGCACGGTACCGGCGTCGGTTCGGGTCAGCCGCCACCGAGCGCCGTCGAGCAGATCGATCACGTGCCCAATGCACCTGCAACGATGTCCATGGCTACTGTCCAGTTCTTGCTCATCTCGTTCAGCGGCTCGTCGAGCACCACATCCCGGCCACGTGCTGCGCGCGCCATCCGGAACTGAACGGCCTTGGCACCGGAGGCGGCGGCGAGGAAGTGCGGAGCTGCCACGGCGGCACCCGTCACGCCTCTGCCTTCGAGGTAGTGCACGTAGTTCGCGGCGAGTTCTGCCGTCGCACCGAATTGCCGGAGCAGGCCGAACGACCACAGGTGGAAGGCGTCGGGTCCCGCGGTCTGCACCAGCGGGATGTCGGCGATGATACGTCGGGCCAGCGCATCGACCGGGTTGCCCGGAGCGCGGCGTGCCAGGTGTGCGCGAGCGACATCGAGGTCACGGTCACCGAAACCGGCGTCGAGAACTGTGGAGTCCACTTTGATCTGCTCTACGTACGGCAGCAACACCTCGGCGTGCGGTTCGGGGGCGAGATTGAAGATCCCGTCGAAATCGGCCCCGGTGAGCTCGAAGTAGCCGCGATTGTGGAAGTACCCCATCACCTTGCCGTCGCGATCGACGAGGTTCGGCACGATGGTGGTCTTGGTGTGCTGGTTGCGATAGCTGGTCCCCGCGGTATCGGGCAGCCAGAAACCGTCCACCTCCACGGTGACGTGGATGCCGTCTTCCAGTCCTTCGACGACGTGCTCGAGCACAGGACGCCACACGTTCATCTCGGCGACGCCGATGCCGTACAAGGTGCGCAGGTCCTCGGGCGCGATCTTCACGAAGTCCCACTGTCGCCCGTCACATCCGGCGCTCAACACGAAGGCGAGAGCAGGCGTGGGATCTGCACCGAGCGAGTGCAGAACTTCGATCCACAGGTCGACATAACAGTTGGTTTCGGTCCAGATGCGGTCGTGATTGTGTATCAGGTGTGGTCGGTAGCTGATGGGGTCGAGTTCGAGGACTCGTAGGCTCGTACCGAGCCTGTCCAGCACTGCATCGTTCGACATGTAGCCTCTCCTACCGGATCGAATGTCGGACGGTCCCCGAGCCGCATTTGTCCGTATTGCCTGTATCCAGGCCCCTAATCCTAACGAATCGGTTTGTTCTTCGCACTCGATCGGACGGTAGGATTGTTTTTGCCCGGACGAATTACTTCCAGGGCCACAATCTCGACAACAGCGATACCTGCCCCTGATAACGGGGGCAATCACAGAGCGAGCAGTCGGTTCCGCGCCGGTAATGCTGGTGCGCAGCTTGTTCGTGATGGCACTTGCATAATGGCTCTGAGCTGGGCACATACCGAGTGTAGACAACACCTGACACATCCATGCCCAACTCGGGCACGCAATAGGAGGCACGAGCGCGATGCGCCGATTCGCATCCAGCGCAGCGCTGGTCATTGGCTGGGCTCTGCTCGCAGCCGCATTCGGAATGTTCCTCGTTCGCCAGATAGGTGTGACTGAGATCACGTTTGTTGCGTTCGTGGTCGGGGCTCCGTACCTCGGCGTTGCCTCGATGATCGCAGTGCTCCTGTTCGCCGCAGCACGCTCGCGCATCGGATCGGCCGTCGCAGTACTGGTCACCGTCGCCGTCGCCGGCGTTCAGGTGCCGATGTTCCTCGCCGACGGCCCCGACAACACCGGCCCGGAACTGTCGGTCCTGACGATCAACGTCGCGCACGGCGACGCGGACGCCGCGTCCATCGTCGACGCGGTGCGCACCAACGACGTCGACATTCTCGCGGTCCAGGAACTGACTCCGGAGGAAGTGACCGATCTACAGGCCGCGGGCATCGACGACCTGCTGCCGTTCTCCTTCACCGCGGCACTCCCGGTGGCCGATGGCACCGGGCTGTGGAGCCGCACCCCGCTGACCGACGGCACCCGCCTCGACAACTTCGGATTCGTACCGGTCCAGGCGAAAACCACCGTCGACGGGCAGGATCTGACCGTCGTCTCGTTCCACGCGATGTCGCCGGCCACGCCGCGTCACACCACCGAGTGGGACGCCGACCTGGCCCGGATGCGGTCGATCATGAAGACCTACCAGGGCACCGTGCTCGTCGCGGGCGATTTCAACGCCACCAACGACCACCGGCAGTTCCGCACAGTGGTGTCGTCCCCGTTCTCCGACGCGGCAGACGGGGCCGGCGCGGGCCTGTTCCGGACGTTCCCGTCGGAGCGTCCGCTCGCGCGCTTGGACCATGTGGTGACAAGTGAGAACGTCCGCGCCCGGTCGGTCGAGCCCTTGGCAATCCCGGACAGCGATCACCTGGCGGTTCTCGCGGAGTTGCAGCTGCCCTGAACGGGACGGCCGCAAACGCCGGCTAGAAGCGTGGCAACTCGATCACCGGTGGCGCGGGCAGCTGAATCTGCGGCAGCTGAATCTGCGGCAGGCCGGGGATCAGCGGGGGCGGGGCTGGCGCAGGCGCGGGAACAACGGGCGGCACGTATTCCGGCTCGGAGTAGGTGCGAGCCGGGGCCTGAGCGGCCTCGGTGGTCGGCGCCGCGGTGGTGGTCGGCGGCGCGGTGGTGGGCGGCGCGCTCGTCCTCGGCGTCGTGGGCTCTGCGGTGGCAGGTGCGCTCGTCTCGGCCGGTGCACTCGTCGGTTCCGTGGAGCTGCCGCCGTATCCGAGGGACAACCCGAGTGCAGCGACGGCAACGAGGCCACCTGCCACGAGCACCGCGCCGCGCACCTTGCGCTTGGAGTCCACCGGCTTGTCTCCCGCGGGTTCGGGACTCAACCAGTCCGGAGCCCCGGTCAACGATGCGGGATCGGACGGAGACTGCCCAACGCCCGGCTGCGGGCTCGGTTGACGCGGTGCATCGGCCACCGGAGTCGCGAGCAGCGCCGCGCCGCGTGCGGCCACCGATTCCGGGTTCGCCGGGGTTACGACGGGGAGGCCGATCCACGCACCGAGAATCGATTCCACCAGCGGAATGCGGGCCCCACCGCCGATGAGGAAGAGAGCGTCGACGTGCTTGGGTGAACGACCGATCACGTCACGCACCAACCGCGCCGAGTACTCGATCGGAACGGTCACCAGAGACTCGAACGCCTCGCGCGAGATCAGGATCACGCCGCCGTCACCGGGCAGGCACACCGCGCCGCTGGTCGACAGCTGCTCCTTGGCCACGCGGCACCGCGCGGTGAACTCGCTCAGTTCCTGGTTGTCGGCAATGTCGACGCCCTGCTTGGCCAGCTGATTGTCCGAGATGAGCCGATCGAAGTCGTCGCCGCTGATGTCGATGGTGCGCTCGGCGAGCAGAACCTGCCCGGTACCGCGGTCGATCACGCTGATCGTCAATCCGGAGCTGCCGAGATCGTAGAGAGCGATGGTGCCGAAATGTCCCAACTCGCCCGATGCCTCGAGATACTGCAACGCTGCTCGCGCCTCGGGAACCAGTCGGTAGTTGTAGAGCCGCTGACTGGCCATCGCCTGCTGAATCTCGCCGAACTGCTGCTGGTCCCGATATGCGACGCCTGTCGCTTGCACCGGTCCGCCGTCGCCCGGCTGCGAGAGCACGACGCCGATCGATTCGGCGGCCAATTCCTCCGCGCGGTCCCAGTAGGCGTCGACGGTGTCGTGGTGGAAATCGAGGCGACCCGAATCCTGAGGGCGCGCGTCGGGACGAGCCATGCGCACTGCACTGGCCCCAACCGACACACCGAGAACTTCGGTCATTACCCGCCTTCGGTCGACTCCCCCGTGAACACACGCCGAGACTCTTTTGTCACGAACGAGTCTCGATCCCCCTGCCAATGGCTCACTGTAGCGCGTCCCGCGGTGCACAGTGCAGCACCCGACCACAGCACTAGAGTTGCGGCCATGCGCGTTCTGTTCGTCTGCACCGGGAACATCTGCCGATCGCCCACAGCCGAGCGACTTGCGGCCGCATTCGCGCGAGAGGGTGGCTTCGAGCTGACCGCGAGCAGCGCCGGAACGCAGGGCTTGACCGGACACGCCATGGATCCGACGGCTGCGACGGTGCTGACGCAGCTCGGCGGTGACCCGGACGGTTTCGTTGCTCGACGCCTCACGCCTGCGATCGCTGCCGACGCCGACCTAGTTCTGACGATGACGGCGGCACATCGCGACGCCGTCCTGGCACTTGCACCGCGGCAGATGCGTCGCACCTTCACGCTGCTCGAGGCGGCCGGTCTCGCCGCCGCGTCGGGCGCGCACTCCATTGCGACCCTGGCCGACGCACGCGCGGTGCACCGCGTCGACACACTCGACATCGGCGATCCATATCGGCGCGATCACTCGGTGTACGAGCAGGCCGGGGAGTTGATCGCGGAGACGCTCCCCCATGTTCTGCGGTTGTCGACGCAGTGAACGTCGATCTCTCACCGCGCCGCTCGCTGAGGTAACGTTCTCGCATCATTGCCGACCATCCGGGTCCGGCCACGGCGTTAGGGTCTGTGCATGCGCGACAAGGTCATCGCGTCGGCAGCAGTGGCGAGCGCCGGACTGGCAGTGGCAGTGGGCTTGACCATCGGCGCTCTCGGTGGCGCGTTCGACGACACGAGCCAGACCGTTCGTCCGCCCGCTCTGCAGTCGGACAGCCTGAGTTCGGTCGAGACGACGCCGAGCTCGACGATCGTCATCGTCCCGCCGTCGCCCACCTGGCAGGTCGCAGTACCCACCACCGCTCGCCCCACGACGACAACTCCGGATCGGCCCGAGACCACGACGCGAAGTCCGCGCCGAACCCCGTCCTCGGACCGGACGACCACCACCACCACCTCCGCGGACGATTCGGACAGCGAAAGCAGCACCACGGAACCCGAATCCGACTCCGGGCCCTAGGTGCCGGCCGGGTGGTGTCAGCCGGGCTTCGTCAGCGCCGTGTTGTCACCGATTCGCAACGCGGCCACCAGTTCTCGGTAGAGCGAGTCGGTGTTCATGAGCTCCTCGTGCGTGCCCCTGGCGCGGACCACTCCGTCCTCCATCACGAGAATCGTGTCGGCGTCGAGCACGGTGGACAACCTGTGCGCGATGGTCACGACGGCGGAGTCGGTCGCGATCGATCGAATCACCTCGTGGATTGCCGCCTCGGTGCGGCCGTCGACCTGAGCGGTTGCCTCGTCGAGCAGAAGAATTTCCGGACGACGAACGATGGCCCTGGCCAACGCAATTCGTTGACGCTGTCCACCGGAGACGGTCGATCCGATCAGGTCGGTGTCCAGTCCTTCGTCCAGCGCGCGGATCGCCGAGTCCAGATGCACCGACTCGAGCGCCGCCCAGATGTCGGCTTCGCTGGCCTCGGGATGGCTGAACAGTAGATTCTCGCGGATCGAGCCGGGAAGCACCGGCGTCTCCTGCTCCACGTAGGACAACCGGGCTCGAACCTCGTCGATGGTCAGCTCGTCGTACGGGGTTCCGCCGAGCCTGATCTCGCCGGCCTCGGGCGTCAGGAAGCGCAGGATCAACGAGAAGACGCTGGTCTTGCCCGCTCCCGACGGTCCGACGATCGCGGTGTGTCCACGCGCAGGCACCTCGAGGTCCATACTGCGCACGGCCGGCTCCCTACCCGGTGCGTACCGGGCTGTGACGCTGCGGAATTCGAGAGCCGGAGCGGGCGCTTCGGTCTTCTCCGACCGCGTGGAACCCGTCTCACCCTTTTCGGTGACCAGGTCGTCGATCTGGCGAATACGGGCAGCCGCGGCCATTCCGGCCTGCAGTGCGGTGATGTTCGTGGCCAGTGTGGACACCGGGCCCATCACCTGGAATGCGTACAGCAGAAACGCGATCAGGCTGGACACGGCCAATGCCCCGGTACTGACGCGATAGCCGCCGAGACCGAGGATTCCGATGATCGCCAACTGCACTCCGCCTCCGGCGAAGGTCCATGCCAACGCGGAGATCTTGACCGCCCTGACGCTGTGCTGGGCGGAGATTCGCGCCTCGGAGATGACTCGCTCCGATTCGCGGGCCTCGGCCCTGCTGGACTTGACGGTACGAATCGCCCGCAGAGTGCCGTCGAGAATTCCGCCGAGGCGGCCGACCGCTTCCTGGGATTGCCGCTGCGCGACGGCGATCGGCGGCATCAGGCGCGCGAACAACACCGCGATCGCAATGATGGCCGAGGCGATCGCGCCGAGCAGTACCAGATCGAGTACGGCCATGAGAATCAGTGCGCCGACGAGGCCGACCACACTGTTGACTATGGCCACCAACGCATTCGACGTGGCCTCGCGCAGCAGAACGGTGTCGGAGGTGACCCGGGTGACGAGTTCTCCGGTGGGCCGAGTGCCCAGACTGCCCACCGTGGCACCGAAGTACTTGCGCACGATGGATTTACGGGCGTCCAGGACCACGCGTTCGGCCAGGACCCCCAACACGATCCATTGCAGATACAGAACCAGCGAACCCACCACGAGCAGACCTACCAGGATCAGCACCGGCTGAATCAGGGATGCGTCGGTGCCGAGGCCGTCGAGCACTCCTTTGGCCACCATCGGCGTCGCCAGAGCTGCTCCGGTGCCGATCAGACCGAGTGTCAGGCCCAGCGAAAGGGTCCGACGGTGCGGCCGGACGAACTGCCACAGCACACGCAGATTCGGGACTGTTATCTTCTTCTTCTCTGCTGTAGCGATCTGCACGTCGACCATGGCACCAGTGTGCCGGACATGGAGCTCAGGACGGTTGCTCTAGATCGCGTCCCAGATCATGTGCACGGTCGTACCGTTCTGGTCCGAGGTGACGGCGGCACTGTCGGCCAGCGCCCGCATGAGCGGCACACCTCGCCCGCGGTTGGGATCGGAGTTGTGCGATGCCCAGTCCCCGCGATCGGTCACCTTCACTTCTATTCGCCCCCCCGCCGCACACGAGACCCGAATGTCGAGTGTTCCGCGATCGGTGTGGTCTCGATACGCGTGCTCGACACTGTTCGCTATCGCCTCGTACGTGGCCAACACCACGTCGTACGCACGATCGGGGTCGACACCCACATTGCCCAACCAGTCACCGAGCTCACGACGAAGCTCCGACGCTCGATCCGCATCGGCAGGTTCGCCGGTGAACAGCAGTTCTTCCATTCGCGCACCTGCCGTCGAGATCGAACTGTCGGTACGTGAGTCGTCACCTCCGAAGAGAGTCGCCATCATGAATCCCGTCTACCCAAAAGTTCAGGATCTACCCTTACGAAGTGCAACGAATGCTTCGTCGACCGTTGCATAGATTCCGAACACCTCGTCCAAACCGACGAGAGTGAGTGGACGGCCGGTGGCCGGACCATCCGCGACCACCGCAAACCCGGCGTCGCCGCCGAGTTGCTGATGCGTCGACGCCAACAGAGACATGCCGGCGGAGGCGAGAAATCCCACATCACTGAGGTCGATCACCACAGCCGTCGGCGATTTCTCGAGCACGAGAGCAACCGACTCGGACAGATCAGGAGCAGTCACCAGATCCAGTTCACCGGACACCGCCAGAACCACGTCCTGATCACGCCATTCCACAATCACATCGAAGTGCTGGGGCCCGAGGCCCGTGTCGTCCACAGTCACACGCCGACTTTACCCCGGCCCACCCTGGCCGACCTTCTTCCACTCGGCCGAGTTGCTCGACTCCCACTAGGCTCGCTTCGGTGATCGAGGGACTGCAGCAAGCGGACCGTTGTCGTTCGGTCGGCGAATATGTCGCGGTCACGGTCGGCGGCGCTGTCGGTGCGGCGTTGAGGTACGAGGTATGGACATGGCGGGCGTCGCCCAGGTGGCTGCTGATGAGCACGTTCGGCGTCAACGTGTTCGGATGTCTCGTCGTCGGTGCCGCGTTGGGGTATCTGTGGGGCCGACCGGCTCCGGTTGCCCGTGCAGGAGTGTTCGGGCTGGCGTGCGGCTTCACCACGTTCAGCCTGTACGCGTTCCAGGCCGTGACGCATCGCGGTGCATGGAATTCGGTGGTGTATCTGGTGGGAACGCCGATAATCGCGTTGATTGCCATGGCACTCGGCGCGGCGATCACCAAACCGAGCAGCGCTCGATGACGACCATGCTCCTGGTGGCCGCCGGAGGCGGGCTCGCTGCGCTCGGGCAGTTCGTGTTCTCGCATGCGATCAGGTCTCGGCGACGGGTGTCCGCGCTCAATCTGGTGGCGTGTGCGGCGTTGGGATTGGTGTTCGCTCTGGATCCACCGGACCGGTTTCGTTCGCTCGTTGCCATCGGATTTCTGGCCTCGGTGGCTCCGATGGCCACGGTGGTGCTGGCTACGCTTCGGCTCACTCGGAACCTGCAGTATCGCAGCGCTGCAACGTTCTTCGCTGCGAATATGGTGGGCGGTGTCGCCGCGGTGATGTTCGGATTCCTGGCGTGGAAGTCCGGCATCACGCTCTATCACAAGATTCTCTGACTCGGATCCGTCAGTCGCTCGTCGAGTCCTCGCACGACCCCTGCACGCCGGCTTTGACGAACCCAGCAATTTGGTAGAGATACGTGAACTCCCACTCGACGAGGGAGAAATCGTAGGCGCGTGGCGTCGGACGCATGGTGACGGTGCCGTCGAAGCACTGGTCGAATATGTAGCGGGCGCGAGGTAGGTGGTAGCGCCACGTGACGACGATGACGTGGTTCCACCCGCGTTCGCGGGCGAGTTCCTGGGTGAAGATCGCCTCTCCGCGTGTGGTCGACGGCACCGGCGGAATGCACAGCACCTCGAACTTCTCCGAGGATGTGGCGCACGCCTTCTTCATCGTCGAGTCACCGGACCCGTAGGGATCGGAGAGCACCACCGTCTTCGCCAGACCCTGCTCGGCGAGCGAGATTCCGTAGGCCTCGCGGCCGTCGTGTTCGCCGCCCAGTACGACGATGGCGTCGGCCGTGGTCAGCGGATCGACGCGAGCCTTGGTGAACGCGACGTAGCCGCCGACACCGATCGCAGACACCAGGACAACAGGGATCGCGAAGGCGAGAAACAGCAGCAACCGTCTGCGGAACACCTCACCAGGTTAGGGAAGGTGCACCGCGGGCGCGCGATCAGCGACTCAGATCACTCGCTCGGCTGAGGCACGGTGACGTTGCAGTCGGTGACCTCGGGGTTGATGCCGAAGTAGTTGAGCGGTCCTGCGACGACGGTGAGGGCGATGGTGCCCGCGCCTGCGCAATTCTCGGGTGCGCTCTCGAAGTCTCCACGCTGGTACGACGCGAATGCGCCGACTATCAGCCAGACGAGAAGGATCAATGTCACGAATCTCATGGTGCCCCCTTAGGCGGTCAGCCGCCGTTCGGCTGTCGGGAGGCAGGTATGTCCGATTGTCGCAGTCTTCAAACCGCTACTGGTCGTTCTGCCTGGCCAGTGTCTGCGACAGGTAGTCACCCAGCGCCTGTTCCTGGACGCGATCGAGGGCGCGGGCCAGCTCTGCTTGCGCAGATTTCATCGCCAGGCTGCGCATCTTCTCGAACATCTCGGTGGTCTCGGCAACCTCCCCCGACTTGGGGAGCCAACCCGGACCGTGCTGCGCGACCAAGTGGTCGGTCACGCTCCCCACCATCGACTCGGCGATGGCATTCATCTTCGACGCGGTCTGCTCGTGCTGGTCGAGCAACTGGTCCAATGTGAAGCCGTACTGGCTCAGATCGACGAACACCTCGAGAAGAGTGGGGTCGAGGATCTCGGCCTGATCCCCGTCGATCCTGATCAGTTTCGCCTCGATCAGTCGGGCAACGATGTCGTCGTTGTCCTCACCGAGAAACTGCGCAATCAATTCGACGGGAATGACCGTGGTCTCGGCCGACGACCACTTGCGAGTCACGATTTCCTGCAGGCCCAGGATTTCTTCCAGGTCC
Organism: Rhodococcus sp. IEGM 1330; assembly: GCF_033142445.1. NCBI lineage: Bacteria > Bacillati > Actinomycetota > Actinomycetes > Mycobacteriales > Nocardiaceae > Rhodococcus > Rhodococcus sp. IEGM 1330. The sequence continues at coordinate 101,105 of NZ_JAWLSB010000007.1, forward strand.
TTGCCCTGCTCCCAGCCCGAGAGGAAATCCGCGATGTGCGCCGAGGTGAAACCCCGCTGGAGCAGCGAGTCGATCACCTTCAACCGAGTCAGGTGATCGTCACCGTAGATACCGACTCGGCCTCGGAGCGTGGGCGGCGGAAGGAGGCCTCGTTCTTGGTACGCCCGCACGTTGCGAGTGGTCGTCCTGGCCTCTCGGGCCAAGTCGTCGATTCGATATTCCACCGAGCTCCCTACCTCCGCCGCGCGTCGACCCACAGGATATACGTCGACCACGCGGCGGAAGGGGGAGCCGGTTTTGAACCTCATCGCGACGGAAGTGTGCTCTCGTGCAATGCGTTCACTTGGTCGGCGATGGCATCCACCTTGTCGAGCGCACCCAGCTTGGCGTCGAGCAAGGTGAGAACTTCCTGCACTTTCGCCAAGGTTGCCGCCACCTCGTCGAGAGTTCCATCGACGCGGCCGAGCACGTCGTCGACGTTGCCGAGTGCCTTGTCCGCCCGTCCGATCAGGTCGGCCGGGTTCTTGGGCAGAAATCCCATATTTGCTTCTTTCTCGAGTTCAGGAGTGGGCGACGGCCCGTAGAGGTTCCCGCGGCCGTTCGACGCGGCGCGGGACCATCCTGAAATCGCCCTGCTCGACGACTCTGAGCTGGTTGACGTACTGGGTCGCGAAACCGGGGAACATGGTGGCATTGAAGCCGTCTTCGGTGAGATACCAACTGCTGCAACCCGAATTCCAGGTCGTCTTGGCCAGCTTGCGCTGCATCTCCTCGTTGTACGCATCCTGAACGTCCTGGCGCACATCCGCGCTGTGCAGATTGCCGTCGAGAACCAGGGAGATCGCCTCGACGAGGTAGTCGATCTGGGCCTCCATGTACACCAGTGCAGAGCTGTGCCCTGGCCCGGAGTTCGGGCCGAAGGTGAAGTACATGTTCGGATAGCCCGACACAGCAATACTCTTGTACGCCTTGGCCCCTGCGCTCCACTCATCGGCCAGCACACGACCGTCGCGCCCGGTGATCGGTATGGGCGTCCCGGTGTTGGAGACGTCGAATCCGGTGGCGAACACGATGGCATCGAACTGGTGCTCGACGCCTTCCACGGTCCGAATCCCCTTGGGCGAGAGCGTTGCGATCGGCCAGGTCACCAGCGTGCAGTTCGGTTTCTGCAATGCCGGGTAGTACTCGCTGGTCATCAGCAGTCGCTTGCAGCCGGCCCGGAATCGGGGTGTCAGCTGACGCCGCAGCCATGGATCGCGAACCTGACGCCGCAGATGTGCGCGTCCGACCAGTTCGACGATTCGGGTCAACGGGGTCTTCCAGACGACACCGAGTGCGACGGACTCGTGGCCCCAGAACCACAGCGAACGCGCCAGGGTCTGAGTCTGCGGGTACCGCGCGTATCGACGCTTGGTGCCGCCCTGTGTCTTTCGGTTCATTCTCGGCAGCGTCCAACCCGGCGTGCGCTGGAACACCTTGACCGTATCGGCAACTTTCACCAGTTCCGGAACAATTTGCACCGCACTCGCCCCGGTTCCGACCACGGCTACCTTCTTACCCTCGAAGTCGTAGTCGTGATCCCACCGAGCACTGTGGATCTTGTGCCCCTCGTAGGTGTCGATGCCCCGAATGTTCGGCAGGCTGGCATTGGCGAGCGGCCCCGACGCCATCACCACCGTGCGCGCCCGAACATCGGCGCGCCCGTCGATGCTCAGGTGCCAATGCCCGGATGCCTCGTTCCAGATGATGTCGACGACATTGTGCCCGAATCGAATACGCGACTCGATATCGAACTCATCCACCATCGTGTGGATGTAGTCGAGAATCTCACCGCTACCGGAGTAGGTGTGCGACCAGTTCGGATTGGGCGCAAAACTGTACGAGTACAACCGCGACGGGATGTCGCAGGCCGCGCCCGGGTAGGTGTTGTCGCGCCAGGTTCCGCCGACGGCGCTACCGCGTTCGAGGATGACGAAGTTCTCGATACCTTTGTTGCGCAATCGGATAGCAGCACCGATTCCGGCGAACCCCGCACCGACGATCACCGCATCGAGCACGTCTTCGCGCACATCGAACTCGCTCATGCGACAGGCTCGTAGGTCAGTTCCTTGGCCCAGGTCGGCTCGGAATTGAGCGTCTTGGCCGGGTACCGGCCAGTCAATTTCACCAGTCCGTCCGCAAGGCGATGGTAGGGATGCTTGCGATTGATCACGATGCTGCCGTGCCACTGCACGATTCGATACATCGGCACGCGCAGCGCAACGGGATTACGCTGACCGACACTCTTGAACCGCTTCATCGCCGTGTACAGGCGCTCCTCGTCGACGCCCATTTCGACGATGTTGTCGCGCATCTTGTTCAGCAGCGGGATGTACCGCAACGTGCCGACGATGAGGGCCGGGTTCATCCATGCACCGACGGTGTCGACCAGAATCTTGCGCATCCGCGAATGCCCGAGCAGCTCGATCACTGCGAAATCGACTGCCAGATGGCGTGATTCGTCGGAGTTGATCTTCTTGAACACGGCCTGACATACCGGGTCGTCGATCTCGTCCATGATGAACTTGACCAAGGCACCGTCCAACGCGACCTCGAGCATGGGAATCACGGTTCCCAGCACGGCCAGAGACAGCCCGTCCGAGTGCTTGTCGAGCCAGTCGATGACGAGCTTGACGTTGATGTTGGGCTCGGGCATCTCGTCACCGTCGAGCATGCCCCAACGCCGCATGAGAGCGAGCTCGGCATTGGCGTGCTTCTGTTCTTCGGCGTGGAAGTAGCGATAGATCTCGGCCAGCGTCTCGTTCGGAGCCTTGAGCGCCATCGCCGCGAATCCTCGCGCCCCCACGTTCTCGATCCACATCAGATCGGACATGAAGGGCTTGAGCTTGGCGTGCAGTTCCGGGCTGATGGTGTCGGCCCCCGGCCCGTCCCAGTCGATATCGGCCAGCGCCCACTGACGGTCCTTGATCTTGGTCAACATGTCTTCGAAATCCATTGCCATGTCAGGCTCCTGTGGTTGTCGAGGTAAGGGATTGGTTCTTCGCCGGCTCCTGCTCGGCGGGCAACACGCGATTGAGCAGCCCGAGGAAGCGCACGTACACCGCGGGCAGCAGTCTCTTGAATCGCCAGACGGCCTTGGCGTCGAACTGGGGAACGACGTAGAGCCGACCCCTGTCGAAAGCATCGAGGGTTCGGGCAGCGATCTTGTCCGGCGAGCGTCCGGTCCAGCGCATCGCGAACTCGGCCAGCCGTGACGAAGTCGCGGTGATCCGGCCGTCGACGGCCACGTTGGTCTTGACGAACGTGGGGCACAGAACCGATACGCGCACACCGGTGCCCGACAATTCCGCCGCCATCGTTTCCGACAGCGACATCACTGCGGCCTTACCGACGTTGTAGGGACCCATCAACGGCGCAGCGGCAAAGCCTGCGGCGGAGGCGACGTTGATGATTCCGCCCTCACCGGCTGCCCGAAGCGCAGGCGTGAACACCTCGCAGCCGTGGATCACGCCCCACAGGTTGATCCCCAGAGCCCAGTTCCAGTCCTCGAAACCGATGTCTCCGACAGGCTTTCCGCCGATGCCGACGCCTGCGTTGTTGATGAGCACCGTGGTCGGTCCGTCGAATTCGATGCCGGCACGAAGCGCCAGTTCCTCGACGTTCTCGCGTACCGACACATCGCACTCGACGGCGTATCCGATGCCGCCGAGGGCGTTCACCATCGCTACCGTCTCCTGCGCGCGCGGCAACGAGATATCGGCGCACATGACGGCTCCTCCACGACGAGCCAGTTCGAGGGCGAAGGCTCGGCCGATGCCGCTGCCTGCGCCGGTCACTACCGCTCTCGACCCGTACGAGGGTTTTCCGGTCTTGCTTCTCATCGACCTACCTGTTCCTTCGAATCATGTTGCACTACTTGGTTGTCGAGTGCGTGGGCGATGAACTCGGCTGCATGCTCGAGCGCGTGAGCGGCCTCGGGGATCAGCCGCGGGAGAGCTTGGAACACGTGCATCTGATCGGGCCAGATCTCGAGTTCGCTTCGTCCGCCTGCCGCCTCGATCATCGCGTGCAGGTGCCGCGCATCGCCTCGCAGCATCTCGGTTCCGCCCACCTGGATCAGCGTGGGTGGCAGATCGCGCATGCGGGCGAGATCGAGCCGTAACCGCGGGAGGCTCGAGTCGTGACCGTCCGTGTAGAGCGCCACGAGTCCTCGCGCTCCCTTCGCCGAGATCATCGGATCCTTGCGAGTGCGCTCCATCCGCGCCGAGAGCTCGAAGTCGAGATCCACCAGCGGCGAGAACAACACCATCGCGCCGGGCTGCGGCGTTCCGGTCCGGTCGTTCTCGATGAGCAGGTCGGCGGCGAGGTGGCCACCGGCGGAGTCCCCGGCGATGACGATGTTCGCTGCGTCGTACCCCTGGCCGAGTAGCCAGCGGTAGGCGGCTTCGAGGTCGTCGGCGGCGGCGGGAAACGGGTGTTCCGGGGCCAGCCGGTAGTCGACCGTGAACACGGGCAGGCCGGTCGAGCTGGACAGTCGCGCGGTCAGGCCACGATGTGTCCGTGCCGAGCAGATGACGTACGCACTGCCGTGGATGTAGAGAATCACGCGTGGCCCCGGTGCCACGCCGGGTGCTCGTACCCATTCCCCGCGCACCGGGCCGTCGGCAACGAGGTCCACTCTCGTTCCCTGCGGAACGGGACCGAAGAGGTTCATCGAGGTGGCGACGAGGCGTCGGGAGAACTCTATGCCACCGCGGGACGTCGGAAGCAGGTTCGTGATCGGACGCAGAGTCAGCCGAGTCATCAAGGCAGCCAGCCGAGTTCGCCGGGAACCCGCCGCGAAGGCACCGCGAGGCAGGTAGTTGTGGTTGGTGGTCGAAGTCACCTCGTCACCTTCGCCCGCTATTCGCCATTTGTCAATGGCCTATTAATTAGTGGTCCAGTGTGCAAGAGTGACGACCGACACACAGACAGCCAGAAGGAGGGAGTACGTGACGATGTTCAGGAGCGCAGCACCGGCAGACCTCGATACGTCTGCCGTCGGTCACGAGGACAGAATCTTCGAGTTGGAGATCGCCGAGGTGACCTACGAAACCGAGGATGCGATCTCCCTCTGCTTTGCGGTTCCCGAGCACCGGAAATCACACTTTCGGTACGAGCCCGGGCAATTTCTCACCCTCGAGATTCCGTGCACCGACGGCGGCTCGGTTGCCCGCTGTTACTCGTTCTCGAGCTCCCCGGTACGTGACCCGTACCCGACGGTGACAATCAAGCGAATCCAGGACGGAGTCGCGTCACACTGGTTGCACGACAACGCTGTTCGTGGGATGCGACTCAAGGCGCTGAAGCCGTCGGGCATGTTCGGTCCCGAGAACTGGGACGCCGACTTCGTACTCATGGCCGCCGGCAGCGGCATCACCCCGATGATGTCGATCATCAAGACCGCCCTGTTGCGGCATACCAACCGAATCACCCTCGTCTATGCCAATCAGAACCGCGGCTCGGTGATCTTCGCGGAGCAACTGACCGAATTGCAGTCTCGCTTTCCCGATCGTCTCGACGTTCACCACTGGTACACCTCGGACTCGGGGTTACCCACCGCTGCGGGACTGGCCTCGATGGGCGCGGCAATTCCGGCCCACTGCGAGGCCTTCCTGTGCGGTCCCCCGCAGTACATGAACGTCGCCGAGGAGTGGCTCGCCCGCACCGGCACGACGGCGCACAGAACACATCGAGAGGTCTTCTCCTCCTTCGATTCCAACCCGTTCCAGGACGACACGACCGCAGCTGCTCACGAACCGGATGCGAACTCCGTCACCGCTCAGGTCGAGATCGAAGGCATATCAACCGAATTCGCCTGGAACGCGGACACGAAGCTGCTCGATCGGCTCCTCGAACTCGGTCTCGACGCGCCCTACGTCTGCCGCGAAGGAACCTGCGGCGGATGCGCCTACACGCTCACCGACGGCACCGTGACAATGCTCGCGAACGAGACGCTCGACGAGCACGAACTTCACCAGGGCGTCCGGCTGGCGTGCCAATCCGTGCCTGCCGCCGAACCGATTCGCGCGGTGTTCGACCGCTGATGCCCAACGCGATGGGCCGGATGGCCACGAATTACCTTCGGCAGCACCCCGTTGTCGCGGTCTCCACTTTCGGCCGCCAGATGGGGATGGGTGTCAGGGCCGGGAGATCACTGACCTCGGACATCGTCCACCGGACGTTCCGCTTCTCCGAATTCATCCGCCAATGTGCCTTCATGGCAACCACATCGGTCATCCCGACCTTGCTGGTCGCGATCCCGTTCGGGGTCATCGTGTCGGTTCAGGTCGGTGCCATCGCCGGCCAGGTCGGTGCCACCTCGTTCGCCGGTGCCGCGAACGGCCTCGGCATCATCCGTCAGGGCGCGCCGCTGGTGACCGCGCTGCTGATGGCCGGGGCGGTCGGGTCGGCGGTGTGCGCGGACTTGGGTTCTCGCACGATCAGGGACGAGATCGACGCGATGAAAGTCATGGCCATCTCGCCGCTGCAACGACTGGTCGTGCCACGGTTGGCCGCCGCGATGGTGGTCAGTGTGTTGCTCTGCGGCAGCGTCTGCTTCGTCGGATTCATCACCGGCTACATGTTCAACGTCTTCGTTCAGTCCGGTACACCGGGTAGCTATCTGGGCACTTTCGCGGCCTTCGCCACCATCGGAGATCTGGTGCTCGCTTTGATCAAGTCCGTCGTTTTCGGCGCGATCGTGGCAATCGTGGCCTGCGACAAGGGATTGACCACTCGCGGTGGACCCGGTGGGGTGGCCAACTCGGTCAACGCGGCGGTGGTCAGTTCTGTGATCCTGCTCTTTGCTGTCAACGTCCTGTTCACCCAGCTCTACACCATCGCGTTCCCGGCTCGGTTGATCTGACATGGCCACTCGCTACACACCGCCGCTGCTCAAACCCCTCGTCACGACGGCAACCATCGTCGTCGCCGCCCCGACGCGCGCCCTGGCCACGTTGGGCCACCAGGCGACCTTCCTGAGCCGATCCGTGGGATCGATGCCCTACACGGTGCGGCGGTACCGGCCCGAGCTGTGGCGTCTGCTCTCGGACGTGAGCTGGGGAAACGGTGCCATCGTCGTCGGCGGCGGCACCATCGGAGTGATCGTTCTCCTCGGAGCCTTGGCCGGAGCCACCGTCGGCATCGAGGGCTACACCGCACTGAATCTCCTGGGGATGGGCCCGTTGACCGGGGCAGTGTCCGCGTTCGGCACCACCCGAGAACTTGCACCTCTGATCGCTGCCATCGGGTTCGCCGCCCAGGCCGGTTGTCGCTTCACCGCGCAACTGGGTTCGATGCGAATCGGTGAGGAGATCGACGCGCTCGAGTCACTCGCGATCGACCCCTTGGCGTATCTTGTCAGCACCCGAATGATGGCCGCCGTCATCGCAATTCTGCCGCTGTACGTTCTCGGACTGAGCGCGAGCTACCTCACCGCTCAAATCGTCGTCGGGGTGCAGAGCGGCCAATCCGCCGGCACGTACCTGCACTACTTCCATTCGTTCCTGTCCGTCCAGGACGTCCTGTACTCGGTGACCAAAGCTGTTGTCTTCGTTCTTCTCACGACGGTCATTCAGTGCTACTACGGGTACTACGCATCCGGCGGTCCCGAGGGAGTCGGGGTGGCGGCGGGCAAGGCAATTCGTACCAGCATCATCGTCGTCATCTTCGTCAATACGTTGATGACCCTTGCGATGTGGGGATCCGATCCCGGCATCAGGATCTCGGGATAGGGGCCCGAATGTTCGATGTGGGAGGGCGCGCACCGTCGATGTCCACGCTCGTGATCCGGGGCCTGTGCGTGTTCCTGCTCTTCAGCGCGATCGCGGGGCTTCTGCTGGCGCGCTACACGGGTATCTGGCGCAACACCGTCGACGTCGTCGCGTCGATGCCCACGCTCGGCGACGGTCTGCCGCAGAATGCGGACGTCAAATTCCGCGGAGTTCTGGTCGGCGCGGTTGCCGGGGTGGACAGCGATCCCGCAGGCATGAGCACCGTGGAGATTCGATTGAATCCCGCACGCGCCGAGACGATTCCGAACACCGTCACCGCGCGGGTCGTGCCCAGCAACATCTTCGCCGTTTCCTCGATCGAGTTGGTGGACACCGGCGGCGCAAGCAGCATCCAGGCAGGCGCAACCATCGCGGGCGATACCTCACGGGAAACACTCGAACTGCAGACGGCAATGACGAGTCTGCGCAACGTGCTGACCGCGATCGACCCAGAGAAGTCGAGTTCGGTGCTGTACACGCTCGCCGACGCCCTCGACGGCCGCGGCGAATCGATCGGCTCCACCATCTCGAGGGCCAGTAACTACCTGACCACGCTCCGAGCCGAAATGCCGGATCTCACTTCCGATATCGATCTGCTCGACACCTCGATCAGTAGCCTGAGCAGAACGGCACCGTTGTTGCTGGACACCTTGGAAAGTTCGCTGATTCCCGCGGCGACCATCGCGGAGAAGCGCGATCAGCTGATTCAATTCCTGACGAGCGCTGCCGGTGCCACGTCGAGTCTCGACGCGGCGCTGGCCCACAACCTGCCCGGTGCAATCTCGTTGGTTCGAGACCTGGACCCGGTCATGGGCGCTCTGGCCGTCAACGGCAACGATCTCCCCACCGGTGTGCGAGAGTTCGGCCGGACGTTGGAAGGCTTCAACCGCGCCTTCACCGGCCCCAACGGGCGATTGATCTGGTCGATCGACATCACCGCTACCCCATTCACTCCGTACACCCGGGAAGACTGCCCCCGCTACGGCGACATGGCCGGAGCCAGCTGCATCACCGCACCGCCGTCTCGAGCCTCGGGCGACGACGCGCTGGGCGGCACGGGTGTTTCGGCGGAGGGCATTTCGTACTCTCCGGGCAACATCGGATCCGTCGGTAGCGAGGAAGAGAAGGCAGCGATCGGCGATGTACTCGGCCGGCCGGCCGATCCCACCTCGGTCATTCTCCTCGGACCGCTGCTGCGCGGGCAGACCATCGCGATCGACAACGCCGATCGGGTCGGTGCACCATGACATCGATTCGTAGGCCCCTCATCGGATTCAGCATCTTCATGGTCTTGGCCATCGCGGTGACCACGCTGATCTGGACCACCCTCGGCCGTTCGGTGGCAGGTGAAACCGAGACTTACGCTGCGCTTTTCGAGGATGCATCAGGGTTACAGAGCGGCGACGACGTTCGGATCGCCGGCGTGCGCGTGGGCAAAGTGGAGGATGTATCGCTCGACGGAAACACCGCACGAGCGCAATTCGTCCTCGAGCGCGGCCAGACCGTCTACGAGAACACGACAATCTCGATCAAGTACCAGAATTTGATCGGTCAGCGCTACCTCGCCCTCGACACCACCGGGCAATCCACCGATACGGTCCTGCCTGGCGCGACCATCGGGACCGAGCGCACCGAGCCGTCGTACGACGTCTCCGCTCTCCTCAACGGCTTCCAACCGCTGTTCAGCGTGCTCGACCCCCAGCAGGTCAACTCGTTGTCCGAGTCCATCGTTGCCACCCTGCAGGGAGATGGCGTCTCGATCAGCACTCTGGTAGTGCAAAGCGCCTCGCTGGCAGCGGAATTCGCGGAGAAGGACGAAATACTCGGTCTGATCGTAGCCAACCTGGGTGAGGTACTGGCCGAGGTGGCCGATCACGGTGACGATACGGCGGCTCTGATCGAATCCACGCAGAGATTGATGACCGATCTCAATGCGCAAGCAGAACCTCTGGCCAACGCGGTGCGCACGATCGGAGATTCCGCCGGTCCCGTCGCCGAGATGGTGGACGACGTTCGGCCGACGCTCTCGGGGACCATCGACCGACTCGGTGCGACCACCGATCTCGTCAACCGCGACGGCGCGCAACTGAGCACGTCCATCGGGATGCTGCCCTCGGTGCTCTCGTCGTTCTCGCGCATCACCGAGAACGGAAGCTTCATCAACATGTACGTCTGCAATCTGGACGTCAGTTTCGCCGGACTTCTTTTCCCACCAGGTGTTTTCAGTCGAGTCGGCGGCACCGCACAGTCGGAGGTCTGCCTCGAATGACATCGCTACCGGCCCGCATTCGGGCCTCCATCCGGTTGATGCCCCGTGACTTCTGGCGCGGTATCGCCGGATGCGCGGCAATCGTCCTGATCTTCGGTGCGGTGCTCGGCTATCAGCATGCCGGCATCGGCAATCGGACCGTCGACGTTCTCTTCGCTCAGTCCGCCGGGCTGCGGAGCGGTGACGACGTCCGCATCGCCGGAGTCTCCGCCGGGAAGGTCGATTCGCTCGCGCTGGCAGGCGATCACGTCCACGTCGTGCTCGACGTGGACGACTCCGTCGAGTTGGGTTCCGAGACGAAAGCCGAGATCAAACTGTCCACCATTCTGGGGTCGCGCTACGTCTCACTCACACCGGACGGGGACACCCCGTTGGGGAAAAGTCCGATCGAGCTGTCGCACAGCACAGTTCCCTTCGATCTGCAGAAAGCGATCCAGACCGGTACACCGGTGATCGAGCAGATCGATGCGAGAACGATGCGCGAGTCACTGACCACGGTCGCCGATCAACTCGAAGGCACTCCCGAACTGACCGGTCAGGCACTGGAGAGCATCTCGGCCCTGTCCAGGGTGATCGCCGATCGAGAGGATCAGATAGCTGCGCTGCTCGACGATGCAGATCAGGTGACGGCGCGACTGTCGGACAACAGTGCCGCCCTGATGTCGATGCTGGGCCAAGGTGCCGCTCTCGCGGACACCATCGTGGCGCAGCGGGGCGCGGTGGCGAATTTGCTTGCCTCGACCGATGCGCTCACCGCCCAGCTCGACGCCGTGTTCGCCGAGAACCGTGCTGCGATAGACCCGTTGATCGGACAATTGGCTGCGCTGAGTCAGGGTCTGGCCAACAACGACGACACGCTGCGGCGGGTATACGAAAGTTTGCCGGTAACGGTCCGGCAGATGACGAACGCCTTCGGCAACGGGCCCTATGCCGACATCGCCACTCCGTGGTCGCTACTGCCGGACAACTGGCTGTGCTCCGCCCAAGTCGTACAGGGGTGCCGATGAGAGCCCGAATTCGCGTCGCCGTGGCTGCAGGCATGTCGGCGGTGCTGTTGTCGAGCGTCGGCTGCGGTCTGCCCCGATCGTTGACGGCCGTCACCGGTTCGACCATCACCATCACCGCCGATCTGGAGAACGCTGCCGGACTCTACGAGGGAAACGAGGTTGCGGTGTTGGGCATGTCGATAGGAACAGTCGACAGCATCGAGGCGCAGGGTTCGCACGTACGCATCAGCATGACGGTCGACGAATCGGTGCAGCTACCAGCCGATCTGGACGTGGCGACCATCTCGACGTCGGTGGTGACCGATCGGCACGTCGAGTTGACGCCACCGTATTCGGGAAACGGGCCGGTACTCGAGGACGGGGCGCATGTGCCCCTCGCCCGAACGCACGTACCCGTCGAGATCGACAGGGTGCTCGACGCCGTCACCGAGCTGTCGGCCACTCTCGCGGACAGCGGCGACGGCAATCGGCCGATCGCAGACCTGTTGGCGGTGACGAACGAGGGGTTGACGGGCAACGGGGCCAAGATCCGGTCCACTCTCGACGACCTGTCCGCAGCGTTGGCGGTCGGGGTGGACAACAAGGACTCCTTGACGCGCCTGATCACCTCCGTCAGCGAGCTGACCCGCGTTGCCGCAGAGAACGATGCGCAGATTCGCGGCTTCTCGACAGACATGGCACAGGTGATCGGTGAAGCAGGTGATCAGTCGGCCGCGCTCGGAGATACTGTCGCACAGATCAATCGGCTGACGAGTCAACTGACGGGCCTGATCGACGCGAACCGAGACTCCTTCCCTGCGCTGTTCGCCAACTTGCAGACGGCGGTCGCGGGACTGACCGACCACAGTCGTGAACTTTCGGAGACGATCGACACGGCGCCGACGCTGTTCCGCAATCTCGAGAACGCCACCGACCCGGTCTCCAGAGCTCTGCGCGTCCACTTCCTCACCGACAGAACTCTGTTCGACACCGAACTGGTCAACGAATTCTGCCAGCGCATCCAGCTGAAGTCGGAGGGCTGCCGTAGCGGCCGCGTGTACGACTTCGGACCGGACTTCGGAATCTCGGCCGCGCTGCTGGGGCTGAGTCAGCCGTGAAGTACTGGACGATGCCGATCGCAGCGATCTCGGCGACGACGATTCTCGCCGGCTGCAGCACCACCCTCGAGGACCTGCCGCTTCCGAGCCCCGGGGTCGGTGCCGACTCGTACCGCATCGACGCCGTTTTCACCGATGCACTCAACCTGCCTCAGCAGGCGAAGGTCAAACTCGGCGGGGTCGACATCGGTCAGGTCCAGGAGATCGACGCCGAGAACTACACCGCACGTGTGCAGATGGCCATTCGCGCCGGGGTGAACCTTCCGGTCGACGTGCGAGCCGAACTCCGACAGGCGACGCCGCTCGGGGATGTCTTCGTCTCTCTGTCGTCGCCCAGCACAGACTCCGATACCCCTCGGCTGCAACCTGATTCGACCATCGATATCACCTCCACCTCCGCGGGTGCCAGTGTCGAGGAACTGCTCGCCTCTGCGTCGCTCGTCGTCAACGGCGGCGGCGTCAGCAGACTGCAGACCATCATCGGAGAGTTGGACACAGCACTGGCCGGTCGCAGTGCGGACGCGTCGAACATACTCACCGAGCTCACCGCCACCGTGACGGACTTGAATCAGCGCACGGAGCAGATCGATTCGATGCTGGACCGAACGCAGGAGCTCAGTTCGATTCTGGGTGCCAGAACCGACGCGATCGACGCGATTGCACAGCAGCTACCCCAACTCACCCAGACCCTGGCCGACAACAGCAAAGGCATCACCGACGTCATCGCCGCCGCGGGAGGTGCGGCAGGCAAGCTCGCAACCTTCACCGAGGAAACAGGTCCGGCGCTGCGTGATCTGTTGGTCGGCACCGAGCAGACGTTCGCGTCCGTCGCTGCGATCGGCGACGACCTCGACGTGGCCATGAAGCAACTCGAGCAGCTCGCACCGAAACTGGCCTCGAACACCAAGGGCAATTCCGTAGCAATCTACGTTCGGCTTTCCTGGCTCAGCCTGGCCGCGCTGGACGATCCGGCGAGCCACTGGCCGGGAGCCGAGGACGGCGAGGACTTCGTCGGCAGTCTCACCGACACGTTGAACCGCGTGTACGGTCGCGTGACCGGACAGGGCCTCACTCCCGCGCCCACCGTCGAGCTCCCGACCCCCACCGGAACCCCATCCCCGAACGATGCGGGAGCCGGCCGATGATACTGCGCCGCTGGGTGGCTCGACATCCTGTGCTCGTCTCGAACACGGCGCTCGTGCTCGTCCTTCTCGTGGGGGCGGCATACCTGACCATGGGAGCGCTGCGCATCGATCCACTCTCGGACGACTACCGCGTCACCGTGCGGCTCGACGGATCCGGTGGGTTGCAGGCGAACGGAGATGTGTCCGTGCGCGGGCAAAGAATCGGCCGAGTAGCTGCTGTCGACATCACCGTCGACGGTGTCGAAGCGCAACTGGACATCTCGGCCGGGCACCTCGTTCCGGCCGACGGCACCGTCGTGGTGGCGGCGCTGTCCGCTGCAGGCGAGCAGTACATAGACTTCCGTCCCGATTCCGACGATGCTCCGTATCTGGCCGACGGCGACGTGGTCGAACGGGATCGAACGGACACCCCGGTCCCGTTCGCCACGATGCTCGTGAGTGTCACCGACCTGGTCAGCCAGATCGACCCGGCGCAATTGACGTCGATCATCGACCAACTCGATGCGGCGACGGCGGGTGGCCCAGCGCAGCTGCAGGCGATCATCGACGGCGGCGGCGCACTGCTCACCGGTCTGGATTCCGTTCTTCCCGAGACGATCACCCTGATTCGCAACGGTCGGACGCTGCTGCAGACCGTCGGCGACATCGAACCCGATCTGACCCGCCTCTCGATCGGCGGCACGGCGTTGGCGGAGCAGTTGTCTGCGTCGGACGCCGAGATACGCGCTCTGCTCGACGACACTCCTGCTCGACTCGATTCCGCAAAGGCGGTCATCGGGGAGAATCGCAATGCCGGCGGGGATCTTCTGAAGAACCTCGCCCGCATCGCCAGGGCCGCTCGCCTGCACACACCTGCGATCGAGGCCCTGTTCCCGGCGATGTCGGCCGGCGCAGGCGCGTTCGGACTCGCCGGCCATGACAACCAGCTCAATGTCGTCGCCGACCCGTATCCGAGACCCACCTGCGACTACCTCAACCCCACTGTCTCACCGTCCATCGCCGCGATGACTCCGCCGCTGAAGTACATGTACTGCAACAGCACCGATCCGGAGCTGCAGGTTCGTGGAGCGCAGAACGTTCCTCGTCCACCAGACGACGACACCGGCGGTCCCCCCGCCGGGGCTACCGGGCAGGAGCGGACGGGCGGCTGACCGATCCCCCGAACCCACCCCCGTCTTCGCAACGAAGGAGTACACATGACCGACCTGAAAACCGACGACCCGACACCCGACGAAAAGGTGGACGAGACCCCCGAGGAGCCCGCGGTACAGGCTCGCACACAGCGGCGGCCGCCGGCAGTGGCGTCTGCTCTGGCGCTGGCGTTGATCGTCGCGATCGCCTGTGCGGGCGTCTTCGCGTACCAGCTCGAACAACGACGCTCGCTGGACACCTCCCGCGCAGAGGCCGTCGATACCGCTCGTACCTTCGCAATCACCTTGTTCACTTACAGTGCAGATACCTTCGGCACCTACGTCGACGACGTATTATCTGGTGCCACTGGGTCATTGGCTGATACGTTTACCGAGACCAGCAGCGATCTGCAGGCGACTCTGGTGGAGGCCGGTGCCACATCGACGGCGGAGGTCCTCGACATCGCTGCGAAGTCCACAGCCGTCGACCGGGTGGAAGTATTGGTGATCATCGATCAGACGGCCTCGAACGCCACGGTCACCGAACCGCGTCAGGCGGTGAATGCAGTGGTCATGACGCTCGAAAGGCAGGAAGACGGTAGGTGGTTGACCAGTGACGTCGCCAATCCCAGTGCCGCGCAGTAATACCGGATACGCGTTCTCCACGGGACCCTATCCGGACGGTCCGCCGCCCGAAGCACTCGAGATCGAGTATCCGGACATCACCCGATTCGGACTCGAAGAGCTGGGCCGGGCCATCTGGATCACCGTCGTCCTGGTTGCCGCCGCAATCATTGCCATCGTCCGCTGGCCGATCTTCTGGCTCCGCAAACGGCGCCGGTTCACGGTGTCCCTTGCCGAGGGGATAGTCAAAGGATTCGAGGCGCTGGGGCCCACATTCGTCAAGTTGGGCCAGCTCATGGCGTCGTCGCCCGGGGTCTTTCCTCCGGTTCTGGCCGACGCGTGTCTGCGGTTGCTCGATAAGGTTCCTCCTGTTTCGGCTCGTAGGGCCCGCCGAGCGATCGAACGCGATCTGGGCGGCAGTATCGAGGATCTGTTCGACTCGTTCGAGGACGTACCGTTGTCTGCGGCGTCGGTCGCGCAGGTCCACGCCTGCGTATTGCTCGACGGCCGGGAGGCGGTGGTCAAAGTCCAGCGTCCCGAGATCCGACGGCACATGCGCGTCGATCTTCGGGTGGCGTTCGCCGGAGCCTCGTTGTTGGAGAGATTCTTCGAGTTCTTCCGTATCGCCAATGCGACGGTCATCGTGCGTGAACTCAACGACCTGACGGCCCAGGAGCTCAACAGCGCAGCAGAAGCGCTGCGCCAGGAACGTTTTCGCGACAATCTGTACGTGTTCGGGGACAATTCCCACGTGATGGTTCCGGAGATCTTCTGGAGCCACTGCGGACCTCGGGTGATCTGCATGGAGCGAGTTCGCGGCACTCCGGTCGGCCGCATCATGTCGGACGATCTGGCCACGGTCGACTCCGAGCTACAGCTTCGTCGAGGCGTGAAGGTCTGGCTGGAAGCCGTTGTGCTGCACGGTCCGTTCCACGGAGATGTGCACGCGGGCAATCTGTGGGAGCTGGACGACGGACGGGTCGGGTTCCTCGACTTCGGGATCGTCGGTGAGTTGCCCGAAGAGTGGCGCGACGTGCTGCGAGAAATGTTCCGTGCATCTCTGTTCGACGGTAATTACACCGAGGCCGCGCGACGCATCCGCGTGCTGGGCATCACCGACGGAACCACATTGGGCGACAAACTGATCGGCCTACAGTTGCGAAAGCTGTTCGAGCCGGTTCTCGGCCGAGGGGCCGGCCGACTGGATCTGAGCAGGC
Source organism: Rhodococcus sp. IEGM 1330 (assembly GCF_033142445.1). NCBI lineage: Bacteria > Bacillati > Actinomycetota > Actinomycetes > Mycobacteriales > Nocardiaceae > Rhodococcus > Rhodococcus sp. IEGM 1330. Next base: position 117,408 of record NZ_JAWLSB010000007.1, read on the forward strand.
TGGTCGCGTCGCTAGTCGAGACCGGCAGGCGCTGGGGCATCGCGACGCCGGAAGAGTTGGTCTTGTTCGGCAAACAACTGGGCTACTTCGAAAGGTACTCGGCCACACTGGCTCCCGACTGGATTCTCGGCCAGGACCTTTTCCTCTTCCGAAACATACTGCCCAACGAAGTCGCTGCCGCCGCCCTTGCGCGAAACATCACGCTCCCGGACTAGGTTCGTTCCACAGGTAGGTCGGCCGGAGACCGACCCGAGGACGAGAAACTCTAAGTTTTGCGAAATATTCGGCGCCGTTCTATCCCCGAACGCGTGACCGCTCGTTGAACACTCGGCTACGGCGTTGCATCGCCCCCTGGTCGACGTCGACAATCGATCCGTCCGTCGATGTTCGACAATGCTCTTGGGGGTTTACGTGGATCCGATTTCACGACGCAGCGCTTTGAAAGGCCTCGGCTTGGCGGCGGGCTTGGTCACGCTGGGTTCGACCGGTGCAGGCCTGGCACTCGCGCAACCTTCACCGACGGAGTTGCGGGTGCTGGCGATCAACACCTGGCTCAACGGGACCAGGATCGACAATGGTCTCGAGCTGGTTGCCGGCATCATCCAATCGACCGGCGCATCGGTGGTACTACTCTCCGAAGCTCGCACCGCTGCCGCGGATCTGGTAGTCATCCTGGAACGGCTGGGGTTGAAATTCTATTCGGCACCCAGTGAAGACACCGCCGTGTTGTCGCTGTATCCGATCCAGGAAACCGGGTCGTTCGAGTACATGACAAAGGCAGTGATCGTGCCGGGCGGTGTTCCCATCGCCGTGTACGCCGCGCATCTCCAGTACCAGTGGTACGCAACCTATCTGCCGCGCGGCTACGGGGCCGGAGTGCCCCGACCCGGCCGATTCTCCGAGTACGGCTGGGACAAGATTCCGACCGGCCCGGTCACCGACGTCGCGGCGATCACCCAGACCAACGACGAGTCGGGACGTCCGAGCGAGATCGCCGAGTTCATCGCCGACGCGGCGCTCGAACAAGCCAAGGGGCGGGCCGTCATCCTCGGTGGCGACTTCAACGAACCCTCGACACTCGACTGGACCGCGGCCACCAAGGATCTGTTCGACCACAACGGAGTAGCGCTGCCCTGGGGTTCCACCCAGCGACTGAAAGATGCGGGCTTCGTCGACGCCTACCGACACCTGTACCCCGATCCGGTCACTCATCCCGGATTCACCTGGCCTGCAGACAATCCCGATGCCCCGGTGTCGTCGATCACGTGGACCCCGGAGGCCGACGAGCGGGATCGAATCGACTACATCTTCGCCGGCCCGTCACCGCAACTGACGCTGACATCGGCCGGCATTGTGGGCCCGCGCGGGTCGATCGTCCGCAATCAGCGGGCCGAAGAATCGACGGCCGACAATTTCGTCTCCTCACCGCTGCCGTGGCCGACCGATCACAAGGCAGTCATCGCGAGCTATCGGCTGGGTTCGAGCCCGATCGGGCTGCCTCCGATTTTCGGGTCGTCCGGCGGGCGTTGACCGGAACTCGTGATCGAGATCATGAGCGACCGATCGCCTTCCACCTCGACCAACGGGTGAGGTTCCGACGCGAATCGTGCGGCAGAGCCTTGGGCGCGGGCTATGCCTGCGATACCGCCCCACACCATCATCGTCAGGTAGTCGACGAGTTCTTCGGCGGACATCGTCCGATCGAAGATCCACCAGTGTGACGCCAATCGAACGGCACCGATCATCGCGAAGGCGATGGGGATCGAGCCGGCCGTAGAGAACTGTCGCTCTCGAAATCTGTCGGCGATGACAGTGGTCAGCAACTCTGCGATCAGTCCCTCTGCGGCAGTGATGACGTCTTGATTGCCGGAGACGGCGTTGTTGGCGTGAACGTAGATGTAGATCTCGGGATCGGTGGCGACAGTCGTGACGTAGGCGGAAATCACTGCGCGGGTGAGGTGGTACTCGTCGAGGTCGTCGGACATCGCGTCTTGGATACGAGGCACCAGCGCCGTCTCGACGTATCGAGCCATCGCGGCGTCCGCCAGGCCCTTCTTGTCGGCGAAGTGCTTGTACAGAACGGTTTTCGAGACGCCGTTCGCCGAGGCGATGTCATCCATCCCGATGTCGTGCCCCTGCTGACGAATCGCGGCCAGAGTGCAGTCGAGCAGTTCCCGCCGCCGGGTGATCCGGTGATCGCGCCACCGGTGGCTTCGCCCGTCGACCTTCTCCGGAACGCTCACGCCGACTGCGAGACGGTTCGTGATCCCCTCAACAGAATCGACGCCACCAGTTCCGGATCGTCCGACATCGGTACGTGCCCGAGGCCGGGGTACGTCGTCACGTCCGCATGCGGAAAAGTATTACGCACCAGAGGGGCCTGATACACCGGCAGAACCCAGTCGCGACGGCCCCACGCGACCGTGACGGGAACATCCTCGTCGACCGGAATGCTGAAGCGCGGCAAGGCGTTACCGGCTGCGTCGATCGCACGGTTGGTGGTGATGCTGAGCGCGTCGATGGTGGCCGTTGCCGCGGGAACTCGCCACGGCTTGGCGTAGAAGACGCCGTTGGCGATCGTGCGACCCACGACCGAACGCATCATGGCCGGTGCGATCGGACTGATGACTCGGGACAGTGCTCGCAGCAAACGAAACACGAGCAAAGCCCGCGTCTGATCCCAGTGGCCGCGGAAGAAGCCGGCCGGCGAGAGTGCGGTGGCCGAGGCGACCGACCCACGGGCGGCGAGTTCGAGTGCGAAGTATCCGCCCAACGAATTCCCGGCCACGTGTGGCTTCTCGCCGTCGGCGGACACGTGCTCGAGAAACCGCTCGAGTTCGGCGACGATCCACGGGCCGAGGTCGAACTCGTCGGTGGGGAGCTCCGGCGAATCACCGTGGCCGGGCAGGTCGACCGTCACCACTCGCCGGTGCCGCGCCAGTGTCTCGACGACACTGTCCCACGCATGTTGCCGGTGCACGATGCCGTGGATGAGTACCAACGTCGGGCCCTCACCCCGGATCGTGTGCGCCAGAGTCAGCCCATCGATGTCCGAAGTCACTGCATACCAATCTTTCTCGGCTCGGTGCGGTACACGTTCTCCACACCAGACGGGTCCGATCCGGCCACCGTCGGTTGTGCCGCCCGGCCGAACGTCATCGATTCCGTCAGATCGTCGAAGCGCGCGTCGATTCTGTCGAGAATGTAGTTCTGGCGCACCGACCACGGACGCTCGGTCCCCGATTTGGGGAGTTCGTTCAGAGACCGCGTGACGTAACCGGAGGCGAGATCGACGACCGGACGAGATTCCACGGCCTTGCCCTGACGGTCCGGGATCGCATGGGTGTGGCCGTGAGACCGCATGTACACCAACAGTTTCGCTACCGCCTGGGCCGTCATGTCGGCTTTGAGCGTCCACGATGCGTTCGTGTACCCGATGCACCAGGCCACGTTGGGCACATCCTCGAGCATGTGGCCCTTGTAGACGAACTTGTCGTGCGGCTCGAACGGCTTTCCGTCCAGCGACAGCTTGATTCCGCCGAAGGCCTGGAGCTTCAGGCCGGTTGCGGTGACGATGATGTCGGCGGGGATCTCCTCGCCCGATTCCACGCGAATACCGTCGGCGGTCACCCTGGCGATCCGGTCGGTCACCACGGTCGCGCGACCGGATCGAATGGCCTTGAAGAGATCACCGTCAGGCACGACACACAACCGCTGGTCCCACGGGGCGTAGGTCGGATCGAAGTGCTTGTCGACGTCGTATCCACGTGGCAGCTGCGCCTTCGTCATCGCCCGGAACACCCTGCGGGCCGTCTTCGGTGCGCGTCGACACAACTGATACGAGCCGACCATCAACAGTGCATTGCGCCACCGCAATGCACTGTGCGCCAGCGAGTCCGGCAGGAGGCGCTTGGTGATCGTGGTGAACGGATCGGTCATCGGTAGTGACGCGATGTAGGTGGGTGAACGCTGCAGCATCGTCACCGATGCGGCGTCGGCCGCCAGAGAAGGCACCAATGTGATTGCGGTTGCGCCACTTCCGATCACGACTACCCTCTTGCCGGTGTGGTCGAGCCCTTCCGGCCACTGCTGGGGGTGCACCACCTGCCCGCTGAACTCCTCGAGCCCGGGAAGATCGGGGGTGTACCCACCCGAGTAGTCGAAGTAGCCGGTGCACAGGAACACGAATCGACTGCGGTAGGTCGTGGGAACACCGTTCGTCAGGGCGTCGACCGTCCACAGGTCCGTCGACGAATCCCAGTTCGCCGCAGTGACCATGGTCGAGAAATGCGTGTGCTCATCGATACCGTTGGCGTAAGCGGTATCGACGATGTAGTTGCGGATGTCCTCGCCATGAGCGAGCAGAGTGTCGCCCTGCCACGGCGTGTGCGGGAACGAGAACGTGAAGATGTCGCTGTCCGAACGAATTCCGGGGTATCGGAACAGATCCCAGGTACCGCCTGCCCGCTCGCGGCCCTCGAGGATCGAGTAGCTCAGCTCCGGAGCCATCTCCTGCAAGCGATACGCGGCACCGACGCCCGATATGCCGGCACCGATGATGAGAACGTCCTTGAAGTTGTCGACAGCATCGTCTACCTCGGGCCACCGACCTTGGCTTTTCGTCACGCCACGCCTCACTGTCTTGCCGAACACCATCGCAATTTCGACCGACTGAGCAGCGGATCGCGACTTACATCACCTAATGTGCCATTGACGAGTGGTGGTGTCAATGGCAGGCTTCAACGCATACCGAAGACAGGAACCCCTCATGAACTTCACCCCCTCCGTTCACTGCACCCCCGTCGCGCCCGGAACCAGTACCCGATGACTCCTGTGGTGGTCGGGGCCGCAGGAGTCATCGCTCTCGTCCTGCTCGCGTCGAGGGGATCCGGCATGGATTTCGACCGACGCTCCCTGGCCGGCGCGTACAAGCCGGTGCGCTCGACGTGGCCGAAGCGACTGCGGACGCGTCGACGCACGTGATGAGCTCGGGAGCGGTCCGTTCCGTTCTGTGACATCACCCGACGTGGGCGAGTTCGATCAGTACGCTCGGACCCATGCCCGATCGGAAGTACGCAGGCAGATCCCCACAGGAGCGTTCCTCCGAACGTATTACCCGTCTGATGGACACCGGGATCGGCCTGTTCGGCACGCACGGATACGCCGCGACGACGATCGGCATGTTGTGCTCGGAATCGAACGTGTCGACCCGTCACTTCTATCGCGAGATCGGGAGCCGGTCGGAGCTGCTCAAGAAGATCGTCACCACAATCAATCAGGACGGCGAGCGCGCTGCGCGAGACGCACTGTCGGACGACGGTCGGCAATCGGCGGTGGCGTCGATCGACGCCGCGATCCGGGCGTACCTCGGCGTCACGTGTCGAACCCGGATGTCGGCTCGGGTCTGCTACGTCGAGGTCGTCGGAGTCAGTACCGATATCGAGCTGTGGCGCATGAACCAGCGAGACGTCATCGTCGAGATGTTCGGCTCCCTGGCAACTGCCGCCGCAGCACGAGGAGAACTGCCCGACAGAAACTATCGCCTGGTCATTCTCGCGATGATCGGTGCCGCCAATATCTTCGCCCAGGAGTGGGCACTGAGCTGCAGCTCCGGCGTCGAGCCGACCGATGACGCCTTCACCACGTACATCGACACCCTCGTCGAATTGGTCACCGCCACGCTGCGGACGCCCCGGCCCGTGTAGCCCGACCTGCTGATAGTGACCCAGAACACGCCCGTTCGGACGTATGTTTCGGAGCGTCGATTTCGACTCATACCTATCGGCGTTGTACGCGACGCCCCCAGCTCCGGATGTCCGGAGATTACCTACACGAAAGAGGTACGCACCGATGGCCGACTTCATCGACAAGGCTCAGCACAAGGCAGACGAACTGGCCGGGACTGCGAAGGAGAAGGTCGGCGAAGCAACCGGTGACGACAGCCTTCGTGCCGAGGGCGCAACGGATCAGGCCAAGGCCAACACTCATCAGGCCGCCGACAAGGTCTCCGACGCGGCCGAGAACGTTGCCGACACCGCAGCCGATGCCGCCAAGGAAGCCAAGCACGCAGCCTCCGATGCGGCAGACAAAGCCGCCGACGTGGCACAGGATGTCAAGAACACCGTCAAGGACAAGGTTCAGAACGTCGATGTCGATGATGTGAAGGAGAAGGCCTCCCAGGTCGCCGACAAGGCAGCCGACAAGGCCTCCGCCGTCGCCGACGACGTGAAGAACAAGGTTCGCAACATCGACAGCGAGGATGTGGCCGAGGCCGCGAAGGTCGGCACTCCCGTCATCGCCGCCATCGCAGCCGTTGCCGGTGCTGTCGCGTTCGTGCTGATCCGTCGACGCAACCGTCGCCACAGCGCTGCACACCTTTTCGTGCCGTCGAAGCGCACCACCCGCAAGCTCGCCAAGAAGGCCCGTAAGCACAGCTTCTGAAGGTGATGACGAAAGCCCCGCCTCGTTCGAGGCGGGGCTTTTCGCGTCTCTACAGCGGCTTGAGTGCCCGGCTGGGCACCCAATGCGTGACTGTTTCACTGCGATCGCGTGACATCAGCTCGTACGTGACTCGGCCAAGCCAGTCGCCGTCCACGGTAATGGACCATTCGACCAGATCGCCCGGCACCACGCGTCGAACATCGAATCCTTCGGGGTTGAACTTCGACGCGTGGTGTGGCGGTAGCGGATAGAGGATGTTGAGGTCGATCCACACCTTCAGTGGCGGTCGAAGCAATGTGAAGGGGCGCACGGCAGACGCCGGTCGAGGTTGTGCGCGCCGTGCCATCGTTCGATCATACGTTCGATTACCGCCCTGATCCACCGCCCCGTAGAACGAAGAACGGCCACCCGCACGCGAGGTGCAAGTGGCCGTTGTTCGGTGTTACGAAGATCAGATGCCGAGCGATCCCGCCAGGAACGGCCAGGAGTTGTGCAGGTCGTCCTGCCAGTAGCCCCACGAGTGGTTTCCGACCGGACGGAAGTCGACCGTGGCCGGGATTCCGAGCTGGTCGAGGCGCTTGGCCAGGTTCGAGGTGCAGAAGTTGGTGGCAACTTCGATGCCGCCGCCGACGATGACCTGGTTGGCGAGCGTCGCCGGGTCGTTCTTCAGACGCGGGTTGGCGTAGGTGTCGTTCGGTGCACCCGGCAGGCCGCTGCCGGTGCTCATGTAGATCTGCGTTCCGCGGAGCTTCTCGGCGTTGAGCAGTGGGTCGTTCTCGCGCCACACGGGGCCGTCGAGCGGTCCCCACATGTTCTCGACGTTGCCGCCGCCGTAGGTCTCGACGACAAGCTTGACGAACTGCTGACCGATGGGGTCGGAGGTCTGAGCGCAGCCACTGTACGCAGCGACGCCGGTGAACTTGCCCGGGTACTTGATCGCGATGTTGAGCACCGAGGTGCCCGTCATGGACAGCGCTGCGAGCGACTGGCGGCCGTTGGTGTCGAACTGAGCGTCGATCAGCGGGGGCAGTTCTTCACCGAGGAAGGTGCTCCACTTGTTGCTACCGAGCTTCGGATCGTCCTGCAGCCAGTCGGTGTAGTAGGACCACTTACCCTTCTGCGGAGTCACGATGTAGGCGTTCTTGTCCGAGAGGAAGGCCTCGGCGTCGGTCTGCGACTGCCACGATGCGGCATCCTCGCCGCCGCCTGCGCCGTTGAGCAGGTACAGCACGGGACGCGACACGCTCTCGTCGGCGGGACGCTGCACCGTCACGGGAATGGTGCGGTTCATCGACGCCGAGAACACCTGGAGCTGAACCTGGCGGTTGTCGAGGGTGTTCACCGACTCGATCCGCGATCCGTTGCTCGACTGTGTCGTCGACGCGGGCAGTTCGTCCGCGGACGCGACGGGCGTCATCAGCGCGGTCGGCAGAATCGCCACTGCGAGGGCGACGGCCGTAGCCGAACCGATTCGCCGGAAGCCGTGTCGTCGAGATCGTGGCACGCTGTTTCACCTTTTCGTCGAGTTACACCGGTCGAGTTTCTACATCGGCCGAAGATGAGGTGACGTTACCTCGAGTAAACGGGCCAAGCGTCACGGACCGGACGATTCCGAGACTCGATCGTGATGGTCCCGACGCTCGCCGCGGGTGGCGAAAATACAGGCCACGACGACGATCACCGCAGTCACCACTCCCACGGGCAGCGGCGAATACAGCGAGACGATGGGCCGCACATTGTCGTCGGGCGTGCCATCCGTCCAGAAGAACTCCCGCGGCGGCACCGGAGCCGACACCCAGAACAGCGTCAGCGCGAACGGAATCAGGGGCGTGATGCTCGACGCCACCGCGCGCATCGGTTGCATGGATCCGACGGCCAGGCCGAGGGCGACCGGATAGAGGGTGCAATATGCAACGGTTCCAACGATATTGACCGCACTGTCGTCGATCGCAATCAGACCGGTGGCCGTGACCACGGCGAGCAACACGAGCGCGGGGGTCGACAGGTCTCGGTGCAGGCCCACCCGTACTGCGCCGACGAACAGCACAGCGGCGACAGCGAATACCCACCACGACGCATCCGACGATCTCAGCGAGTTGACCCCGGACGCCGCGATCGCCAACCCCAGCATCAGGTATCGGCCGTCACGACCGTCGAGCTTCAGCGCGGCGGCGTAGGTCAGTGCGACGGCGATCGCAACGGCGAATATCCACATCCTCATCGTCGACGTCGTGTCGCCGAGGTAGGTGTAGACGATCAGGTACACGAAGGCGAGTACGCCTACGGCTGCAGCATCGGACGCCTCGAATCCGATCACAGGCGTGCGCAGGGCCATCGCGACCAGCAGCGCTGCGGTCAGGAGGAGAACGAGCAGAGGGACTGTCGATTCGACCAGATACGGTCCCGGCACCACCACCATCCAGCGGCCCTCGCGCGGCCCCCGCAAGCCGGAGATCGCTGAGTAGAACAGCATCGAACCCAGCAGACCCACGGCGAGTCCGGCCGACGGACCTCGGCGACCGGCCGCAATGTGCCCACACACGCCCACCAGAACACCGGCTCCGAGGGCGTTCGTGGTGACCGCTTGATTGGCCGCAATCGGCACGAACGACGGTAGTGCGATCACTACCGCCCCGAGCGCAGCAGCCACTGCAGCCAGTACCGACGAGCGCCGAGAATGTACGACGGTCAGCACGATCACCGCGGCCACGACGGCGAGTGTTCCGGCCCATTGCGCGGTGACGAACGCCCCGTACCAGTAACCCGAGGACTCGATGAAGAACGAATCCCACCCGAGCGATTCCCGAATCGAGTATCCGGCAACGAATCCACCGCATACCGTTGCCACAACGGGCCCGTACCGATCCAACGCCGTCATGGTTGTCAAATGTAGAGGTGTTCCCACGAGACGAGTGTGTGTGGTCTATTGGGTGCCCGCCCCGCGAAGGAGTCGATCGAGATGTTTCGTCGCACCGCCGTCATTGCTTGTGTCATTGCAGGTGCCGCCGCCCTCGGCATGGGAACGGCCGCCGCCGACGAGTGGCCCACTCCGCCGCCGTATCCGACTCCGTCGCCTCCGCAGGACGTCACCGGATTCCTCACGCCTCAGGACCCGGACTACTGGAATCCCTTCGTCAGCGAGAATCGACTGACCTCGCCCTACGGCAACAGCACCCGCATCGTGTGCACCGGATTTCACGGCGTGCTCGGCGCCTGCTGGCAGGCCGACGCGAACGGCAACCCGCACAAGCTGATTCCGCTGAACATGAACTATCCGGGTTCGACGGGCCAGCTGTTGCCCGGCGGCGGTCCAGGGCACTTCGTCTACCCCGGTTTCATCCCCGGCATCGGCTGACCCGCACCTGACTGTTCACTACCGTCGACCGATCGCGGATTCCCGCAGATCGGCGACGGTACTGAACACTGGGGTGCGCTCAGTTGTACGGCTTACGCGCCGTTTCCGGGTCGCCGTAGGTGATGGCCCGTTCGCGTCGGGTGCCGGTGGCCAGGGTTGCGGCCCAGTTGATCAGTGTCCCGACGCGATTGCGGTTGCCGGCCAGGAAGGCGATATGGATGACGCCCCACGAGACCCAGCCCAGGAATCCCGACATCTTCAGCGGCCCGGCCTGCACCAGTGCGTGACCGCGGGCGATGTAGGCCGCGGTGCCGAGGTCTCGGTACTTGAAATCCTTTCGCGCAGAACCGGATACATCTGCTGCGATGGCTGCGCCCGCTGCCCGGCCGCCCTGCATCGCTACTTCGGCCACTCCGGCAAGCTTGTTCAGCGACATGATGTCTCCGACGACGAAGACATTGCGGTGCCCGGGGATCGACAGATCCGGTTGCACCGCAATACGTCCCGATCGGTCCTGCGCGACGCCCATAGCGTCGGCAAGCTGCTTCACGAACGGAACTGCCTCGACGCCTGCAGTCCACAGCACGGTGTGAGTGTCGTAGCGAGTGACGGTCTTGGGTTCGGCCTTGGCCGTCACCTCGACGTCGGTGGCCGTGACGTCGGTGACGTGCACGCCGAGATGTGTCTCGACGCCGACGGTGTCGAGGGTTCGCTGCGCCTTTGTCGTCAGTGAGTCGGGGAACGATTCGAGTACTCGATCTCCGCCGTGAAAGAGCAGGACCCGAGCTTCCGACGGATCGATCGAATCGAACTCCTTCGCCAACGCCCGAGTCGCGAGTTCCCTTATCTGACCGGCCAACTCGACTCCGGTCGGGCCTCCCCCGGCCACGGCGAACGTGAGCCAGGGTCGGCGCTCGTCGGCGGTGGGGAGGGATTCGGCCATCTCGAAGGCGGAGATCAGCTTTCGCCTGATCGCGAGGGCATCGTCGAGGGTCTTCATGCCCGGTGCCCACTGCACGTATTCGTCGTGGCCGTGATAGGCCTGCTGCATTCCGACGGCGACGACGAGGTAGTCGTAGGGCAACTCGAACGTCGAGCCGTCGAACCGACTCGCCGTCACCACTCCGCGGTCGCCCGCCGAGCCGTCGACAGGAGGGGTCACCGAGGTCGCTTCGCCCAGTGCCACATGCACGTTCTTCTGCTTGCGCAGCAGGTGTCGCAGTGGACTGGCGATCGAGCCCTCGGACACAAGACCGGTGGCGCACTGATAGAGCAGTGGCTGGAAGACGTGGGAGGTGCCGCGTTCGAGCACGGTGACGTCGACGTCCTCACCACGTAGGCGTCGAGCCGCGTGCAGCCCGCCGAATCCTCCGCCGAGCACCAATACCCGTGGACGTGCCATGTGAACGTTCTCCCTCGGACCGACCCGTGGAGAAGGACTCTCCGATATTTCAGCCTACTCGAGCAGGATTCGATTCGACTCACCCCTTCCCAAGCATACCCATAGGGGGTATGTTAGAGCCGACAGTCAACATACCCCCTAGGGGTATGCAAGCAAAGGCGGAGAAATGGAATTGTTCACCAGCACCTATCGAGTCACCGGCATGACCTGCGGCCACTGCGAGGCGTCGATCACCGAAGAGGTCGGCGAGCTCGCCGAGGTGGAGTCCGTGGTTGCGTCCGCCGCAGAGGGCACACTGACCGTGGTCGGTACGCCGGCGCTCCAACAGACAGACGTCATCGCCGCGGTCCGGCAGGCCGGCTATTCGGCCACTGCGGATCCCTCCATTTCACACCATTCGTAACCGCCGAACTCGTCAGCGGGAAGGACCAGCACGATGACCCACACGCACACAGAACACTCGACACATTCGGAACACGAAGCCCACCAAGGACACGAAGGCCCCCAAGGACACAGCAACCATGCGGGGCACGGCGATCACGTCGGGATGTTCCGACGCCTGTTCACCATCATGGTCCTGCTTGCCGTCCCCGTCGTCCTCGCATCCGACATGTTCGCGATGCTCCTCGGATACTCATTGCCCGACGAGCCGTGGATCAGCTGGATCTCTCCGGTGCTGGGCACCGTGATGTTCTTCTGGGGCGGTTCTCCGTTCCTCACCGGGGCGATGGGCGAAGTCCGTTCGCGCGCTCCGGGCATGATGCTCCTCATCGCACTGGCGATCACCGTCGCGTTCGGCGCATCGATGGGGGCAAGTCTCGGCATCCTCGATCATCAGCTCGACTTCTGGTGGGAGCTGGCCCTGCTGATCGTGATCATGCTGCTCGGACACTGGATCGAAATGCGATCGCTCGCGCAGACCACATCCGCGCTCGATTCACTGGCAGCACTGCTTCCCGACACCGCTGAACGCGTCGAAAACGACGATGTCGTGCCGATACCCCCGGACCAGCTCCGGCTCGGCGATGTCGTCGTCGTCCGCCCCGGAGGGCGGGTGCCCGCCGACGGCACCGTCGTCGCCGGATCGGCGAGCATGGACGAATCGATGATCACCGGTGAATCACGGACGGTCCGCCGCGGCGACGGCGATCAGGTCGTTGCAGGGACAGTGGCCACCGATTCCGGTCTTCGCGTCCAGGTGACCGCCGTCGGGGAAGACACCGCCCTCGCCGGAATCGGCCGGTTGGTCTCCGACGCCCAGAACTCGACATCGCGTGCTCAGCGCATTGCCGACACCGCTGCGGGGTGGTTGTTCTGGTTCGCGCTCGGATCGGCAGGCATCACCGCCGTCGTGTGGACACTGTTCGGGATGCCCGACGACGCCATCGTCCGCACGATCACGGTGCTGGTCATCGCCTGCCCGCACGCACTCGGTTTGGCGATACCGCTGGTCGTCTCCATCGCAACCGAACGAGCCGCCCGCGGCGGTGTCCTCGTCAAGGACCGGCTCGCACTCGAAACCATGCGGGTCGTGGACACAGTGCTGTTCGACAAGACCGGCACCCTCACGATGGGCGAACCCACTGTCACCGCCATCGAGGTGACCGCCGGCCGCAGCGCCGACGAAGTCCTCGCGCTGGCCGCTGCCGCAGAAGCCGATTCCGAGCACCCGTTGGCGCGCGCCATCGTGGCCGCTGCGAGGCACCGAAAGCTGACCGTCCCGGCGGCCACGGACTTTCGATCGTCACCGGCGATCGGGGTGTCCGCCGACGTCGACGGGCACCGCATCCAGGTCGGCGGGCCCGCTCTGCTCGAGCAGGCACACGCGGCCGAACTCGGAATCGCCGATCGATGGCGCGAAGGCGGGGCGATCATCCTGCATGTCCTCGCCGGCGACACCGTCATCGGAGCGCTCGCCCTCGCCGACGAGATTCGACCCGAATCACGCACTGCGATCGACGCGCTGCACGCCCGAAAAATCACGGTGGTGATGATCACCGGCGACGCCGACGCCGTCGCGAAATCCGTTGCCACCGAACTCGGCGTGGACCGGTACTTCGCCGGAGTGAAACCGGCAGACAAGTCGCACACTGTCGCGACCCTGCAACAGGAGGGGCGCACCGTCGCGATGGTCGGCGACGGGGTCAACGACGCACCTGCCCTGGCGCAGGCCGATGTCGGCATCGCGATCGGAGCCGGTACCGACGTCGCGATCGCGTCAGCAGGAGTGATCCTCGCCAGCGACGATCCCCGATCCGTGTTGTCGGTGATCGAACTCTCCCGCGCCTCCTACCGCAAGATGAAGCAAAACCTATGGTGGGCAGCGGGATACAACCTGATATCGGTTCCGCTCGCGGCAGGTGTGCTGGCACCGGTCGGCTTCGTGCTCCCCATGTCGATCGGTGCCGTCCTGATGTCACTGTCGACGATCGTCGTCGCCGCCAACGCGCAGTTACTCCGTCGACTCGACCTCTCCCCCGACGCGGTGACCGGCAGACCTGTGCACTGAGCCATCGACGACGCTGCATCGTCCCGGCACGGCCGAAGGCCGCACCCCCGATGAGAGGGTGCGGCCTTCGGTGTCGATGCAGATCAGCCGAGCAACGCCCGCATGGTGTCGATTTCCTGCTGCTGCGTAGCCACGATCGTGCGAGCCATCTCCTGCGCGTCGGGGTTCGAGCCGTCGGCGATCTCGGTGTTCGCCATCTCGATCGCGCCTTCGTGGTGCTCGATCATCATCGTCAGCCACTGGCGGTCGAACTCGGCACCGGTGGCCGCACTCAACGCGTCCATGTCCTGCTGGGTCATCATGCCCATGCCCATGCCCGAGCTGTGGTCCATTCCGCTCATCTCACCCATGTCGGACGAGGGTGCGGGCTGACCCCATTCGGCGAGCCAGGCGGTCATCCGGTCCATTTCCGGTTGCTGCGCGGCTTCGATCGCCGACGCCAACGCCACGACGTCCGAATTGTCGGTGCGGCCCTGGACCATTGCCGCCATCTCGACCGCCTGCGCATGATGCGGGTACATCATCCGAGCGAACATCACGTCCGCATCGTTGAACTGTGCGGATGCGTCGGCCTGGGTCGATGACTCTGACGACGAGTTCGACGAGCCCATCGAATGGCCGTCCATCGACATGTCGGAGGTGTCGCTGCTGCAGCCGGCGACGAGGAATGCGCTCACGGTGGCGGCAGCCAGCGAAGCGACGAGTGTTGTACGCATGTGAATCTCCTTGAACAAGTACGAAATACAGGGATCTGGGTATGACGATCCGCCGGTGGTCGTGCGTCCACCGAGCTCCCTGTCACACTCGCAAGGTCACCGATCTGTCCAGCTCCCAGAGGGTCCACGGCGGCGCACGCTCCGAGATGGAGTCGGTGCGCCCACCGATACCGTCCTCCGACATCAGCGAGTAGCCGACATCGACGCTCGTCGCTGGGACCGACAGCGCAGCCCACGACACCGTGGTTCCTGCGCACGGATGCGTCATCTGATGTGCGGACGGGCAGTCGGGCTCAGCGGACGCCACCTGTACCGGATCCTCGTGGTGGGTCGCCGACGCCATGGCTGCATGTTCACTGCTCAACGACGTGGCCGGTGTCACCGAATGCATCAGCAACACCCCGAAGATCGTCAGAGCGATCAGCAGTCCGGTCGCCGAGGCAAACCCCGGGCGACTGTGTCGGATCACTGACTGCATGTCATCGACGATAGCAAGACATACCCCCTAGGGGTAGACGGCAGGGACTTCCGCCCCGCACCGAGGGACTTCCGCCTCTGTCGGCGACGGCCCGATCCGGGCCATGCTCGGCGTGTACCTGCACACGTAAGTCAATGGACGGGAATTCGTCATGAATGCATCGAGCCGGGTAGTCGTCGGAGTCGACGGATCCGCAACATCGCTCGACGCGGTCCGCTGGGCAACACGCGAGGCTGTTCGACGCCACGCTCCGCTCGAGTTGGTCACGTCCTCTCTGTTCGCACCGGGAACCTACGGGGATGCCATCAGTCTTCGGATCGGTGCGTTCTCGGACCCGGATGTCGAGGCCAAGCGTGTGCTGACCGCCGCGGTCGATGTTGCGCACAAGGCCACAGCGGGCAATTCGCTGATTCTCGACACACGTCTCGAACACGGCTCTGCAGCACGGAACCTGACGCACTTCGACGTCGCGCCCGCCATGATCGTCGTCGGGTCGAGGGGTCTCGGCGAGTTCACCGGCGGATTGATCGGGTCGGTCAGTACCGCAGTGGTCTCGCACGCGACATGCCCCGTGGCGGTGATCAAATCGAACATCATCAGCGACGGGCCCGTCGTTGTGGGCGTGGATTGCACCTCCAACAGCCAGCCGGCCATCGGGTTCGCCCTGAAGGAAGCGTCTCTGCGAGGCGTCGACCTCGTTGCGGTGCACGCCTGGAGCGACCTCGAGCTCGGCAGTGTGTTGACGCGCGACGACGAGGGTCCGTGGGTCGATTCCGAACTCGCCGAGAAGACGTCGTTGGCGGAGAGCCTGGCCGGATGGTCGGAGGACTATCCCGACGTCACCATCCACCGTGTGGTGGTTCGGGACAGGCCGGTTCGTGAACTGGTCCGCGCGTCCGAGACAGCGCAGTTGATCGTTGTGGGAAGCCGCGGTCGGGGCGGCTTGGCATCGATGCTTCTCGGTTCCACCTCACGTGCGGTGCTGCATTCGGTGGATGTTCCCGTCGTCGTCGTTCCCACGAACCGATGACCCCGCCCACCACCGAAACCAGTTACAGCTCGGACGAACTCGACGCCGACCTCAGCTACTGGGCCGCGGCGAACTATCTCACGGTGGCGCAGATCTATCTGCAGGACAACGTATTGCTGCGTCGGCCTCTGGAAGCGGAGCACATCAAGCCCAGGCTGCTCGGTCATTGGGGCACGAGTCCCGGACTGTCGATGATCTACACACTCCTCAATCGCGTGATTCGTCGAACGCATTCGGACTGGCTGTACGTCACCGGTCCGGGCCACGGCGGTCCGGCCTTGGTGGCGAACACCTACCTCGAGGGAACCTACAGCGAGATCTACCCGAAGATTTCGCTCGACGACGAGGGCGTCCAACGTCTGTGTCGTCAATTCTCCACTCCTGGCGGCATTCCGAGCCACGTCAGTGTCCAGACTCCGGGCAGCATCCACGAGGGCGGCGAACTGGGCTACGCCCTCGTCCACGCCGCCGGTGCGGCGTTCGACAATCCCGATCTGATCGTCGCCTGTGTCGTCGGGGACGGTGAAGCCGAAACCGGTCCCCTGTCCGGTTCGTGGAAGATCCCGGCCTTTCTCAATCCGATACGCGACGGGGCCGTGTTGCCCATCCTGCACCTGAACGACGGAAAGATCTCCGGACCAACGGTTCTCGGACGCAGCACCGATCAATCGATCGCGGATTACCTGAGCGGCCAGGGGTGGGCACCACTGTTCGTCGAAGGCGACGACCCACGAGAAGTCTTTCCGGCGCTCGAAAGCGCCCTGACCCGCGCCCACGATGCGATCGAGAGAATCCAGCACGCCGCCCGCAACGGAGAACCACAGCACGACATCGAATGGCCCGCCATCGTTCTACGCACCCCCAAGGGCTGGACCGGGCCGCACGAGGTGGACGGCAAGCTCATCGAGGGCACCCACTGGGCCCACCAGGTGCCACTCTCCGGTGTTCGCGAGAAGCCGGAACACCTGGCTCAGCTCGAGAAGTGGCTGCTCTCCTACGACCCCCGATCGTTGTTCGACGACAACGGCACCCCGGTGGCGTCCATTCGCGAGCTCGCTCCGGCGGGCATAGAACGTCTCGGTGCCACTCCGTATGCCAACGGCGGTCTACTGTTGCAGCCTTTGGTCATTCGAGACCTCGAGAACTATGCGCTCACCGTCGAGTCCCCGGGGCGCACGTCGCACGAGACGACCACCGTGCTCGGGGAGATGATGCGCGATATCTACCTCGACAACGCACAGCCCAACGGCGGCGGCAACTTTCGTCTGTTCTGTCCCGACGAGACTGCGAGCAACCGGCTGCAGGCCGTGTTCGAGGCCACCGACAGATGCTGGCAGCTGCCGACCACCGAGTTCGACGACGATCTCGGTCCCGACGGCCGCGTGATGGAGGTGCTCAGTGAGCATCTGTGCGAGGGCTGGCTCGAGGCGTACCTACTGTCGGGTCGACACGGTTTGTTCGCGAGCTACGAGGCCTTCGCCATGGTCAGCGTGTCGATGCTGATCCAGCACACCAAGTGGCTCCAGCACGCGGCCACACTCGCGTGGCGGGCACCCGTCGCGTCGCTCAATGTACTTCTCACCAGCACGTGTTGGCGCAACGACCACAACGGATTCAGCCATCAGGGTCCCGGACTGATCGACGCGGTGATTCCTCTGGCACCGGACGTGGTGCGCGTGTGGCTGCCACCGGACTCCAATACTCTGCTCGCCGTTGCCGATCATTGCTTCCGCAGTAGAGGTCACGTCAACGTTCTGGTGGTGGACAAGCAGAGTCACCCGCAGTATCTGACACTTCCCGAGGCACGGGCGCATGCAGCGGCGGGTGCGTCCCGCTGGGACTGGGCCGGCACCGAAGAGGCCGATACCGAGGAAGATCCCGAGATCGTTCTGGCCTGTGCCGGCGACGTGCCGACCGAGGAAACCCTGGCTGCCGCAGAATTGTTGCGTACGTGGACTCCCGAACTCAGGGTTCGCGTGGTCAACGTCATCGATCTGATGGCGCTGCTCCCCGTCGTCGATCATCCCCACGGATTCTCCGACGAGCAGTTCGTGGATCTGTTCACCGCCTCGGTCGATGTGGTCTTCGCGTTCCACGGTTATCCCCGTGCGGTGCACCAACTGGTGCACGGCCGACCCGATCCACAGCGGTTCCACGTCCGCGGATTCATCGAACAGGGCACCACGACGACACCGTTCGACATGGTGGTGCTCAACAAGATCAGTCGCTATCACCTCGGCCTTGCGGCACTCGACCGCGCGCGCACAGCGCCGGCCGGTGCCGAGCAACTGCGGCAGCACTGCCAGGACCAACTCGTACGACACGACGCCTACATCCGAGACCATTTCGAGGATCTCCCGGAGATTCGGCAGTGGCGGTGGTCATGACTGCGTTTCCGGGTCCGATGATGGCTCCGGCTCGGACCGTCAAATCACGAATGCCACGGCTGCGACGGTAGAGGCAAGAAGCGCAAGGGCGGCAGCGACCGGCAGAGATCGTGGTTGCGCGCGCTCACCGCCCAGTCGGTCGTAGACGCGCTGCAATCGAGCGGTGATGCGGTCGCGCCAGAGCAGCCCCGCGCCGAGCAGGATCAGGCACGGTACGCAATACACGAGTGCGTAGACGGCCAGCACTGCGATCCCGCTGCCGACCGGGACTTCCGCAGCGTTGAGTCGTTCGATGGCGATCAGGTAGGGGAAGGCGTTCGGTAGATCTGCGCCGGTCGCGACGACCCCCAGCGGCGCCGCTGTCCACGGACCGAACCACGGCGGAAGGCGCACCGCGGCTCGAATCCGCGGACGCAGTCGCTTGAACGCGCTGACCAGCAGTATCACGGCGGCAAGGAGAAGAGCTATCCGGCGTATCCAGGCCGCACCGGACTCCACGACACCACCTAGCGCGCCGCTTCCCGCGTACAGCCCGGCGCCGACGGCGAGGACGACTGTGTAGGCACCTGCAACGTATGCCCCAGCTGTTGTACCGGGGCGACGTATCGGTGCCAAGAGGATCAGGGTCACGCCCGCGATAGTGGCCGGGTTGAGTGAGTCCACGGCTGCGAGTCCTGCGATGGTGACGAGCAGTCCAACAGTCAGCATGAGACGATACTAACTCAGATGAGATGATGGCGTCTCATTCGTCTAGGATGAATCCATGACCAGTAGTCGAGGCACGCGACCCAAGGAGGCGGGTGTGTTCGACGACGCCGTTTCCGCCGCCGCAGCCAGACACCTTGCTTTGTTTCCCGCCGCATCCATGCAGGAGTTGGCCGCGGCGGCCGGTGTATCTCGTGCGACATTGTTCCGCCGATTCCCGTCACGGGAAGCGTTGGTGGTGCAGCTGTGCGAAGCCGCGGTGCGGGCGTTCGTCGGTGTCGTCGACACGACCGACCCGGGACGGGGTGAGCCGACGGCCGCGCTGAGGCGGGTCGTGTCGGAGTTGGCTGAGCTCGCGCCAGTGGTGGGCCTGTTGGGACTGCAGCCTCTCGTCGAGCATGTCGAATCAGCGCTGTTGGAACGGATCTCCGGTGCTGAAGAGCGTCTACGCCTTCTGATCCGTCGAGGGCAGGAAGCCGGCGAATTCAGGGTGGAGGTCGACCCGGAGTGGTTTCTGACGATGCTGACCTGGCTGATGGTCGGGAGTGCCGACAGCGTGCGGCTGGGCCGGCTGACGCCCGCCGGTGCACAACGGAATCTGACAGCGACGATCGAGGCGACGGTGTTACGACCGCGGTAGTGAGCCAGCGGTCCGGCTATCCGCGGGCGATGATCAGCGGACAGTCGACGCGGTGGGCCAGCGAACGGACTGTGGATCCGAGAAGTCGGTCGCTGAAACCGTTGCGGCCGGTCGAACCGACGACGACAGCCTGCGCGCGCGGCGATACCTCGAGTATTTTCTCGACCACTTTGCCGCGCAACACTTTTTGCTGAACCACGACGTCCGGATACTGTTCGCTCCAGCCGGACAGGCTCTCTGCCAACACGGTTCGACCGTTCGACACGATCGCGTCGGATCTGTCGGTCGCGGACGCGTCGGGCGACGAGATCAGTTGGTCCGTCGACACGTGGACTGCAACCAATTCTGTTCCCCGGAGGGAGGCTTCTTCGAATGCCAACCGAACAGCCTTCTGGTTGTGCGCCGACCCGTCGATTCCGAGGACAACAGGGCCTCCTGACGAATGCAGCTCCACGCTTCCCGGGACGATGACCACAGGGCAGTGTGCTTGAACGGCCACTGCGGTGCTCACCGAGCCGAGCAGTTCGGCGAAGTATTCGCCGTTGCCGCGCGAGCCCACCACCACCATCGACGCAGTGGAGGACTGCTCCAACATGGCCTGAATCGTCGGTCCCACCATCGATTCGCTCATGATGGCGAGCGCGTCCGGGTTCTTCACCGAACGTCGAGCGACCAGCGACGCCCTGGCCAGGATCGACTCTGCGGCTGCATGCTCCTCCGAGCCGATGTGAGACGGCAGCGCCACGAAGCTGGTGTACAGGGCCTTGACTTGGTAGGCGGACACCAGCTTCACCGGTACTCCACGCAACTCGGCCGCGTGCGCGGCCCATCCGACTGCGTCGAGCGACGAACCGGAGCCGTCGACACCGACGACGATCGGAGACGGCCTCGAGGTACTCATGCGTGCGGGACGACGAGGACGGGGCAATGGGCTTTTCGCAGTATGGCGGTCAGCGTTCGTCCCGGCACTCGGTCTCGTTCGTGACCGACCACCATCAGCTGGGCCGTCTCGGAGACCGCCACCAGTTCCGATCCCGAGTCGGCCTCGGCGTACACCGACGCCACGCGAATGTCGGGGTAGTCCGCGCCGAAGGGTTCGAGCCGAACGTCCATTGCCGATTCGGGGTGTAGCCCGTCGCCCGGACCACTGAGAGCGGACGCGAGAATGGAGGAGACAGCTTGAGTATGCACCGCCAAGACGCTGGCCGCTCTGATCGATGCCTCGCGAAGTGACTGAGCCACAACGACATCGGCCTGCGAGACGTCGGCGTCACCCAGGGCCGCGACGACCGGGCCGCGGCGTTCGGCGTCGAAGTGACGGACGATCGCCACGGGGTGGGGCGATGCTTCGACCACGGCACCGACCATCGATCCGAGTACCCAGGCGGCCACCGCACTGCCGGTGGTGGTCCCCAGCACGAGCAGAGACGCAGATCCGGCCTCGGTCGTCATCACCGATTCGGGTCGACCCTGCAGAACGACCGATTCCACAGCAACCGACGGATCGATCGATGCGGCCACATCCGCTGCGCGACTCAACGCCGCACGGGCGTAGTCGCCGTCGATATCCGGTGCTCCGTATACGGTTTCGAGCTTCGCGTGTCTGTCGATCACATGGACCAAGCGAAGTGACGCGTTCCGCCCGCGTGCCTCCTGCACGGCGAACCGGACCGCATCGAGTGCGGTCTCCGATCCGTCGATACCGACCACGACCGATCCGGTGGAATGTGAAGTGTTCATCAGATGCCTCTCGATGGTGCGCGTCTACCACGAGAACGCTACGAGTGCAGGCACACCTGACACAGCAGTCCGAGGTCATCGGAACAAGTGACCAAGGTCGTCCGCCGTCAGGGCAGCGGTACCGACCAGATCAGCTCGGTGCCGCCCGCGTCGGCTGCGGACGGCCTGAGAATCATCGCGCCGCCGCAATCGACTGCCCGCGCCTCGAGGTTCGCCAGTCCGCTACGAGTGGTGTTCTCGTTCAACCCGATTCCGTCGTCGGTGACCTCGATGCGGAGATCGTCCCCGACCGCCAGGGTGACATTGACGGTCTCGGCCCGAGCATGGTGGACGACGTTGCTCACCGCTTCACGAATGACAGCGACGGCGTGGTCGGCGAGGGAACTGTCGATGACCGACAGGGGCCCGAACATACGAACCACGGCGCGAATGGGAACGCTTTCGGTGAGTTCGAGGACGGCTCCGTTGACGCGCTGCCGTAGACGAGTGGTCGAGTGCGTCGAGCTCTGCAGGTCGAAGATCGTCGTGCGGATGTCCTGGACGGTGTCCTGCAGGTCGTCGATGGTGCGAGCCAGACGCTGACGAATATCGTCGAGCTCGGTCTTCTGCAACGTGCTCTGCAACGACAATCCCGCCGCGAAGATCCGTTGGATGACGTGATCGTGAAGGTCCCGGGCGATCCGATCACGGTCCGCGAGGACGTCCAGCTCGTGCATTCGCCGCGTGGTGGCGGCCATCTGCATGACGAGCGCGGCCTGGTCGGCGAAGCTGGAAATGAGATCGAGTTGAGAGTCGTTGAACACCGGTGCGCCCTTGCGGCGCAGCGTCACCAGGACGCCTCGCACGCCGTCGGCTACCCGTAGCGGCGAGATCAGCGCCGGGCCGAACGTGTTCGCCACGTGCTCGTTGGGCCGGTAGTCCAGCTCCTCCTTACGGGTAGCGGTCCGAAGACGATATGCCGCACCGGAACTCGATCCCTCGACCGGGATGAGTGAACCCACCAAAATGTCTGCGTCGTGCCCCTCGGCGACCGAGATGTTCAACCGAGAGACAACATCGGCGTCCTGGTCCGCGTCGGCGGGAACAGCGATGAACGCAGTGTCGGCCCCGGTCAGATGCAAGGCTCGTCTCGACACCATGTGCAGGACTTCGTCGATGTCGCTCCCGGCCAGCAGTTCGGTACCGATGTCCCGCATCGCTTCCATCCACGATTGACGGATCCGCGACTCCTCGTACAGGTGTGCGTTCTCGATCGCGATTCCAGCCGCCGAGGCGAGAGCCCGCGTCACCACCTCGTCGTCCTCGGTGAACTGGGCTCCGTCCTTCTTCTCGGTGAGGTACAGGTTTCCGAACACCTCGTCACGCACCCGAATGGGCACGCCGAGAAACGACTTCATCGGTGGATGGTTGGGTGGGAAACCCACTGCCTCCGGATGCGACGACAGGTCGTCGAGTCTCAACGCATGGGGTTGATCGATCAGCAGACCCAGCACACCTCGTCCGGTGGGAAGTGGTCCGATGGCCTCGCGCACCTGCTCGTCCATGCCGTGATGGATGAACGCCTTCAACTCGTGACCGTCGCCGCGAACGCCGAGCGCACCGTACCGGGCACCGACGAGGTTGACGGCCGACTCGACGATCGACCGCAACGTCACCTCCAGGTCGAGGCCGGAGGTGATGACGAACATGGCATCGAGCAGACCGTCCGCCTGCACGCGCGCATCCGCGATGCGCCCGATTCGGTCCTGTACCTCGGCCAGCAGTTCGCCGAGTCGGAGCTGCGGCAGACCCGATCCGCGGTGATCATCCATCCGACGGCCCGGATTGCGTTCGCGGATGCGTTTCGGCCAGCCTCGACGCGTACACCGCGGCCTGGGTGCGGCGCTCCATCCCGAGCTTGGCGAGCAACCGGGAGACATAGTTTTTCACTGTCTTCTCCGCCAAGAACATTCGAGCGGCGATCTGCCGATTCGTCAGCCCCTCCCCCAGGAGGTCGAGCAATGTCCGTTCCTGCCCGGTGAGGTGATCGATCGGTCCGGGAGCGGCCGTGCCCGCCCGAAGTTTGTCCATCAGCGCTGCCGCTGCGCGATTGTCCAACAGTGACCGACCCGAGCCGACATCCTTGATCGCGCGGGTCAGCTCCATACCGGTGATGTCCTTGACGACGTATCCGCTCGCGCCGGCCAGGATCGCGTCGAGCATGGCTTGATCCTCGGTGAACGAGGTCAGCATCATGCATTTGAGATCGGGGAGTCGGTCGAGCAATTCGCGGCAGAGCTCGATGCCGTTGCCGTCGGGCAGTCGAACATCGAGAACGGCGACGTCCGGCCGCAACGCGGGAATACGAGCGAGTGCCTGTGCGCAACTTCCGGCTTCACCGATCACGGAAAGATCGGGATCGGAATCGATGAGATCGATCAGACCTCGACGCACGATCTCGTGATCATCGACCAAAAACACTGTGACCACGTCCAACCCCTCACCCGCGTCCTCGGTGGGCGCATCTCCGTCAACACTACGGATCCGCAGACGAGAGAGCTTCATCTTTGGTCATCGAAAGTGGAGCCGAAAGTCCCCGACGTCGGTGTAGTTGTCCTGGCGCGCGGATGCCGGGCCGAAGCGTCTGATGGAGCTCTGAGACCACCATGAAGGGAAACATCAGATGGGCATATCCCACACCGTCGTCGGAGTCGACGGTTCTGCCGCGTCTCTGGACGCTGTCCGGTGGGCCGTGCTCGATGCCGAACTGCACGGCTCCGACCTGACGATCGTCTCGTCCGTCCCGACGGTTCTCACGGGCCTCGATGCCCTACCCGAACGGACATCCGCGCATCTGAGGTTCGAGACGAACCGCATTCTGGACGAGGCGATGTCGATAGCTCAGCCGAGGGGGGCGGCCGTGTCGACCATCGCCGTCGACGTAGTTCTGTCGGACCGGCCCGCCGCTGCCACCTTGCTCGAGATGTCCGAGACGTCTCGGATGGCTGTGATCGGGACGCGTGGAATCGGTGCCGCACAACGTATGTCGTTGGGTTCGGTCAGCGTTGCACTGAGTACGCATTCGCACTGCCCGGTCACGGTCGTACATGCGTGGCCGACGGGTGGCTACACGCAGTCCGAAGCGGTCGTGGTCGGCGTCGATGGAACCTCGGCCGCCATGGCCGCGGTGGAGTGGGCGTTCGAGGAGGCCGAAGTGCGAAGCGCTCCGGTCACCGCAGTGCATGCATGGGCCGATTCCGATCTGTCGATAGGGATGTCGGTTCCCGGCCTCGAATGGGCGGTCCATCGACCCGAAGCCGACGACGTATTGGCAAGGGCCGTCGACGATTGCGCCCGCCGGCATCCGACGGTGGCGGTGCGACACGTGGCGGTCAGAGACCGTCCGGTCCACGCACTGCTGGACCACGCACAGAGTGCCCAACTACTGGTGCTGGGCAGTCACGGTCGCGGAGGATTCGCCGGAATGATGCTCGGCTCGACCAGCCGCTCGGTGATGGCACGCGCATCGTGTCCGGTCACCGTCGTGCCCAGTGCCGCCCGCAACAGAACGACTACGACGAAGGAATACCTGTGAAGACGATGCAAGAGCTGTTCGCCACGCGATATGCCCGCGGTGATCTGGATCGACTGCTGTACCCCACACACATGGATCGTCTTGCATTGCGATTCAACCGAACCCGAACCAACACTGACAGGACGTCCGCATGCGAATCCTGATCGCAACAGCAAGCCGCCACGGTGCCACCCGAGAAATCGGACAGTGGCTGGGCTCGACGATTCTGCGCGAACTGTCGAGCGTCGACAGCACGACGACAGTCGATGTTCGTGATGCTCGCGACGTGGACAGCATTGCCGAGTACGACGCCGCGATCATCGGCAGCGGCGTCTACATGGGCCGATGGCTCCGAGATGCACGCACGCTGGTCACCAGGGAACAAGCCGAACTGGAGGCGATTCCTGTGTGGCTCTTCTCGAGCGGCCCGGTGGACGGCAGCACTCCGACGAAAGCTCAGCCGAAAGAGACGAAGGCCGACTGGGCGATCGAGCATCGCGTGTTCGGAGGCAAACTGGACCACTCAGGGTTGTCACGCTTCGAGCGTGCGGTTGTTCGACTGGTCGATGCATCCGACGGTGACAGCAGATCACGAGCAGAGGTCTTGGCGTGGGCGGTAGTCATTTCCTCTCATCTCACGCCTTTGGCGCCCCAGGCCGCTGAGGCAGCTCGGCTGAATCGGACGCCGAGGACAAGTGAGCGTTCATGATGGACCCCGATGGAAACCGAGTACTGGTCGCGTATCCCAGCCCATTGCAGTTGCCGCGCAGCGTCATTGCTCATCGCTGAAGATTTTTCCAGCGCAGGCCTTACGGCCGATCGGGTGGAAACCAGCCCCGAGCGTCACGCAGGGTGCGGCCGGCCTCCTCGACCGTCGATCGGTTCGAGCGCTCGGCGAGTCTGCGCAATTCTGCACGCGCTTCGGCAACCGTGCGGCCACTTGCAACGAGAACACCGATTGCCTGGTTCACCTCGCTCACGTCGGCGAGAGAACGCAGCTCGGCGGGCCCGAAGTCGGTCCCGTTGCTATGGAACAGATGTCGGTCCAGCACAGCCGAACTCTCCGAAAGCCCAAGCGCCAGGCCCACATCCGCTGCGAAGTCGACTAGTGCTCCGGCAGTACCGGAGAGGATCAGTAGTTGCCTGGCTGTGTGTGAATCGGGAGTGCCGACCAGGGTGAATTCGAGCGACGATGCAACGACTCCCTGATGCGGGCGGTGTGTAGCTATCGAGACGTCGAACCGTTCACCGTCGACGATCACTGTCAAGGTGATGGAGACGACAGCTGAGACGGCCATATCGATGTCGGCTGCCAACTGCCCGGCCGAACGCGCGAGATCGACGGCCGAGTTGTCCAGTGATTCGGTCAGCGTCGCAAGATCGTTCACCAATCGAGGCTGAAGTTTCATCAGGATTCCATGTGCGGCCCGATCGCCGATCAATTCTTCCGATACACCCGCAGCATCGTGCCGGGCGGATACGCCAGCGCGAGGAAAAGTCGGACTCGATGCCTCGGAATGCGCTTGCAACTCGAACGCTACGCTCTTATCTGCGAGAGCGGGAGTGGGCTGTCTTCATCGCCTCGCCCACCATGGCCTCAGCGACCACTGCGACCTTCTTGTGCTCGCTCTGGCTCAGTGATCGGAGCTTGTCGTATCCCTCGGCTCCGGTGCATCCGCTTCGGCTGATCAGCACTCCGATCGCCTGGTCGATCATGGACCGGCTGTTCAGCGCCCTTTCCAGTTGCTCGGTGAGGCGGGCCGCGCTGGCCAGGGCGCGCGCGTTCTGCACCGAGATCGCAGCCGGTACCGCGAACAGTTCGCCCAACTCGGCAGCGCGGGCATCGAACGCATCGTGCCGGTGCGCGTAGACATTCATCGCGCCGAGCACACCGCCTGCGGTGATCAGCGGCAGAGACAACACGCTGTGCACTCCCAACCGGCCGACCTTCGGACCGAATTCCGGCCACTGAGAATCGGTTTCGAGTGAACCGGATCGAACGGTGATGCCCTCGGCAGCTGCCGTGATGCAGGGTCCTTGGCCGAGCCCGTACTGGATGTCGTCGACGACACGGACGAAATCTGCACTCGCGACGATCGTGTCGGGGCGGTCAGGATGCAGGAGCGTCAATCCGGCACCGTCCGCGCCAGGAATGGCCCGTACAGCGAACTCCGCCACGTGAGAGAGGGTGTCGGACAGAGACAGATTCGTCATCGACAATCTGCTCAGGTCGGCCAGGCTCGACCGGAGATCGTCTTCGTGTTCCTCTGCGTTCATCACTGCTCACTCCGTTGTGGGCACACGTACCTTTCGGGTACGCGCCTGCCCACCCTGACCTTACGGCCTCACCGAACGGAGAGTCGTTCGGCCGAAGGGACACCGCGATCAGGCCACGGACACCGACGATGTCGACATCAGAACTCGAAGACCTGGCGAGCGGTGACGCGGCCACCCATGAGGTCTTCGAAGCACTCGTTCACTTCGTCCAACTTGCGCGATACGGCGGATACCGTGGTCCGCCCGGCCTCGTGCAGTGCGAACACTTCACGCAGGTCCTTTCGGGTACCGACGATCGAACCGAGGACGGAGATTCCGCCGACGACCGTCTCGAAGATCGGGACCGGGAACACACCCTGAGCGGGCATCGAGACGCACACCAGTCGACCGCCGCGGCGAAGCGAACGGAAGGCCTGATCGAACACGCTCGGGATGACGGCCAACACGATGGCCACATCGGCTCCGCCGAGTGCCTTGATCTCCTCGACGGGATCGACCTTCGACGAGTTGACCGTGTGATCGGCACCGAGTTCACGAGCGAGTTCGAGCTTCTCGTCCTCGATGTCGACTGCGGTGACGAATCCGCCGGCGATCTTGGCGTACTGCACGGCCATGTGCCCCAGTCCGCCGACACCGAAGATGACCACGCGCTGAGCCGGTGTGACGCCGCCGACCTTGACGGCCTTGTAGGTGGTGACGCCGGCACAGGTCAACGGAGCAGCGTCGAACGAGGAGACGCTGTCGGGTACGCGAACGACATACTTCGCATGTGCCACAGCGTATTCGGCGTACGCCCCGTCGACGGAGTAACCGCTGTTCTGCTGCTTCTCGCACAGTGTCTCCCAACCGGATACACAGTGATCGCATTCGCCGCACGCCGAACCGAGCCACGCGATGGCGACCCGCTCACCGATTCGATCCTCCGATACCTGGGATCCGACCGCTTCGATCACTCCGACGCCCTCGTGCCCCGGAACGAACGGAAGCGTCGGCTTCGCAGGCCAATCACCCTGCGCTGCATGGATATCGGTGTGGCACACCCCGCATGTCTCCATCTTCACGAGCACCTGCTCGGGTGCGGGTGTCGGGATCGGGATGTCCTTGACGACCAGAGGCCCGCCGAACTCGGTGACGACTGCAGCTTTCATGGTGAGTTCCTCCAACTGTGGAAACCGTGCCGTTCTCGACGCTCGAGCGATGCACTGATGTCGATCATGGCGACTACTGGCACCTCGGATGTAGGGCCGGAAGTCACCGACGAGCGAGGACGGATCCCGGTCTGTCGGTTCGCGGGCGAAGTGCCCGCCCATCGTTGTCTTTCGCCCCTGGTGCGCACCGTTCACGCGGAACACACTGACACTCATGACCGCAGGACTTCAGGGTGCGATTCTGCTGATCTCGGCGAAGCATGCCGACTCGTTGAGCAGCGAGGTTGCGCCGACCCATGGCCATCATCGGTTGCGTTCCGTAGCCAACCGCGTTGTCGATATCATCGTTTCAGTTTGACCGGCAGGTGATCAATTGCACTAGAGCACAAAGTACTTGCGACTCGACCACCTGAATCAGGTCTCAGCGACGGAACAACGACCGCATGCTTCGACGCTCCTTCGTGGGCGGCGTCGAATCCTCACTGCAGGTGCAGCGGTCGGCTGCGGCAACCGTACGCATGACGGAGTCGACATGTTTGCCGCAACCGCCCCAGCCGGTCTTGTGGCATTTCTTGCAGGTGACGGGGTAACACATGAGAATCCTCCTGGTACGAGTCGGTCGAAAGTCAGGCCGGAACGTGAGCGTCGGCCCAGGCGTTGTAACCACCCAGCAGGTCCGAGACGTCGTCGAATCCTTGAGCGCGCAGCAGCGACGCAGCCACGCTCGAGCGCCATCCTCCGGCGCAGTGCATCACGATCGGTTTACCGGTCGGCACCTGATCGAGGCGAGTTCGCAACTGGGCCAGTGGGATCGGGATCGCTCCCGGTATCGTGCCCAAGTCGCGCTCACCCGGGTTGCGAATGTCGATGAGTGTCACCTCGTCCGCGCCGAGCATCACGTCGAGTTGCTCGACCGTGGTCCGCGGTGCCGACTCGACCAAAGTCGCCAGCTCGGCTGGAAAGACACCGTCGTGGCCGATTCCGAGATATCCGGTCACGTTGTCGGATCCGATTCGGGCCAACCGCAGTGCTGCCTCCTGCTCTTCGCCCGGATATGCGATGAGCACAATGCGACCACCGACCTCCGCGACCATCCCGCCGGTCTCGGCGAAGCGACCGTCGAACCCCACGTTGATCGATCCGCGCAGATGACCGGCAGCGAAGTCGTCCACACTTCGTGCGTCGAGCACCGTTGTGCCGGAGGCGAGTTCGGCCCTCATCGCTTCGAGTGTCAGCTCAGGAACGGTCCGGCCCTGCGGAAGGAGCGGGTGGATACGCTTGTTCATGGCGGCGTCGGCCGAGAAGTACGCCGGCGCTGCCGGTTGACCTTCGGTGACCAGTACCACGAAGGCGTCCTCACTCATCGCCTGCACCGACGGGTTGCTCGCACGCTGCTCACCGATAGTGGAGGTGAGCTCGGTCGACAGGTTCTTTCCACAGGACGAGCCGGCGCCGTGAGCGGGCATGACGGTGACCTCGTCGGGCAGCGTCAGCAGCTTCTCGTGGATCGTCGAATACAGTGCGCGGGCGAGGTCGGTGGTGGACCCGTCTCCGAGATTGACCAGGTCAGGACGTCCGACATCCCCGATGAAGAGGGAATCACCGGTCAGGACCGCGGCGGGTGTGGCACCGGGGCGCTCCCGTACCAGCACCGAGATCGACTCCCAGGTGTGACCGGGCGTCGACAGGATTTCGAGTTCGACGTCGCCGAGGGACAACCGCTCCCCGTCGCGCAGTCGCCGGATCGGGTAGCCGGTCTCGGCGGCCTCGCCGAAGCCGATCCAGGCACCGGTCGCGTCGACCAGTTCGAGGTGGCCCGAGACGAAGTCGGCGTGGAAGTGAGTGTTGACGACCCCTTCGATGGCGAGTCCGTACTTCGCGGCGTCGTCGAGATACTCCGTGATGTCGCGACGCGGATCGACGACGATCGCGCGCCCCGTGCACTGATCTCCGATCAGATACGAAGCGTGGGAAAGACATTCGAGGTAGTACTGCTCGAGGATCATGGGTTCCTCCGTCTGAGAAGTCTCCGGGCGAGTTTCGCGAGGTGGTAGACACAGTGTGTTATACCCCCTAGGGTATGTCAAGTACCCCCTAGGGTATCTGACGAAGAACGGCTGATGGGGTGGATCCACGATGACGTTGACACTGGCGCTGGGATTCGGCGTGGTGATCGGCATCCTGCTCGGACTTCTCGGTGGCGGCGGCTCGATCCTGGCAGTTCCGGTGTTGGTGTTCGCGCTGGGAATGCCGCCCACCGAGGCGGTCGCCGTCTCGCTGATCGTCGTCGGCGCTGCCTCAGCCGTCGGGGTGCTACCGAAGCTGAGGGCACGGAAAGTCGAATGGCGCCTGGCCGGCGTGTTCGCGGCAACCGGGATTCCCGCCACGTTCGCCGGGAGCGCAGTGGGTCGCCTACTTCCGGACACAGCGCTGCTGATCGGTTTCGCAGCGGTGATGGTGGCCGCTGGTGCACGCATGCTCGCCGAACGAAATGACATCGGAACAGCCTGTAAGACATCGGGATCGGGGATCAACTGGAGGCGATGCGCTCCGCGGTCCATCCCGGCAGGGCTGGCCGTAGGCTTCGTGACCGGACTGTTCGGCGTGGGAGGCGGCTTCCTCATCATTCCGGTTCTGGTGCTGATGCTGGGTATCGAGATGTCGGTCGCGGTCGGCACCTCGTTGGTCATCATCGTCGCCAACTCCGCCGCGGGCCTCTTCTCGCACCTGAGCGGAACGAGCATCGACTGGGTCGTCACCGCCGCATTCGCGGGCACGGCGATCGCCGGTTCGCTACTGGCCGGGCACTTCGGCACCCGCGTCGATACCGCCCGCCTGCAGCGCCTTTTCGCTTACCTGGTCTTCGTGGTCGCCGGCTACGTCGTCTTCGACGTGCTGGTCCTTCGCTGATCGGCCCTCTAGTCGCGCCCGAAGCGGGTCTCGTACTCGCGGCGCATCTCCTCGGTGCCGTCGCGCTTCCGTTCGGCGGGGTCGTCCGCCATGCCGTGTTGCCGCAGGCGAAATCCTCGGTACACATTCATCAGACCCAGTGCGAAGTAGAGCACCGGAAGCAGAATCAGCGACATCATCAGCAGCGGTAGCCACACCGGTCCGGGAAAGAGAAGGAACAGCAACAGAAGGGGAACGAGTGGGATCGTGAATCGCAGGACATGCCGAACAGCAGATCCCCGTCCCAACAGGTCGTGATGCACCCACGGATTCAAGTCCGCGGGCAGCGTTCCACCCAGGTTGTAGGAGATCCATTGTCGTGCTGTCGGCGCGAGCATGAGAACGACGCTAGTGCGTGACGATCGACGCCCACAGGGGCCATCGGTAGCGGGCATGCCGCCGAAAGTCCCTACTTGCCCGAGCGCGAACTTCCGCTCACCGCAACCGCTGTCACTCGGACTTGTGTTTCGAGTCCCTCGTGACGGGGAACAAAGGTCGTGGAACGATCGGCACGACGCGAAACGGATCACGACGATGACGGATGACCAGGTCTGGCGCCTCAAGGGTGCGTGCATCGAAGACATGGATGCCTACGACTCGCAGCAACTTCCTCGGCACGGTCGTAAACGCGCAGAAAAGGCATGGCGCCTGTGCGCCGACTGCCCGGTGTTGCGTAACTGCGCCGAGCAGACCGCTCGCGATATCGAGTCGGGTCGCATTCCGGTCGGCGTGGTCGTCGCCGGTGCCGCCTATCACGACAATGCGAGCAACGGCCGTCGCACGGACGCATACCGCACACTCGAATTTCTCATCGGACGTCCGCTGGCCAACCCTGCCGCCTGATCACGGAACAGTAACGGATCGCTACGAATCAGGTCACGCCAACAACTCTGTTCGACGCGTTTGCGGCGTGTCTTCGAGTGTCTGACCTGGGGCGTTCCACCTCGGGTGACAATAGTGCGCATGGATGCAGTTCAGGCTCTTCGCACCGGCGAGCGGAACGATGTGCAGAAGGCTCTCGACAGCCGAGCACCCATCGAACAGGCCAAAGGGATCTTGATGTCGTTGCATCGCATCGGGCCGCAGGCGGCATTCGACATGCTCGCCGAGCAGTCGCAACGCACCAACCGCAAACTTCGCGAGGTGGCACTCGACCACGTTCGTTGGGCATCGGCCGGGTAGCCGAACAAGAGTTTGGCCCCACACGCTGTTTTTTCAACGTGCGGGGCCTAGGCGATGGAGCAGTCCGGACCACACAATCGCTTGAGTGCCGTATGCCCTGACGCGGCTGCGCGAAACATCACCGTTCTTCGCCCTCGGCGGAGGCCTCAGAAACGCGCCAGAATTGCTCGGGCACAACGCACTACGGTCGCGCGATCGTACGACATCACGTAATCGAACTCGCGATCGGCGTCGACCTCGCCGCGGTGCAGATCGATCGCTGCCAGCACTCCGCAGAAATGCGGGCCGAGCACCACCACGTTCCACTCCTCCACGAGCGGATCCGTCGGATCGAGGGGCGCGTGCATGATGCCGCCCTCTTGCACGTATCCCATGCCCACGCCGTACACGCCGGCGTACGAGATTTGCTCGGCCATCGAGACCCACCGCCCACGGGTGGTCGAGGTGAAGTGCTCCGCTCGCTGAAAAGTGCCGAGTATCAACGTTTCCGGCCCCGCGGCCGCAGCCTGCATCTCGAGAGACGTACTCATCGCAACCAGCAGACGCTTGGTGCTGAGCGTGGCCGTCTTTCCTGCGGACGCGATGGCGTACGGCGATTCGGCGGCGACAGCAGGTGTGCTCCAGGTCGGGAACGGGGGCATCACCTCGGCAGCGTCGGCAGGAAGCTCCTCCGTCGTTTCCGCCGCCGGGTACAGCTCGCCCACCCCGTAGGTCGCTCCGAGTCCGAGTGCGCGGGTGCGATGCAGCGCAGTGTCCACTCCGCTGGCCACCACCACCGCGCCGGTACGTTCCACCTGAGCCCAGACGGCATGGGCGGTGCGCGCGGCGGCCAGACCGGGGCGCCGGGACACCATCGATCCGGCGAGGATGATCACGTCGGGTTCGATCAGCGGCAGCAGAGTCATCGACTGCGGCCGACGACCGACATCGTCGACGGCCACCACTTTGCCGTCGCGCCTGGCCTTGTCGATCGCAGCGAGGGTGCGGGCCGGACTGTCGACGAGTGCGGCTTCGGTGACGACCACGATGTCGCGGCGCAATTGTTCTTCGGTTGCGGAATCGAGTGCGGCAAGAGAGTCGACGTCCATCGAGACGAGCATCGGCAAACGCACCGACTGGTTGATTCGAGCCACTCCCCACGCGAGAGCGTCGAGTTCACGCTTGGCGTCCATCGCTCTGGCTGCGCGCTTGAGCGCGTCGGCCGAGGCCAGGGGACCGTTCTCGGGACCCCTCATTTGAACTTCGATCGCTGCGAGCGCGCCGTTGTCCAGCCGACAGACCGGGGCGAAATACGGATGCACCGCCAGCTCTCCCGTGTCCGTGTCGACTGCAGATCCTGCTTCGGCCAGCGCGAACGTCACACCTCAGTTTGACACGAAAAAACAACCCCCGTCACGCGGGGGCATATCCATGTCCAAACCCGTGGAGCGTGGCTATCTCTTCGCTTTCCTCATGATCGACGACGGAGATGTCATCGACGGATGCGCAACTATCTCGTTTCGGTAACTTTGCGTAACGCGATGATAACGACGGCGCGTGTGTGCGGCACCAGGTCCGGGATCGCAGCAGAGGTGGCGTAGCAGTTCGCACCTCGATCGGCGGCGTCGACCGTTTTCATTGCGGAACCCGGTCTACGCCGTCGTTCATTGCCGTTCGTCGACAGGATGGATGGACGGCTCCTCGTCTTCGTACACCGTGACTCTGTTACCACCGATCCGCTTGGCCCGGTACATGGCTCGGTCGGCCCGGCTTAGCAGCACATGGACGTCCCTTACGATGCCCCGCGCCTCGATAACCGTGTGTGCGACGCCTATCGATGCCGTCAGCGGAGACCGGTCGGTCGCGTCGCACAGGCGGATTCGCAATTCCTCGGATCGGTCGATCACCGTGTCGACTCCGTCGAGGCAGACGATCGCGAACTCTTCGCCTCCGAGTCGAACCGTCACAGCCGGTGCCGGGAAGGCATCGAGAATGCGGCTCGCGGTGAGACGAATGACCGTGTCTCCGTGCTCGTGGCCGTATTGATCGTTGACGGCCTTGAAGTTGTCGAGGTCGATCACCACAGCCACCACCGCCGCGTGCGACCCGGATCGGACCTCGAGGTTGCCGATCGCTGCGTCGAATCCCCGACGGTTCTGCATTCCGGTCAAGGGGTCGTAGAACGCGCCGCTAGCGTCCCGGCGCAGCAACATCAGGAAGCAATGGCATATCAGCGGTGCCGAGAACATCACCAGGATCAGCATCACGAGATAGAGGTTGGTCTGCAAACGCCGCTCCGGGTCGTTCACCAGTGCCGACAGGTAGAGGGCCGCGGTGGCAGCGAAAGCGAAGACGTGATGAAAGGTGAACAGCTTGGGGCCGTGAAATCCCACGACGTAGCTGCCCATGACGGTGAACATGGCGGCCATGGGCAGTACCGCAGACGGACCATCGGTGGTTAGCAGGACTGCGGCAAGCACGACATCGGCATAGAATACGAATGCAATCGACATCTGCCGGCTCGGCCAACCACCGATCAACCAGGCCAGCCCCACCGGCACTGTCGTGGCAACGGTGAACCACAGCGCCCAGCGCCCGAGACTACCGTCTCCGAGTCCCGGGATACTCAGGGTGATTACTGCGGCAGTGCCGTACAGCCAACAGAAGACTCCGATGAGAATTCTGGTGATATGCAACGCTCGTTGAGACCGTGCGTACGCGACGTTCCACCCATAGTCGACCGGGAGCGACCACCACTGGCGAAGACTGTTCACTATTTGAAGCGGCTTTCCTGTATCCCGACCCGGATTGACAAGTCAACCATAGACAAAACCACCCGGTCCGGGAACTCGAGAACTTGAACGTGCGCCTATCCCCGCATACCGTCGGCCAACTCGAACACCCTGCCCGCGTAGGTCACCATGAACGCATCGAGGGCTTGCTGCGACAGTTCGGGGCATCCGGCTCTGCGGAAGAAATGCTCCAGATCCACCAACCGATCCCCCAGTCCGACGCGTTGTCGATCCAGGGCCTCGAGCTCGACGACCAACGCCTTCAGTTCCTCGACTTTGCGCAGCACGTCGTCCATCGGATCACCGTCCACTTCACTGGGCCTTCCACACTTGGGCGGCGAAGCCGGGCTTCCCTCCCAACTCCGCCGAGCCCGACTCTACTCTCGATCGAACACATGTGCGAATCTCAGGAAGGTCGGCTCTCGGTTTGTACCACCTATCCTGTGCACAATCCGGAAATGTGACCTACAGTCTGTGACATGCTCCAGAAAAGGGGTCCGAACGGGGTTCGACCGCCGGGTTCGACCGATCCAATTCACCTGGCGCTCTTAGCAATTCTCACGATTGCCGTGATCGCCCTCGTCATCCTCGCGATCTCCGAGGGCCGCCTCTGATCACGCACCTCAGCGTTCACTATCGACCCCGCTCGGCGGCATTCCGCGTTCGGCGCACGGTTCTGAACGCTCACGTCCGCGGCAATGCCCGGCCGACTGCATCGATCGAACGTCGACGACGCCTGACCACCTCGATGATCTCGTCCACCACGCGTCGCGTATCCCCCAACGCCTGCACGGCCGAGTAACGCAGAACCAACCACCCCTCCAGGACCAGCCGGTTCTGGCGTCGACGATCGCTGTCGAAAGCCAGGCCGGACGTGTGGAACTCGCGTCCGTCGATCTCCACGATCACCCGTGCCCGAAAGTCCACGAGGTCGCCGAAATACGGCCCTACCCGCGCATTGATCTCCAGGAAGAAGCGTCGAGCGGACAGTGCCCGTGCGACCACTCGCTCGGCCTCGGATCGAGTGCCGAGACAGCACAGACGCAGTTGTCTCCGTACGGCTTTCATGCCGTGCATCCCGCGAGATCGTTCGCACACCGTCGCGATTCGACGCCGCAGAGCCGGCCGCGCGATTGCCGTGTCGAAGAACCGCTCCAACTCCTCACCCGTCAGGGTTGCCGCCACGTCGACGAACACCTGGGCCAACGTCACCACCGGAAGATCCCGGCACCGGTCCGACTCGGGGACGCGTCGTCGATGGATCTTCACCCACGCCGGTGCCTGCTGCCGGGCCGAGGGCGGCACTGTCGCCGCGACTTGCGGCGGCTCGTCCTCGACCAATCCCCACAGCCACGCCGCGGTCAGATGGCTGAGTACTGCGTCGGGCTTCCACAGAGTCACCGCAGTGCACAGGTCCAAGAAGTCGGGCTTGTTCGTTGCATAGATTCCGGGAAGCACTCGAATCAGCTGCCCCGACGCAGTTCTACGCGTGATGGTGCTGCGACTCATCCCCTGAGCCATCAGGTCGACCGCTGTGTGTACCCCCATACCGATACGGTGAACGATCGACGAGACCTGCGCCAGTACCGTTTTCGAAACCTGTGGATAGGTCCGAGTTATCCACAGGCTGCCGCACCTGAGCGTTCACTATCGACCCCGATCGGCGGCATTCCACGTTCGGCGCTCGTTTCCGAACGCTCAGGTTCGCACTTCGGGCACCATCGCCACCCGCGCGCCCGAATCCGCGGCAAGCACCGCCGTCCTCAGTGCGCGCAGGTACGCGAGGTAGGCCGGGTATCCGCGCAGTTGTCGCGGGCCGATGGGCACGATTGTTCCCGATGCCGGGTTGCGAACGAACTGCTCGATCTGCGAACGCGCTTGTGTGCCATCGAAATCGGCGTCGACGGTGACGATGAACCGCATCACCGTCTCGCGTCTTCTCCCCAATCCGAGACGGCGCACTCCGAACCAGAGGCGTGTGCCGTCCGGTCCCAGATACTCGATGCCCCATCGACCGAAACTACGTTCGGCGGTGTCGACAACCGTTCGGGCGAGATCCTGAACGGCCATCGTCGACGAGATATCGATGCACGCGTCTTGACGACGTGTGGTCATCCACTGCCAGCTTTCTACAGTTCCACCGAATACCTCCCCGACATTCGGTGCATATCGGGCGAATCTAACAGCTCATCCGACATCCGGCACGACGACGGTTACGTCTTCGGAACTCCAACCACTCCGGCAACCTCGGCAGCCATCTCGGCAGCCGTACTTGCGGTGGGGTGCACGCCGTCGAAGGTGGCTCCGGGCCGATCGAGCAGTGGCGCGAATTCTGCGACGGGTATACCGCGCTCGGCGGCCAGCGCTCGAATTTCGTCGTTCAGGTCGTCGGCGCTGACCTTGCGCGACGACGGCACCGTGGCGATCACGACCGTATCGACGTCGTGCGCCCGGTCCAGAATTGTGCGCAGGTTATCGATGATCCGGGGTAGCGGTACCGATCGGGCGAGGTCGTTGGTGCCGCCGTTGACGACGAGGATGTCCGGTTTCGCTGCCAGCGCTTCGTCGGTTCGGGCGAGTATCTGCGTCGTCGTCGCGCCGTTGATTCCCAAGTTGCCGCCGTCGGCTGCGGGACCATCGGCTCCGCACACGAGGTACGAATACCACGACGTGTTGCCGTGAATTCCCCAATCGACGCGTGAATTACCTTGCGCCATCGAGTCTCCCAACGTCACCAATCGTGGACCGGTGTCGTTGACACTCCACCCGAAGCAGTGCGCGTTGCGGACCGTCAGCGCCGGCTTCTTCAGTGGTCCTGCCACGAGCGCGGCGGCGAGCGCCAACCCGACTGCCCCGGCGATCCACAGTCGAGTTCTTCGCACGCCGGGGATTCTGCCCTGTGTGCGACGCGGCCAATCAGTTGCAGTCGGGGAAATCCACCTCGGTCGATGCCGGGACCGATTGCGGCTGAACCGGTGCCTGCGCCTCGACCGCGACGGTAGGTTCGACGAGGTTGTACTCGATGGTCTTGGTCTGTCCCGGCTCGATGACGACCGGCACGTAGAACACCGGGTGGCCGCGTTCGGCAGCAGTCAGCAGAAACAGCGGGGTTCCGTTGATGGTGGCATTCGTCAACGTCGCGCCCTGAGTTGCGTACAGGGCCACCACCGATCGGTTGGTTCCCGGAGGTCCGTCGTATCGGGTGGAGTCGTTCTGCCTGCCGGCGATGTAGGTGGTGTAGTCCTGCAGCGGAGCGTTGTTGGTGATCTCGGCGACGACGCGGGTCGTTCGCGTGGGGCCGTCGCAGGACTGTGCGGAGTAGGTGACCTTGCGCTGCAGGTAGTAGTCGAGCTTGCCGCCCGCACCGTTGTTCACCACCACCGCGGCGTACGGGTCGGGGCTGTCGGGAACTTCGTGGCCGATCTTGGTCGGACCGAGGATTGCTTGGAGTGCCGGGTCCGCGCTCCACACGGAGATGTGGCCTTCGCTGGTCGCTTTGCCGAGTGCTTCGAGCAGCGCACTGGGAGATCCGATGTTGCCCTGCATCTTCGCGACCACCCGAGCGGCGATGTCCTGGAGGTAGGCCTTGCGCGCGGTGTTGTCGTCCTCGAAGCGGAAGTACGCGTCGGACTGCGTGATCTGGACGACGTTCGATTCGTCGATCACCTCGCCGTCACCCATCGTGATGGGGCCGACGACGTCGAGGATGTAGCCGAGGGCAACGGGATCGGTGGCCAGAGCGCCGTCGACACGTTCGCCGGTTTCCTGCTCCCACATCGACTGCCAGATCTGCCCGGCGTACGGGAAGTGCGGGCTGACGTTGCTGTTCTGCCAATTCTGAGTGGGCTGGAAACGGCTCTCGTAGAAGTCGAAGAAGTCCGGACCGAGATCGATGGGATCGTACGGAATTCGGAGTTCGGCATTGCTGGCCAGCGAGTCGACCGCGACCGTGCCGTCGACGGCGCGCACGATGCCGAATCCACCGATCAATCCGCCGGTTCCACGCGATTCCGAGAGTGTCTGGAAGGCCATGAAGTAGTTGCGTGGGCCGTCGGCACCGAGCATCGCGGGAAGCACCTTGGCAGCGATGTCGGTGTTGGTCAGCAGAGTCGTCAGCTCGTGCGTCTGATCCTGCAACTGAATTCGAGCGTCGCCGACCTGCGCGATGAACGCCGGTTCTTCGATGGCCTGGGACCGTGTATCGAGTACGTCCGCCGCGGCGGCGGCCTGAGACAGCGCGGGCGACGCGTCGCGCAGGGCGGCGATGTCGATGGCACCGTCGGGCCCGCGCAGCTGACTCGGATCGAGCGTGGCCCCCACCTCGACCGACGGCGCCAGCACGTCCACGGTCAGCCCGTTGACGACGTCGGCGATCTGCGAGACGACGTCCAGCGGTTGGCCGACGTACGGAATCGCCGCGGCGGCCTTCCAGATCGGCGAATCGGTGGCGTCCTTCGCCTGGGTCGAGGTGAGCACCGCGGCGTCGACGGAGGTCTCGGCCTTCTGCGTATCCCCCGCCAGCAGTGCGGTTTCCGCTGCCTGAGCGTAATCGCGAGCCTGATCGAGGTAGGTGTACGCGGCATTGGCGGTGTAAGCGAGCCAGGCACCGAGACCGAGCGCAACGACGACGAACACACCGAAACCGAGCAGGATGCGTCGACCGGTTCTGTTCTGGGAACGACGACGCCTGCTGCGACTACGAGAGCTGCGTGAGTCGCCGAACGGGGAGTCGTTGTCGTAGCTCATGGCTGGATCGGTGCCCTTTCGTTGCGGCTGAGACTACAAACGACGTCCTCGCACCGCGACACGACTCTCGGGCAGGCTGCGCCGGTGTTGCACCGACGCAGCCGTCGACGTCAGGACCCGAGGAGTGCAGCCACTGCGGTGGTACCGCTCTCGGCACTTCCGCTGCTGATGAGCGAGACGATGACCTCGGCGATGATCTTGGCGATGAAATCCATAGCTGCTCCTGTTGTGAAGTACCCCCGACGGGATACAGACGGACCTACGAGCGCTGCGGCCGTTTATGACCGGCCACAACGAGTCGGAAGGTAGCAGCTTGATCGGTCCGAACGGTGGCGCTGTGGGCGCGGCCACAGCCCCAGGTTCTGTTTGTACAAATTTCTAAATTTGTCCAACGAAATGACAAATCTTGTGTATTGTCCAATCCATAGTGATCGGCCTTACATGAGGAGTGACGATGACCGCATCGAATGTCGACGATCAGGCACAAGCCCCGGTCGCCGAGTGGCACGACCGCAAGCGATACCTCTGGCTCATGGGCCTGATCCCGCCGACTGCAGTGTTCCTGGCGACCGGCCTCGTGTGGGCGTTCAATCAGCTCGGCTGGAACGCAGTGGCTCCGGTCTGGTGGTGGATCGGCCCGTTGCTCGTCTACGGACTCCTTCCGGTCCTCGACCGATTCTTCGGACCCGACGGCGACAACCCACCCGACGAGGTGATGAAGGCGCTCGAGGAAGACAAGTACTACCGCTACTGCACCTACGCCTACATCCCCTTCCAGCTGGCGAGCCTGGTGCTGGCCTGCTATCTCTGGTCGGCCGACAACCTGTCGTGGCTCGGAATCGACGGAGGGCTCGGGCTGATCTCGAAGATCGGCCTGGCCATCAGCATCGGCGTCGTCGGCGGTATCGGCATCAACACCGCGCATGAGCTCGGACACAAAAAAGTCGAGCTGGAGCGTTGGCTGTCGAAAATCACTCTGGCACAGACGTTCTACGGCCACTTCTACATCGAGCACAATCGCGGCCACCATGTTCGCGTCGCCACTCCCGAGGATCCGGCGAGCTCGAAGTTCGGCGAGAGCTTCTGGGCCTTCCTCCCTCGCAGCGTCTGGGGCAGCCTGAAGTCGTCGTGGGAGCTCGAGAAGACTCGGATGGAGCGATTGGGCAAGAGCACGTGGAGCATTCAGAACGACGTACTCAACGCGTGGCTGATGTCCGTCGTTCTCTATGCGGTACTCGTCGCGGTGTTCGGTCCGATCGTGCTGCCGTTCCTGGTGATTCAGGCCATCTACGGATTCTCACTGCTCGAGACGGTCAACTACCTCGAGCATTACGGCCTGCAACGTCAGAAGAAGGAGAACGGCCGCTACGAGCGGTGCACCCCCGAACACAGCTGGAACTCCGATCACATCGTGACCAACATCTTCCTGTATCACCTTCAGCGACACAGCGATCACCATGCCAACCCCACCCGCCGCTACCAGACGCTGCGCAGCATGGACGGGGCACCCAATCTGCCGAGTGGATACGCGAGCATGATTTCGCTGGCGTACTTCCCGCCGGTGTGGCGCAAGGTGATGGACCACCGCGTTCTCGACCACTACGACGGTGACATCACGAAGGTCAACATTCAGCCGTCCAAGCGGGAGAAGATCCTCGCCCAGCACGGAGCCAAGTGATGGCCGCCTTCGAGTGCCCGGTGTGCGAGTTCGTCTACGACGAGACCAACGGCGCTCCGCGCGAGGGCTTTCCGGCCGGCACCGCATGGTCCGAGGTACCCGACGACTGGCCGTGCCCCGACTGCGGTGTCCGCGAGAAAATCGACTTCAGGAGTAAAGCATGAAGCTCTACCGCTGCGTTCAATGTGGATTCGAGTACGACGAGGAACTGGGCTGGCCCGAGGACGGGATCGAGCCAGGCACTCGCTGGGACGATATTCCCGACGACTGGTCGTGCCCCGATTGTGGCGCCGCCAAGGCCGATTTCGAGATGGTCGAGGTCGAGCGCGGGTGACTACTCGGCAACCCGCTGACGTCGTGATCGTCGGCACCGGAGCCACCGGGTACACCGCAGCCAAAGTGCTACGGGCCGAGGGCTTCACGGGTTCCATCACGCAGATCGGGAGCGAGAAGGAGGCCACCTACCGTCGTCCGGCGGTCTCCAAGGAGCTGCTGATGGGCACCAAATCGGTCGATGAGGTCCGGTTGGGTGCAGCCATCGAGGGCGTTGACGTCCGGACAGGCGTCACAGCTGTCGCCGTCACCGATTCGGCCGTGCTGCTCGACGACGGCGACCCGGTCCCGTACGACGCCTTGCTGTTGGCTACGGGTTCTCGGGCTCGGCAACTCGACCTGCCGGGTTCGGCTCACGTGTTTACCCTGCGCACTGCCGCCGATGTCGCACCATTGCACGCCGACATCCTCCGCACCGGATCGCTGTTGGTGATCGGCGGCGGATTGATCGGATGCGAGGCGGCCGCGGCTGCGCGGTCGCTCGGTGCCGAGGTGACGGTGCTGGAGGCAGCATCGGCTCCGCTGAGCCGGATCGCGCCGGCGGAGATCTCGCAGATGTACCGAGACCTACACGCAGACAACGGTATAACGATGCACACCGACGTCACCGTGACGAGTCTCGACAAGCAAGACGACGGCACCATCCGTGCCGCCGCTCAGGACGGACGCAGTTGGTCGGCGGGCACCGTCCTGGTGTCGGCAGGTTCGGTACCCAACGTCGAGCTGGCAGCCGAACACGGCCTCGACATTCGTTCCGGAGTTCTGGTCGATGCCGCGATGCGGACATCCGCAGCCGGCATCTACGCCGCGGGCGACGTCGCCGAGGTCCCCAACACGATCCTCGGCGGCACCTATCGGAGTGAGCACTGGAACGGTGCCGTCGATCAGGCGACCCGGGCGGCACGGTCCATTCTCGGTCTCGATGTCGGCAGTCTCG
The DNA here is from genome assembly GCF_033142445.1 of Rhodococcus sp. IEGM 1330. NCBI lineage: Bacteria > Bacillati > Actinomycetota > Actinomycetes > Mycobacteriales > Nocardiaceae > Rhodococcus > Rhodococcus sp. IEGM 1330. The sequence goes on from NZ_JAWLSB010000007.1 coordinate 160,385, forward strand.
ATGTCCCGTGGGGTTGGTCCACTCAGCACGGTGTCAACCTGCAGTTCGCGGGGTGGACCGGTGTCGACGACGAGTACGTCGTGGTTCGCGGCACCACCGCCGACCGCCGCTTCACCGCATGTGCGCTGCGCGGCGACACGCTCCTCGGGGCGATCGGCGTGGGATTCCCGAAAGACATCAGGCAGATCAGATCCCTCATCGCGAGCGGAGACCCCATCGATCGGGATCTCCTCGGAGAAGATTGGCTGGACCAGCCACATGCGGTCGTTCGATAGAGTCTTATTCATGCCCGCAGCCGAACAGACGTCGACCCCCGGTCGATACCGTGAAGCCGCGTCCACGCTTGCGCGCGACACCGCGCTCGATGCGTTGCGGGAGTTGTTGAACGAGCGCAATTGGCGCAACGTCACGATGAGCCACATCGCGAAGGCGGCAGGGCTCAGCAGGCAGAGCCTGTACAACGAGTTCGGTTCACGGCGCGGCGTAGCGCAGGGGTACGCCATCAGATTGACGGACATCTTCGTCGCCATGTGCGAAACGGCGCTGTATCAGCACGAGAACGACGCGTCGGCCGCTCTGCGCCAGGGCTTCTCGTCGTTCTTCGAGCTGAGCGGTCTGGACCCTCTCGTCCGATCCCTGCACAGCGGCGACGCACCCGAAGATCTGCTGCGACTGATCACCACCGAGAGCGAGGTGCTCATCGAGCGTGCGGGCGAGCGCCTGGCCGAGACATTCCAGCGCGGGTGGGTGGGCGCAAGCCCACGACAGGCCGACGTCGTCAGCAAGGCCATCGTGCGATTGGCCTTGAGCTACATCCCCGAGCCGCCCGACGACATCGATGCAGCCGCCGACGATCTGGCGCTGCTGCTGACGCCGTTCGTCGATTCCATCACCGCAGACAACTGACCTCAGCGTCCACAATTCGTCTTGCGCGACCCTTCTCCGTCGTTCACACCGAATAGTGGACACCCACATCAGTCCGCGTGAGCGCCGGGCCATGCGCGCCTCTGCCTTGTCTTCGCCGGCCCCCGTACGCCCCCGCCCCTGCTCCTGCGCGCCCCCCGATCTCGCAAACGCGCGCGCGTTTGTCAGGTGCGCGTGGAATAGGCCCGGATCGGTAGCGAACCCGAACGCGTCTGACGAATGCGCGCGCGTTTGCCGAAGCACGGCCGCATCAGTCGACATCGATTCGGCTGCGCGGAGGCCCACCGTGCGCGCTTCTTCCGCCCTCGCGCAGTGCGGCCACAGTCCACCCTGCACCCACCATGGACAGGACCAATACAGCTCCAATTGCGATCATGGACCAACAATGGACTGCTTTCGGCCGAAATTGTGCAGTCCAGTGTGCAAGAGTGGCATGCATGGACTCGTTCGATGCCTCCGCTATCTCGGCCCCGGATCTGGCCGCACGGATCGACCCATCGACGTTGCGGAACCGATCCGGTGGTCCGCTCTACCTCGAGATCGCCGACGAGTTGCGTCGGTTGATCGAGAACGGTGAGGTGTCGGCCCAGACGCGTCTGCCTGCCGAGCGCGCATTGTCGATCAGCTTGGACGTCAGTCGGGTGACGGTCGCATCCGCGTACCGGCATCTGCGCGAGGGTGGGTGGATCAGCGCCCAGCGAGGCTCGGGTACCTATGTTTCCCCGACGGGTTCGATGCCGTCCTGGGGTTCGCTGGCCGGCGACCGGGAAACTGCGAATCTGGAATTCGTCAACGCTTCCCCTTCGGCATCGCCCCTGTTGTCCGACGCGTACGGTGTTGCGGCAGAGAAGATTCGAGACCGTTTCACCTTGGGCGGCTACGCTCCGTCCGGCCTGTTCGAGCTCCGAGAGTCCATTGCCGCGTACTACCGAGGGCGCGGAGTACCGACCACCGCCGACAACATCCTCGTCACCTCCGGCGCCACCGACGCCATCCACGCGGTGTTGGCCACGTTCACCGAGCCCGGGGCCCGCGTATTGGTGGAGCACCCGACGTATCCGGGTGTCGTCGAACTCGTCCACTCTCTCGGCGGTCGTTGCATCCCGGTGCCCATCGATCCCGACAACACCGACGAGTTCGTGGCTGCCGCAGACAGGGCCGCGCGGCAGAGTGCACCCACGCTGGCGTATTTCATGCCCGACTTCTCCAATCCATCCGGTGCGCGACTCCCCCTCGGTACTCGCAGACAGCTGTCCGCGAGCATGCACCGCCACGCGGTGCTGACCATCGTCGACGAGGTGGCAGCGGATCTGTCCCTCGACGGCTCACCTGATATCGAACCGTTCGGGGCCGCCACTCCGGACGTGGCGACGGTGACTATCGGGTCGACGAGCAAGACGGTGTGGGGAGGGTTGCGGGTCGGCTGGGTCAGAGCCGAGGAGACCCTGCTCGCGCGGGTCGCTGCAACCTATGCGCGACGCCAACTTTCGGTCTCCATTCTCGATCAACTGGCGGCAATCGAGTTGTTGGGTCGATACGACGAGGTGCGGCGAGTCCGCGCGGAGGCGTCGAGAACAGCCCGTGATCACACGGTCGCACTGATTCGTGATCAATTGCCGGACTGGATCTTTCGAGTTCCGGACGGCGGTCTGGCCCTGTGGTGTTCCCTGCCCGACGGCATTCGATCCAGTGATCTCGTCGCCGACGCCCAATCGCAGGGACTGCTGCTGGCACCCGGATTGAGATTCGGAACGGGATACGCCTTCGACAATCGTCAGCGCTTACCGTTCACGCGGTCACTTGCAGACATCACCTCGGCGGTCAAGATCCTCACTCGTCTGTCGTCAGAGAACACCCCGACGCCGGCCGTCGCGTCGAGCACGCCTGCTGCGGTGGTGTGAGCCCCGACGGCCATCGCAAACGCGCGCGCGTTTGCCACGCCGACCCCCCCAACCTCGGACCTCCGACGAGTCAGCGAACCGACTTCCTTTCGTAGATCGCCATCGACCAGACATACCCCGCCACCGTGATCACTGCGCACCAGCTTAGTGCGAGTGGCAGATTCGAGCCCAGCGGCTCCCCGGTCAACAGTCCTCGCAAGGTCTCGACGAACGGGGTGAAGGGTTGATAGTCGGCGAACCATCGAAGTCCCGACGGCATCGTGTCGGTCGGAACGAACCCGCTGCCCAGAAAAGGTAACAGCAACAACAACATCGGCAGGTTGCTTGCGGTTTCCACTGATTTCGACGCCATTCCCATCGCCACCGCGAGCCAACTGATGGCGAACGCAATGAGCACCACCATCACAGCAGCCGAGATCCATTGCAACAATGTCGCATTCGGCCGAAAGCCCACAGCGAGTCCCACTGCCAGTACGACCACCACTCCGAGAACGGCCTGCACGGTATTGCCGAGGACGTGGCCGGCCAGAACCGCAGCCCGCGAGATCGCCATCGTTCGGAACCGTGCGGTGATGCCTTCGGTCATGTCCATCGCCACGGTGGTCGCCGTCCCACCGGCGGTTCCTGCGATTGTCATTGCGAGGATGCCCGGCATCACGTACAGCAGATACGCAGCACGTCCACCTTCCGGGTCCACACCAGGAAGCCCTGCGCCGAGCGTCCCCCCGAACACGAAGACGAACAACATCAGGAACACCACCGGTGCTCCGATGACAAATATCGTCAGACCCGGATACCGCACGATGTGCAGAAGATTTCGGCGGAGCATCGTGATCGAGTCGCCCACCGTATACGTCATCGTTGTGGTCACGATGCCTCCTTGTTGTCGGTCCGGCCTGTCAGTGCCATGAACACGTCGTCTAGATCAGGGGTGTGAATGCTCAGGTCCTCAGCCGCGACGCCCGCCGTATCGAGCCGGCCCAACACGGTCTGCAGAGTGTCGACGCTTCCGTCGGTCGGTACCGACAGCGCCAGGCCGTCAGTGTCGACGACCGCGCCGTCGAAGGCTCTGGTTGCGTCGTCGAGCGATGCGACATCGGCGAATCGAAGACGGATGTGACCGCCGGGCATGCGGCGTTTCAGCTCGTCCGGGGTGCCGTCGGCGACGATCTGGCCGTCGTTCAGCACGGCTATTCGGTCGGCGAGTTCGTCTGCCTCGTCGAGATATTGGGTGGTGAGCAGCACCGTGGTGCCGTCGGCCACCAGAGACCGGACGATGTCCCACATGGTGCGTCGGCTTCGTGGGTCGAGACCGGTGGTCGGCTCGTCGAGAAAGATCACGCGTGGCGGAGCGACGAGACTCATCGCAAGATCGAGCCGGCGCCGCATACCACCCGAGTACGTGGACAACGGCTTTCGGCCGGCCTCGACGAGATCGAACTGTTCGAGCAACTCCGCCACTCGCGGCTTGGATCGCGACCCGAGATGACGCAGTCTGGCCATCAACATCAGGTTCTCCTCGCCGGTCAGGAGGTTGTCTACCGCAGAGAACTGACCGGTGAGACCGATTGCTGCACGAACGCCGTCGGGATCACGGACGACGTCGCAGCCAGCGACTGTTGCCGAACCACTCTCCGGCCGAACGAGAGTGGACAGAATGTGGACAATCGTGGTCTTGCCTGCCCCGTTCGAGCCGAGCAGGGCGGTGACTGTGCCGGTGCCGACAGTGAGGTCGACGCCATCGAGTACACGTTTGTCGCCGAAAGACTTTCGCAGTCCGCGGACGTGAATGGCAGATGTAGTCATGGGATGCCCGTTCTTCTCAGCTGTGCCGGATAGCAATGTCGCCGTATCGTGTTCGAGCGCGGATCGTGACACTTTCTTCCGTCTCGTCGGGTGCGCCTTCGGGAGTGAGTTCGTTGCGAACGTGCCCGTCCTTCGACGACAGGTCGAGCCATGCCGGCACGCCTCGCTGCACACCGACGGTGATCTGGCCGTATCCGCTCTCGACTTGGACCGCACCACTGCATACTTCGTGGAGCGTGATGCTGCCGTACGCGGTCTTCGCACTCACTGCGCCGAGTGACTTCTCGATATCGAGATCGCCGTAGGAGAGCTTGGCGTCGAGGTCGGTGCCGGATTCCCGCACCATGATCGAGCCGTGCGACGCCTTGAGCGTCGCATCGCCGACGACCGTTCCGACTCGAATCTGTCCATGGTCGGCAGTGATGTCGATGTTGCCCAGCGCCGTAGTGACTGTCGCGTTACCGTGCCCGGCACGCACCCACAGATCCTCTGCCGAATCCAATTCGACCGGGCCCATCGAACTCTTGATGCGCACGGCACCGAGATCGCCCATGGTCCGCAGACTTCCGGCCGCGAGCTCCGCGGTGAATCGAGATCCCTGCGGCAGTTCGACTTTCACCTCTATGGACTCGGTCGGCCCGAAGAAGCTGATGCGCGCCTTGGGGCCGATCACGGTGAGCCGTTCACCGTCGAACTCGACCTTGGTGTTCTCGGCCCCTCTGCGGTCCACGGCTTTGGACGGGTTGGTGGGCCGCACGGTGACGATGGTGTCGACGCGTTCTGCCGCAACGACTTCGATGCTGCCGACCTGCAGATCGATGGCCAGGTCTATCGGCGTCGGGGTAGCGAATTCGGGCATGGCGATGCCTCCCTATGGGCATGGTTGTGAAACCCTGCTCGGTGCAGAGTTACTGAAAAGCTGTGGTGGTTCGGAGGCTCAGCGCGCCCAGCCGGCGAAGTTGTCGCTGGTACGCACCGTTCGTTGCGCAGCGCGGCGTTGCTTGGGTTGAAGAGCAGCAGCAACGGCTCGCACCAACCAGGTGTTCACGGACATGCCGTCCGACGCCGCGGCCTCGTCCACCCGCGACTTGAGCGCATCCGGCAGTCGAAGAGTGGTGCGGGATGTGCTCGTATCGTCGAGTTCGATGGTCGGAGATGCGTGTCCGTCATCTTCTGGTTCCGCCACAGGTGCCGCCACGACGAATTCGATCTCACGTCCACGGAGCCTGATGTCCACTGAACCAGGGGCTAGGTCGCGGTTGATCTCGCCGACCGCGGCCGACAGCACGTCGAGCATCACCAGACGCGTCGCCGCATCCATCCCGTCGACGAGTCGTTCAGCGGCGACACGAGTGTTCTCGTCTCCGGTCGCTGCCGATTCGACCAACCGACGTTGGAGATCGTTGACGAACTGCCCAAGTTCCATGGATCAACCATGACACCACCGTGGTGTCACGTCAAGCCCTGATGGTGTCACTGTCGCAGGCGGCGCTCATTGTTGCAGTCAGGAGCCACGTCGTACGTCCCGCGGCACTCAGGGCCGAAGAGCCTGCACGATGGCCGTGACACGCCGCTCGCGGGTGTCGTCACGCTTGGCGTCGGCCACCGAGCGGGCATGCTCCTTACGCGTCGACGGCGCCAGCGCATCGAACGCCGCTCGGACGGCGGGATCCGCGTCCAGGGCTGTCGCCAGCGCCGGCGGTACCTCGATCACCTGCGGCTGGTCGTCCAATTCGATCGTCACGTCGACGGTGTCGCCGGCCTCGACGCCGAGTGTGGCTCGAACGCTCTTGTTGAGCCCGAGCAGATTTTCGCCGCCCATCCGGCCGATGCGACCGCGCACCGTCTGACCACCGATCGTGAACCGAACCGGCGGTGTCTTGATGGAACCGAGGGACGCAACCTGCTCGTCAGTGAGCACGATCGCTGCTGCCGGGCCTCGTGATTCGAGAACCGTGGACACCCGCAGAACCGTTGCTGCCATGCGGACAGACTATCCGTCACCGGTGACAGCAATCAGGCTTCGGATTCCACGATTCCCTTGATTGCCGCCAGGGTGCGAGGGATGCCGTCGAGTGCTGCTCGGCTGCGAATGTCGATCTCCGTCTGCGCATCGTCCCCGAACTTGCTGTGGAAGAAGTCGATACCGCCGGGCAGGAAATTCCATGACTCGGTGAGCCGGGCTCCACCGTCCGTCGCGTCGAGGGTGTAGCCCCAGCGAACGAAGTTGTCGCCCACCACCCACGCGAATTCGCGACCAGGTTCGGCTGCAGCAACTGTCGATACGGTCTCCCACGTTCGGTCGGCGGTGACGTTCCGCCCGGTGAACGTCGATCCGACGCCACCGCCGTCGGCTTCGTTCCACCAGCACTCCTGGCAGATCGGGCTCCATTCGCCCGTTCGGGTGATGTCGGAGACAACGGCGTATACGTCGTCGACCGCCGCAGCGACGACGACGACGGATTCAGAGAACTCAAGTGCAGTCATCTGACCATTGTCCCTCTGGGGACCGCGAAGCTGTGAGCAGACTCGCTGCCCACAGCAGAACAATTGGCGTGCAACAGAAGTCGGTCTCACACTCGAATCATGAGCGAATCACCCCGAATGTTCCCGCCCGAACTTCGCAACCAACTACTGCGGCACAGAGTCCTGGTGCTCGACGGCCCCCTGGACGACGACAACGGCACCGTCCTCACCACGCATCTGTTGACGTTGGCGGCCGAGAACTCGTCGGCCGACATCGCCCTGTGGATTCACTCACCGGGCGGATCGGTGCCCGCCATGCTGGCCATCCGTGACGTCATGCGACTCGTCCCGTGCGACGTCTCGACCCTCGCCCTCGGATTGGCATGCAGCGCTGGTCAATTCCTACTGTCGTCAGGCACGCGCGGAAAGCGTTATGCCCTGCCGCATTCGCGAATACTGATGCATCAGGGGTCCGCCGGCATCGGTGGGTCGGCCGTCGAAGTGGAGGTGCAGGCCAACGATCTGCGTCATACCCGAGATACAGTGCTCGGTCTCATCGCCGACGACACCGGGCAATCACGCGAGCAGATCTTCGACGACTCTCTGCACGACCGTTGGTTCACCGCGGAGGCCGCCCGCGAGTACGGGTTCGTCGACGCGATCGTCGATTCGTTCGATCAGGTCATGCCCGCGCGACGGGTGTCGTTCGGAATGGAGATGGCGCGATGAGCACGTATGCGATTCCCAATGTCATCACCCGAGATTCGCGCGGCGAACGCGTCGTCGATGTCTATTCGCACTTGCTCAGTGAGCGCATCGTCTACCTCGGTACGGGTATCGACGCAGGAGTCGCCAACGCGATGATCGCGCAGCTGCTGCACCTGGAGGCCGACTCCCCCGACCAGGAAATCTCGATGTACATCAACTGCGAGGGTGGCGATACCGCTGCCATGCTCGCCGTCTACGACACAATGCAGTTCATCGGATCACCCATCGCCACAACGTGTGTGGGGCAAGCCGTTGCAGCAGGAGCCGTGCTACTCGCGGCGGGAGCACCGGGGCGTCGCTCGGCGCTCACGCACAGCCGGGTGGTGTTGCATCAGCCTGCGGCGCAGGGCCGCGGCACCATCCCTGATCTGATTCTCGCCGCCGACGAGGTGGTTCGAGTACGGGCCGAGATGGAGTCGATCCTTGCAAAGCACACCGGACGTGACGCGGCGAAGCTTCGACACGACACCGACCGAGATCTGGTGTTGACGGCCTCCGCTGCCCGCGAGTACGGCATCGTCGACCAGGTTCTCGAGGGCCGTCAAGCGGCCAGTAGCGTCGCGTCACCACGAGTCAGGTCGTGATGCGCGAGGCGTGAGATCTCCGCCATCGACGTGCCCAATGCGCCGACGACGGCCGCGAGGATTTCGCTCGACGGATCCTTGCGGCCGCGTTCGACCTCCGAAAGGTATTGAGGTGCAATGCCGGCACGCGCTGCCGTATCGGCAAGGGTGTCGCCGCGGGCATGTCTGCGCTCGCGCAACCGTCTCCCGACCACCTCACGCCACAGCGGTTCCACTGCGCGCGCTGCTCGACGCTCATCGATTCGTATGACCTCGCCCATGATCGGAGCCTAAGCCTCCTTTCCGTGGTGGGTCGCAGATTCTGCTCAGAGCAGAGAGTATGGCTCGCGAATCCAAACTGCAGCACGCCCGGACCGTATAAGTCCCTCATTCGGCGCGTCCTTTCCTCAGGGTCCGCTCCCCGCTCCATTACTGTTCAACGCCCTCGCAGAATCAACGATTCAGCGGGGGAACGTGCTGGCATACTCGGACGATGCACCGCCTGTTGTTCGAGCACCGTGAGTGCGTTTTGACCGGTAGTTGGACGCCAGAGCACGGAGTCGAGGTCGCGTCGTCCACGTTGCCCGCGCCGTGGTCGACTGCGCTCGATCGACTCGGCCATGACCTGCATGTGCGTCAATACGGCTCTCGCGTCGAACATATCGATTGGGCGGCCATGTACGACCCGGACGGCGGCGCGGTGTGGCTCGAAAGTGCCGTCACCGTCGAGGGGCGAAACCCGGGTGGGCTCAGCGGCAATGGAACCGGCGCGCACATCGACGACGACGTCGAGAGTGTGCTGGTATCGATGGCAGACCTGGTTCAACTGCAAGTGGCCAAAGCCCACACAGCCTGGCCGTGGGGTGACGAGGGTGGCTTCATGGGCCCCCATCTCGTCGATGGTGTCGCGGTGTGGATCGACCGAACCGGCCGAGCTACGCCCATGGGCCACCTCACGGAGTGGCAAGGGTTCGGGTCCTGATCGAACTATCGATAGTGCGGTATCGTCAGGTCCAGCAACCCGAAACACTCACCGGCCCGCCTCCGACATGGCGCACACAATGAGACTTCTTCACGAGAGGGCAATGCCCCCGTTTGTCCGATGAACGCCCACAGGCGGCGTACCGCGCGAACTGATGGTTGGGCACTCCAATACTTGACACAGTGGCGTCAGCGAGTGGAGTCCGTCGAGAAACAAGTCAGCGGAAGAAGTCGGTCTGCACGCGACAACCGGGTCCCGCTGTCGACAGGATTCACCGGCTGTCCGGCATGCGACGGTCACTTCTACGGCGACGGTCCGCGGGATCGACTCGAACGTCTGATGCGTCGCGATGGACGGCATGCCCACCGATTACGCGTCGCAGTAGCCGAATTGGATGAGCGGTACCGAGACGCGACGGTCGAAATATCGAGGTCCACCACGATGCCGTGGTGGGAACGCCGCGTGCCGTGGCTATGAAGAGGAACTCGGCTTCGTCCACTCGATTGTGTGTCGAAAACCTATGCGGTGTCGCATCATCGCACCCGGTAGCCACTTTTCGACCATGTGACCGATCTCGTCGAAGCTCAACACCGGATCCTTGACCGGGAACGGTGGCGGCGGTGCTGTCACCGGACTCGGCCACGGGCGGTGCATGAATCCGATCAGGGGATTGGTCACGATGGAGACCGAATCCCACAGAAGATCTCGTATGGTTCGCGGTGGCGCGAGCCCGACGACGAGCACGCGGCCGCCCGGCGCGAGAATCCGTTCGACGTGGCGTAGTGCGTCGTCTATCTCGAGGTGATGCAGCACTGCCACCATGGTCACGAGATCGATCGAATCGTCTGCCCAGGAATCGAGTTGGCGTTCGGTGATGGACACGTTGTCCACCGCGGCAGAAGTCGCCTCTGCGATTCGGCGCATCTCCAGATCAGCGTCGGCCCCCAAGACGTGCTCGAAATGAGGAGCCAAGGCTCGCACCAGGCCACCTCGCCCGCAACCCATATCGACTGCACGACCACGCCGGTCCGGCAAGTTCGCCAGAATCCAGCTGTGAAAGTAGTCGTTGTGACTCCATGCATGTCGCTCGTTCAACTCGCGAAGCCACTCAGCGCCATTACTTCCCAGCCGGGATTCTCCGATCCGTCTCAACACCATGATGCCCAGTATCCATCGGGGGTATCGACGACGGCTCGACGAAGCAACGAGCGTCACGATCGAGGGCTGCTCGGCACGTCGCACAACCTCCTTCAGGCGCGGACGAGTGCAGCGAGTTCACGAAGGTAGGCGCCCGGCGTAATTCCTGCGACGCCTCGGAAGTCGTTGATCAGATGAGCTTGATCGACATAGCCGAGGTCTGCAGCAATGTGGGCAGCGTCGGCATCGGGGAGCGACAAGCGTCGCAACGCTTCCTGTAGTCGAACCCGTCGGGCGACTGCTTTGGGACCCATCCCGAGTGTCGATCGCAGCGCCCTCTGGACGGCACGTTCGCTGACCCCGAGCAGTTCTGCGACGGATTGTCCCGGTTTCCTGTATGCGCCCTCTGCCAGTGCGTCTACCGCGGCGTTCGCGAGACGGTGTTCGGGACTGGGTGGTCGTTTCGCCAGCATCTCGGCGATCACCGCATCTGCCCGTAGAGCATGGTCGGCAGCCGAATCCTGCCCGGAGACGCTACCGAGCATGCGGAAGAGAAGTTGGTCGGTCTCCTCGGTGATCGGTTGCGCCGCCTGAAGTCTCGTGGGATCGAGGTTGGACACGACAGCCAGTCCAGCAGGACGCAGTCGGACGGCGAACACGAAGCCTCGACCTTCTATTGTCCGGGACCAGGCCCTGCGCTGAACATTTGTGATCATGAACGGCGCAGGCACTGCACCGGTCTCCACACTGACCGTGACTGCCGGAAACTCGAGGACTCGCTGTTCGATAATTTCGTCCGCAGACAATTCCCATCGCACACTCCAGTACGCGTCGACTACATCTCGAACCTCTGCAGCCGGTTCGTGCCAGGTTGCGTCGAAGCGACGAAGAAGCGCGGGAGCCATGACGCCGGATCGTTCATGAACGTCGATGGGCTTGCACGCGACCTGCCTTTCTTCCATGTCGCAATTCTGCAATACACCCAGCCTCCAGTCTCGAGACGATCACGTAATGACCACCAATTCTTGGACCGTTGTCGGCCGAGCGACCCCGGTATCCCCCGTCCTGATCGGAACGGTGCCGCCCACGATGGTCGGCGAACAGGCAGAGCGGCGGCGTAGACATTCGGACGTCGTCCACGCACTGAGGACGCAACCGGGCAGAAGGGGAGTGTTGTGAACTGGTTGGGAGTAACCGTGGCGGCGGTTGCTTATTTTGCCCTCGGCGCGCTGTGGTTCGGCCCCCTGTTCGGGCGCGCGTGGGATCGTTCGATCGGGCATGATCGGGCGCAGACGGGAGGCCGATTCCCGTTGTCCTACTACGCGGTTCCGCTCTGCTGCTCGGCGGCGACAACGATCGTGATCGCTCTCGTTCTCGACGTCATCGACGCGGACGCCGTGGTATCGGGTGCGCTCGTCGGACTGGGTGTTGGATTGGCCTCCGCTGCAGCATCATTGACCAACGCGCTGACGCCCCATACTCCGCAACCATTCGTCTTCGGAGCTGTCACCGCGAGCTACCACCTCACGGGAGCGACAGTAGCGGGCGTGGTCCTCGGAGTCGTTCCGTGACGTTCAGTCGGTGCCGTATCGAATCGTCGCTTTTCCGTCAGGCAAACAACCTTGCACATGCTCAGATCGTCTGATGCAGTGACGTCATGAGCGGACCCGAGCCATTCTCAACAGTGCGTCCGTTCACTCGTGCATGGGTGAGTCGACATCTGAACGCCAATGAACGAATTATCGAATCCGAGACACTATCCGGCGGTATCTCCGCTGAGATGCGCAAGCTGACCGTCTGGACCACAGATGGATTCAGCCGGAACCTGGTGTTGCGTACCTACACAAATCCAGCCGGCTTGCTGCACGCCGAGGATTGGCTGAGCCGGGAAAGCACTGCCCTGACAATGCTCTCGGGCTCCGGCGTGCCGACTCCAGAACTGGTGGCAGTCGACCCGACTGCTGCTCATTGCGAGTATCCCTCGCTCCTCATGACTCATCTGCCGGGTTGGACGGTTCTCACCGACGAGGGCGTCGACGAGCGCGTCCCCCTCCTTGCTCTGCAACTCGTCGAGATTCATGCAGCGCCCGCCCACATTCGGCCCCGTGAGTATCAGGTATTGACTACTGCCGATACCGTCAAGGTGCCCGCACAAGCCGACGCGACTGTGTGGGCCGCCGCGATCGACGTACTTCGCAGGCCCGTAACGACATACGACGGGCGAGTTCTGCATCGCGACTTCCAACCCGGCAACGTTCTGTTCGACGTATCGCAGAACGGCGCGCACCGGATCACCGGAGTTGTCGACTGGGCGGGGGCCTCGTGGGGTCCAACGGACGTCGACGTAGCGCACTGCTCGACCAATCTCGCTCTACTGCATGGGCCGCAGTGGGGATCGCGTTTTGCCTCCACCTACGAAGAGGCCGGAGGCATCCTTGCCGAGAGCTCTCGAGCACGGCAGTACTGGCGCGTGCGCGACGCGCTGGCCTGCTCAGAGGAGGTGCAGTTGTGGGCTGCCCCGTGGCGCGAAGCGGGCCGCATCGACTTGACTCCATGCCTTGTGGAGGATCGATTGGAGGCGTACATCTCGCTGTTGATGAACGCGCATGGTCAATGAGTTTCCAGTATCTCCTTGAGTCTCTGCAGGTCTTCGGCCACCAAACCGAGGTCGCGCTCGAATTCTTCGTCGCTGAGTTCGATTTGACGCACCGTGAACAGAATCTCCGCGCCATTCGGATGATTCAGCACCCGTACGGGATTGTTCACTACGGTCCCTGACGGCAGCGTGACGTCATGATCGAGGACGCCGAGGTCGTTGTGTGGCACGAAGCGGACTTCGACCTGACCCATCGGCGATTCAGCGAGAAGTCGATCTCCGTCGATGGTCACTGGACTGTTTGCCAGTCCTGCCGCCCATCTCGGTAAGTTCGCAGGATTCGCTGCGAACTCGTACACCCGATCCGGTGTACACCCAATGACCTGGCTGACGTGCTGACTTGCCACGACGGGTTCACGATCCATAACGGCGACCCTACGACTGGCGTAGCCGACCTCGTCGACGAACCTCCGATGCAGCTACCGGACACCAACTGAAGCCGCAGACACGGTCCGCGCATACTGCGACTTGAACATGTTCAAAGACAGGTCTACGGTCGATTTTGAACACGTTCAGAATTGAGGTGAATCGATGGCTCGCACATCCGAGACTCGCGACAAGGTGGTCGAGGTTGCTTTACGCCTCTTTCGCGACGAAGGGTTTCAAGCAACCACGATGCGTCGCATCGCCGACGAAGCGGGCGTCTCTCTCGGGAATGCGTACTACTACTTCGCCGGCAAGGACGAGCTGGTCAACGAGTTGTACATGGTGATTCAGCGCGATCATCGCGAGCGTGCACTCCAAGTCCTCGTCGACGGCGGATCACTGTCCGAAAACCTTGCTGCCGTCCTGCATTCCGGCTTGGACGTGATGGAGCCGTATCACGCCTTCGGTGGATCCTTCTTGCAGTTGGCGCTACCCACCCGGTCCAGTTCCAGTCCGTTCTCGGAGGAATCGTCCGACGCCAGGTCCATGGCCATCGACCTCATGCGAACCACCTTGGAGACGTCGAAACAGAAGGTTCCGGCACCTCTCAAAGATGTTCTTCCACAGCTGCTCTGGATGATCTACATGGGTGTCACCCTCCATTGGGTCACCGACTCTTCGGACAACCAGACACGCACCCGCACATTGGTCGACGGGCTCGTTCCAGTGGTGGCCAAAGCCGTACGCCTCGCTCGACTCCCGGTGGCGCGGGGGTTGGTCACCGACGTGGCCGGCCTGTTGAAACGAATGACGTCCCCAGAAGGGCTCGAACAATGAGTGATTCACCATCGACCGTCGTCCTGTGCGGTGCCTCCGGCTACATCGGCCGGTACCTGCGTCGCTCCTACGAAGATCGCGGCATTCGCGTCAGGACCGTCGGCCGCGGAACATCCAGTGATGCACCGTGGTCCGATCATCGCAGCCTCGTCGATGCGCTCGACGGTTCCGATCTGGTCGTCAATCTCGCAGGCCGCTCGGTGAGCTGTCGTTACAACAAGACGAACGCGGACGAGATCATGTCATCGCGCATCCAGACGACGGCCCAGCTCGGCCGCGCCCTGGCAGACGTGCGAAACCCACCAGATTTGTGGGTCAACGCCAGCACCGGCACCATCTATCGCGATTCGCGCGACAGGCCGATGGACGAACGATCCGGCGACCTGGGGTCGGGATTCTCTGTCGAGGTCGCCCGTGCCTGGGAGCGTGAGCTGTTCGACGCTGATGTGGCCATTCGCAGAGTGGCGCTTCGTATGTCGATCGTGTTGGGCGCAGGCGGCGGGGCGATCAACCCGATCATCGACCTGGCCCGAGTGGGGCTCGGCGGCAAGATGGGCGACGGTGCCCAGATGTTCAGTTGGGTGCATGTCGCCGATGTCGGACGCGTCCTCGATCACCTCTACGACAACACTGGCATCTCCGGCCCGGTCAACGTTGCTACTCCGTTCCCGGTGACCAACGAGGAGCTGATGCAGCAGGTCAGGAATGCTCTGGGTCGCAGTCACGGTCTACCGACACCGGCATGGCTGCTTCAGTTCGGTGCACGGGTGATTCGCACGGAGGCCGAACTGGTCTTGAAGAGTCGCTGGGTGGATCCACAAAGGTTGACAGGCAGTGGTTTCGAGTTCCGATACCCGAAGCTGAGCAGCGCCCTGGCCGACATCGCTTCCGAGACGCCTCGAGGGTTGCTCCCCGTCACCCTGGGATGACGACGGGGAACTCTCGAACCTAGACGAGCGACGCCGACAGTCCTCCGTCCAGGATGTAGTGGCTTCCGGTGATCCACGACGCCCGGTCGGAGGCGAGGAACAACGTCACCTCCGCGATATCTTCCGGCGTTCCGAGCCGTCCCTGCTTGGCGGCGACGAGGTCACCGAACGGGATCTGGGTCGCGGCCTCGAAGTCCGGGACCAATCGATCGACCATTGCAGTATCGGCAAATCCGGGGCAGACGGCGTTCACCCGCACCCCCGATGCGCGCATCTCGATGGCAGCGACGCGGGTGAGCTGGATGACCGCAGCCTTTGTGGCACAGTAGGACCCGAGCAATGCGGTGCCGCCCACCCCGGCGAGCGATGCGATGTTGACGATGTTTCCCTTCGACTCCACCAGTGCACCGATCGCGGCCTTCATCACCAGGAACGTGCCCTTGACGTTGACGGAGTAGATCTTGTCGAAGCTCTCCGTCGACTGTTGGAGCAGCGGCGACGACACTTCGATTCCCGCGTTGTTGACGACGATGTCGAGTCCACCGAGAATCTCCACAGCCTGTGCCACCGCACTCTGCACCTGACTCTCGTCGGACACATCGCAGTTCGCGATACCGGCGGCACCGATCTCCTCGGCCACCTTGGCTGCTGCACCTTCGTCGATGTCGCTGACGACGACACGAGCACCGCGCTCGATGAACATCTGGGAGATGGCTTTTCCGATGCCGGCTCCTGATCCGGTCACGAATACTCGCTTGCCCTCGAACTCGGTCATGGTGTGCTTCCCTTCGATGAGTGAGACATGGTGCTGCGTACTTCGGTCTTGAGGATCTTTCCCACTTTCGAGCGGGGAAGGTCGGTCCAGATCTGAATCTGTTTGGGTGCCTTTATGCTTCCGATACGTGCTTTCACGTGGGTGATCAGTTCCTCGTCGGACGCGTCACGGCCTGGTCGCAACAGGACTGCCGCGGTGACTTGTTCGCCCCACTTGTCGTCGGGCAGCCCGACGACGGCGCATTCCTTCACCGACGGATGCGACAGCAGGGCCTGTTCCACCTCGGCCGAGTAGACGTTGAACCCGCCGGTGATGATCATGTCCTTGGCGCGGTCGACGACGTACAGGTAGCCGTCGTCGTCGAGGTACCCGATGTCACCGGTGTGGTGCCACCCGTGTGCACCGACTTCGGCTGTGGCGTCGGGATTCTCGTGATAGCCCTGCATCACGAGTGGACCGCGAACGACGATCTCACCACGCTCGCCGCGCTCGACCGGTCCACCGTCTTCGTTCATGATCGCCACCGTTGTCAGGGGAGTCGGCTTGCCCGCCGAACTCAGTCGCTCGGTGGCGATCGATCCGTCGCTGCGGAAGTGATCGGCCGGAGCGAGTGTGGCGATCATGTTCGGTGCCTCGGTCTGCCCGAAGAGCTGTCCGAGAACAGGCCCGATGCGGGTCAGTGCCTCTTCCAGTCGAGTCGGCGACATCGGCGCGGCCCCGTACCAGAGGCACCGCAGCGACGAGAGATCCGTGACGTCGAGATCCGGATGATCGAGCACGCCGTAGATCACCGTCGGCGGCAGAAACGCGTGGGTGATCCCATGTTTCTCTATGAGGGACAGAAACTTTCCGACGTCGGGAGCACCCATGACAACGACGTGTCCGCCGAGACTGAGAATGGGAAACGTCAGCACGCCCGCGGAGTGGGTCAGCGGTGCAAGAGCCAGGTACCGAGGCCGATCGCCGAAGGGATAGCTCATGAGTGCTGATGCCGTGGAGGTCATCATGTTCTCCTCGGTCAGCCTCACCCCCTTGGGTTTTCCGGTCGTACCGCCGGTGCCGGCGATCATGCACAACCCGTCCGCCGGCCGTCTCTCGGCAACAGAATCGGAGCCGTGTTCGACGAGCCAGCTGTCGTACGAGAGCGCTCCCGGTACGTCTCCGTCCAGACAGACGAGCCATTCCAGCCGAGGCAGCTGATCGCGAATGCGACCGACGAGATCGGCGAAGGCTTTCTGGAAGAACAGGAATCGGCAGCCGAACAGCTCGAACAGTTGACGGTTCTCGTCTGCTTCGTTGCGAGGATTGATGGGGCACCACACCGCCCCTGCCCGCGAGATCGCGAATACGCAGGTCAGCGCGAGCGGGTCGTTGGCGGAGAGCACGGCAACCCGGTCACCTGCCTCGATCCCGCTGTGCTGCAACGCTGCGGCGATCGTCACCGTGTCGTCGTACACCTGGCCGTAGTTTCGGGTGGTGTCACCGATGGTGAGACAGGGTGCGTCTCGGCCCAGTGACACACCCTTGTCGAGGTAGTCGGACAGCCGCATCGGCCCTGTCCTCAGCTGTGTGCAGTGACGATGGGTTCGAGCACCAGCCCGAACGCGCGAAGCACGCCGAGCAGTTCTCGATGTCCGAATGCCTGGCAGCTCGAGGCGAATCCGACCTTCTTCGGCGGTCCCTGCAGCAGATGCGCCGCTGCATAGGCGTTGAGCAGTGCGGTCTGCTTGTAGTTGCAGTTGCCGTGGATCACGGTGTGCACGCGACCGAGTGGTCCCGACGCGTAGACCGAGTCGAGTGAGGTGTTGATGCGCGGGTTCTCCCGTGGAGGCGTCTCGCTGCGCACCGACGACGACACCGTGTCGATGATCTGGTACTTCTCCGCATCCGACTTGCCCTCCATCTGAGCCATTGCGGCAGAGATGATTTGGGGAACTGCCAGCATCAGCGGCTTGTTGATCACGCCGCCGAGTGCCCGAGCGTTCGCTACTCGCGGATCGTTCTTGAACCACACCGGATGGGATGTCCCACCCCAGGGAAGAGCCAGGCCCAGGTCGTGCTGGCCGGGCACGACGACCTGCATGACGCCGTCGTCCGGCCATTCGACGTACTCGTTCTGCTCCAGGTAGTAGGCCTTGGAGAACGCGGCATTGGTGAGGATCGTGTTCGTCGACGCGACCGTCGGGTGTCCCTTCCAGAAGACCTCGATGTCGAGTGTGTCCAGCCCCGGCGTCTCGAGGCAGATGTTCGCAGCGATCTCACCAATGCTGTACATCTGTGCCAAACCTGGTGTGAGTACGAGGTTTCGGGATGCGAACTCGGCGCCGTACTTGGCCTCGGCGTCGATCATCCAGTCCTGCTCACCCGTGGTGTCGGTGTAGTGCGCGCCGATCTCGATGCAGGCCTGCGCAACTTCGTGGCCGTATCGCGAGAACGGTCCGACCGTGTTGAGGACGATCTCGGCACCCCGGAATGCTTCGGCGAGGGCCTCTGCGGTGTGGTCGACCTCGACGACGTCGTACTCGACGGTCTCGATTCCGGGAACCACGTCGAGAATGCCCTTGACCCGGCCTTCGTCGCGACCGGCGGCCAGGAACGGGATGTTGTACTCGCGCAGGTATTCACAGATCAGTCGGCCTGTGTATCCCGACGCACCGTATACGACGACGCGCTTGTCGGTTGGCATGGAAGGTCCTCTCGTGATCGGCCCGTCCGCACGGCGGACCGAGATGGGTTGAGACTTCGGGCACCGGAGGGGACGTGGGGAACATCCGCCCTTCTGACGTGTGCTGCGCATCACACTAAGGTAGAATTTGTACAGACGTCAAGCTTTTTCTTGACAACTGCCCAGGATTTACCGGACGCCGAAGTTCCTCGATCGGCCGTCGGGCATACACTGAGGTGACGATCACGCGCGGAAAGGACTCGGACCATGACCCAGACCGCTGATCCGCGCGCGCGTATCGAACAGCGAGCCCGCAACAAGTTCGAGTCCAAGCGGACCGAGCTGGCCGAGGCGACACTGCACACGCTGGCCGAATTGGGTTATGCGCGCACGTCACTGCGGGAGATCGCACAGAATTCCGAGTACTCTCACGGCGTTCTGCACTACTACTTCACCGACAAACTCGACCTGATCACGCACGCCGTTCGCCAGTACGAGGCCATCTGCGTCACTCGTTACGACGAGGTGGTGGCCAACGCGGTGGACGCCACCGGCTTGTACGCGGACTTCGAGGCAAAGTATTTCGCTACTCTGGCGGCGGACGCCGGAATTCACCGGCTCTGGTACGACCTGCGCAATCAGGCCCTGTTCGACGGTTCGTTCCGCAACGATGTGCTCGAGATCGAGGAGCGTCGCGAGGACATGATCTGGCGAGTGGTGGCCCGGTACTGCGAGCTTCGCGACACCACGCCTGCACTCGACAAGGCCTCCGCCTACATCCTTCTCGACGGCATCTTTCAGCGCGCCTTACTGCATCACCTGGCCGGGAACACAGCCGAGATCACCGCCGCGCATGTACAGCTTCATGCTGCGTTCGCATTACTGGATTGCCCGACGCCTCAGTAGGTTCTCGGCCGAGTTCCCGTGTAGATGCCGGAAACCCGAAAGCGCAGGGGCGCTTCGTCGTATTCCTCGAGGGCGTGCGCGGTCCAACCCACGATGCGTGCGAGGGCGAACAGCATCTCCGGCGTGTCTGCCCTGAGCCCGTAGGCGAGGGTGAATGTCGCGAGAGCGAAATCCGAGTTCGGAAAGGTATCGAATCTGCTACTCACTTCCTCGATTATTGTGTCCGCCGCAGCGACCACTACAGGGTCGGCACCGTGAGCGGGGTCCCGAAGCAATCTCAGTAGTTCCTCGGCACGCGGGTCTCGGTCGGTGTAGACGACGTGTCCGAAGCCGGGCACCCGCTCTCCTGACCTCAAATGTGTTGCGAGAGCATCTATCGGATCGTCGATCGCCGTTGTCAGGAACCGGTGCACGGGATCGGCGGCAGAGCCGTGCAGTGGGCCGTCGATGCAGCCGAGTCCCGCCGAGACTATCGAGTACAGATTTGCTCGGGTGCTCGCAGCAACCCGAACTCCGAGCGTCGAGGCAGCCAGACCGTGATCGGCCATCAGGACGAGCGCGGCCTGCAGCACCACCAGCCCGTTCGGATCGGACGCATCGGACTTGATTGCCTCCCAGACCGATTCGGCGACCGGGAGCTCCGAGGAACCGACACCGAGGGCTGCTGCGACCGTCACCAGCAACTGCCCTGCCTCGCGGACGACCGATGTGGGCCCGGTGTCGAATCTCATCGGCCGGTAGGTGGAGGCGATGTCGACGGCGATACGGATCCGATCGATGGACCGGCAGTTCGACGCCATCAGCCCCAGTGCATCTCGGCATCGTTGTACCACAACGGGATCGGCGACGAAATGCGTTGCGTCCACCAGCTCACCCGTCCACACGAAATGTGCGACCGACTCGAAACTGCGTGAGCTGAGCTCGACCGCGTCACGTCCCCGATAGTAGAGATGCCCGTCGTCGATCAGCGTGATCCGAGTCCGAATTCGTTCCACCGCGCCATTATCCGTGCGTCGAGCGGTATCGCGTCCGGCGAGAGATTCCACCTCGTCTACGTCGAACACGCTCCCCCGCACTCCAGGTAGTCGAGTACTGGTCAACAGACCACGGCTGACGTAGGCGTACACCGTTTCCGGCTTGACACCCAGCCGTGCGGCGGCCTGGGCGGTGGTGAGCATGTTCCGACCGTCGGCGTGCGTCATGTCCGCCTTCCACATTGATTCAATCAACATTGACAAGAATCAACATTAGCGCGGATCGTAGGGGCTGACCAGCGCAAAGGAGTGCAGCCATGACCGTTCTCGACGCCCCACGGGGGCTCCACAACGTCGTCGTCACCACCACATCGATCGGAGATGTACGAGGCGACGAGGGTTTCTATCACTACCGTCAGTACTCGGCGATCGACATCGCGCTACACCTGACCTTCGAGGATGCGTGGTTCCTCATGGTCGAGGGCCGGTTGCCGAGCGACTCCGAGCGCGCCGAGTTCCTGCGTACGGTGGCACCGCTGCGGGTGCTGCCGAATGACGTCGCAGCCGCCGTGAAGACAGTGGCATTGTCGGGTCCCGAGCAACCACTCTTCGCGTTGCGGACGGTGTTGTCGGGAATGGCAGGTGCTGTGCCGCTGTACGAGTCTTCGGAATCGGACAAGCGTGCGACCGCCCTGCGTCTGTGCGCGATGACGCCGACCATTCTGGCTGCCGTACACAGGATTCGGGCCGGCAAGGAACCCATCGATCCACGCGATGATCTGACTACGGCTCAGAACTGGTTGTTCATGATCACCGGGCAGGTGCCCGACGCCGACCATGCCCGAGCGATCGACCGATACCTCACCGCCACGATCGATCACGGGTTCAACGCGTCGACCTTCACTGCTCGAGTCGTGGCGTCGACGGGGTCGGACATCGCATCCGCAGTGTGCGCTGCGATCGGTGCCTTCGCCGGACCTCTGCACGGAGGTGCCCCGGATCGCGCCCTCGACGGGCTGGACCAAATTGCCGACGTCGATTCCGCGGATACGTGGGCGCGAGCGAAAATTGCTGCAGGAGATCGCATCATGGGATTCGGGCATCCAGTGTACCGAACCGATGATCCCCGATCGGTGATGCTGCGCGAGACTGCGCAGGAGTTGGGCGGCGACCTGATCGACAAGGCTGTGCAGGTCGAGAAGGTCATCACCGCTGCGCTCGCCGATCTCAAGCCGGACCGCAAGCTGTACGCGAATGTGGAGTACTACGCCGGTGTCGTGATGGAGCTCTGCGGAATTCCTCGGTCGATGTTCACGCCCACTTTCGCGTGCAGTCGGATGGTCGGGTGGTGCGCCAACATCGTCGAGCAGTCGCACGACAGCAAGATCATCAGGCCGATCGCCCGCTACGACGGCCCAGTGCCTTCGGCAGTGGTGCGGAAAAGTGCCGCCCAGGGCACCTAATCACACCACTGCGGCGGAGCCGCATCATGCGGAGGGCCCGCCAGCCGACAATCTCGCTCTCATGGCAGGAAAGGCGTTGGCAGTGAATCCGCTCCGCTCATAAATTCCACGCCCGGAGGGCGTCGCCATCAACTCCACCCGCGCAATCCCGGTCTGACGAGCCCAGTCCATCACCGCATCGAATGCTTTGCCACCGAATCCCTTCCCTCGGAGGTCGGGTGCCGTGCACACGTTGCTGATCAGAACATCCCGCCCGTCCGGTGACAGAGGCGAGGGGGCCGCGTCGCGAACGGCACCCATGGCACATGCCGCCACTCGACCGCTCTGATCGACGACGAAAATGCCGTAGGCGACGTTGTTCAATCGGTCGACGAACCAGTCGAATGCATGTGCGCGCCACAGTTCGTCCTCGCCGACACTGCCCATCGATCGAAACATCTCGGCCCGCAACTCGACGAGATCATCCACGTCTCCGATGCGTGCCCGTCGAACTGTCACCTCGTTCACATTCGTCCTGCTTTCCTTGCCCACTGTTGCCGTTCCCATTCTGCTCGCCATCGACAAGGGACACAGCGCACTAGACACCCATCGGGGCCCTCACGTCATCGAGCGGATGGCACATGATCGGTCCGCTGACGAACGAACAGCAGAATTCCGATGCCCAGGGCGAGTCCTGCTGCCACGGCAGGGACGATCAATGCACGCTGGTAGTCCTCGACCGACGGCACGCCGAGACTTCCGCCGACGAGGACAACCGTCACAATCGAGACCCCCAGGGCAGCACCGAATTGGAAGCCGGTGTACACGATTCCACCTGCCAATCCATGCTTGTCGTCGCTGACACCTTCCACTGCAGCAGCGGTCATCGGGCCGTAGATGAAGGCGAATGCCAAGCCCAGCAGGAGCAGCGATGGCAGCAGGTCGCGGAATCCCGAGCCCTCATCCAACCGGAGGGTCAGAACGAACCCGAGTGCCACCGCCCCGAGTCCGGCAAGCATCACTGCAACGTTGCCGAATCGTGCGACCAACTTCGGCGTCAGGAACGGTGCAACGACCAACTCGATACCCATCGCCGAAAATGCAGTACCTGTCTGCAGCGGAGTCCAACCCAACAATTCTTGGAGATACAGCGTCAGGACGAATTGCCATGCAAAGAAGGCACCGATGAACAGCAAGCCCACCGACGTTACCCACGGCAGCAGTCCGGTTGTCAGCACTCCTGCCGGGATCAACGGATCGTCCGCCCGCCTCTCGATGGCTACGAAGGCGCAGCCGAGGAGAGCGGCTATGCCGAGCGCACTCAGCCCCAGTACGTTGGACAAGTTCTCTCCGAGGGAGACAATCCCGTACACCAGGCTGACCATCGCTGCAGTGAGCGTCGCGCCTCCAGCAAAATCGAATGAGCCGCGAACTCGAGCCTCGGTGACTTCTGCGTCGCGCACGATGAAAAGCCCTCCTGCGATGAGGAATCCGAGACCCAGGAATGCCGGGGCGAAGAAGACCAACCTCCAGTCCAGTGACGTGAGCAAGCCTCCGCCGAACACTCCGAGGAGAAATCCGGAGGCCCCGATAGCTCCGTAGATGGCAAGGGCCTTGTTGCGCAGCGCTCCTTCCGGAAATGTCGTGGTGAGGAGACTGAATCCAGCGGGTGTCATGAAACCGGCAGTTGCGCCGGTGATGAACCGGACCAGGAGTAGCACCCATGATTCTTGTGCCAACCCACCGATGGCAGAGAAAGCCACGAACACAGCGAGAGCCGTCAAGAACACCCGTCGTCGTCCGAGAACGTCGGCGGCGCGACCACCGAGAATCATGAATCCCGCGTAGGCGAGCACATAGGCGCTGATCACCCAATGGGCCGAACCGGTGCCGAGGCCGATGTCGGCAGCAATGCTGGGCACTGCCACGTTCAGCATCGCGATGTCGATCCCTTCGAGGAACAATGCGCCGGTCACTACGCTCAGAACGACCCAGGCACGGCCCGGCAGCCGCGACACATCGCCTTCGATTGCTGATTCGGATTCGGTCACAACACTCTCCTCGGTAACAAAACGTCAGTGGGTTACTTCTTGTAACCGACTGCAGCCTGGGTCATCATGAGTGCATGACACAAGAAGGCACTTTGGAGTCAGTCGGTTCCCCGCAGGGAAGTGACCAGGTGGCCGACGGATGTTGCCGTGATGGCCGTGACGCGTACCAGTGGGATGCCCGCGAGGACTGTGGCGTCAGGCAGATTCTCGATCGTGTCGCCGATAAGTGGTCCCTTCTGGTGATCGCATTGTTGGAGGAGCAAACATTTCGATTCGGCGAACTCCGACGAGAGATCGACGGGATCAGCACTCGCATGTTGACCGTGACTCTGCGCAACCTCGAGCGCGACGGGTTGATCGATCGGCGTATGTACCCCGAAATTCCTCCGCGCGTCGAGTACCGACTCTCGGACCTGGGCCGAACGTTGCTGGGAACCATCCAAGCTCTCGTCGAATGGACCGAACACAATCAGCAACGAATTGCCCATGCTCGGGCAGTATTCGACGACGCATCAGCAGTGACTCCGTCTCAGGTGTGAGTCGGGTCGACGCGCAAGGAGAACGGCGGCACCGCCGACACCGGCAATCAGTGTGTACGCGATCAGGAACCCGTCCGCGACCGCGAGCGACAACACGGCTCCTGACACCGCGATCAATATCGATTGGTTCATCGACTCCGAGATCTGCAAACCGGAGCTGTTGGCACCGTATTCGGCCTCCGTCGACTCCGCCAGAACTGTGGCGGTGATTCGCGGGTACGCCAGCCCCATACCGATTCCCATGACAATGAGGGCGACCACCAGAACAGGTACCGGTATCGCTCCGGCGATGAACAGCCACGCGCCGACTGGACCGATGAACACCAGCACTACCGCTCTCGGTACCAGAGCGGAACCACCGCCGCCGCCGGAGCTTCTACCCTGCAGCCAGGCTCCGGCAATCCATCCGATCGCTCCGAGGGCAACGATCAGGCCGGACGAACTGGGACTGTAGCCGAGCTGGCGCTGGAGGTAGAGAGGCAGATAGATGTCCGTTGCCGCAACGGTCGCACCCAGCAATCCACGCAGCGCGGTCGAGCGAGGGATTCCCGGTCGAATCCTGAACGTGCCCTGGGGGAGAAGGCGTGTTGCCGACAGCCCGATCAGCGAAACGGCGCACACACTACCCAGGACAAGAATGGGAATTCCTTGCTGGCCGGCGAGGTGCAGCCCGAGCACGCCCGCTGCCGCAACCATGGTCCATATTCCCCGACGTCCGAATACTGCTGTGCCGTTATGCAATTGGACCGAACCACGGACCGCGATAAGCAGCGTTATCAAGGACACCCCGGATCCGACCAAAGCCAGCGCGAACACCGTTCGCCAACCGACGAATTCGACGAGCACACCGGCGACCAGCGGTCCCGAAATTCCGGGTAGGAGCCACGCAGCCGTCAGCAACCCGAAGGTTCGAGAATGCAGATCGGCTGGAATGCACTGTGCAATCACGACGTACAGGACGACAGAGTTGATTCCGCCGCCGAATCCCTGCAGTAGTCGACCTGCCACGAACAGCTCGATCGTGGGTGCCACCGCACAGAGCGCAATCCCGATGAGAAAGGCAGTACCGCCCACTGCCATCGGGACCCTGACACCGCGTCGGTCGGCCCAATTTCCCCCAATGGTCATCCCCACCAGAGCTGCGGTCAGTGTCGAGGCATACGCAAGCGAATACCAGCGATCGGCACCGAAGTCATCGACGATCACGGGGAGAGCAGTGGTGATTGCGAACGACTCGAAAGCAATGAACGTCATCGTTCCCAGCAGGCCGATAATCAGCGGCCGATGTTCTCCCGACAGCAGGTTCGATGGACGGTCCACCCTGTCGGTCATCAGCTTCCTTCATCGACGAGTAACACGACCTTGCCGCGCCCGTGTCCGGTCTCGACGTCACGATGCGCCTCGCCGGTCTCGTCGAGTACGTACGCGGCCCTGACTGTGACGCGCAACTGTCCGGTAGCGCACAGATCGACGAGGTCGCGCAGACGCTCGGCCGATCGATCGCTCGAAATCCACTGGCAATTCAGCTCTCTTGCCAGTGCAATGTCGACGATCGTTCCGATGCGGGAACGGTCGTACGTCAGAGCGACTGCGGTGCGCAGGTTCTCATGTCCGGCCGCGTCGAACACCACATCGACTCCTTCCGGAGCCGCTGCCATGATTCGTTCGGCCTGACCACTACCGTAAGTCACTGCGACAGCGCCCATCTGCTCTAGGTACGGGTGGTTGTCTCGACTTGCCGTGCCAATCACCCGCAGGCCTTGATGAAGCGCCAACTGGACAGCCATCGAACCCACCCCACCCGCCGCCCCATGGACCAGCAATGTTTCACCTGCCCGCGCACCCAACCGTTCCAGGGCGGTGTGGGCCGTCTGACCCGATGCGGACAGCGCCCCCGCCGTGCGCCAGGAAACGCTAGGGGGCTTGGCTACGATCTGATTGGCCGGAACACTCACGTACTCCGCGTAACAGCCGAGAACTCGATATCCCAGAACGTCGTCACCGACCGCGAACTGGTGGACATCCGCACCGAGCGCCTCGACGATTCCCGAAAATTCGTTGCCGAGAATCTGCGGAAACTCGATGGTCGCGCCCGGCGGTACCCACCCTCCCCGAATTGCCGCGTCGGTCAGTTGCACACCGGCTACTCGAATCCTGACCAGCACCTCTCCAGGATTCGGAGTCGGCCGGGCCAGCGTTCTGGTCTTCAGCACCGATGCGGATCCGTGTTCGTCGATCGCAACGGCGCGCATCGTGTCGATCATCGACCGACCGCCGGGATATCTACGATCCGATCGACACCGGTACTCGGGTCACCAGCTGTTCTTACCGAATCGGCAAGAACAGTCGGAATCGAGCTGATGCCGAGCGCGGCCGCGTCGCGAATATCGTCGTCGACAGCGGCCGAGTACTCGTCGGTCTCTACGAGCGTCGTGATGTCGCCGCCCGCCAGGCCCACCTGTTCACCGACCGAGCGGAGCACAATCCAATCCGCGATGTTGTCGTTGAATTCGAAGTGCCTGGAATACAACGCATCCCACGCCTCGAATGTGTTCAACTGCCGATCCGCGACCAGCTTCAGCAGTCGGTGCGCATTGCGCGAGTCGACTACCAACGCGGTGTCGATGTTGATGATGAGCGATTCGGATGTACCGCCCGCCACGATCTTTCTACTGTGAGCTGCCCATCGCGCCTCGTCGAAGCCCCACGAGGACAGCGCCGCTTCCCGAACGGTCATGCCGGAGCGAGTTGGACCGGCGGGTTCGAGTAGAAAGCTCCTGTACTCGACCCGCGTGCCGGCTTCGAGACGGCCGAGCGCCCGCACCAATTGTCGGTGCCCAATCCAGCACCATGGGCACCGTATGTCCGCCCAATTCGTGATCGTTGTCGTCAATTGTCTCTCCTGACCTCGCCGAAGACTGCGATGTACAGTGCACTTCATCAAGTGCACTTGACGTCAAGGCGTACGAGCGAACCCGGAGGGCCAGGTCATGACACAACTGGATACGGATGCGGTATGGCTCAAGCCCGGCCAGGTCGCAGAACGTGCCGGGGTCGCTGTATCCGCCCTGCACTACTACGAACAGGTTGGATTGATTTCCAGTCGACGCACAAGCGGAAACCGTCGGGAGTACCGGCGCGACGTGCTGCGGGTTATCGCCTTCATCAGAACAGCTCAACGTCTCGGGGTGTCCCTGGAGAAGATCAAGGATGCGCTCGACCAACTGCCGGAACAGGCGATACCGGGAAAGCGCGATTGGGCGCGAATATCTCGACAGTGGCGCGACGAACTCACTGCACGCATCGAAGAACTGACTGCGCTGCGAGACAACTTTTCCGACTGCATCGGATGCGGATGCCTGTCGCTGACATCATGCCCCTACTCGAACCCCAATGACATTCTCGGACAACAAGGTACCGGAGCACGACGGCTCACAGCCCGGACGACGCAATCGACGACGCGCACAAGAACCGAAACCTCGCTGTTTTCGTGATCGTGGAACGATCGAGGTGCCACGAACTTCTCGAACAGCTCAGTCGATTCTCTTGGCCTCGATGAGGAATCGAGTCGAGTGTGCAACGAAAGGTCCGTCGTTCTCGAGCGCGACACCTCATCGAGTGCACGAGACCAGCGGACGACAGTCGATCGTCCACCCACTTCCAATCCCCGATCATGATCGCGCCGTCCCACTTCCTCAGTCCGAACAGCCGAACTCCCTGCGCGCCGAGGCGTACTCGATCATCACTCCGGTCGATGTCACGCCAGAACTCGTCGGGAGACATTCGGCCTGTGACTTCCATTGCGCGCCTTCTTCACTTCGAGAGCAGGTCTTCTGTTGTGACGACAGTCGCGAATTCCCCGTGCAGGTTGGTCGCAGTCATTGCCGACAACGTCGCGGCGGGCACAGTCGTTCCATCGGGCCCGACGCGATCGAAGGTATGTGTGGCGTCGATGACGAAGTACGTGTCGTATCCGAGGTTTCCGGCCATGCGAGCTGTCGTCTCGCAGCAGTGATTTGTCGTGATCCCGCAGATGACGACCTGGTCGATGCCCTCGGCGCGTAGCCAGGCATCGAGATCCGGCGTGCCGTAGAAGCTCGAATTGACCCGTTTGCTGATCAGCAGATCTGGGCTTCCTTCGATGACATCTTTGAACGCGTGCCCGGAACTACTCGGCGACAACGGAGACAGAGGGTTGTCGGAGTCGTGTCGAACGAACACCACCGGCCATGAGTTGGACCGCCACAAGCGAATGAGGGCAGCGATATTGCCTTCGCACGACGGGTTGTCCCGCGGACCCCAGAACTCGGCATCGTCGAATCCCGCCTGTACATCGACGACAATCAGAGCGGGCCTTCGGAGGTCGATCTGTGATTCGCCCATGCGGCCAAGGATACGGCGAGGTTCCTACTGCTGGATATCGAGCATCATTCGCTTCAGCAAGGCAGCGAGTTGGCTTCGTTCGCCAGGAGTCAGTGTTCCTCGTTTGCCACGTGTGTGGGTAGCGCTGCATGGTTTCGGCGTCGCACTCATCGGCTCGACAGCCGGACAGTTCATGCCGGCAGACACGCGGTGACGGTTGGCCGCATACGTGCCGGATCGAATCTGCGATCGAATCGGGTGCAGGCGACCGCGCTGAGCGCGGTCAGCTGCACCTGATTTCGGTGCCGCATGAACCAGCGATCATCGAACAGACAGTGGGTAGCCTGAGGCATGCGCAGATCCGTTCGGGCAACCCTGGTTGTTGGCTCGTGTGGACTGTTGACGGCGTGCAGTTACGTCTTGCCTTTCTCAGGGTTGGAGACAGAGTCGTATCGACCACCCACAGCGAGCACGACGCACACTCCGAACTGCATGGCCGAGAACATTTACAGCGCGCTGACCGGATACGGGCCGTCGGACCCTGAAATCACCGCAGACGCTCCGACACCGGGATATCCCCCGCGGTATTTCAACCCAGTGGAAGTACTGCGGTGCGAAAGAGCACTCAGTGACGACAATGTGTTGACACTGGATTCGGTACGGCTCCGCGGGGACGTCCGCGCCGCAATGGAGGCGTTCGTAGTTCCCTCGGAACGCTATACGGGGCACGTGACGGTCAGCTGCGCGTACCCGGGCGAAGCACCCGTCGGACTGTGGTTCGTCGACGAGTCTGGTCGCGCGTTTCGACCGGCTTGGCCTGTTGCTCTCTGCGGACGACTTCAGGACGAACCACTGCGCGTACTGAGCGAACTCGAAGAATTCTCCCGAACCGTGCACCCCATGGGGTACGACTACGACTACGCCACCACGTGCACGGGACCAGCTGCAGGCGAGTTCTTCGACACCACAGCCGAATACGTCGACCAAGCAATCGAGGCTGAGACCAGTGGAAACGCTTCGCTTCCTCCGACCTTGATTCTGCCTTCGGACGACGTCGGATTTCTCCAGATCTGTACGTATCCGGTCATCGACAGCGTGTCCGCTCTACCGGTCGAGATCGGGACGGTTCCCGGAAGTTCAGCCACCCTCGACCGGCCGAGCAGCATCGAACTGGTCGGCGAACTCACCGCCGCTCCCATCGCACAGCCGTGCTCGACTCCGGCGACGCGGTTTGCCTACGCCGACTTGAGCCGCCCGGATGGTTCCGGAAGTGCCCGCATCACAGTCGAATTGGACGGTTGTCGACGCATCGCGGGAATGGGATCATTCCAAGAACTACCGCCCGAGGCTTACTCTGTTCTCACTCGGGATCGATGACAACATGAAGACTTCGTGGAGGGCACTTCCCACGCTGGTGTTCCTCGCCATTTTCACCGCGTCGTGCACTTCGTTCGAGCCTGGCGAGCGCAGGTCCACGGACCGAGAAGAAGTGTCGAACGGTCTGCAAGACATAGCTTTCGACGTGCCGAGTGGCTTCGAGTTCGTTCAGGCCTTCACCCACTCGGAGTTCGTCGGCCAGCCCGCGTGGAGTGCGCGATTCGACTCGTCGAGCGAGTGGGGCGACGACGTGGCGCTATCGGCGGCAAACCCTTCCTATCCGCCGCTGCAGCCGGTCACGTGCGCCGCTGCATCGACGAGCAACTGGACTGCACTGGGCTTGACCTGCGAACCCGAGATGCGGTCGACCTCGCGTCCTACTCAGGGGACTGCAGACCCCGTGACCGTCCTGCTCACCAGGAACGCACGCCAGTCGTCGCTGTTCATCTACTCCCAAGGTCACTGACTGTTCTCCTGCCAGGGAATCGCCCTGTCCGTTCTGTGCCACCTGTTGAATTCTCGACAATCCCGCTACGATGCTCGGTACATCAGACCGAACGGTCTTGAACATGGAGGATCACATGCCGTATCTCGGTCTGCTGGTGATGTTGCTGTGGGTGTTCTGTCTGATCGACGTGATCACGGCCGACGACGGTGGAGTGCGATTCCTCCCGAAGATCGTGTGGCTGCTGTTGGTGGTGTTTCTCCCGCTTGCCGGCTCGTTGGCATGGTTGTTCGCGGGACGTCCGATCGGTGGCGGAATCTGGGGAGGTTCCGGCGGCGGCAACCGGCGAGCGAGCAATTCTGCGTTTCCGGAGTACGAGACGCGCCCTGGTCGTCAGGCGGCGCAAAACCCGGATGCCGACGCAGAATTTCTTCGGCAGTGCCGAGAGCGCGCGGAGGAGCAACGTCGACTCGAGCGCGAACGCCGCAAGCGAGACCTCGGATTCTGATCAATATTGTTGAATTGACGGCGACTCGATGGTGCCCCATCGCGACGGGGACCGTGCCGCCCAGTTCGTGCATAGTCGGTGCCTGCCGGCCCCGGGACGGTGAGTCGGCTGCGTCCTTGTCCTGAGTTTGCCCATAACTGACGAAAGTCAGTCGATTCGTTCGGTCGGGACAAGCGTGTTTTGACCACTGGCGATGTACCACTCACCATCCTGCCTGCGCCAGATGTAACTCGGGCGTCCCTTGACCGGGGGCGACATGGGTCGCCCGACAGCATCAAGATAGTCCTGGTTGACCCCTGTCAGCACAACGTCGCCGGTGATGAATCGGATGTGTTCGACGTCGTACCGAACGGATCCGTCTGCGAATGCTCCCGGAAGCACCCTGCTGGTGAATTCTTCGATCTGTCGCCGACCGATCAGGCGGACGCCTGCGGCGCTCACCCACACAGCATCCGCGTCGAACAACGCAAGAAATCCCTCCACGTCTTCGGTCCGTTGGGTTCGCTCCAGCTCAGCGACACGGGCTACGAGTTCGGCCACATCGTCGTCCGACGAGTGCGGAGGTGCGATCGATATCGTCATGTCGACACTCCACAACATCAAGTGCACTCGAGGTCAAGAGTTTCCCATGAACTGGTGTCTCGCAGCATCTGTCGATCGTGTGTGGAGACCACCACTGCTGCGTCGGTCGCGTCGAGTGCCTGGGTCAATTCGTCCACCAGCGCGATGGACAGGTGATTCGTCGGCTCGTCGAGCAGCAGAACGCTCGGCCGGCGGGCGAGAGCCAGTGCGAGGTCGAGGCGGCGTTGTTGGCCCATCGACAGTTCACCGATCCGCTTGTTCATCTCTCGTGACCGCAGCAGGCCGAGCGAAGACAACGAGACCGTCCCGTCGAAGCAAGATCGAAAATACTCTCCCGCTTGGTATTTCGGTGGTAGTGCCGACTCCTGACGCAGCAGAACAACCCGCGCATCGTGCGCTGCACGCACCTGGCCGGTCGTCGGGTCCTCGTGTCCCGCGAGCACGGACAGGAATGTGGACTTCCCGGATCCGTTGGGGCCCGTCACCACCTGCTTGGCTCCTGCCGACAGGGTCAGCGATACAGGCACACCCAGTCGCCCCGCCACCGTCACATGTTCGGCAACCAACAACGTTCCCTGCCTTGCACCCATTCTCGGAAACCGAAGCCTCTGAGGTGGTTCCGGAACAGGGAGAAGCTGAGATTCCAGGTCCTCCTGCCTGCGGTGCACGTTTCGCACGAGACCGCCTGCACGCGTGGATCGTTGATGCTTGTTCGTGCCTTTGCTCGGCCTCCAACTGCTGACCAGCCTGTTCTGAGCTTTGCTCAGATCCTCGCGGAGCTTGACGGTCATCGCCAACTGCTGTTCGTACTCCTGCTCCCACTTGATTCGCTCGGCACCGCGACCGGCCCGGTAGCTGGCATAGCCGTCACCATAGACGCGTGGGCGACCGTCCGGAGTCGGATCGAGATCCAGGATCTGTTGCGCTACATCGGACACAAGAGCTCGGTCGTTACTGACCACTACGACGCCACCGGCCCGATCTCGAAGCCGTCCGGTCAGATAGTCCAGGCCGGCTCGGTCGAGGTGATTGGTCGGTTCGTCGAGGAGCAGAAAGTCGTGATCTCCGCCGAGCAAACAGGCGAGTCGCACTCGGTAACGCTGCCCAACAGACAGTGTGGAAAGAACTCGGCATCTGTCGGTCACTGCTCCGAGTCCGTCGAGCGCAATGTCCAGTCGCCGCTCGGCGTCCCAGGCGTCGAGAGCTTCGACGCGCTCCAACGCTGATGTGTATATCTGTTCGGCTTCCGCTCTGCCGGAGGTCAATTCGTTCGATGCCGAGTCCAGGCTCGCCAATGCCGATATCGACTCGGCGATGGATTCGTGGAGGACCTCTCCGACAGTGCGTTCGTCTGTGGTGACCATTTCTTGATCGGCAACACCGAGGGTCCCGACGCGTGACACGGTTCCCGAGTCGGGCGTCAATCGTCCGGCCAGGATGTGAAGGAGGGTGGACTTTCCGCGCCCGTTCTCGCCCACTATTGCCTACCGAGATGCGGGTGTCACAGCGATGTCGACACCGGTCAATACCGGTGAGCCGCCGAAAGCGACTGCGATGTCGGAAGCGATGAGTTGCGCGTTGGCGCGCGCAGGGATAGTTGCAGAATGTGGCATGAGATCTCCGAAGAAGAAGCGCAGCAACATAACTGCGCGTGAATGACGGGCGGACCGGGTAGGTCCGGAATCGACGGCACGGTCGAACGCGGGTAGTTCCCCACGTTCGACTCAGCCGAAGAAGACCGTCACTCGAAGATCAAATGCATGCCGGCACGGTAGCAAGCCGATTCGGGAATCCGCCACCGGTTTTCGTCAGCTCGAACGCCACGTTCCGAAACAGTGGCGGCCTCGACAAGCATCGGTCCATACTGTTCCGGTGAGAAGAGCCGGATTCGGAGCAATCACCCTGGTTGTCTTCAGTTGCGCCTGCGCACCCGTCGAAGTCGACGAACCCCGGCTTCCGACTGCATCGGTTCGATCGACGCAGTTTGCCGCACCCCCGTCGCCTGTCACCGATGCCGTTCCCAGCGCCGAGCAGTTGACTGCCTTGCTCGCAGCCAGCCTGAACTACTCGGTACGGGAGGAGGATCGGGCGCGACTGTTCGGCGGTCCCAGCGAAGGCAACGTGTCGCTTGCGCGCGCCTGGGGTGCGCAGCCGGATCCACAACACATCGATTTCACGACAGTCGAAGTCACCGGCCCGGACACCGTCGATGCGAGCGGAATGGGATCGTTCCGCGGCCTCGAACCCTATTCGGTCGGTCCCATCCCCTTCGTGCGGTTCGACAGCGAGTGGAGGGTCTCCCGCGTCTTCGCCTGCGGAATGGTCCGCGCGTTCGATGGACCCGACGCATGTGCGTGAGCCGAGGGTGGATTTCGCGGACCGGCTGAACGGTGGGCTATCGCTGAGGTGGAGCCAGGACGTCGGGTAACTTCGTCGATAGGACTTGATTCCACCCTCGCGCAAATGCGTTGCGTGCCATGATCTGCCGCTTGTCGTCGACATCGAAACCACTGTGCGTCAACAGCAGCCGAGTTCCACGCCCGTGTGAATGGACCTCCCAGCTCAAGAGCCACCGCACGGGGCGAGCCGAGCGCAGGTCCATCCAACTCCAGGTCATGGCTCTGTTGGGGGTGGCCGCCAACACTTCACACGCAATTTCGGCCGACGCACTCGACGGAACGGACAGTAGGAAATGAGTCCCGACCATGGCACCCATGTACCCGGTCGACGGCATCAACCACCGCTCGAGCGCTGCCGGATCGGTGATCGCGGTCCAAACAGCTTCCGGTTGCTGGGCGTAGAAATTGCCCACTTCGACGCGTGATAAATCCGGCTCGAGATCGAACTCCGGGTTCACTCGCTACTCCGCATCCTCGAGTTCCTTTGAAATTTCCATCCGTATCCGCCGTTGTTGTGTAGGACCCACACGACGACCGCACGCCTACCAAGGCATGACCATACGTCCGACCGACCACAAGCGACTGACATTCAAGCGGTGAGCCCCAGCTGCGCTGGATTCACAGGCGCGAGGACGTACGCGAATGCGTAGCTCACCGATGTCACTGTTGCGAGCACTATCAACGACTCCGGGTGTAGAGAAGGAGTTCCCGAGGCCGCCTCGGTCCATGCGAGCAATCCGCCAACCACCAGCAACACGGCCGCCGCCGAACACAGCGCGAATCGCTGTCTCCACCGGTTGCGAGTCCGCGGTGGCCAGAACGCCGCAGTCCGCGCTGCGTAATGCCCACCTGCGACCGCGACCAGGCCAACGATCAGTCCGACCACTCCGCCGATCACAGCGGGGAGGGTCAGATCCCACCACCGACCGCCGACAATCGGCCAGATGAGCACCGCAGCCGTGCACGCACCACTGGCCGCTGCCACGCATAGCTCCTTGGCGACCCATTCCATGCGGATGACTCAAACACACAGCTCGACATCGACTGAATCCGGTGCAGCCAGCCGCGCTGGCGCTCGATGTCAGTGCCGAGAGAACCAATGCAGGCCGTACGACCCATCGACGCGCCGATCGCGATTCCCTGCAGCAGCGCCGATCACTGGCCCGGGCCGTCTCCGAACAACGACCACTCAATCGCGAGAAACACCAGAACCCTCCCACGACATCCTCAGCGCCGCGAACAATCCGGTACCGTGGAAAAAACGGGCAAAGTGGACCACATGAGGTTGGAGCTCGAGATGCAGAAGCCATTTCGCGAGTGGATCATGACCGGCGCGCTGAGCAAGAGGTGCGGCGCAACCCGCGCCGACTACATCAACGCACTGGTGCTTGTCCCCGCGGTCGCGGTCGGCTTCTTGCTACTGCACTCGTCGACAAATTCAGGATCCATCGCCGTGGACATTGCAGCAGGATGCCTGGGCGGTGCCGTCACCGGCGTCCTGTATCTCTATCTCGCGTATCGGGTCGATGCGGCAAGAAGAGCGGGCCTACCCCCGCGCCGCCGCTAGGTGCTCGGCCGACACGGCTTTGAGATGCGTCAGGTCCGATGCGACGGTTGCCAGCGTGTATCCCTCGGACAGTCGCTGGGCAGCAACACTTCCTGACGCGGTGTGAATTCCCGCGGTGATACCCGCCGCGGCCGCAGCCTTCTGCACCCTCTCGAGGGCCGCCTCGAATTCCGCATCGACGGAGGGGTCGCTGGGCGAGGATCCGCCGACGGCCAATCGCAGATCCGATGGCCCTACATAGACGCCGTCGAGGCCGGGTACAGCACAGATCTCCTCGACGTTGGCGAGACCCTGTGGTGTCTCGATCATGGCGAGTACGACGGTATCGCGGTTGGCGACGGCCGGATCGGGTCCGATTCGTAGCTGCGAACGCATCGGGCCGTAGGAGCGGATGCCCGCCGGTGGATATGTGGCAGCCGATACTGCGGCCGCGGCGTCGGCGGCTGTGTCCACGAGCGGGACGATGACTCCCCATGCACCTGCGTCGAGTGCGCGGCCGATTGCGGTGGCGTTGTTCGCCTCCACTCGAACGAGCGCGGCGGGGCCGTTCGCGGCGTCGATTGCGGTGATTCCGGTCAGCATGCCGGAGTATCCGATCAGGCCGTGTTGCAGGTCGAGGGCAATGTAGTCCCACCCCACGTGAGCGAGCCATTCGGTGGAGACAGGACTGTCGATGACCGACCAGTAGCCGAGGATGCGCTCGCGGTTTCGAACTCGAGCTGCGAATTCCTGTGCAGGCATTGAAAGACCTTTCAGCGGTTGTAGTTCGGCATCGGGCCACGGAGCGCGGCACCGACCTCGTCGCATGCAACGACAATGTCGTCTTCGAGCGGCCCGCGACCGAGGGCGGCGATGTTCGATTCGAGGTGCTCCACCTTGGACCCGCCCAACAGCACGGGTCCGGTTGCGGGCTTGGAGATCAACCATCGCAGGGCGAGCTCGGTCAGCGGCATCCCGGCCCCGTCGGCAACCGCACTCAACTGCGCGATCGCGTCGAATATCGCTGTATTCCAGTACCGTTCGCGATACATCGCGGCCAGACGGGAGTCACCGAATCTGCCATCCGTAGGTTCGACTCCGGCGACGTGTTTGCCGGTGAGCAGTCCACCGCCGAGTGGGTTGTAGACCATGGTCGTCAACCCGGTGGCCGCTGCGAACTCTACGTACTCCTCTTCGATTCTGCGGGCGAGCAGGTTGTAGAGCTGCTGCGCGACGACCGGCCGGGGAGCGCCGACCTCGTCTGCCACCCGGTTGACTTCCCCGATCTGCCACGCCGCGAAGTTCGACACGCCGAGTGCGCCGATCTTCCCCTCTGCCACTAGCTCGGCGACCGTCGTCAGAGTCTCGGTGAGCGACGTCGCGCGATCCGGTTGATGCAGGTAAAACAGATCGACGTGATCGGTGCCCAACCGCGACAGGCTCGCTTCGACGCTGAGGCGAAGCCCTCGTGGAGACAACGGACTGTCGTCGCCGGAGTCGGGGTTGGGCATGCCTGCCTTGGTTGCCAGGGTCACGCGATCGCGTCGGGTAGCGAGCAGAATGGCGAGGATCCGTTCGGATTCCCCGCCTGCGTAGCCGTTTGCGGTGTCGATATGTGTGACTCCCGCGTCCAACGCGGCGTCGAGCATTTTCGCGGCACCGGATTCGTCGACGGTATCGCCGAACGTCATTGTTCCCAGGACGAGGGGTGAAATGTCGAGCGAGGTCATGCGGGAACTCCTACCGAGGTTTTGGTGAGCCGCGAGACTATATGTCGCGGTTTGATTCCGGTCATTGCAACGGGATCGAGGGCAGCTGCGCGAAGCGCCCTGGTGTACGGCTGCTTGGGTCGCGCGAGCACTTCCTCGGTATCGCCGCGCTCGACGATACGGCCCTTGGACATCACCACGACCGTCTCGCTGATCTCGCGCACGACACCGAGGTTGTGTGAAATGAACACGTAGGTCAGATCGGTCTGCTGCTGAATCTCTCGAAGCAGTTCGAGCACCTGCGCCTGGACCGACACGTCGAGTGCGCTGGTCGCCTCGTCGCACACCAGAATCTCGGGACCGGACGCGAGTGCGCGGGCTATGCCGA
Source organism: Rhodococcus sp. IEGM 1330 (assembly GCF_033142445.1). Lineage (NCBI taxonomy): Bacteria > Bacillati > Actinomycetota > Actinomycetes > Mycobacteriales > Nocardiaceae > Rhodococcus > Rhodococcus sp. IEGM 1330. The sequence continues at coordinate 198,388 of NZ_JAWLSB010000007.1, forward strand.
TGCGTTGACGTTGGCCGCCGGAGAATTCCACCGGGCGACGCGTCAGTGCAGTGCTGGGCAGGCCGACCCGGTCGATGAGTTCGGCGGCTTTCCTTGCCCGTTCCGCCTTGCTGCGAATACCTCTGAGCCGCAGAGGTTCCCCGACGATGTCCACGGCAGTCAGATGCGGGTCCAGTGAACCGTACGGATCCTGGAAAACCATCTGAATCCGGGATCGGAAGGGCCGCAACGTTTTCTCGGACATCTGCGCGATGTCGGTGCCGTCGACCCGGATGCGCCCGGATGTCGGGGTGAGCAGTCGAACGATGGACTTGGCGATGGTCGACTTGCCGCAACCCGATTCACCGACCACGGCAATCGTCTTGCCTCGCTCGACCGAGAAGCTCACCGAGTCGACTGCGCGGAAAACGCCGCCTGCGACGGGGTATTCGACGACGAGTTCTTCCACCGACAGCAGTGGTCCGTTCATACCGGGGCCTCGACCTTCTCTATTGCTTCGTTCCACGGCCCCAGTTGCGGAATCGCGTCCAGGAGTTTCCTGGTGTACGGGTGTCGAGGTGCGTTGACGAGCCCTTCGGCGTCACCGTCCTCGACGAATGCACCGCTCTTCATGACGTAGATGCGGTCGGACATCAGCCGAGCGACACCGAGATCGTGGGTGATGACGAGCATTCCGATTCCGGTTCGCTCCTGCAACTCCAAGAGCAGATCGAGAATGCTGGCCTGCACGGTCACGTCGAGGGCACTGGTCGGTTCGTCGGCGACGATGAGCTCCGGATCCGATGCCAGCGCGCCTGCGATCAGGACACGTTGCAACATTCCCCCGGACAGTTGGTGCGGGTACTTGCCGAGTTGGGTTGTGGGATCGGGAATTCGGACCTGTTCGAGCAGTTCGACGCATCGCTCGATCTGTTTTGCCCGGCCGGCAACTCCGCTGTGCCGCACGGCCTCGCGCAACTGGCTGCCGACGGTATGGACCGGGCTGAGGGCTGTCATCGGGTCCTGTGGGATCAGCGCGATGTGCTTGCCCCGAATGCGGCACAGTTCCTTGTGCTTTCCGAGAATTTCCGTGTCCTTGAAGGTCACGGATCCGGAGAGTACAGCGAGATCGGCGGGCAACAGACCGAGAATGCCCATGGCTGTCGTGGACTTACCCGAGCCGGATTCTCCGATGATGGTGACGGTCTCGCCTGCCTCGATACAGAAGGAGACACCGTCGACTGCCCTGATGAGGCCTTTGTCGGTCACCAGCTCGATCTGCAGCCCGTCGACCTCGAGTAGGTTTCCCATGGTCAGGCACGCCCTTTCTTGTTGGAGCGAGCGAACATTCGCAGGAGGCCCGATCCGGCGGGGCGGTCGCGCAGTCCGTCTCCGAGCAGATTGACTCCGACGACGAGGAGCACGATGACCAGGCCCGGCAAGGTCACGAGCCACCACGAGGTGGTGATGTAGTCCTGGCCGTCGGAGATGATGCGTCCCCATGTTGCGAACGGCCGTTGCGGCCCAGCACCGAGGTAGCTCAGCGCGCTTTCGAGCAGCACGGCCTGGGCGAGCAACAGCAGCACGACGAGCGAGGCGGCCTTGATGATGTTGGGCACCACGTGGCGCAGCAGAATCGCGAACTGACCCAGGCCGAGCACCCGGGCTGCGGCTATGTACGGCTTTTCACGTTCGACGAGTACGAGTGACCTTGTCAACCGCGCGATTTCGGGCCACTGCGCGATGGCGATGACAAAGGTGATGACCGGGATGGAGGGTCCGAAGAGGGCGACGACGAGAAGCAGCATCATCAGCAGCGGAAGTGAGAGCTGAGCTTCGAGCAGGCGCGAGACGACCGAGTCCACCCATCCGCCGAGGAAGCCGGCGAGCGATCCCAGGGTGAGGCCGATGAGGCCGGAGACGATGACGGCGAGGATGCCGACCGTCAGCGAGACCTGGCCGCCGTAGAGAACGCGGGCGAGGAGGTCTCGGCCCAGCTGATCGGTTCCGAAGAGATGGCCGTCGGTGAGCGGGGGGAGCCGGCGCTGCGCCAGATCGGTGGCGTCGGGTGATCCGAGCGGCAGCACCCGTGCGAAGACGACCGGCAGGATGACCGTCAGCGCGCAGATGGTGCCGATCCAGATCTTGACGCGGCTGTCGCGCCGCCTGCGGGTGGCGCCGGCCGAGGCGAAATCCTTGGCGGTGACGGCACTGGGACGGGTTGCGTCCGAGGGTTTGTCGAGGACGGTCATCAGTTGGCTGCCTTCCCGAGACGAACGCGGGGATCGAGGAGTGGATAGCACAGGTCGACGGCGAGTTGCACGAGTACCGCGAGCACCGCGGTGACCAACACGGTTGCCTGAATCAGCGGGTAGTCACGGGTTTCGAGGGCACGCACCACCAGCGATCCGACGCCGGGCCATGCGAAGACCACTTCGACCACCACGACGCCGTTGAGCATCGACGCGAACCGGGTACCGAGGGCAGTGACCACCGGGATCGACGAGTTGCGCAGGGCGTAGCGCCAGGTGATTTCGCGCTCGGAAACGCCTCTGGATCGGGCGACCGTGACGTAGGGCGAGGCGTACGCGCCGACCATCTCGCGTCGAACCATCCGCGAGATCAACGCGATCTGCAGGATGGCCACCGTGATCGCGGGCAGTATCAGCGAAGACCAGCTGGTGAACCCTGCGGCGGGGAGCACGGGAACCAGAACGGCGAAGAACGTCAACAGCATCAGGCCGGTCCAGAAGTCCGGCATCGACTGGCCTGCGATGGTCACGACGTTCGCGCCCAGTTCGCGACGGGTGTCGGCGCGACGGGCCATCCATATGCCCAGGGGGATCGACACCACGGTCGTGAGCACGATTGCCGCGAAGGCCAGGGTGATCGTGTACGGAATTCGCTGCAGCACGACGTCGAGTGCGGGTGCCTGGAACGAGTACGACGTTCCGAGGTCCAGGGTGAACAAGCCCTTCAGGTACAGCGCGTACTGGGTGAAGATCGACTGATCCAAGCCCAGGTTCGTACGAATCTGCGCCAGATCCTCGGTGCTGGCCAGCGGGCCTGCCATCGAGTACGCGGGATCACCCGGTGCCATGCGAATGAGTACGAAGACCGTGGTGAGGGTGAGGAAAATGGTGAGCAGGCTCTGGCCGAGCCGTCGTACGACATAGCGAGCCATCGGCGCGGTGAGAAACGCGGGCAGCGAGGAATTGCTGCCGGCCTTCGCCACGGACACGCTCGGAGGACTTGCGGTCAGCTGGGTCATCTCCCCACCTGCGGTTCTTGTCTTGCCTGGGTCATCGTCGACCTTTCGATAACACTGCCTCGTTGTAACTCAGCTCACAATTCCATTGCTGCGCGCTTTGCGCAAGTAGCAATATTTTTCTGCGCATTACAAGCAAGTCGTAGTACAGTTCCATTGTGTCCACGATCACTTTCACCGTCGCGCTCTCCTACGGTCCGCGTCGATATCCACATCTCGATGTGCCAGTCACGAGAGGTCAATCATGACCGAAAGCTTTGTTCACCAGCGCTTCTCACGCCGAGCTCTGTTCCGATCGAGTCTCGTACTCGGTGCAGGCCTCACACTCGGCGGCGCGATGACGGCCTGCGCGACGCCGACCGGCCGACCCGGTCCCACCACCGTCAGCCTGGCCATGAACCGGTCCATGGTGACCCTGGACAACAAACTCCTTCAGTTCGATGCGGCCTTGACCGTGCAGCGAGCCGTCCGAGAAGCGCTGACCACCATCGATACCTCGTTGAAGGTTCAGTTGGTGCTCGCCGACAGCTTCGAGCTCGTCGGCCCGACCCAGTGGCTGGTGCACCTGCGCCCCGGCATCGTCTACTCCGACGGCAGGCCCGTTCGAGTCGAGGACGTCGACGTCGCTCTGCGCATGTACAGCCAGGTCACCGGATCGTTCGTCGGAACGTTCTTCCCCGAATGGCCCACAGTCGGCAAGATCGACGACTCCACGTTCACGCTCGACACCGTACGACCGATCCCCGTGCTCGACTACCTCATGTCGAACATCCTGATCACTCCCGCCGAGGACAATGTTCCCGAGGACATTCAGGGCGGCGTCGGCACCGGCCCGTTCGTCGTGACCCAGGCCGATCGTGGCACCGGCAACTACTCCTTGGCGCGAAACGATCGCTATTGGGGCACAGCAGCATCGGCCGACTCCGTCAGTGTTCGATTCGTGCCGGACGAATCCAACCGCGTCGTCTCCCTTCGCAGCGGCGAGGTCGATGTGATCGACGCGATCACCCCGGATGCAGCCGATCAGCTCTCCGGGCTGGCCGGGGTCGCCGTCGAACGCACCGACGGTGTTCGGCTCAACCAGCTCTTCTACAACTTCCGCAAACCCGCAGGGCACCCTCTCGCAGATCCTCGCGTGCGAAAGGCATTGACCTACGCCATCAATGGAAACGCGCTCATCGATCAGGTCATGCAGGGCGCAGCGAGCCCGTCGAGAGGCGTGGTACCGGGCATTCTCGACGGTGCCATCGAGACCGGTGAGTACGTCTACGATCCCCAGCGTGCTCGGCAAGAACTCGATGCTCTCGGAGTTCGCGATCTCGAGGTCACGATCATCTGGGAGACGGGTGAATTCGCGGCCGACACCGACATCATGGAGTCGGTGGTGCAGATGCTGTCGGCGGTGGGAGTGCGGACCACGCTGCAGCAATTCGAGCCGGGCGGCGACATCGCCACGTGGCGTCAAGGCAAGGCCGGCGACTGGGACATTCTCGGCAACGGCTACCCCAGCCCGACCGGTCTGGCGGTGACGATCATGCAGGGCATGTACGCGGGCACGGCAGCGAAGGAAGAAACACGAGACACCTACCACGGCTACATTTTTCCCGAGATCGCTGCACTCATCGCGACGGCATCCGAGGACGCCGACGAGACAACGCGAAACGAGACTCTCGCGCAGGCCCAGCGTCAGATCTGGGAGACCTGTCCCTGCCTGTGGTCGTTCGTACCCAAGACGGTCATCGCGCGACGGACTCGGATCGAGGGAATCGGGTTGCGTCCCACGAACTCCTACGACATGGCTGCTGTCTCGCTCAATTCCTGAGCCACCGAGAAAGAAGAACATGAGTAACACGAGCTTCCTCACTCCGGGCGATCTTCTCGCCGACGGTGTCGTGCGCGACGCCGAACCGGGCCGGTCCGACGCATTCCTGCACGCCCCCCAGGTGCAAAATCACGCCGCCAACCTGGCGATACTGCCCGACGGCGCGGTGGCGTGCGTCTGGTTCGCCGGAACGCAGGAGGGTGTGCCCGACATCAGTGTCTGGTTCTCGCGCCTGCTGGCCGGGAGCCGGCAGTGGAGCCGACCTGTCCAACTGTCCGATGATCCGACCCGCTCGGAGCAGAATCCTGTTCTCTTCGTTCGTGATTCGGGCGAGGTGTGGCTGCTGTGGACCTCACAGCATGCGGGTAACCAGGACACAGCGCGAGTACTGCGCCGCATCTCTCCCGACGGGGGCGCCACCTGGGGAGAGTCGCACGTGTTGATTCCCGAGACCGAGGCAGGCGGGGTGTTCGTGCGTCAGCCCGTCACTGCGCTCCGGTCCGGACGCCTACTGTTGCCGGTGTTCCACTGCGTCAAGATCGAGGGCCGCAAGTGGGTCGGCGACCGCGACTACAGCGGGGTCATGATCTCGGACGACGACGGCGGCACGTGGCGTGAGGTGGTCGTTCCGAACAGCATCGGGTGCGTTCACATGAATATCGTTGCTCAGCAAAACGGTTCGTTGGTAGCGCTCTTTCGGAGCAGGTGGGCCGACTTCGTGTACCGGACCGTCTCGACCGACGACGGCGAGACCTGGACCGCGCCTACACCCACAGAACTGCCGAACAACAACTCGTCCATCCAGGTGATCGGACGCGCAGACGGCACACTGGCGCTGGTCTACAACGACGCGTCCGCGCTCGACGCGACCGCTCGTCGAGTGTCCCTGTACGACGAGATCGACGACGACGGTCTTGCCGACGGCACCGAGGGCTCGGCAGAAGCTCCCTTGGACGACGGTGATGCGCGGGCTGCGTTCTGGGGAGCGCCGCGAGCGCCGATGACGCTGGCCATCTCGTCCGACGGTGGATCTACATGGCCGGTGAAACGAGATCTCGACGTGGGCGACGGGTATTGCTTGACCAACAACTCCCGCGACGGTTCCAATCGCGAATTCTCGTACCCGTCGATCATCGAGGATGCGCAGGGTCGAATCCACATCGCGTACACGTATTTTCGTCAGGCGATCAAGTACGTCGAGCTCGTTCCGGCGTGGGTGAACGAAGCATGAGTCCCCCTCGGCATGCCGTCGTGACCGGGGTGAGCAGCGGCATCGGCGCGTCGATCGCGCGGCTGTTGTCAGGCCGCGGCTGGCAGGTGACGGGTCTGAGCCGGACCCGTCCGACGCACGGTTTCGACGACGGGCCACATCGCTGGATCGGCGTGGACCTGGCCGACACCCGTGCGGTGGCCGATCTGGTCGGTGAGCTACCCGATCCGCATTCGATCGTGCATGCCGCAGGAGTGCAGCGGTCGGGCCGGCTCGGGACCCTGGACCCCGCACACAGCGAGCAGATGTGGCGAGTGCACGTCGCTGCTGCCGAGGTGTTGGTCGACGGGTTGGCACCGCGAATGAACGACGGTGGTCGAGTGGTGTTGATTGGGAGTAGGACGATGACAGGGGTTGCGGGCAAGAGTCAGTATGTCGCCACCAAGTCCGCGCTGGTGGGTATGGCCAGATCGTGGGCGATGGAACTGGTGCGCCGCGGAATCACTGTCAACGTCGTTGCACCCGGCCCCACCGACACTCCGATGCTCAGCGACCCCGGCCGCGCGGCCACTCCACCGATCGCCCCTCCGCTCGGGCACCTCATCGATCCGAACGAGATTGCCGAGACGGTGGCTTTCCTGTTGTCACCGCACGGACGCAGTATCACCGGCCAGACCATTGTCCAATGCGGCGGAACATCCCTGTGAAAATACTGCGCACAACACGCACTAATGCTACATTTAATGCGCGCATAGCGCATCCACGGAAGGGGTGATCGAAGCATGACCGTCGAGCAACGCCCCCACATCGTGATTCTCGCCGATGATCTGTCGGGTGCGGCCGAGTCTGCTGCCCTGTTCCTCGATCGTGACGTCTCCCTCGGTATCGACATCGGTGTTCTGCAGTCCGACAGCGATGTTCGAGTCCTCGATCTCGGCACCCGCGTCCTGTCCGGTGCCGACGCCGCCGCCCGGGTGCAGCAGACCGTGCGCGATCTCCCATCGCACATCAGGGTGGTCAAGAAAGTCGATTCGATGTTACGGGGCAACGTTGCCGCCGAGGTCGAGACTCTGCTCGAAGGGGGGCCCGTCGTCTTCGCGGCCGGGTTGCCCGCCCTCGGACGAACCGTCGAGAACGGCGTCCCGCACATCGGTGGCCTTCCCCTGCATCTCAGCGGCCGTTGGGCGCTCGAGAAGTCGCAGCCACCGACATCCATCGCCGATCTGTTCGGCCACATCCCCACGGTTGCCGTCGGCCTAGAGGCCGACACCCGTGAGCTCACAGCGGCGATGAACACCGGCGCGGTCGCCGTGTTCGACGTGCGATCGGACGCCGATCTCGATGCCATCGTGGCGATGTCGGCACCCATCCCCGGCGTTCGACTCGTCGGCACCTCGGCACTGGCCGCCGCGCTCGCCCGGACGCTGCAGCCGCGGACCGTCAGCGCAGTTGCGGTCGAGCCTGCACCCACACTGATCGTCGTCGGTACTGCCGAACCTGTTGCAGCACAGCAGGTCCTGGAGTTGGAGCGCTACGGCGCGACGCATGTGAGGATCCACATCGACGATCTGCTGGCGACCGAGGCCGACCCCGCCGCGGTGCGCACCGCAGTGGACACCGGAGCTGCGATTCTGACAGTGACCGGGCCGGTGGATCCCGATCGGTCGAGCGCGATCTCGGGCGCGCTCGCCGACCTGGTCGCCGAGGCCGTCGAGGGTCGAACCGTCGGCCTCGTCCTGACGGGCGGCGAAACCGCACGCAGAGTGCTCGACGCCCTGAGCGTGACCACGCTGCATCCGATAGCGGAAGTTCATCACGGGGCCGTCGTCTCACGCACGGCCGCAGGGGCATACGTCGCCACTCGACCGGGCAGTTTCGGTGGACCGGACAGTCTCGTCGCGATGACCGCGTACCTGCGCGGTCTCGACAACACACAATCTCTTTCTCACAGTGAGGCTTTGGCATGACCACAACAACACTTCGGCCCTACATCGCGGTGACCATGGGCGACGGCGCCGGTATCGGTCCCGAGGTGATCGTGCCCGCCATGATCGACCCGGCGACGCTGGAGCGGTGCAGGCCGGTCGTGATCGGCGATGCATCCAGGCTGCGTCTTGCCGCTCAGGTGCTCGGAACCGACGTCGAGATCGTCGCGATCGAGAGCGTCGACTCGGCAGAGTTCACTCCGGGGCGGATCAATGTGATCGATCTCGGTCTCCTGCCCTCGGATCTGGCGTGGGGCGAGTTGTCCGCTGACGCGGGTGACGCAGCGTTCCACTACATACGCGTGGCGAGCGAACTGGCTGTGCGAGGCGAAGTCCAGGCGATCTGCACAGCACCGCTGAACAAGGAGGCACTCCACGCCGCTGGGCACATCTTCCCTGGCCACACCGAATTGCTGGCGCACCTCACCGGCACCGAGGAGGTGTCGATGATGCTCTCGACCCCCAAGCTCAAGGTCATTCACGTCACCACCCACATCGGATTGCTGGACGCCGTGGCAAAGATCGAGCCCGGTCTGGTCGAGCGCACCATTCGACGCGGGCACGACGCATTGGTCCGGTCCGGCAATCCCAATCCGAAGATCGGTGTGTGCGGGATCAATCCGCATGCCGGCGAGAACGGCTTGTTCGGCTACGGCGAGGAAGATCTCAAGATTGTTCCCGCAGTCGAGAAGCTGAAGGCCGACGGCATCGATGCGGTCGGCCCGTTGCCTGCCGACACCGCTTTCTTCCTGGCCGGACGGGGAGACTACGACCTGATCGTGGCCATGTACCACGATCAGGGACACGGACCGGTGAAGGTTCTCGGGATCGAGGCGGGAGTGAACATCACTGTTGGCTTGCCGGTGATTCGCACGTCCGTCGATCACGGCACGGCTTTCGATATTGCAGGTAAGGGCATCGCCGAGGCCGGTAGCATGATCGAAGCTCTGCGTCAGGCTGCCGAATTGGCAACCAGCCCAGCGCTACTGAGCTGACGGAGGTCTATGGTGCGGGTATCGGAAGCCAGGCGCGGTGAGATAGTGCGGCTGGCCAAGTCCGGCGGCCTCACCAGCGTCGAGGAACTGTCGGCATTGTTCAAGGTGACGGCCTCGACCATTCGACGCGATCTCGACCACCTGACCAAGCAGGGTTTGTTGGCTCGCACCTACGGCGGTGCCATTGCCATCGGCGGTCGCCACGAGGCATCGGTGAAGCAACGGTCCCTCGAGGGGTACGACGCCAAGCGACTCATCGCAGCCAAAGCGGCCGAGTACATCTGCCCCGGGGAGACTGTCCTGCTCGATGCGGGAACCACCGTGGGTGCGATGGCGGAGTTTCTGCGCGATGCCGTGGATCTCACGGTCATCGCCGCCGGTCTGACCGCGCTGGAGGCACTGGTCGACGCCGACGAGGTGCACGTCGAGTGCATCGGCGGCACCTTGCGTCACCTGAGTCAAGGATTCGTCGGACCTCTCGCCGAGGCGTCCCTTCGGCGAGTCTCGTTCGACCGGGCTTTTCTCGGCGCAGATGCTGTCACTGCCGACTTCGGAATCAACGAAGCGGGCTACGAGCAGACACAGCTGAAGGAACTGATGATGGAGCGCGCAACCAAGACCTATATCTTGGCCCACTCGGCGAAGCTCGGTCAGAAGCCTTTTCATGCCTGGGCTCCCATTCCGACGGGCACCACGTTGATCACCGATTCGGACGCTGCCCAGGGGCAGATCGATGCGTTCGAGAGCAGAGGCGTCGAGGTCGTCATCGCGTAGTCGGTCGGCCTACGACTACGCGATCTAGACTCCCTCTCGTGGATCCAGACGGCGAATCTCCCGGCGGCACGATTGCCCAAACCTTGCGCGACGAGATTCTATCCGGCCGTCGCGTCGGCGGTGAGCGGCTGGTCGAGGAGTCGATTGCCAAGGCCTTCGGCGTTTCTCGGGTCCCGGTCCGTGAAGCACTCGCTCAGCTCCAGGCCGAAGGTTTCGTTACCATCGTTCGCTATCGAGGCGCGACGGTTTCGTCCACGCTGCACAAGGAGAACAAAGAGCTCCTCGAAGTTCGTCATGGGCTCGAAGTGATGGCCGCTCAGCTTGCCGCCAAGAACAGGGGCGGTTCGGTGGCGGACGAGCTCGCTGCAGTGGTCGAGAGGGCCAAGACACAGGCTCCCACCCCGGATGCAACCCGGCCGTTTCACGACCTGGTCGCGATCGCGGCAGGCAACGATCAACTGAGGGAGATGCTGGCCGGGGTCAATCGTCGGGTGGCCTGGGGGCTCGGTCACGATCCGGGTGCGTCCGTCCACGATCACGCGGCCTTGGCGGCGGCAATCCTCAACGGTTCCCCGGTGCAGGCCGGTTTCCTGATGGACGAGCACCTCAAGCGCGACGAAGCTGATACCCACGGCCAGGCCTGAGTGTCGTTTCGTATACGATCTAAGAGATATATCGGGGCTTTAACACGTTCGTAGCGAGGGATAACCGGAATGACACACATTTTGTATACAAATTAGGCAGTCGTTTCGGAGAGTTACGAGAGGCGACTCACCGGAAAACATCCGTTGCCGGTGCCTGCCAGCCCGCTGGAGCACACCATGTCTGCCTCTACCTCGGAATCCGTTCCACCTACTCCCACCCCGCCTGCCCTCACAACGGGATTGACCAATGCCCTCGATCGCATCGGTTTCACCCGTGTCCAAGGTGCCGTGGTCTTCCTGCTGATGGCCGGGCTGTTCTTCGACAGCCTGGAGCAGAACTCGACCGGTGCCATGGGACCACTCATCAAAGAATCACTCGGAATCGGCAATGCTCAATTGACACTCATCAACACCGCCACCGTGATCGGCGGCCTCGTCGGACGCCTGATCGGCGGCTATATCGCCGACCGCTGGGGGCGTCGAACTGCGTTGAGTCTCAACCTGCTCGTCTACACTCTCGGCGGCCTGATCAGCGCCGCAGCGGTGAGCTACGAGATGTTGCTCGCCAGCCGATTCATCGTCGGCATCGGCCTCGGCGGCGAATTCACGGTCGGCTTGGCTATTCTCGCCGAACTCGTTGCAACTCGGCATCGCGGATCACTGCTGGCGACGCTCAATATCTCGTCGGGTGGCATCGGCAACATCGCCTCGTTCGGCTTCTTCATGCTGGTACTCGGCCCGCTCGGTGGGGTGCTGGGCGGCGACGATACCTCCTGGCGCTGGACCTACGTCATCCTCGCGGTGCCGGCCGTACTGGTGGTCTTCTTCCGCCGGTATCTGCCCGAGTCCCCAAGATTCCTGATGTCCAAGGGCAGGATCGACGACGCCAACCGGAGCCTCACCAGGCTGGCCAGCGGATCCATCTCCGGACTCCGAAACCCCGGTCCCACAAAGCAGTTCGTCACCGCGGCCGATGTGTTGCCCTCCACGGAGAAGACGTCCTACGCCGAGGTGTTCAAGGGCCAGAATCTGCGCCGCACGGCTGCGGTGGGAGCCGCATCATGGATGTCTTTCGGCGCTCAGGTCACGCTGTTGTTCCTGATGCCCATTCTGCTGGTATCACGCGGCTACTCGCTCACCGATTCATTGCTGTTCACGATGATCATGAACATCGGCAGCCTGTTCGGAGCCTGCGCCGCATGCTATTTGGCCGGACGCGCCCGCCGCCGTCCGACAGTCATGACCGCTGCGATTCTCGGTTGCATCTCCGCCGTCGCATTCGCAACCCTGGCGAACAGCGTCGCCTCCATCCTCATCCTCGGTGCTATCTTCCAGTTCTTCACGATGATGCTCAACACGATGCTCTCGGTATGGACTCCGGAGCTGTTCCCGACGTCCATCCGAGGCATGGGCACCTCGGTGGTCAACGGAATCGGCAATGTCGCCGGAGCTGTCATGCCGTTCGCCGCATTGTTCTTCTTCGACATCGCCGGTGTGGCCGGGGTGTTCCTCATGATCGCCGGTATGTACGTCCTACTCGTCGTAGCTGCGAAGTTCGGCCCGGAGACCTTCGGCCGATCGTTGGAGGCGGTGAACGAAAAGGAACTCGTCGCAGCGTAATTCGACTCCCCAACACACCGAAGAAAGTAGAGAACCCCATGACCGACTCCTTGTCCATCTCCGCTACCGCACACGGATTGAACTACCTTCCCGAGTACTACGCAGATCACGCCGGACTCTTCGCGGACAACGGACTGTCCGTTCACGCGAAGGCCTGCGATCCGTGGACCGGCGTGCTCGACGACCTCGCCAGCGGCGCAGCCGATATCGCACTCGGTGGTCTGTGGGTCCCCGGAATGTACTGGGGCACATCTCGACAACTCACCGTTTTCGCTCAGTTGAACCACCAATTCCCCAAGGCCCTCGTCATGCGGGAACCGACGTCGCATGGATTCGATTGGTCGATGCTGATCGGGAAGACAGTGCTGGCTCCGGGCATCGGAGGTAGTGCACCGTACGCGATCACGGCAGGAATGATGCGCGAGAGTGGAGTCGAGTCGTCCCGCACCACATTCTTGCGCGATCTGTCGACACCGATGTTCGTCGAGCTGTTCGAAGACGGTCTGGGCGATGCGATCATTCTCGACATCACCACAGCCCAGATCATGTCCGATCGCGGTACCGGTCACATCGTCGTCGAGTACGCCGAGGTCGGTGGACTCGGACCGAACAGCGTGTACTACTGCCGCACAGATCGTTTCGACGAGCTCGAAGAGCGCCTCGTGAAGTTCGCGACGGGTCTCGACGCCGCGATGGCGACGGTCAAGGCCACCCCGGTGAGCGAATTGCAACCGCTGCTGGCCGAGCACTGGCCAACCATTGCGATGCCGACGCTCTCTGCTGCATGCAGCAGAATCCAGCAGTCGCAGACCTGGGACACCGTTCGTATCGACGGTGATGCCAGCGACCGCTGGATGCGAATCCTGCAGGAGGAAGGCATGGTCCGCTCTGCGCCCGCGTTCGCGGACCTGGTCACCTCTCGCGTCGTCGACGCAGCCGAGCTGGCGACGGTCGGCTGAACATGACACTGGTACTGCGTCACTCGGAGATCTCGTCGCTACTCGACCGCAGGGCAGTATTCGGTGCGGTCGAGCGCGCCCTGAGCGACCTGTCCACGGGCACCGCTCAGAATCCGGCTCCGCCGTCGATGGACGGCACCGAAGACGGTCGAATCATCCCGATGGTGGCACAGTCCGGTACCGCCGAGCTCGCAGTAGTGAAGGTGTTGTCGGACCTGCCGGGGAACCGCGGACGCGGACTTCCCCGGCAGCGCTCGACCATGTTGGTGACGTCGACTCGCACCGGCGAGTGCGTCGCGGTACTCGACGGCCGGGCGATCACGGCGATTCGCACGGCCGCCGCCAGTGCCGTGGCCACTGCGCACCTCGCACGTGCAGACAGCTCCGTCGTGGGCGTGATCGGAGCAGGTAACTTAGCCGTCGAACACGTCCGTGCGCTGCACAGCATCCGCGAGCTCGAGAGCGTCGTCGTCTGGTCGCGATCGGGGGACACGGTGGAGCGGTTTCGCGACAGCGTTGCGGACTTGGACCTGAAGATCGAACACGCCGTATGGGTCGAAGACGTTGTGCGACAGTCCGACATCGTCTGCACGCTCACTCCCTCCGTCGAACCGATTCTGTTCGGGCAGTGGTTGAACGCTGGAACCCATCTCAATGTCGTCGGAGCCGCGCCGCGCCCGGGCGAACGCGAGGTCGACGGTGTTGCCATGGCGCGGTCGAGGGTGGTGGTCGACAGCACCGCGACAGCTCTGTCGAAGTCGGGCGACGCACTGCTGGCGATCGCCGAGGGTGCCGTCGACAAGAGTCACTTCGATACCGAACTCGGCGACGTCATCACCGGCCGGAAGACCGGAAGATCGACCGATGCGGAGATCACGCTCTTCGACTCCACCGGCATCGGACTCGAGGATCTCGCTGTTGCCGAGTTGGTCGTCCAGCTCGCCCGTGCCGCCGGAGTGGGGACCGAGATCGATCTGACGTCGTGACCACGTCCGAAACGCGCGCGCGTTTGCTGAACGCGCGCAAGATCGCGTCCGATTCGGGGAGAATCCCCTCGCGTCTGACAAGTGCGCACGCGTTTGCGAGAAAACCGACCCCACCCCGCCAACACCGCACCCCGCCTGCCCCAAACCCGGCCCCGCCAGTGAATGAATGCGACTTTGTTGCACTCTGACCGACTGAAACCCACATTGATCCGGATCTCAGGCGCGCTTGGACGAATACATTCGCTCGTCTGCGATATGTAGCAGCTGGTCCGGGTCGGTGGTCGGCTCCCAACTCCATCCGACGCTCACCGATACCGGGATGTGGGTGCCGTCGATGTCGTAGGGGCCGGCCAGGAGGCTGCGAACTCGGTCGGCGAGGCGTTCGACTCCTTCGGCCGATCGGGCACTGTGCAGCAGGGCGACGAATTCGTCTCCGCCGATTCGGCAGGCGGTGTCCTCGGCTCGAGTGTTCGCGAGGACGCGGCGTCCGATGGCGGCGAGTACACGATCGCCCACTGCATGCCCGAACCGATCGTTGATCGATTTGAAGGCGTCGATGTCCACGAAGAGCATTCCGACAGGGCGGTCGTCGGCCGATTCCTTCAGCGCATCCAACTCGGCCATCAATCGTCGTCGATTACCCAGTGCCGTCAGGTCGTCGACCAGCACTTGGCGTTCGAGCGCTGCTTCGACGTTCTTGCGTGCGGTGATGTCCTGGATCTGGGCGATGATCACGTCGCCGGTTTCGGAGTCGCGTACCAATATTGCGTTGCGTTGCACCCAGATCGTAGCGCCGTCCTTGCGGATGTAGCGCTTCTCGCACGCGACGTTGGTGAGCGACCCGTCTACCAATCCCTCGAAATGCGCCACCGCCTCGGCCATGTCGTCGGGGTGGTTGAGATCGCGAAAGCTTTTCTGCTGCAACTCTTCCGCGGTGTATCCCAGCAAATCGCACAGCGCCTTGTTCACCTGTATCCAGCGGCCGTCCACCGTGAGGATGGCCTTGCCGATCGGGGCGTTCTCCATCGCGACCTGAAAGAGCCGGATCGCTCTATCACGCTGCCGCTCGGCTTCGGCGCGGGCGCTGACGTCGACGACCATTGCCGTGAATCCGACGACGGTGCCGTCGACGGTGTCGGGCACATAGGTGGCCTGGGTGACGCGCACGACGCCGTTCATGTCGATGAGCGTGCGCTCGAACTGCTGGCCGTCTCCGGCGAGAGCGCCGGAGATGTAGGGCAGATTCAGCTCGTACAGCGCCTCACCGAGTAGCTCGCGGATGTGAATCCCGACCATTCGGGCGGGTTCTATTCCGAAGTAGTCGGCATAGACCCTGTTGGCGAAGACATTTCGAAGCGAGCTGTCCCAGTAGCCGATCATCGACGGCAGCTGATCGATGGCGCGAGCGATGCGCCCCGAGGAGGGACTGAACGAATCGGCCATGAATCACCCCCGAGATCATCGACGTGAACGTCAAGCTCAACGTTACCCAAGGTGGCGGGTATGCGTGTAGTTCATCGCACGATCGGACCTGCCGCGGCGAACCCAAAGAAGCCCGTTGAGTGCGCACTTGCGCACATATGTGTACGTTGAAGCCATGCTTCGCGCAAACATCGCTTTTCGACGCCTCTTCACCGCGCAGGTCGTCGCGTTGCTGGGCACCGGACTGTTGACGGTGGCGCTGGGGCTGCTCGCCTACGACATCGCAGGCAGTGCCGCCGGCGCTGTGCTCGGCACCGCTCTCGCGATCAAGATGATCGCGTATGTCTTTGTCGCTCCTGTTGTTTCGTCACTGACCAGCATGCTCCCCCACAGGCTCGTACTCGTCGCCGCCGACGTCGTCAGGGCGCTCACCGCGCTGGCATTGCCCTTCGTCGATCAGGTGTGGCAGGTCTACGTGCTGATCTTCGTTCTTCAGGCGGCGTCGGCCACCTTCACTCCCACCTTCCAGGCCGTCATTCCGTCCGTGGTGCCCGACGCGCAGCAGTACACCCGCGCGTTGACGCTCTCGCGACTCGCCTACGACCTCGAGTCACTGGTCAGCCCACTGATCGCCGCAGCCCTGTTGACGCTCATCGGCTTCCACACGCTGTTCGTCGGGACAGCTCTGGGGTTCGTCGTCTCCGCAGTGATGGTGCTCAACACCGCATTACCGAGACACGTCGCAACCAAGATCCAAAAACCGACAACAGGCATCGCGACGTTCGTCAGAAATCCCGAACTACAGGGACTGCTCGCGTTGAACACGGTGGTCGCTGCAGCGACGGCTCTCGTGGTGGTCAACTCCGTGGTCTACGTCCGCGATCTGTTCGGAGGATCGAGCAGCCAGCTGGCCATCGCTCTCGGCGTCTACGGTGCCGGTTCGATGGTGGCAGCACTGTTCATCCCGCGAGCGCTCAGATCCATCAGCGATCACACCCTCATGCTCACCGGGGCCGCAGTAGCCGTAACGGGAACTGCCGCAGCAACACTGGTGGCAACCCTGCACGGAGGGTCGGCCGCCTGGGTTGCGCTGGCCACGACATGGGTGCTGCTGGGCGTCGGGACGTCGATGATCAATACGCCGTCGGCGAGGATTCTGCGTCGTGAATCCGACGAAAGCACCCGAACGTCCATCTTCACGGCGCAGTTCTCGCTGTCGCACGCCGCGTTTCTGCTGACCTATCCGATTGCTGGATGGGTCGGGGCCCAGTTCGGACTGTTCGCCGCGGCGATGGTACTCACGGGCTTGGCTACACTTGCGGCACTGTCCGCAGCACGCCTGTGGAGTCGCTCCCGAATGTCGGTGCTCGCCTCCGCGTAGGGAGACGACGTTCGATGCCACCGAAGAAGCAACCGCGCATCAGTCTCGACCATGCCGTCGAACCGGACTCCGCACGCCTGGCCACGGCCAGCGACACCTTTCGGATGCTCTCCGACCCCACCCGACTGCACATCCTCTGGCTACTCGACCGAGGCCCAGCCGACGTCAGCGCATTGACCACGGCCACCGGAACCTCCCGCACCGCCGTCAGCCAGCATCTGGCCAAACTCCGATTCACCGGACTCGTCGAGACCCGACGCGACGGCCGCAACGTCATCTACCGCCTGGCCGACGGTCACCTCGCCCGTCTCGTGCGTGAGGGCCTCAACTTCGCCGACCACAAGGTCACCGGCGAGCCCCCGCACGAATAACCCTGCACCACAACAAGAAAGCACCCGATGAAACGCCTGGCCGTGATCGCAGCCGCCATACTCACCGCGACGGCACTGTCGATCGCCCCGGCAGCTGCGCATGCGTCTCTGCAGTCCAGCAACCCTGCCGAGAACTCCGTGCTCGACGCCGCGCCGGACGAGGTGACCCTGACGTTCAATCAGTCCGTGCAGTCGAACTTCGCCACCGTCACCGTCGTCGGATCCGATGGAACCCAATGGGCGGCATCGGATCCCGTCGTCGACGGCAGCACGGTGACCGTAGATCTGGACGGGCTCGGTGCAGCGGGTGAGTACAACATCGGCTACCGAGTGGTCTCCGCCGACGGGCATCCGATCACCGGCAGCATTCCGTTCCAACTCACCCAAGCGTCCCCGGCTGCGGCTACACCTCCGGCCACGAACCTGGACTTCACCAACAGAGCAGAACCGCAGGCCAGCCAGGACACCGAGGACACCGGCGGCTTCCCGATCTGGATCATTGCGGTGGTCGTCGTCGCGGTCGGTGCGTCGGGTGTCCTGTTCGCGCTGCGTAAACGCACCCACTGACAGCCTCGACCAGTGCGGACGTGAGATCATGCAGCATGAGTGACGGTGGCCAACGCCCGAAGTCCGATGGCCGTAAGCGGCGTTGGGAACAGCACAACACCGATCGTCGACGCCATATCATCGACGCCGCCATGACGGTTCTGGCCCGCGATATCGCTCCTGGTGAGCGGCTCACCACCGCTCAGATTTCCGCCGAGGCCGGCGTGCATCGCACCGGGCTGTACCGGCATTTTCGTGATCGCACCGACTTGGACACGGCCATTCAGCGGGCCATCTGCTCGGAGTTGACGGCCACGTTGGTCACGTCGTTCGCGTTGACCGGAACTCCTCGCGACGTGGTGCATCGAGTGGTGAGCACCTATGTGCGGTGGGTTGCCGAGCATCCCGCGTGGACGCGTTTCGTCGAGCAGGACGTCAGTGCCGAATCGCCCAGTCCCCTCGAGGAGACCAACGCAATGCTGGCCGAGCAGCTGGAAGTGAGCGTCGCCGCTTTCCTCGCCCTCGTCCACGCAGACCTGACCACAGACGACTGGTCGCTGGTGCGGCCGTGGGTGGCGGGCCTCGTCTCCGGCTGCATGGGTGCGGTGCGCAGTTGGAGCGGGCAGACCGAAACACGCACCGGCCTCGATCATTTCGCCACGTTCCTGGCCGACACCATCTGGCTGCAGGTCAAGGGCCTCGGTGCATCCCGCGGCATCGCGATCCCGCAGGTGCCCCTCGAAAGCGTCATCGAGGAGACTCAGCCGAACGACGGCTCACTGCGGTAGCCCGAACGCGTCGGAATACGCGACCATTGGGCACATAGAGTACTTTCGTAGTATCAAAGTATATTTATGGCCGGGATAGTCGCGTTTTCTGACGATCGGGGGCAGCAATGATCTGGTCGCCACACCGCGTCGAGTCGCGGGCCTGGAAGCCGAGTCGGCGTCAAGGTTCGCGGGCCGATCGCACGCTGCAACACATCGAAGTGTCCATCCCACCCATGATCGGCGAAGCGCACTGCGATATGTCCGGCTCAGTTGCTCGGGCTCACGAAGAGGCGATCATTGCTGTCGTACGGCTGGAGGCGGGTTTCGGCGAGCACCTGGCACCTCTGTCCGACTTTCTGCTCCGAAGCGAGTCGGTCGCATCCTCGAAAATAGAGCACATCGACGCCGGCTGGCGAGCCTTCGGCAAGGCGTTCGCCGGAGGTAAATCCAACGCCGAGGCGAAATCTCAACTCGCGGCCGTGCATGCTCTGGCGGCGATGGTCGACGCCGCAGGCAAAGGTCCGATCACCGGTGACAACCTAACGACCGCGCACAGACTGTTGATGGCACCGGATTTCTACACCGCACGCGATTCGGGCATCGTTCGCGACGTGCAGAACTGGATCGGGGGCAGCGATTACACCCCGATCGACGCCCTGTACGTCCCACCTCCGCCGGAGCTCGTTCACGAATCGATGACGGATCTGCTCGCCTTCGCCAATCGAACAGATCTGCCCATACTTGCTCAGGCTGCAATCGCGCACGCGCATTTCGAGTCCATCCACCCGTTCACCGACGGCAACGGCCGTATCGGCCGGGCGCTGATCAGCGCGATCCTGCGGCGACGCGGATTGACCAGACGGGTGACAGTCCCATTGGCATCGGTGATGCTTGCGGACACAGGCCGCTACTTCGACAGACTGACCGACTACCGCGCCGGTGACTCAGATGGATTCGTGGAGTACGTCGCGCACGCGGCAACCGTGTCCAGCTACGCCGCCCAGGACTCCGCCCAGGCCTTGGCCGAGCTTCCCGAACACTGGCGCGCAACTGCCCGACCCCGTGCCAATTCGGCGGACGCGAAGATCATCGACGCCTTGCTCGATACCCCGATCTTGAACGCGGACACAGCGAGTCAGATCACCGGCACCACCGATGCGAGCACCTATCGCGCCCTCGCTCGGCTGACCGAGGCCGGCGTGCTCGAGGTACTGACAGCCAGCAAGCGCAACCAGATCTGGGCTGCCACGGCTGTATTGGCCGAGCTCGATGCGCTCAGCATCACCATCGGCAAACGCTCGACCAGCAGCGAGTAGGCCACTCAGCCGAACGACGGCTCACTGCGGTAGCGCGAGGGCCGTCCGTCGATACCGAGTGCGCGCCATACGCGTCGGGACACGCGGTTCATCATTCCGAGTTCGTCGGCCAGCATCCGTACGTCACCGAATGTGTCGCGCAATGCCTTTCGTGACGGTTCACTGTTCCACCAGACGGCGTCGACTACGGCGTCGGGGATGGCGAGGTCGCGTCGCATCTGTTTGCTGGGCTTCATGATCATGTCGCACAGTATTCGCATGATGACGGGCATGAGCACCGAGATCGACGCCTTCTGGAA
Organism: Rhodococcus sp. IEGM 1330; assembly: GCF_033142445.1. Taxonomy (NCBI): domain Bacteria; kingdom Bacillati; phylum Actinomycetota; class Actinomycetes; order Mycobacteriales; family Nocardiaceae; genus Rhodococcus; species Rhodococcus sp. IEGM 1330. Next base: position 218,735 of record NZ_JAWLSB010000007.1, read on the forward strand.
GCGTCCGAGCCGCGGTGCCTTGTGCTTGAGGTACTGGTGCGCGAAGCCGATGTGCCGGGCCTCTTCGGCGATGTGAATCTGCATCACGCGCATCACCAAGGGGTGCCCCACCGCACCGCTGCGCAGGATTCCCTTCTGCATATGGTCGATCGGCTCCTCTCCTGCGAGGACGCCGACGAAGAATCCGAACGGTGCAGATCGGCTGGCGAACAGCGCCGCCACCGGCACGATCTTGCGGAACCACGCAGGCCCGCCCGGCACGTCGATGCCGATGCGGTTGACCAGTTCCTGGAACATCTGGGTGTGGTGGCACTCTTCGGTCGCCTCGTGCGTCGAGTACCGGAATTCGGGTGAATCGTTCGGCAGCGTGAGGGCGTAGTGCATGAGTCCGCTGATGAGGATCTGCTCGAACTGCAGGCCCACCTTGACCATGCTGGCCTGGCGATACATTCCGACGTGGATCTGCTCGTCCAGGGGAAGCGACTTGTACCAGTCGGTGTGACCGAGCGGATCCTCGTCCGGGAGTACCCACCGGGGGTCATCGGGAATGACCGCGTACTCGGGCTCATCCCACGGGATGTCGAGGAAGGCGTCGAAGTGCTGATGCACCGATGCCGTCGACAGCGCGTGCAGGTTGTCTCGGTAGAGCGTTCGTGCGTCGTCGACTGCAGTCATGGTGGTCCTTCCGCCTGCGTCCGAACAATGTGTACGCAACACAGCGTCACATATAAAATGCGTTAGTGCAACGGACCGTCGCAGATACATGAGAAATTCTCTTCGAAACGACGAAACCGGTCGACCGCAACGCGGTCGACCGGCCTCGGGGAGGGTCCGTTCGGCGCTGTCGTCGTGAGCGGAAATTCGTAGCAGGCTACGAAGTTCCAGTCACATGCGACGAAGTCGCTCTATCACCAGTACGGCAACACCATCACAACGAACCCGATGCCGACGATGATTCCGACGAAGCCGGTCCCGACGGCAAGCGCCCTGTCGCTGCGATCGGCGGGCGGGCCGGAGAGATCGGGGCTGCGATCGGCCCACAACGCGGATGCGACGGCGATCAGTCCTGCAGCGATGCCGAGCCCGGCAGCCCAGAACGAGACGATCGACATCGCGCCGAACATGACGGCAATCTCGGTGACCTGAGCGCGAGTACGAATGCGCCGATTCCACCACTTCGGTGGCATGTCGTCGTCCGAATCACGTGTATCGAAGTGGGTAGAGGTGACGGTCACTGCGGACTCCTTTCGAGTGAGTATGTGCCTCCATTTTGGCACTCGACGGTGGAGAGAGCCAATCCCCTGTACGGCGCTGACCGGCAGGCGAACCCCCGGTTTCGCACACGCGCGCGCACTTGTCAGACGCGTTCGGATTCGCCCCCGATCCGGGCATGATTCGCGCGCACCTGGCAAACGCGCGCGCGTTTGCGGGAAATCTGGCCCGAATACCTCAACGACTGCGGCGCAGTGCCTTTCGGCGATACATGTCGGCGTCGGCGAGGGGCAACAAGGAATCGAGTACGTCGGCGTTCGGATCACCGAGTGCCGTTCCGTAAGTGACTCCCACGGGGTGCCCCTCGATCAATTCCCGGGCGAGAGTGTCGACCTGCTCTTCGTCGTGTCCCGCGACGAGGACGGCGAATTCGTCGCCGCCGAGTCTGGCGACCACACTTCCGGCGGGAGCCTTGTCCATCAGTCGCTCGGCCACTTCGATGAGCACGCGGTCGCCGGCGGCGTGGCCTTGTCTGTCGTTGACTGCTTTGAAGTGGTCCACATCGAACACGATGACGGCGATGTTCTCCCATCGACGTGCAGCGCCGTCAGCGAGGTTCGCCGCCGCGTAGGTGAAACCTGCGCGGTTCCATGTGGCAGTCAGCGGATCTCGCAAAGCGCCGGCGATGAGGTCGGCACCGAGGGCACCGAACACCTCGGCAGCTCCGAGGATGCACACCACGTAGAGGATTGCCCACAGAGTCGGAACCGGGGCAGGAGAGACCAGCAGCGCTGTGGTCGAGAGCGTGGCGAGCGCGATGCACAGCACGCGCGCCAGTGCTACGCGGTATGTCGCCCGGAGGTAGAGCGCGAGGAACATCGCCGGTATCAGCGCCCACACTTGGCCTTCGACGTACTCGTGGAACACCATTGTCAGGGCCGGTGCCGCCGCTGCACACGCGATGGCAACTCCCTGCCGTACTGGGTTGGGTCGCCGAGCTGCCAGCGCCAGTAGGCCGATTGCAGCCACTGCCGCAGCCCACATCTCCCCTACTGCACCCGCCCCGTTCGTATCGAACCTCGACGCGCCGACCGCCACGAGATACAGCACCATGCAGACGGCGAGCAGGGATGCGAGCACGCGGCGGCGTCCATCGAGCACCAACGAGACCGCACTCGGCATCGCTTGCCGCTCTCGCCGGGGGATCACAGACCGTCCATCGCTGTCGCACCGTCCGCGTTACCCGTCGAGGTACATCGAGTGACACATTTCGCACTCGCGGAGAAATCGAGTGCGAGAGTAAAACCATTCGGACCAGTCGCACTGGTCTAAACTTGCGACATGAGGACGATCACCAGCACAGAAGCCAAGACGCGGCTGAATGCGATTTTGGCCGAGGTGGAGCGAACCGGCGTGTCGATCACGATCACCAATCACGGTCGGCCCGTCGCGGTACTGACACCGACTCGGCCCAAGCCCCGCGTCTTCGGCCAGCTGCGCGGTCTCGTCGTACCTGAATCGTTCGACGAACCGTTGCCTCCGACGGAACTGTCCGGTTGGGAAACGCCGGCGTGACATCGTTCCTTCTCGATACCAACGCGCTGCTGTGGCTCGTCACCGATTCCGACAGGATGTCCGACGACGCGCGGAGCACACTCGCCGATCAGAGCAACGAACTGGTGGTCTCCGCGGCCTCGGCATGGGAGATCGCAATCAAGACTCGAATCGGGCGCTTCGACGGCAAAATTCTGTTGTCGACGTGGACCGAAACGTTGACCGGGATGAACGCGACCGAACTCCCCATCGACTCTACGGACGCTTCAGTGGCCGGCCAGCTCGACTGGGCCCACAACGATCCGTTCGACCGGATGATCGTGGCCCAAGCCCTACGTCGAAACCTCACCATTGCAACCAACGACCGAATCGTTCTCGACGGGGCACTCACTTCGATACTCGACACCCGCGCTTGACCGCGTTCACGGCCGATCAGCCCCACAGAAGCCGTTGCCCCACCGAAGCTTTCGTCGGACCCAGATCGAAGGTCGTGGCGTCGGGCATCAGGTACGGGACGAGTATCCGCATCGCGTACTCGCGGTGTTCGAGGAGCACCTCGAGATAGGTGCCCGACGCCTCCTCGCCGGTCACGTCGGAGACGATGGCGTACGACCGCAGATCCCCGGCGACTGCACGCAGATCGTGGACGAGTTGCTCGTGCAGCACGGTGTTCGATGCCCCGCCTCCCTCCGACCGCAGCGGCGCGAGCACCCGCTGCCCGCCGGAGATGGCGTTGACGACTGCCATCGGGTGGAGTCCCCAGTTCTCACTGATCCGCTCCGCTGCGATGTCGATACAGACGTCGAGCAGGTCGTCGAAATCCTGTTGGCACTCCATGCTCGTCACTTCTCGCCACATCGTCATGTTCCAACGTCCCCCATCGTCGACCGACCACCCAACCCCTTCGACGCTCGGCGACGACGGATGGTTCCCGAAAGTCGTACATTCGTGCCAGTTTGCTGCCTACCGGCGACAGTTCCCTCAAGTGTCGGCCAGACCGAGCTCCCGGCAGACGCACGTGCCGTTGGGCTCGACCGGACCTGGACTAAACTCTCGGTGCGGGAAGGGGAGAGAGCGGGTCGTTGCGTCGTGGAGGATCACTGGTACCGGCGCATGTTCGCCTCCAGCCCCGTGGCGCAGGCGCTCTCCGACGCCGACGGATTGTTCGTCGACGTCAATGTCGCCTACTGCGAACTCGTCGGCCTGTCCTCCTCGGAACTGATAGGTCGATCCGCGACGGTGCACACTCACCCGGACGACCTCGCACTCCACGGCAGCGTCGAGGATCTGATGGCCGCCGGGACGGCCGCTGGAAAATCCGTGAAGGTCGAGGTGAGGTTCGTTCGACCGAACGACGAGATTCGCTGGGTTCTGCTGACTCTGGTTCCTTTCACCGGTCCGTCCGATGTCGAGTGGACGCTCGCCGCCGCTCTCGATATCACCGAACGAAAGGAAGTCGAGGACGGCATCCTGCGTGCGTCCCGAACAGATCCACTGACCGGGGCACTCAACCGTCGCGGCTGGTCGGACTACGCGGTGTCCGTCGTCGACGGCGATTCGGTCGACACCGTCGTCGCGGTTCTCGATCTGGACCATTTCAAACAGTTCAACGATAATTTCGGCCACGCTGCCGGCGATGCGTTGCTCCGCGACTTCGCGTCGACTGCCCGTAACTGCATCGGCGTCGATGGGCTCCTAGCACGATGGGGCGGAGAGGAATTCGTGATCACTCTGCGCAATTGCGATCGTCGTGGTGCTCTTCGATCACTCGAGGCACTTGCAGCCGCCACCACGTCTTCGGGGGTGACGTTCTCGGCCGGGTACACGCTCCAGCGACCGAACGAAGGTCTTCGCAACACACTCGACAGAGCTGACGCACTGATGTTTCAGGCGAAGCGCGCAGGCCGCAATCGAATGATCACCGACGCACCTCGCTGAAACAGTACGAGCACTGTCGCCAAATTGCCGATCCAGCAAAAATTCTTGCTATATCGATGCACGGGCTGTCACTCTGATACCGGCACACCACCGGGAGAGGACGATCGATGACTCACGCATTCGACAAGGACTATTGGGAGCACCATTGGGATGACAGAACATCTCATACCGTCGCAGCGAATCCGTATCTCGTGGAGGAAACAGCCGGACTGACTCCCGGCACCGTGTTGGACGCAGGCTGTGGTGCCGGAGCGGAAGCGATTTGGCTCGCCGAGCAGGGCTGGCGGGTCACCGGTGCCGACATCTCCGCCGCTGCTCTCCACGCCGCCGCGCAGCAAGCGCAGACAGCGGGGGTCGACGTCACCTGGATCGAAGCCGACCTGACGACCTGGAACCCGACCGAGCGATGGGATCTGGTGATGACGAACTACGCGCATCCGTCGATTCCTCAGTTGGAGTTCTATCGACACATCGCGCAGTGGGTTGCGCCGGGCGGTTCACTGCTCATCGTCGGACACCTCCACGATGGGACGCACCATCATTCACACGGGAACGATGAGCAGCCGCCGCACGAGGCCACCGTCACCGCGAAAGACGTCACTGCCCTGTTCGACGCCTCCTCGTGGCGCATCGACACCGCAATCGAGCGTTCAAGAACCGTCGGCGGTACAGGAGTGCACTCGAAGACGTTGCGCGATGCGGTGGTTCGGGTCAGTTCGCGGACACCGCGATAGCCCCAGCGAGTCCGTCGACGAGTGTCGGCAGGAAGTACGGAATCGACAGTGCCGTCGGGCCCACTGCAGCTCCGGCTTCCTGCCCGACGAATCCAGCGACCGCACCTGCTGCAACGGCCGGAATCTGCCGCGAGACAGGCGAATCGAGGAACTGCTGCAGGGCGTCCTCGGTGTCGACCTGAGTGAACACCACATCGGCGTCGATCTTCGAGATGTTCTCCGCCGAGACGGTCGTCGAGTAGGTGGCATCGTCGGTCGCGAGGTCGGTCACCGATGCAGGTGAGACGAAGCCGAGATTCTCGAGCAGCTCCACTCGCGGGTCCGACGGCAACAGCAGGTAGTACACGTCAGCAGCCTCGGACACGTATGCGATTGTGCGGCTGCTGAATTCGGGATGCTCAGCGCCTGCGTCCTGCACCTGGCGGTCCAGATCGGCAACGAGATCGCCTGCGCGCTCGGGAACGCCGAGAACATCACCGGTCGTGGTGATGACATCGCGCCACGGCGTCGACCACAGTTCCTCGGGCGGGGCGATGACGGGAACTCCGGCAGCGGTCACCGCGTCGTACTCGGCCCGGGTCATTCCGGAGTGCGGAGCCAACACGACGTCGGGGTCGGTGGCGAGAAGCTTCTCGACGGACAAGGAATCCGTGACATTGTCCAGCAGAACCGGGGCAGGACCGCCGAGCGACTCGATCGCGTCGGACACCCACGGATAGATCAGATCGTCACCTCCGCCGTATTCGGCCGACGGCATCGCCACCGGGACGACACCCAGGGCGAGCACCGCATCGGTGGTACCGAATCCCCACGTCGCGACCCGTTCCGGGACGGCGTCCAGGGTGGTGTCTCCGTACATGTGGCGCACGGTCAGCGGAAACGAACCGGTGGACGGCGAGTCGGTCGGGCTGTCGGTCGAATCGTTGGAGCTGCAGCCGGCCAATGCGATGGACGCGGCCGCCACGGCGGTGAGCACTGCAGCGAAGCGAGTGGTTGCAGGGTGAGTCATCGAAGTCCTGTAAGTCGAGGGCAGTGGATACTGAGGTTAGCCTTAGCTATTTCCATGCCCAAATCCGGCTACACCGCTCACAGGAACCTCGCAGCGGAGGTTCAGGGTATTCACCGGAACGTCCCAGAGTATTGGCCCTACCGAATCATTGAGTGCCACATCGAAGGAGACGTACGACGATGACCCGTATCCCAGAGCCCACCGATACGCCCCAAGGACCCGCATACGAGGGCCGACTGCTCGATCGCCCCACCGAGGAGGTCGTCGACCAGGGTGCAGGGTTCGATATCACCACCCTCGTCACCCGTCGCCGCGTACTGAGCATCGTCGGCGCTGGAGCCGGCGCATTGGCGTTGGCTGCCTGCTCGAGCACATCGAGCTCTGGAAGTTCCACCGCCACAACGGCAACCGCGTCGAGTACCGCGACCGCGGCAACGAGCGAGATCCCCGACGAGACCAACGGCCCCTACCCGGCCGACGGCTCGAACGGCGTCAACGTGCTCGAAGAATCGGGCATCGTCCGCCGCGACATCACCTCCAGTCTCGACGCCGGCACCACGGTCAGCGGAGTGCCGCTATCGCTCGGTCTCACTCTCACCGACATGGCGAACGACAATCGCCCCTTCGAGAATGCCGCCGTGTACCTGTGGCAATGCGATGCGGCAGGCCTGTATTCGATGTATTCCGAGGGGGTCGAGGACGAGACGTACCTGCGCGGCATTCAGGCCGCCGACGCCAATGGCACCGTCACCTTCGACACCATCGTCCCCGGTTGCTACAGCGGCCGCTGGACCCACATCCACTTCGAGGTCTATCCCGACGCGGCCTCGGCGACCACCGCAGACAATGCCATCGCCACCTCGCAGATCGCATTCCCTCAGGACATGCTCGACGCGATCTACCAGCTCGACACCTACCCGGGATCGGCGCAGAACCTTGCCCAGCTCGGCAGCCTCGACAACGACAACGTGTTCGGCGACGGCTACGACCTGCAGATGGGATCGTTCTCGGGCGACCCCACCGGCGGCTATGTCGGATCGCTGGCCGTCGCCATCGACACGACCACCGAACCCACCGCCGGCGCAGCCCCATCCGGCGGCGGAGCCACCGGCGGACAACCTCCGATGGGCGGCGGCACTCCCCCGGCCGGTGGCCCGCCCGCCGGCTCTGCACCCACCAACTGATCACCCCCACCTCACACCACCTAAGGAATCATCATGTTGCACAACCTCACCGGATGGCACGCTCTCATCGTCCTCGCCATCCTGCTGCTCGTCTTCGGCTCGACCAAGCTCCCCTCACTCGCCAAGGGCGTCGGCCAGTCATTGCGCATCCTGAAAGACGAAGTGCGCGAGGAGAAGAAGACCGCGAAACGTGACGATACGACGGCACCGGTGTTCGCCGACGCTGCGTCCACGCCGGTTCCGTACCGACACACGTCGTGAGCACAGCCACCGCCGCGCGAGGCACGGCCACACGGCCTGCCACTCCGCGGGGCACCATGCCTCTTGCGGGGCATGTGCGCGAGGCACGTCGCCGCGCGATACGCGCGGCGGTGTCGCTGCTCGTCGGCATAGTGATCGGATTCGCGCTCTCCGATCAGATTCTCGACATCCTGCGCGCACCCATCGAAGAACTCGCCCTCACCCGCCAGGCCAGCCTCAACTTCGAAACCGTCACCGGCGCTTTCGATCTCGAACTCAAGATCGCCCTGTTCACCGGCGTCATCGTCTCGTCTCCGGTGTGGCTGCGTGAGCTGTTCGCCTACCTCACCCCCGGCATGACGCGTCGGGAAAAGAAATACGTCTACGGATTCTCCGCGGCCGCCGCTCCATTGTTCGTCGCCGGCTGCGTGTTCGGGTTCGCCATCTTCCCCCGCATGGTCAGCGTCCTCGCCGGGTTCTCCTCCGACCAGGACAGCACCATCCTCAACGCCTCGTACTACGTCGACTTCGTCATGAAGATCGTGTTGGCCACCGGCATCGCCTTCGTCCTTCCGGCCCTGCTGGTGATGCTGAACTGCCTCGGCATCCTCTCCGCACGCAGGCTGCGCAGCAGCTGGCGAATCAGCGTCGTCGCCATCGCGCTGTTCAGTGCACTGGTCACGCCCGCCGCCGACGTCCTGTCGATGTTCCTGGTCGCGGTTCCCATGGCCACACTGTTCGGCGCAGCAATCGTGATCACCGAGGTACACGACAGACGCGCCCTGACACCACCGAAACCGGAGCTCTCATCATGTTCGGCCTGACCTTCGAGAAGCTGTTCCTGGTCGCGATCATCGCCGGGTTCGTACTCGGCCCCTCGCGCCTACCCGGATACGCCCACCAACTCACCCGCGCCGTGCGCACCGTGCGCCACTTCGTCGACACCACCCGCAACGCCGCCGAAGACGAAATGGGCGTCCCGCTCCGACGCTCCGAATGGGAGTCGATGAACCTGCGGCAGTACGACCCCCGCCGCATCGTCAGCGACGCACTGCGTGACACCGAACCCCTGCGTGACACCGACTCTCCGTCCGAACAGGTCCTCGCCGAAGCAGCCCGCGTGCGGCCCGGCCAGAAGTACCTCATCACCGGGCCCGCATCGCATCCACGACGCGTCCTCATCGAGTCACTACCCCAGGACGATCCACGTCGCATCGCCGCACAACTGCAGCCGGAAACCGATACTTCTTCTATCGGTCCTGATGCGACAGCTCACAGTGACAGCCGGTTCGAGCGGAGATGACGCGAATCATTGCGATTCTCCAGGTTGGTACGAGCCGCGCCAAACATTCCTCGCAACCGTTCACGCCCCGAAACCGGTGACACGGCCCGAATGAAGCGAGCTATCAGCCAAACACGTTGCTATGAAGCACAATTGACGCTTCCGTTCCCACCTGCAGCGACGGCCGGAGTACTACCGTCGCAGCATGAGGAACACGAGGTCACTGGCGCGGACGATCGGCGTCGCAACTGCCGCACTCGTCATCCCGCTCGTTCTCGGTTCGACCGCCGTGGCATCGTCGTCTCCGATGACACCGCGAACCCAACAGATCTCCTCGGCACCACTGCGTCTGGGCATCATCAATCCCAACGGCCCGTCCGCCACGGGGGAGTTGGAGCAGATCGAATCCGTCCTCGGTGAGCGTGCGTCGCTCGCCGTGATCTACAAGGACTTCGCGCAGCCCGCTCCGATCGCCGAGCTCGACGCCGCCGACGCACGCGGGTCGACGACTTTGCTGACGTGGGAACCCTGGGCTGCGGGCGCGGGCGTCGTGCAACCCGATTTCCAGTCCTCGGACATCACCTCGGGCCGGTACGACGCCTACATCACCGGATGGGCTCGGTCGCTGGCCAATTGGGGCAAACCGGTGATGCTTCGGTACGCGCACGAGATGAACGGCAATTGGTATCCGTGGGCAGATCGGGTCAACGGCAACACCGACGGTGACTACGTGCGTGCGTATCGCCATGTTCACGATCTGTTCACCGCAGCCGGCGCTTCCAACGTCGAGTGGGTGTGGAATCCCAACGTGCCCAACGCAGTTCCCATGTCGGTGGTCTATCCAGGCAGCCAGTACGTCGATACGGTGGGACTCGACGGCTACAACTGGGGAACCAGCCAGTCGTGGAGCGTATGGCAGACCCCGGATCAGTTGTTCGGAGACGGCTTGGCGCAGGTGCGGGCACTCGCACCGGGCAAGCGAATCGTTGTCGGTGAGGTCGCGTCCGCCGAGGTCGGTGGGTCCAAGCCTGCCTGGATCACCCGGCTGATCGAGTACCTGGCCGCGCAGCCGGACGTCACCGGGTTCCTGTGGTTCGACATGAACAAGGAAGTGGACTGGCGCATCGACAGCAGTCCCGCCTCCGCTGCCGCCATGGCACCGGCTCTCGCCGCACGGCCCGGGCGCTGACTACCAAGCAGAAAGCGCGGCCGATGCTGCGTCGAGTGCGGCCGGCGAGCTGTCGAGACGCCAGTTCGCCTCGCCCTCTTTGTCGAAATCGAACCACAGCACTCCGCTGACCGAGGTCGTGTCCAGGTACTCGAACAGGTCGGCGATCCAGGCGGGCTTGTCACCCAGCTGGTCTCCGGTTCCGGTTTCGTAGATCCAGACCGGCTTGCCCGGCGCAACTGCGTTCGCCGTCTGGAGTGCCCCGCCGAAGACCTCGTCCGGCGTCTGCCACGACGTCGCCTCTCCGCCTCCGTTGTATCCGTCGATACCGATCACATCGACGTACATGTCGCCGGGGTACGACGCCTCGGCGGTGGGCAACCCCTCTGCGCGGCCACTACTGGCGTCGAAGGACCACACCCATTGCACTTTGTTGGCACCGCTGCGCATGAATATGTCGTGAACGCGTCGGTAGGCGTCGAGGTAGTCATCAGCGGTACTCCGCGAACCATCGACCGACCACGGGTACCACGTTCCGTTCATTTCGTGCGCAAAACGAATCTGCATGGGTTGACCGAATTGTGCTGCTGCGTCTGCCCATTGGGTGATGTAGGCATCGAACTCCCCAGCCGCGATACGGGACGGCGAGTAGCCGTCCTGATACTCGCCGGCGTTCGGATCCCACGGCTCCCAGGTGACGGCGGGAATCGCGCCTCGGTTGTGGATCTCGTACAGGGTGTCCACCGGTAGCGGACGCTGCCATGCCCACGCCTCGAAGAAGTTGACCACCTCGGGCTCTCTCCCCAGCGCTTCGCCGGTGTCGAATGCCGAGCTCACTCCTGCATTTTCACCGTCCGAGGACAAACCGAACGTGCGCGCAGGGCGGTCGGGCGCTGACGAGCACCCACCGACCGCGACGGACAGCACAGTGATGAGCGTGAGCAACGACGTCCGGAAGCGGGTCATAAGGAGTCCCAGATTAGATCAAACGACGGACAGTCCGAAAACAGCGGCCAAAGCAAACTCGAGGTATGTTTCAGTGGTCGGGGGACAGCAGGTCAATGACGACCTCATTCCATCTCCACTGCCGCGCTCCTGAGCCGATTGGTCGTCATGACGTCTATCTTCCAGAGCCATACGGTGCGCTTCGCCCCACCGGATTCGGATGAACTGCCCTCTCCACCAACGGATATCGAGCGCGACTCGTACCTGCAGAGCGAGCACCGCTGGATTCCGTTGGCGTCGAGTTTCGGTGGCTTCCTCACCACGGTCAGCCTGCTGTACCTGGTGCAGGGGCAGGCGTGGGCAATTCCGTTGCTGGTCCCACTCGCCATCACGACGGCAGCGATGATCCTCTCACTGCTGACCTCCGTGCAGCCGCGCCGCGACACCTTGGCCGGCCACCGAGAGCGCGTGCGCGCCTACCGGCCCGTGCACTACCCGAGCGTCGATGTGTTCCTGCCGAGCGCCGGCGAAGACATCACTGTGTTGCACAACACTTTCTGGCATGTGAGTCAGCTCGAGTGGAGTGGCGAGCTGACCGTCTACGTGCTCGACGACTCCGATCGAGACAGCGTTCGAGACCTGGCCGACGCCTTCGGCTACGAGTATCGCGTCCGGCCCAACCGCGGATACCTGAAGAAGGCAGGCAACCTGCGATTCGGATTCGAAGAGTCCGACGGAGACTTCATCACCATCCTCGACGCAGATTTCGTACCGCGTCCGGACTATCTGCATCAACTCATGCCGTACACCACCGAAGAAGACGTGGCCATCGTGCAGAGTCCGCAGTACTTCGACACCACGCTGCGGATGAAGTGGATGGAGTACTCGGCAGGGGCGACGCAAGTGTTGTTCTATCGCTGGATTCAGGCGGCGCGAGATCGAAGCGATGCGTCGATCTGCGTCGGTACCTGCGCGATCTATCGGCGCAGCGCACTCGAGGCCGGCGGTGGCTTCTCGGCCATCGAACACAGCGAGGACGTCTACACCGGTGTCGATCTCATGCGCGTCGGGTACCGAACTCGCTACGTACCGGTGGTCGTATCGAACGGCCTGTGCCCGGAGACGCTCGATCAGTTCGCCAACCAGCAGTACCGCTGGGCGAACGGGTCGATGAGTCTGCTCAAGTCCCGCGACTTCCATGCGGTGAAGTTCTCACTGCGCCAACGCCTGTGCTTCTGGTCCGGCTTCATGTACTACATCGACACGGCGATCAACATCTATGCCATCGCGCTGCCGCCGATTCTGATGGCCTTCCTCGCCCCCGAGGACGTGTCCATCAACAACTACCTGTTCGTGTTCCTGGCCATGGTGGTGCGCATCGCCATCGTCCCCGTCGTCACCATGGGCCGCGAGAGCGCCATCGGGCTCGACCGCGTGCAGACGTTCTATTCCTACATCCACTCCGTGGCGGTGTTCGACGTCCTCCGGGGTCGCACGGACGCGTGGCAGGCCACGGGAATCAAGACCCGCTCCACCACCGCCCGGCGCGTCAAACGTCTGATGACCACGTGGCTGGTGCTCGTCCAGGTGGCGATGTGGGTCGGCATCTTCTGGCGGGCTCCCGAGTACGGCTGGTCGAATTACGCACCGATGATCGGTTTCGCCGTCTTCAACCTCGTCGTGGTCTATCCACTGATGTTCTGGCGTACCGATTTCCCCACTCTTCTCGATCCGATGACGCTGCGTCGAAAGCTGTTTCGCTCGGAGATCTCGACCTTCGTGCACCAGATGCCATCCGATCGCTCCACGCGGCGCACACCCTCGACGCCCCGCAGTTGGCTGACGGCGTCGTGGCCGTGGTTGGTGCTGATGTGCGCGGTGTCCTCTGCTCTGTCGCTTCGGCCCGGTTCCAACACCACCGCCTTCCAGGACGAGGGCCTGTACGTGTTCGTCGGGCACCGGATGATCGAGCACATCACCGACGGTGTCAACGTCACCGAATATCCGGGTGCCTATTTCTCCGGCGCCCCGGGCCTGTTCCCGATCCTCGCTGCGGCAGCTGATTCCGTCGGCGGCCTCGAGGCGGCACGCATGGTCAGCATGGTGTTCGTCTGGGTGGCGATCGTCGCGACATACGGCGTGGGCAGCCAGCTCTTCGGCCGGCTCGCGGGCCTGCTCGGTGCCGCGGCCTTCCTGCTGTGCGGCTCGGTGATCTTCCTGTCTCACATGGCGACCTTCGATGCGATGGCCATGAGCCTGGTCGCCGTCGCCCTGTGGCTCACAGTGCGCAGTGCGCAACAGGATTCACTGCTCTGGGCTCCGATCATCGGAGCGGTACTGGCCCTGGCCTTCCTCACCAAGTACGCCACGGCGGTCTATCTTCCCGGTATCGCGGTGATCGGAATGTTTTTGACGTGGAACAAGATTCGATGGGGAGCCGTCCGGCAGGCATTGTTGATGGTGTTGTCGGCCGTTGCGGTGTCGTTCTTCGTTCTGGTCTTCTGGGCCCAGGATCTGGTTCCCGGAATCGTCTCGACCACCACCAGCCGCACGCCGATCTCTCCGGCCTCGGCACCGCTGCTGCTCACCAACGTCGCGATGTGGGTCGGCGTGATCCTGATCCTGGCGGTGTGCGGCGCTGCTCTCCAGTGGCGACGTTGGCCGCTCGTCCTGACGCTGCTGGCGTTCAGCGTCATTGGGCCTGCGCAGCAGATTCGCATCGGCGAGGAAACGTCGCTGTCCAAGCACGTCGCGTTCGGCATGGTGTTCGCCGCCCCACTGGCGGGATACCTACTTGCCTGGTTCATCGCGCGCTCCAAGTGGTTCGGGGTTCCGTTCGCGGCTGCCGCGCTGTCGATGCAACTGCTTCTGGGCTGGACTCAATCGCACGAATTCCTCACCTCGTGGGTCGACGACACCGCGGTGGTGGAGGCCCTGCGTGAGGAGATCGCCGTCTCGCCGAACAAAGCTATCCTCGGTGAGGAACCGTCGGCGCAGCGCTACGCCCTGCGCGGTGAGGTGGAACCGATCCTGTGGACGGACACGTTCAGCCTGAACTACGGAAACAAGAACGGCATGGACGCGTACCGCGAAGCGATCGACCAATCACATTTCGGCACGATCTATCTGAGTCTGAACACCGACAACGGACGAGCGATCAACGAGTATCTGACAACCGGGGACACGCCGTATCGCCTGTCGAACAAGGTGCCCTTCACTCGACAAGGCGAGTTCGCGGGTTACTACCTGATCTGGACTCCGAACGTGTTGGCACGATGAACTCCACTTACTCCGACGTCCTGGTGTGCATCCCGACCTACAACGAATCCGCCAATCTCGTTCCGCTGGTGCGTCGGGCATTGGATTCCGTTGCCGGTGCCACGATTCTCGTCATCGACGATTCCAGCCCCGACGGCACCGGGGACATCGCGGACGCATTGGCGGCGGAGCATCCCGACGTGCGAGTTCTGCATCGCCCCGCCAAATCGGGTCTGGCCACCGCATATCTCGATGCGTTCCGATACGGCCTCGAGAACGGATTCACTCGACTGGTGGAGATGGATGCCGACGGCAGTCACCCTCCCGAACGGTTGCCGGCGATGATCGCGGCCTCCTACGCTCCCGGTGTCGGCCTCGTCATCGGATCCCGCTACGTACCCGGCGGGCGTACCGAAGGGTGGCCGCTGAGTCGCAAGATCCTCTCCAAAGCCGGAAACACCTACGTACGCCTGCTCACACCGTTGACGGTGCGAGACGCCACCGCGGGCTATCGAGTATTCACCGCCGATGTGCTTCGCGTGATGGATCTCGATTCCGTCACCTCGCGCGGGTACAGCTTCCAGATCGAAATGGCATTGCTGGTGGCCGATACCGGAAAGAAGATCAGCGAAGTTCCCATCACTTTCCGCGAACGAGAATCCGGCACCAGCAAGATGAGCCGCGCCGTCGTCGTCGAAGCACTGTGGAAAACGACGATCTGGGGATGGCGACAGAGATCGGTGCAGCCCACGGCACGCACGGCTGAATCCGAAAGCCGATAACCGTACGCACACATACCTGGCGGTTAGAGCGGCGAAAGAAGAACGATATGTAACACATTCGTGCATGATGAAGCCCATGACTACCAGCGTCTTTGCTGCTACCGAGTCCGGTGTGACCACGATTGCGGTGTGGACCTTGATCGTCGTCGTCATCGCTGCGCTCGGTGCTGCGTGGGCGGCGATGAGTGTTCGCCGGGTCGGCGCGAACGAGGATGTGATGTCGCGGGAGTTGGCGGCGTTGCACACTTCCGTCGATCGTCAGGTGCGTCAGTCCAGCGACAACGACTCGTGGAATCGCGACCAGGTAACTGCGCGATACCAGGAGCTACTCTTCGCGCTGTCCAACGTCGATCGGGTTGTGGCCGAGGAGATTTCGGCAGCGGTGGTCTCGACGCCGGTCGGTGACCTCAAAGCTGCGACGCGGGCATTGAACAAGGCCTACGACCAGCTGAATCTGGCGCTCACCGCCGCACTGGTGGTCGCGCGCAGGCGCGTCCATCCGTTGGCGCTGGAGTTGTCGACGGGCATCGATCGTCGGGTGTTCGCACCGCTGGCTCCCGAAACCGGAATCCCCGCTCCGGCACACGAACGTCTGCAGAGCGAGCACGCGTACATCACCAGAATGCACTCGCTGCTGCTGAAGGCGATGCGCGCCGATCTGGGTCTGCTCGATCCCAGCGCCGAAGCGACACTGATCTTCACGACGAAAGAAGTGGAATCCGGTGTGCTGGCGGATCGATCGACGGCTGCCGGCCGTAGCGCCGTGCAACTGATCAATCTGCTCGAGGATTTCGGTGTGATGCCCTTGCTCGGGGCCGAGGACGACTTCGTGATGTCCGACGCGCTGGTGGTCCAATGCGAGGAGCTCTACAGCGCGGTGAGCCCGAACTTTCAGGCGGTACTGCGCCACATCGGTGACGAAATCCATCTCGCGATTCGTCCCGACCTCACCGACGACCGCCTCGAGGAAATCTACGAAATAGCAGTACGACTGGTCGAAGCCGGATTGCGCGGAAACATCCACCGCAGAGACGGATTGGACGGCAGCAGCCTGTTCCTGATCGATCCGACCCACAAGGCGGGTATGGATCGAGTGTAGTTCCGATCTACCGCGCCTTCCTCGGAAGCTCTCGCTATCAGCTTCCCACCGGCCGGAAGCCCGCACCCGGAGCCCCCGATGCGCTCAGCAAGCGCACCGACTCCGGTGCGGATGCGTACGCGGTGGGACTGAGCAGCGGAGCGCCCGATGCATGGCTGGCGATTCCGACGAGCGTGGTGCCGGCCACCAGCGGTGCCCCTGAGTCGGCCCAGACGGTGACGGCATCGGACATCAGGTCGCCGCCTCGGTCCTCGACGATCGTGCCGCACGTCAGTCCGCTGCCGAGCCCGGTCTTGCAGACCGGCTGACCCACCGACCCGATGCCGATGTCCGTCACGGTGATTCCGCCCAGACTCGACACCGGTGTGACTCTGGTGGGATCGAGGACGATGACGCCGTAATCGGGTCCCCAATGCCCGACGGCCGTAGTGCCGACTGGGGCCGCAGGCGATCCGACGAGGGTGACGGGCAGGCCCGTACGCAGAATGCAGTGGCCTGCGGTGAGCGCGACGAGTCGGCCGGCGTCGTCGTATCCGACTGCCGCGATGGAGCAGGCGGTGAGGTCGTCGATACCTCCGGTGGTGACGAAACCACTGCCGGGTCCGACGACCGGAAGGGGCGCTGCAGCAGCGGTTCCGGGAGCCATCGCGCTGACGGCCAGGACGGCGGCAGCAAACAGTCCACTGACACAACCGAGTCGGGCTTTCTTCATAGTGGGCATCCTTGTCACGTCACAGGTATGTCTGCAGCTGCCAGCGTGAATTGCACGACGTTGATGCGTGAATTCTTGAAACGTGCCGACGAGCCGGTGAGGTATTGCACGTACTTGTCGTAGGTCGCCTCGGAAGACAAGGCAACGGCCTCGTCCTTGGACGCGATCAGCTTGTCGGCCCAGGTGTCGAGCGTCCGTGCATAGTGCGGCCCCAGAGCGTGTTCCCGCAGCAACTCGAACCCGGCGTCGGCCGCCTTGGACTTGACCACCTTGACGAGCGTCAACTGTCCGCCGGGAAAGATGTCGCGCAGGATGAAGCGTGAGAAGTGCGCATCCTCGCGCGTGAGACCGCCCGCACCTGAGGCCGGATCGGGTGGCGTGATGACGATGGTGTGCAACAACATTCGTCCGTCGGCGGGCAGTACCGAGCGACACTTCGCAAAGAATGCCGAGTATCGGTTACGTCTGAAATGCTCGAACGCGCCGATACTGACGATCCGGTCGACGGGCTCGTCGAATTCCTCCCACCCCTGCAACCGGATGTCGACGGTGCGGTCACTCGACAGGTCGGCAACGACAGCGCGGCCGTGCTCGTACTGATTTCGGCTCAACGTCAGACCGATGACGTTGACGTCGTACTTCTCGACCGCTCGTTTGGCGAGAGCTCCCCAACCGCAGCCGATGTCGAGCAGCGTCATGCCCGGCTTCAGGTCCAGCTTGCCGAGGGCAAGGTCGATCTTGGCCGTCTGCGCCTCCTCCAGCGTCATGTCCTCACGCTCGAAGTAGGCGCAGCTGTACGTCATACTCGGGTCGAGAAACAGAGCGAAGAACTCGTCCGACAGGTCGTAGTGTGCACGCACGTCATCGACGTACGGCTCCAATTGCTCGCTCATCACGCCACACCTTTCCCCACAGCATCGGTGCCGATCACTCGGCCTAGTGCACGGGCACCGAGCTCGCCCAGCATGTCTTCGTGTTCCACATCGACCCGGTGAACCGACATCCGCCCGCCCACGAACTCCGTCCAGTGCTCCGCGCCGTGCGAGCCGCGAGCGGCGAAGTAGTGCACCGGCCCCGCGAACACAGCCAGCGTGTACGACGCCACCCAGGTGGGAGCCGTCGCGACGGGACGATACATTCGCCGCAGATGATCCACGGTCAGAAACGCCAGCTCGCTTCTGCTGTCGTGCAATCGATCCACGATAGTCTCGAACGAGTCACCCTCGACCCCGAGCTGCCGAGCAAGATCGTCGATGCCGAACTCTGCGGCGCCCTCCGGTGCCGAGAGCTGTGCGTCGACGAGCGCCAGCAGGGCGACGTCCTCACCTTCCGACTGCAGTTGCGTGGCAACAGCATGCGCGATCACGCCGCCGAGCGACCATCCGAGCAGGTGGTAGGGGCCGTGCGGCCGAACGCCTCGGATCTCGCGCACATACCTCTCGGCGAATTCCTCGATCGAGGTCGGTGCGGCTTCACCGTCGGCGATACCGGGCACCTGGAGGCCGTACAGCGGACGTTCGGTCTCCCCGAGCAGCGAGAAGTAGCTCCACGCGATCCCGATGGCCGGGTGCACACAGAACAGCGGCGCGCCGACGCCCTCGGTTCGCAGCGGAAGCACCACCTCGAAGGCACTGTCGACACCATTCTCGCCCGCGTCGAGTTGCGTTGCCAGGGCCGAGATCGTCGGATGTACCAGCAGCAGGCTGATGGGAAGCGGACGGTCGAGCCGGTCCCCCAGTGCATCCATCACCTGCACCGCGGAGAGGGAGTGCCCGCCGAGATCGAAGAAGTTGTCGTCCACACCGATGTCCTCGCCTGCCACCTGCAGGACGTCGGAGAACACGGCGTGCACCAACACTTCGTTCGCGGAGACCGGGGCTCGCCGTTCGGTCGACATGACCGAGGGCTCGGGCAGCGCGCTCACATCGACTTTGCCGGACAACGTCATCGGCAATGCGTCGACGACGGTCACGGTACCGGGCACCATGTACGCCGGGAGTCTCCTGGCCAGGAAATCGCGAGCCTCCCGCGGTTCGACGCCGCCCACCACGTAGGCAGCGAGCGACTGCGCACGACCGATCACGCTGACCTGGCGCACATCTCGGTGACGCAGCAGCGCCGCTTCCACCTCGGACAGCTCGACGCGATGGCCGCGAACCTTCACCTGCGAGTCCACTCGGCCCAGATATTCGAGTTCTCGATCGCTGCCCCGAACCACGCTGCTCTGAACAACCCAGCGCACGAGGTCGCCTGTTCGGTAGAGACGACCGTCACCGAACGGATTGGCAACGAAGCTGCTCGCCGTCGTTCCGCTCTGCCCCAGATATCCTTCGGCAAGACCGGCCCCGCTCAGGTAGAGCTCTCCGACGACGTTGTTTCCTACCGGGCGTAGACGGGCATCGAGGACCACTGCGTCGAAGCCGCGGATCGGTCCGCCGATGGTCACCGGCACCGCCGGGCCCCACTCTCGCTGGTTCGTGGTGCAGGTGCTCATGACGGTCCCCTCGGTGGGGCCGTAGGCGTTGAACACAGAACGTCGACGTGACCATCGTTGCAGCAGTGCAGAATTGGCGGCCTCTCCTGCCATGACGACCACTCGAAGCGAGGGCACGGCCTCCGCGTCGGTCACCTGTAAGACGGTCGGCGTGAGGCACGCATGGGTCACCTGGTGTTGCTCGATGAGCGCTTCGAGTTCGCGCCCTCCGTGCACCTCGGGCGGAACGATCACCACGGCGGCTCCCGAACCGACGGCCATCAGTGTCTCGAAGATCGACGCATCGAAACTCGGCGACGCGAACTGAAGCACCCGCGATCCCGGCTCCACTCCGAAGAGATCTCGTTGGCTCTGCACCAAATTCGCGATGCCGCGGTGCGTTACCCGCACGCCCTTGGGCACCCCGGTCGAACCCGAGGTGTAGACGACGTAGGCCACGCTGTCCAGCGGTGCTGCACGAACGTCGAGGCGGTCGAGCTCGTCACCGGTGACGCTCATCCAATCGCCACCGACCGAATGGAAGTCGGCAGCCGAGATTCCCGTGACCGGGGCTGCGCGATCGAGGATCTCCTGCACCCGAGCCACGGGTTGAGACGGGTCGATGGACAGGAAACCTGCACCGGTCTTGGCCACGGCCCAGATCGCGATGAGGTAGTCGACGGAGCGAGGGTAGGCGATCGCCACCAGAGCGCCTGGCCGAGCACCTGCACGTATCAGCTTCTCTGCCAGCGCATTCGACTGTCGATCCATCTCGCGGTAGGTCAACGATCGCGAGCCGTCGATCACAGCGACATTGTCCGGCCAGGTCGTCACTGCCTGCTCGAACACTGCCGCCAGCGTGTATCGCTCGGGTGCGCTGTCGCGGTGAGAGGTAACGGCCGACGGGGCGTGCCCGAACTCTGCGCTGCCGAGCCGAATGTTCGGCTGCGCCCCGACCATGGTCAACACCTCGGTCAGGCGCTCGGCGAGGCCGAGAATCACCGACCGCGAGAACCGCGCGGATGAGTATCCGAGATGGCCGATAAGTCCGGCCGCGGACTCGTCGACCAGAAACTCGAGGTCGAACTGCGTGGCCGTGATGTCCAGGCGCCGCGGGGTGATCGCCGACGACCCCAGTTCTATCGTCGGAGTTGCAGTATCACCGAAGGCCAGGAGCACCTGGAACAGCGGATGGGTATCGACGGCGCGAGTGGGTTGCACGGCGTCCACCACCCACTCGAACGGGACGTCCGAGTTCGCGAAGGCATCGAGATCCCGGTCGCGGACCGCGGTGACGAAGTCCTCGAACGTCGTCGACGGATCGACTTCCGTCCTGAGGACGACGGTACCGACGAACATGCCGACGAGGTGGTCGAGCGCTGCGTCGGATCGGCCCGCCACCGGGGTCCCGATGGCGATGTCCTGGGTGCCACTGGCTTCGGCCAGCACGGCGGCCAACGCCGCGTGGACCACGACGAACACCGTCGCGCCCACGCGATGCGCGAGCGACCGCAGCCGTGCGAGGGTTTCCGGGCCGACGGAGAACTCCACGGCAGTCGCTTCGGCCGTGGGATCAGGGGTTCCGGTCGGCAGGTCGAGGAACTCCGGCACGCCGGACAGGGTGCGTCGCCAGAACTCGAGCTGCTCCGACGCCACGGCGTCGAGCACATCCCGCTGCCACACCCGGTAGTCCGAGTAGTCGACGACGAGAGGGTCGAATTCCGATGCAGATCCCGACAGTCGGGCCAGCAGAGCGATCTCGACGTCTCGGGCCAGTGGACGAAGCGAGAGGCCATCGATCGCGATGTGGTGCGCAACGACAGAGAGCACGCGCTCGCCGCCTCGATCCAGCAGGCCGAGGCGTAGCGGTGCTTCGAGGGTCAGGTCGAAGCCGTGCAGGGCCAGAGCATCCTGCCCTGCATGAGCATCGTCCAACGTCGACAGCACGATCTGCGGGTCGAGAACAACGGTGACGGGACCATCCGCCGCCGACGGGTACATCGTGCGCAGCGGTGTATGCCGTTCCAGCACATCCGCTATCGCAGCCCGCAGAACATCGAGATCGAGGTCTGCGGGAAGCGGCACCTCGAAGGCGATGTTGTACGCGGCCGATGCCGGGTCGTATCGATTCTGCAGCCAGATTCGGCGCTCGGCCGGGGCAAGGCCAGGGCAGGACCGCGCGTCGGGATCGTGGACCAGAGCCGGTAGTGGAATGTAGTTCTCGGACAGCAACTCGATCGCGGACGCGAGCTGTTCCGCGGTGGGCGATTCGAAGATGGTCCGCACCGGAACATGGGTACCGAGCGCCGCACTGATGCGAGTTGCAGCACGCGTCGCAACGAGAGAGTCCCCGCCGAGGACGAAGAAATTGTCGTCGACGGCAGGATCCGCGATTCCCAGCAGGTCGGCAAAGATTCCGAGAACCACCTCCTGCGCCAAGGTGCGCACCGCCGCCGGATCGCCGCCGAGAAGCGTATTCGAGTACAGGGCGGCGAGATCCACTTTGCCGTTGCCGGTCAGCGGAATACCGTCGATCTGGGTGAGGACGGCCGGCTGCATCGACAACGGCAGCCTGTCCAGTAGCCACTGGGCAGCGTCCTGCCCGTCGAGGCCGACAACCCATGCGTGAATTCTGTTCTCGCGCACTGTTGCCACTGCAGCACTGACGTCGGGGTGCGCCGTCAGTGCACTTTCTATCTCTCCCAGTTCGATGCGCACACCGTTGATCTGGACCTGGTGGTCCCGGCGCCCGCGGTAGTCGAGCATGCCCGACAGTTGCTGCCGGACGAGGTCGCCGGTGCGATACATCCGTGTGCCGCCGGGTGCCGCGACGAAGCGCGCGGCGGTCGACGCCGGGTCCGCGCGATAGCCGCGGGCAACGCCCGAGCCTGCAAGGTACAGCTCCCCGATGCCCCCGAGTGGCATCGAGTGCAACCGGTCGTCGAGCACGAGCGCTCCCACATGCGCCAACGGCCGACCGATGGTGACCGGCTCACCGGCACGAAGCGACTCGGCCAGCGTGGCCACCACCGTCGCCTCACTGGGACCGTAGGCGTTCAGCATCGACCGCCCTGCCGACCAGTCGTCCGCGACATCGGTGCCCAGCACGTCACCGCCGACGGCGACGGTCTCGATCCCAGGGGTCGGCGGCACGGTGGCGAGCACCGCAGGTGTGGACAGGTAGTGGGTGACGCGATACGCAGTGAGGAAGGCCGACATCTCGTCCCCGCCGAGTAGATCGGGCGGCGCGATCACCATGGTCGCCCCAGCCCCGAAAGCAAGGACGAGCTCGAGTACAGCGGCGTCGAAATTGACCGAGTATCCATGCAGCACTCGTGAACTCGACGTCACTCCGTAGCGGGGAATGACCTGCTGCGCGAGCCCGTGCACACCCTGATGCGTCACCACCACCGGCTTGGGTGTTCCCGTCGAACCCGACGTGTGGATCACGTAGGCGGGGTGCGCAGGTTTCAGCGCTGCCAGGCGATCCGCATCGGTCAGGGCCAGGTCGCTGAAGTGCTGGGCCTGAGTCTCGTCGAGCCAGTGCACGGTCGGCTCGAGTCCGCCGAAACCGATCTCGATGTGCCCCAGCATCTGTTCCCGGCGAACAGCCGGGTAGCGCGGGTCCACGGGCACGAACGCGCCACCTGCCTTCATTACGGCCCACAGCGCAACGATGTACTCGGCCGAGCGTTCGAGGGACAGAGCGACAAGTGTTTCCGGTCCGACGCCATGTGCGATGAGCAGCCGCGCGATCCTGTTCGAGCGACGATCGAGCTCGGTGTACGTCACCGAATCCAGGCCGTCAATAGCGACCGCATCATCGGAACTGGCTGCGCCACCGTTCAACACGTCGAGTAGCGTTCCGCCGGGCATCGACGATGGCAATGCCGGCGTGTCGACAAGGGCGAGGTCGCCGACGACAACTGTGGGGTTCACGACCGCCGCGTTGAGGATGGCCAGAATCACCGACGCGAACTGTTCGACGGTGGCCGGGTGATACAGGTCCAGTGCGTACTCGATCTGGCCGGTGAGGACCGTCGAATCACCCTGCTCTGCAGTGGCTTCCGACAGCACGAGAGTGATGTCGAACTCCGAGGTGCGGGTGGGTATCTCCAGCACCGAGACGGGCAGGTCCTCGACCGATCGGTGCGGCGCATTGTCGAATGCCAGCATCACCTGGAACAGCGGATGCCGGTCGAGGGATCGATCGGTCGCCAAGGCGTCGACGATGCGCTCGAACGGGACGTCGGAATGCGAGAAGGCATCGAGGTCTGCGGTGCGCACTGCATCGAGCAAGGACGCGAAACTCCCCGACGGGTCCACGGTGACTGCTAGGGGCAGGGTTCCGACGAACATGCCCACCATCTCGTCGAGTGCTTCGTGACCTCGCCCCGCAGTCGGAGACCCGACGACCACGCGGTTCGAGGTACCGAATCGACTCAGGGCTGCGGCCACGGCGGCGTGGACGACCATGAACGTGGTCGAGTTGGTCGATCGGGCCAGCTCACGAATCCCCGAGTGCAGCTGCGACCCGATCTCGAACGGAACTGCGCCCGTGCACATCGATTGCACCGCGGGCCTAGGGAAGTCCGCCGGCAACTCCGCCGGTGCGGTGTCCATATCACCCAGAACTGACTCCCAAAATGAAAGCTGTTCGTCGGCAACCGAATCCACCGTTGCCCGGTTCCACACCGCGTATTGGCCGTACTGCGCGCGCAGGCGTGGCCATGTGGGCGCGTGACCTGCGGCGCGAGAGGCGTGGGCGAATGCGAAGTCGCGTACGAGTGGGTCGACCGACCACCCGTCCATCGAGATGTGGTGCACCACCACCACGACGACGGTGTCGCCGGATTCCTGCAGGCGCAGAAGCGTTGCGCGGATGGGTACTTCGGCCGACACATCGAACCCCTCGGCCGCGGCCGCCGCGACAGCAGGGTCGAGATCCCGCTCGGAGACAGTGCGCTCGGGCACCTTGACCAGGACGGTATCAGTGGGTCGCACCACTTGCCGCGGACCGTCGCCATCGGACGGGTAGTACGTGCGCAGGGCTTCGTGTCGCTCGATGACGTCGCGGAGAGCCGTCAGAACCATCGGGGCGTCGTCACCGGCTCGGGCTCGGACCGCCACGGGCATGTTGTACGCGGGCGATGCGGGATCGAACTGGTTGAGGAACCACAACCGCTGCTGCGCATACGACAGCGGGATACGTCCCGGCAGAACGGTATCGAGTAGCTCGAGCGACACCTCGCGCGTCGCGGACGCGTCAATGGCAGCCGCGACTGCGCGGACTGTGGGGTCGGCGAACAATACGGTCAACGAGATTGCGGAACCGAGGCGTGCGAGAACCCTGGTGGCGCTGAGCGAGTCGCCGCCGAGCTCGAAGAACGAGTGCTCGCGCCCCACCTCCTCGACACCGAGGACGTCGGCGAACGCTTTCGCCACGGCACGTTCCGTATCGGTTTGCGGCGCAACGTATTCGGTATCTACGAATGTGGTGGGGGCCGGCAACGCACGACGGTCGACCTTGCCGCTCGCCGTCATGGGTAGTACGTCCAGAACAACGACGGTGCTGGGGACCATCCACGCGGGCAGGCGGTTCCGGAGATGACCGTCGAGCTCCGCCGAGACTCCGGTGACGTACAGAACGAGTCTGTTGTCGCGAACGACGGCGACGGCAGCAGTCACTCCAGCACACGTCGTTGCCGCGGCTTCCACCTCGCCGAGTTCGAGTCGACGCCCGTGCAGCTGGATCTGCTGATCACTGCGGCCAAGGTACTCCATCGTGGAACCGTCGAACGACCGGCGGACGATGTCTCCCGTGCGATACAACCGAGCTCCGGCTGTCCCGGGGTCTGCAACGAACCGCGTCGCTGTCACACCCGGCTGACCGCTGTACCCGCGGGCAAGTCCGTCCCCACCGAGATAGAGCTCGCCGACGCCTCCACATGGCGTGGGCCGCAGGTGCGCGTCGAGCACCAGTCCGCGGACACCCGGCAGCGGCGCGCCGATCGTCACCCGTTCGGCGGCCTGCATCGGGTCGGACAACGTGGCCAACACCGTCGCCTCGGTCGGCCCGTACGCGTTGCGCATCGTTCGGTCGGCAGCGACGAACCTGTCCCGCAACGCAGGAGGGCACTCCTCTCCCCCGACGTCGAAGACGTCGATGGAGCTGAGGTCGTCGGCATCGAGAGTGGCCAGCACCGTCGGCGAGGTGATCAGATGCGTGATCTTCTCGCGGTCCAATACGTTGGCGAGGGCGGGACCGGCGTAGACGTCGGCCGGGGCAATCACGAGTGTGGCACCCGCAGCGAACGCGGCAAGGATTTCCTGAATGGACGCGTCGAAGACCGGCGAGGCCGCGTGCAGCACGCGCGAGTCGGGAGTAACGGCATACTGGTCGACGACATTGGCCGCGAGTTGCGCGAGTCCGCGGTGAGTGACGCTGACGGCCTTGGGTTTTCCCGTCGACCCCGAGGTGTGGATGACGTAGGCCTCGTTGTCGACGTGCAGTGTCGGCGGCGTGAGCGGCCTCGCGTCCGCGTCGAGTAGGTCCTCGATGTCGAACCATTGGATCGTGCCCGGAAGGTGTTGCACACCAGCACGAGTCGTGATGCCGAATTCGACGTGCGCATCGGCGAGTACTCCAGCCAACCGCTCGGCGGGCTCGCTCGGGTCCAGTGGAACGAACGATGCACCCGAGATCGAGACTGCCCACGACGCCAGCACCGATTCGTAGGAGCGTTCGATTGCGACGGCAATGCGCTTCTCGGGTGCCGCGCCTATCGAGACAAGTTGCGCAGCAATATGTTCCGCGACCCTGGTGAAGTCGTCGCTGGACTGATCGACTCCGGTGGCACGCACCACGGTGCCGCTTGCCAGCAGCGAGGACAGCCGTGCGGGCGTCACGGTGGACGGTGCACCAACGCTCAGCAGCGCTGCCTTCTCCTCGGCGTCGATCACCTCGAGCTCGGACACGGCGAGTCCCTCGGGTGCATGAACCACCTCGCCGAGGAGCGCCAGGAAGCGTCGATGGTGAGCTGCGAGCTCATCGGTGGTGTAGAGCGCCGGGTTACCGAGGAAGTCGACGCGGGTACTCGTGCCGGCGACCCCGGGGTAGACGTTGACCATCATGTCGTCGATGGGGCCGCTGGAGAGCACGCGGTATTCGCCGATGACGTCGCCGAGCCGAATTGTGCTGTTGTACATCATGATGTTGACGGTGGGGCCGAATACCCCGCGTCCTGCGGCGGCACTGCCGGTACCGTCGCCGGTCGCCCGCTGCATATCCTCGACGCGGAACCGCTGATGGCGAAGTGCGCCGGTGAGTTCCACCTGAATCCGTCGAAGGAGTTCCTCGACGGTGACCCCTGGTTCGACGCCGATGCGCAGCGGCACGACATTGGACATCATGCCGGACGATTCCCGCAGTTTGGTGGTCGCTCGGCCCGATACCGGCAAGCTGAGCATGACGTCTTCGGTGTCGGTCATGCGCGCGAGATAGAGGGCGAACGTGGCGAGCACAACGGGGACGTCGGAGGAGTTGTACCGATGTGCCACTGCGGCAACGGCTTCGGTGAGGTCTGCGCCCAAGACGGCACCGACACTCACCGTCACTCCGCTGGGAGCGGCCGGTTCTCTCGGGCTACCGGCCAGCCTGGGGGCTTCGAGGTGGCCGCCGAGTCGACCGAGCCAGTACTGGCGGTCGGTCTCGTAGCGGGAGGAGTTGGGGTACGCGGCCTCGTAGTCGTAGATCTCCCGCACTCCGATGGCGCGGGTCTTCGGGATCTCGGTGCCCGAGGTCAATGCGGTGTACACCGCAGCGGTGCGCTCCTGCACCGAGATTGCGCCGAGGCCGTCCATCACGATGTGGTGAGCCCGGCTGTACCAGTAGTAGTGGCACGGGCCCACCTGGATGATCTCGGAGGCGATCAGTTGGTCGCGAACCAGATCCACCGGTTGCCGGTACTGCTCGTCCATGTAGCGCTGGGCATCCTCGATGGGACGGTCGCGGTCGGTGAAGTCGCGGTAGATCATGGCGTACGGCACTCGGAGGTCCGACCACTGGTACGGGTGACCGTCGTCCACTCCGATCCGCACAGCTGGCGATTCGAGCCGTCTGCAGGCGATGTCCGTCGCGCGAATCAACACGGACGGGTCGATATCGCCGCGGATCTCGACGTACTGAGCAATGGTGAACGGCACATCCGGTGCCAGCTGCTGAGCGAGGTAGATATTCATTTGCGCAGCAGATAGGGGGAAGCGGCCATCCTCGAACGGCTCACCCACCTCTGGCGACACTCACCGACCTCCTCAACGCATATGCCCCGACGGCATCGATTCGGCTGGCTTGCCGCCCAGCAACGGTGAACTACATCGCCCCTTACAAAGTAGTCGACACGATGTGAATGCTCTACCCGGAGCGACATTGCATGGTGCCTACGAACAACAGTCTTCGTTCAATCGTGCAATCGAACGACCGGTACCCCGGATCCGCTGCGCCCCCTTAGGATATGCACTCGAACTCCTTCCTTATTACCGAGAGGCCACCGACGATGGCAACCAGTTCCACCGATACCCGGGGTCGGAAATCGGGCAGAAAGCGGCCGATTCTCATCACGGTGGGGGTATTTCTGGTCATTGTCATAGCTTTTGCGGTGTGGCTTGGTTACGAAGCCTATTCCGCGCAGTCGAGTTTGACCGCCACTCGCGACTCGGCCACACAGGCCAAGGATGCGTTGCTCGACGGCGACGCAGCCGGTGCCGAGGCGGCAGCGGCGCGCGCCTCCGAGTCGGCGAACGATGCGAAATCGGCGACGACGTCCATCCCGTTTTCCATCGCCAAAGCCGTTCCTTATCTCGGTAGTCCGTTGAAATCGGTAGCGCAGATCAGCGATGTGGTGCAGGGATTGGCCGTGGACGTGCTTACCCCCGCGTCGGCAGCGGGTGCGAGCTTGAATCCGAGCAGCCTCGTCGAAGGCGGCGGCAAGGTTGATACCGCAGCACTGCGGGACGCGCAGCCAGTACTGGAGCAGACCTCCGCCGCAGCCGACGAGCTCAGTCAGCGTGCGCAGCAGGTGGACGAGCCCGCCTTCCTCGGCGTGGTGGACGAGGCTCGCACGTCGTTGATCGATCAGACTCACGAACTCGCGAATCTGCTCACCAACACCCGGATCGCCAGCGAACTGTTGCCGTCGATGCTCGGCGACAACGGCCCGCGCAGTTACTTTCTCGCGTTCCAGACCAACGCGGAGGCTCGGGGCACCGGCGGGTTGCTCGGTGGCTACGGCATCATTCGGGCCGAGAACGGCACGGCGCGCGTCGACACTCTCGGTGCCAACAACGAACTCGAATTCGCGGAACAGCCCATCGATCTGGGGCCCGAGTACACCGCGCTATGGGCTCCGCGAAACACCACCACCGACTTCCGGAACTCGAATGCGAGCCCGCACTTTCCGTATGCCGGCCAGATCTGGTCGTCGATGTGGACGGAGCAGACGGGTGAGGTGCTCAACGGCACCATTGCTACCGACCCGATTGCGTTGAGCTACATCCTCGGTGCCACGGGCCCGGTCACGTTGGCCGACGGTGAGCAGATCACCGCGGAGAACGTCGTCGAGATCACCCTCAGCACTGCGTATTCCAGGTTCGGTGACGATCAGTTGGCCCGTAAGGCATATCTGCAGGAGATCGCCGCGGCAGTGGTGCAGAAGATGACCACGGGCGCTGCACCCACCAGGTCTCTGCTCGATGCGGTGGGCCGCGCCGGCAGCGAGGGCCGCATCGCGGTATGGAGCGCAGATCCGGCCGAGCAGGCAATTCTGGCCGGCACCAAGGTGGGTCACGTGTTGCCCGACAGCCCTGCCCCGTACGCCGACGTGGTGGTCAACAACGCCGGCGGTAACAAGCTCGATTACTACCTCACCCGCGACATCACGTATTCGGCGGAATCGTGCACGGCAGGTACCCGCAAATCGACGGTGACGGCAACGCTGACCAACAACGCGGATCCCGCGGGCCTGACGACCTACGTGGCGAGCACATTTCAGCCGACTGTGGAGTACGGAACCAACGAATCGATCGTCTACCTGTACGGCACTCAGGGCGCGAAGATCACGTCCATGAAGGTCAACGGGATCACGGGATTCTCCATCCAGGCCGGCACCGAGTTGGGCCGGCCGGTGCAGGCTGCGTACCTCACCATCCCGCCGGGTGAGTCTCAGACGGTGTCGTGGGAGCTCGAGGAGCCCTCTGCACCGGGCGAGCCGACCGTTCCAGTGCAGCCTTTGGTGGATCAACCGACTGTGACGGTCGACGTTCCGCAGTGCTGATCGTCCCGTGAAATGACTCGGAGCGTTGTCGACCCCGTTCCGTGACGTGGTCGACCGGTGCTCGACATCTCCTCTGCGCCTACCGCCGCCCCGCCCAAGTGTGTTGACTTGGGCGGGGTGAGTGGCGTCCGATTTCGCGCCGATCCGAGCACGGCTCAGGTCCGAATGCGGTTCATGATCCACGCCATTTGCGCCCTCATCCGAGAATGCACCTGCGCCGCCTGCTGCTGGACGCGCGACTAGTCGCAACCGGTCGTGGTGCAGCGACTCCGACCGCCCGCTCTCTACTTTCGTAGTGTCGGTTTCTCCGAACCATTCTTGGACGGAGTCTCCGAGCGACGGGTTCGACTGTAGGGCTGGGGATCCTTCACTGTCTCTGCTGTCCGCGGACCGGCGGCAGGCGACGCCGAAGCAGACTGGCCGGGCGGTCGCGGGGCCGGAGGGTGCACGGCCGCGGGAGCGGGCGGGGGCACATGCGTCGGCGGGGCGACGGGTGCCTGCGGGGCAGACGCGGGGGCCGGCGGGGTCACCTGGCGGGGCAGGTTGGTGTCGGCGGTGTAGTTGTACGAGTAGCTGTACATGTCGCCCTTCTTCGAGGGCGTCAAGGCCAACACGACACCGAGGACGTGGGCGCCGATGGTGTCGAGATTGTTGATGGCCCTGGACAATTCGTTGCTCTTGGTATGCCCGTAGCGGGTGACCAGGAGGGCACCGTCAGAATGGGTGGTCAGGACCGCCGAGTCGGTGACCGGCAACAGGGGTGCGCCGTCGACGATGACGTAGTCGAACTTGGAACGCAGTTCCACCAGCATGGCGCGAGACGCTTCCGATCCCAGCAGCTCGGACGGGTTGGGCGGTATCGGACCCGACGCCATGGCTTGCAGGCCCTCGTACTTGGTCGGCTGCAGCACCTCGTCCACTTTCGCCTGCCCAGCAAGGACGGTACTCACGCCGACCGAACCGATGAGGCCCATGTATTTCGAGATGCGCGGGCGACGCAGATCGCCTTCGACGAGAACGACGTGGTGGCCGGCTTCGGCGAGTGAGATCGCCAGATTCAGCGCAGTGGTCGTCTTGCCCTCGCTCGGGATGGCGCTGGTGACGACGATGACGCGCGGAGGGTGGTCGACTTCGAGGAACTGCAGATTGGTGCGTAGTTCACGGAAGGCCTCGGCACTGGCGGACTGGGCGACGTCCTGGAAATCGACGGCCGGCTGCGTCGTGCGCGCCTTGTCGAACGGGATGGTGCCGACGAGGGCCTTGCCCGAAATCGACTCGATCTCGCGGCGGTCCTTGATCGTGTTGTCCAGACGGTCACGCAGTACAGCCAACGCAATACCGAGCAGCAGTCCTACGGCTGCACCGAGGGCGAGGTTGCGCTTGGTGTTCGGGCTCACCGGTGCTGCGGATTCGTCGGCTTGCTGGAAAGTCTTGACTCCGGCCGACGGGGTACCGCCGTCCTCGGGTGTCTCGAGCTCCCGCACCTGGTTCGTCAGCTCGGTTGCCATCGCGTTGGCGATGTCGCGAGCCCGCGCCGGCGATGCATCGGTGACGGTGATGTCGAACAGCACGGTGTCGGGAGTCGAGGATGCCTGCACCTTCGCGGCCAACTGCGAAGGGGTCAGGCCGAGCGGAAGTACATCGAGAACTCGAGCGGCCAACGCTTCGCTGGTGACCAACTCCGAATACGACGCCACACGCTGCTGGGAGAACAGGTTGCCCTGGTAGGTCTCGCTGACCGACGTTCCACCCGAGGTGGAGACGAACATTCTGGCGCTCGACTCGTAGAGCGGCGTCGTCAGCAGGGACGCGCCCAGGGCCCCGAGGATGGCTACGACCACGGTGACGGCAATGATGATCCATCGTGCCTTCAGGATTTTCAGGTAATCCTGTATCTCCATGTTTCGCGCCCCTCGTCCGTTTGGTACAACTCGCAACGTGCCACTGCGAGGCTCAATCGTTACATAGCTGGTTGCTTTCTGTGCACCGGATGAGCTCGGGCGCAAAGCGAGTTAATTCATTCGTTCGATATACGAGTGTTACCAAGCCAATACCCGGTTGTGAGGTGTCACCGAGTAATCCGAGCCTGATTCCGGCACTCGAACTACGCTGATCGACTTTGTCGGTTAATTGCCGTCACACCCGCGTACAGGGACGATAGGCAGGGGCGCACCACACGCGACAGCCGAAGTGATCCTCGACACTCATTGGCCTACAGCCCTGCGTCGACACCTCGACCGACTCCGCGGGACTGCCCGCCCATTGCACGCGATGTGGAGACGGACATCTGGACCCATCCCGCCGCGACGATCTTCGCGGAAGCCTCGCACCCCCGCACCCCCTTTTCACCGTTCATGAATTCCGCCGATCGGTACTTTGCGGAACTTACTGTCGAACGGAACCAACCGGCTCATTCGCTACCGCCGCATATTCGGGGAATACCCCGGAGTCACCACGGCCATTTCGGACTCGATCCTCAATAGTGTCGAGATTCCCCGTAGTCGAGACTATTTCCCAAATACGTTCGTGCTCCCAACTATTCACTTCGATCAGTTATCGCGCCTCGATCGCATCAGTTGTATAGCATCGCGTTCAACAGCGTATTCGTCGATCGTGTACGGAGGTCGACGAGCGCACAGGGCATCGATTACCGGTGGGGGCCATTCATGACTCGTACGGTCGCAATCATTGGCACACGGGGATACCCGAGTTTCTACGGCGGCTTCGAGACCTTGGTTCGGCACCTCGCTCCTTACCTGGCAGATCAGGGGTGGGACGTGGTGGTCTACGGCCGACACGCTGCATTGAGTTCCAATCCGGCGGATAGGGATTCGAGGGTTCGATCGGTCGTCACACCCGGCGTCGACAGCAAGTCTGCGAGCACACTCACCTACGGTGCCACCTCCTCGATTCATGCGGCAGTGACGAAAATCGATGTGGCACTGGTGATGAACGTTGCAAACGGCTTCTGGCTGCCGCTTCTTCGTCTGCGCAACATTCCCACGATGGTCAATGTGGACGGTATCGAGTGGGAACGCGAGAAATGGGGTCGCATCGCCAAGACGATCTTTGCCATCGGTGGTCGCGCGACGGCGAAGCATGCCACAACGCTGATCTACGATTCTCGCGAGCTGGGTGCACGGTGGGAGGACCTCTCGGGCCGGACCGGTGTGTTCATTCCGTACGGCGGTGATCCTCGTACCGGAGACGACCCACCCGACGGGCTCGGTCGGCGAAAGTATGTGCTGATGGTCGCGCGCTTCGTGCCCGAGAACACCATCACTCCGTTTCTCGATGCCGTCGAGAACCTCAGTGAGCGTTGGGAGGTCGTCATCGTCGGATCGTCCGGCTACGGCGGCGAATTCGACCATCGAGTGGCCGCCCTCGCGGCGGAGAAGCCCAACGTGCGGTGGTACGGACACCTGAGCGACGACGACAAACTCTTCTCGCTGTGGGAGAACGCCGGTGCCTACTTCCACGGACACAGCGTCGGTGGCACCAATCCGGCTCTGGTGCAAGCAATGGCGTGCGGCGCACCGGTCGTGGCCCGAGACACCGTCTACAACCGGGAAGTGCTCGCCGAAGGGGCACTCTTCGTGGATCCGACCCCACAGAGCATCGCCGCCGGCCTCGAGATATTGCTCAACGACAGCGAACTCCAGCAAAGGTTCAGTGCCATCTCTACCCAGCGCGCTCACGATCACTACACGTGGGAACGGGTCTGCGTCGATTACGATCGCGCTCTACGCAGTCATCTACCGTCGACGGACGCCGTCAGCGAAGAGAAGACCGCGCGGGAGTGATGCATGAATTCTCGCGCCGAACGTCCATGCCCTGCGATGGGATTCCGGAGAGCCTGAGCCCGGAACACCAGGGCTCGGAACGCCAGGCCGGTGCCCACCACCACTCCCCACCACAGACGCTGCAGCCCTGACCGGGCCAGGTCGGTTCGGTAGAAATCGTAGAGGTTGAGCACCCATGCGGAGTCGGTCTCGGTCACGGACTCGTTGCTGCTGCTGCCCACCAGATGCCGTGCTCGCGCACGCGGCTCGACCAGCACCGCACCTCCACTACGGCCCATGCGCCAACAGAACTCGATGTCCTCGGCGTACATGAACCAGCGTTCGCTCAGCCCGCCCATTCGTCGCCACGCCTGGGCGTCGACCATCAGGCAGGCACCGGTGACCCAGTCGACGGCAACCGGATCGGCCCCGATGTCGGAGGGCAGCAGGTAGTGCCCCTGCAGCCTGCGTCGGCCACGAGCGAGCCTGGAAAGTCCGAAGTAGTGAGTCGCCATGGCCCACGCGGTGGGCATCCGGCCGGCCGCGGCCACTCGCACGTCGTCGGTGTGAATCAATGGAGCGACTATTCCGCCGTGCGTGGACAGTACGGTCTCGGCAAGTATCCGCACGTCCTCGGCCGCTATGACGGCATCGGGGTTGAGCAGCATGATGTTTCGACCGGTCGCCACAGCCGCGGCTCGATTCACGCCCGCGGCGAAGCCGAGGTTCCGATCGCCGACCATCACTCGAACGCTCGGAAAGCGTTGCCCTATCAGCGTGACCGTCTCGTCGGAGGAGGCGTTGTCGTAGACGATGATCTCGTACGCCGAACCCAACGCGGACAGGCATGCACCGATGACGTGCGAGCTGTTGTACGTGACGATCAGAACCGAGACGTCCGGTTGACTCATCCGGCAGTGTGCTCGCGCGCCTTGATCAACCGCGCCGGCACTCCCCCGACGATCGTGTACGGCGCAACGTCTTTCGTGACCACCGATCCGGATCCCACTATTGCTCCTTCTCCGATGGTGACACCCCGGGTGACGACGGACCCGGCCCCGATCCAGGTGTCCGCTCCGATCACCGTCGGGCTGCGGATGAAGCCCTGACGGTTCATCGGTACGGAGGTATCGGCGAATTCGTGGTCCTCGCTGAAGATCGACACGTGCGGACCGATCATCGCGTTGTCCCCGATGGTGATGCCGCCCTGTCCCCAGATCACGTTGTACATTCCGACCGCCACGCCCTCTCCGATCACTACGCCGACGCCGGGCTCGGAGATCACCCCTGACCCGTTGATCGACGATCCCCGGCCGACCGTGGTTCGATCTCCCAAGGTAATGCCGTGTGCTGAGTGCGCGTCGATGGCGACCCCGTCGCCGAACACGACACCGTTGCCGACATGCAGTTTGGCGGCGTTGCGCACCTTCACACCCCGTCCGCGGAAGTGCACGCCCGGTCCCCTCAGATACCGGACCCCGAGGATTTGGCCGCGCAGCGCCTGCACGACGCGGTCGGCGACGAACCCCAACAGCGTGCCGGCGGGAATGTCGTCGGGCATGTGTCGTTGCCGTAGCCGCCAGTAGATCGTGTCGATCAACGCGTGCAGCATGGCGCACTCCCTCGAGTCGAAAGCCGGTGGGATCACGGTAACTGCACGAGCAGCAATCGGCATCCCGATCCACAACATTACGCAGAGCGAACGATGTTGTGCCGCAGCATGAACCGGTCCTTCGCGACGGTATCCGGTCACCAAACATTCACCGAGATGGTTATTACCGAATTCTACCGAGTTCACGAAAGGCATTACCCCGGGTACCACTAAAATTGCAGAGTTGAATGCTCGCCTCGTCATGAACAAGATGCGTGATCAGCGTTATCATTCGCTGTATTGGCCGGATCATTCCGGTATCGCGCAATCACATCGGGGATCGCAGATGACAATGCTCGAGAGGAGAGCCGACTCCACGTCGGCCGCCCGGACGGTTCCCGATGCAGCCGGAAAGTCCAACGACTTCGGATTCCTGCTCGACATTCAGGGTCTACGAATGATCGCGGTGACGTTCGCCATCACGCACCACGTCTTCCGATGGCCCGAGGGTGGATACGTCGGCGTCGACATGTTCTTCGTCATCTCGGGCTTCCTCATCACCAGCCTGCTGCTGCGCGAAGGGTTGCGATACGGGCACGTGTCGATCACGGACTTCTACCGACGACGCGCCCGCCGGATCCTGCCGTTGGCGTTGTTGGTCATGGGTGCCACCCTCACCGCGTCCTATGTACTGGTGCTCACCAGCAGGTTCGAGTCCATCGTCGTCGATACCTGGTGGTCGGCCGCGTTCATGATGAACTGGCATCTGATCTCGGTCGGCACGGACTACTTTCAGACGGCGTTGCCGCACTCACCGCTGCAGCATTACTGGTCTCTCGCGGTCGAAGAACAGTTCTACGTGGTCTGGCCGCTACTGATGGTGGGGCTGCTGTTCCTTGCCACACGGTGGCGAAAGAGCCTACCGCTGCGGCCTTTCGTCGCCGGGTTCGCCGTCGTCGCGATTGTGCTCTCGTTCCTCTGGGCCATGGACGAGAGCGTGGCCAGTCCAACGGCGGCGTACTTCTCCACCTTCAGCCGGATCTGGCAGTTGGCCGCCGGTGCTCTACTGGCCGCAGCCGCTCCCCTCTTCCATCGCGTGCCCGTGTGGCTGAGGTCTGTCATGGCGGTCGCCGGCCTCATCGGCATCTTCTACTCCGAGTTCACCTTCGAGGTCACGTACACGATCCCTGCGCCCTACGGAGCGGTTCCGGTGGTCGCGACCGTGCTGGTGATCGCAGCGGGAATCGGCTCCTCGGGGCTGACCGTGACGTGGCCGCTTCGACTCCGGCCGATCGTCTACATCGGTGCGATCTCCTATTCGCTGTATCTGTGGCATTGGCCGCTCGTCGTACTGCTCCTCACCGTCATGAATGTCGGGATCACGTACTACGTGTGTGTCATCGTGGGCACGATCGCCCTCTCCATCGCGTCGTACCACCTGGTGGAGAAGGCCGTGCTCGACTCGAATTTTCTCGCGCCCCGATCCCGACGGCGTGGGCACAGGCCGGCTGCGAGCGACAGCAACGATGGTCAGAGGGTATTCGTCAGTGCCCTGGGTGTCGTAATGGTCCTTCTTCTCGTTGCACTGTTCAATCAGCCGTCCGTCGTGGTGCCCGACGACGGACCCAAGCCAGTTCTGGCCGCGGCGTCCGTCGGGCAAACTCAGGATCCGTTGCAAGCTTCGATCAGGGAGTCACTCGCGGCCGGATCCTTTCCTGCGACGAGTCCGCCGTTGGACGATGTCGAGAGCGGCAAGCCCGTCGAGATGGCACCGGAAGCCGGTTGCTTGGATCCACCGGAACTCACTCTCGACACCTGCAATTTCGGAGCGGCGGATGCGCAGCAGTCGGCCATCGTCGTCGGCGATTCATTCTCCGCCTCGTGGTTACCGCCAATTGCCGGGGCATTGGTACCCAAAGGTTTTCGTGTCCACGGAATGGCCCTGAACAACTGTCCCTTCATCGCCTCCGACGTGACCATCGGGGTGGATCAGGAGTCCACCGACCGATGCAATTCGAGCCGTGACGCGATGGTCGATCAGATCAACACGGCCCGGCCCAGCATGGTGGTGATGATCGATATGGAGTACGGAATTCAAGCGATGGTGAACAACGAGGGCTCGGAGCAGGCCTGGACCACGGCCCGCACCGAGATCATCGACCGTATTGCGCCCAGCGGTGCGGCCGTCGTCATCATCACCCCGAATCCGCTCGTCAAGGCTGCTACAGAGTGCGCGGGGAGGCTGGCGGAACCGTCCAACTGCATCAGCACCATCTCGGAGAACTGGCTGAAAAAACGTAGTGCCGACGAAGCCGCCGCGCAGCAGACGGGTGCAACGTTCATCGACACCAGTTCCTGGTTTTGCTACCGCAACAACTGCCCGTTGTTCGTCTCGGGCATCGTGATCAGTTGGGATACCGGGCATATCACCCGGCAGTACGGCGAATACCTGATACCGCGTGTCCAAGAAGCTCTGCTGCCGGCATGACCGCCGCGTACATCGCAAGGCGCACCGTCGATTTCGTTGCTAGTGTGTGCCGATGATCAGCGATCAGACGAACTCGAACGAGGTTCGACGGTTGTATCTGAACATCGTCAAAAGGTCACTGACCGGTGCCCTCGCCGAAGACAACGACTCGGTGTTGGGTGGCGTCCGGTGGCAGGGCAATCCCTCACTCACCAAACGGCTGGCCAGTAGATTCGCCGCGATCGCGGCGAAGTTCGACATCGAGATAGCGATCAAGAAGCCCTACGACGAGCATCATCGCGTGCTCGGCTTGGACTGGCCGTCGCGGGCCGAGTCGATGATCGGCCTGGCGCGCATGACGAACATCGAGGACTGCATCGCCACGGTGGTGTCGGAGAACGTTCCTGGTGATCTCATCGAGACCGGGGTGTGGCGGGGTGGGGCGTCCATCTTCATGAAGGCCAACCTGGTTGCCTGGGGCGATCAGGAGCGAACCGTCTGGGTCGCAGACTCGTTCGAGGGTCTGCCTCCTCCCGATCCCACCAGGTTTCCGGCGGACGCCGGAGATCGAAACCACGAGCTCGGCGGCCTGGCGGTGGGAACTCGGACGGTGCAACACAACTTCGAGCGTTACGGCCTGCTGGACGACAGAGTGCAGTTCCTCGTGGGGTGGTTCAAGGACACGCTTCCTACCGCCCCGATCGAGTCGCTGGCTCTGATGCGATTGGACGGTGACATGTACGAATCCACCATTCAGGCATTGGAATCGTTGTATCCCACACTGTCTCCCGGTGGTTTCTGCATCATCGACGATTACGGCAGCCACTCCTCACAGGCAGGGCAGGCCGTCCGCGACTATCGCCGCGCCCATTCCATCACCGAGGACATCGTCGACATCGACGGTTCCGGAGCGTTCTGGCGTCGATCACCCAGTTGATTCGCACGCCACAACACCTATCGCCGGCAGGTTTCGATTCGACAAACCGATACGAAGAATGTTTCGCGTCAGTATCTTTCGCCTATCACGTACGTCCCCGCGTCGGTCGATCGGATAGTCCGCCAATTCCATCTCCGGCCAGTACATTGATGGACGATGACCTCGATGGTCGCCGACATTTCGAGCGACCGACGATGCCACGCAGATTCATACCGCTCAGGAGGTAGCCGCGTGATAGTTCGCGAGTATGCGGCCGCGCTTCGCGCGCGATGGCTGATCATCGTGGCCACGACGATCGTCGGAACCACTGCAGCCGTGCTGTTCTCGCTCCTCTCCACGCCCGCGTACCAGGCCACCACACGCTTCTTCGTCTCGACCACGGCGATCACGGCAAGCGACGTCTATCAGAGCAATCTGGCCTCGCAGCAGCGCGTAGTCTCCTACGCCGAACTTCTCACCGGACGCGCCCTGGCCCAACGCGTCGTCGACCAGTTGTCTCTGCCCATCGGTGCGGACGAACTCAGTGCGCAGATCGAGGCGACGTCCACACCCAACTCGGTACTGCTGGACGCGTCGGTGCTCGATACATCCCCGCTGCGTGCCCGCGACATCGCCAATTCCATCGGCGAGCAGTTTCCCGCACTCGTCAGCGAGTTGGAGACCCCGGCGGACGGAGGCACTGCCTCCGCGTCGGTGGCCGTGGCCGAAGCCGCCGAGACCCCGACTGCACCG
This sequence comes from Rhodococcus sp. IEGM 1330, assembly GCF_033142445.1. Lineage (NCBI taxonomy): Bacteria > Bacillati > Actinomycetota > Actinomycetes > Mycobacteriales > Nocardiaceae > Rhodococcus > Rhodococcus sp. IEGM 1330. Next base: position 258,165 of record NZ_JAWLSB010000007.1, read on the forward strand.
GTGACCCCGAAGAAGCTTCGCAACGTGATCCTGGGCCTGACGATCGGGTTGCTGGTCGGTATCGCGGGGGCCCTGGTGCGGGACAGACTCGACAACACGGTGAAGAAGTCCGGCGAACTACAGGAACTCACCGACAGCGTGCTGGTGGGCACCATCCCGTACGCCAAGAAGGTACGAGACACCGCGCCCATCGACTTCGGTCGGTCCACCGCCCCGGTTGCCGAGGCGTACCGGGAACTGCGAATGAACCTCAAGTTCCTTGCCGTCGACAATCCGCCCCACCTCCTGTTGATCACCAGTTCGATTGCGGGAGAGGGGAAATCCGTCACAGCCGTCAATCTCGCGCTGTCGCTGGCCGAAGTGGGCAACAGGGTGGTTCTGGTGGATGCCGATCTACGGAGGCCGCGGATCTCGCAGTACCTCGACATCGTCGGATCGGTGGGGGTCAGCTCGGTCCTCTCGCACGAGGCCACGGTCGACGAGGTGATCCAGACGACCACGTTCAACAATCTGTGGGCCCTGGGAGCCGGGCCGGCCCCGCCCAACCCGAGCGAACTGCTGGGAAGTGCTGCCGCGCACTCACTTTTGAACGAACTCACGCGCGCATTCGACTTCGTGGTGGTCGATTCCCCGCCGATCCTTCCGGTCACCGACGCCGCAACGCTGGCCACTCAGTGCGACGGCACGATCCTGGTGACCCGCTACGGTTTCACTCGACGCGACGAGGTACGCAGGGCCGCAGCCAATCTGGAGACGGTCGGCGCTCCACTGCTCGGTGTGATCATGTCCGTGGTGCCGACGTCGAAGAAGTCCGAGTACCGCTACGGATACGAATTCGAGCCCGGCCGTACTCCGGCTCGACCTGCGCCCTCGACGACCATCAGCACCAACCGGCACTGATCGGATTTCTGGGCCGTGCGCGGGAATCTCAGTGGTTCATCCGGTGCGTCCTCGGCCGAGCTGTGCGCCTTCGTCGTATTCGCTTTCGTATCGGTCTGCGTCGCGTTGGCAGCACCGTTGGTCGCGATAATCGCGGTGACCGCGGCAGCGTCCATCGCCGCAGCGATCCTGTCGATCCGAAGCATTCGGTGGGCGTGGAGCATCTACTTCTTCGCATTGTGTGCCAACGGAGTGCAGGTCACCGTCGGCGGCTTCACCGTGCGTCCCGAATACATCGCGACGCCGTTGTTCCTCCTTGCGCTCCATGCCTACGCGGGCCGCGAGCCCGGTGCCAGAGCGCCGTCACCGTTCACCGTGGGCCTGATCATCGGCTCGGTCGGGCTGGTGTCCGTGGGACTCACCTCCAGCATGCTGTTCGCCCCCGACACCGCAGCCAGCCTGCGCATGGCCGTCCAACTGATCGCGGCACTGATCGTGGTGATCCCCCTGACGCGGGTAGCACTCGACCACCGATTCGTGGTGCGCTCGGGCACCGCCATCCTGTCTGCGATCTCGACGTTCAGTGTGGCGAGTTTCCTGCTCGACCCCAGCACTCGAGTCGACGGCCTGGCCTTCGAGTACAACATCATGGGGTGCCTGTGTGCCGGATGGATCGGAGTCCTGTACTACTTCGCAGGCGACCGCGCGGTGGTGACCCAACGGGTGCTGATGCTGGCAGCTCCCATCCCCGTCGCGCTGATACTCACGTCCACCCGGGCGGCTTGGATCGCACTCGCGGTCATCGCCGTCTGCGTGATGGTCCGATGCGCAGCGAGATACCCGGTAGCCATCGTCTGTTCCCTTGTCGCGTTCACCGTCGGCTTCGCGTATCTCCACGACGTCTACTACCGGGTGGGCGACGCCGATACGTTCCTGTGGCGGGTCGTCCACGTCATCGATACCGAAAGCGGCACCGGCGCGTATCGACTGCAGTTGTGGAACACCGCTGTCGAGCAGATCGCAGACCGTGACTGGAGTGCGGCGATCGGAACCGGTTTCAACTCCTTCTCCCAGTTCAACCCGGTCGATCCCACCAATGTCGGTGCTGCGTATCTGAGTTCGATGTGGTTGACGCTGATCTACGACGTCGGCTTCTTCGGTTTCGCCTTCTTCGTCGTACTGATGGTGAGCCTGTTCCTCGGGGTGCGGCACAAGAAGCACGCCCTCCCTCTGTTCGTCGCACTCGCCATCTGCACGTCGGTGACCAACGTGATCTGGTTTGCCTTTCCCTGGGTGTTCATGGCCCTCACCGTCACGGCTCCCCGCACCGGATCGAGTTCCGCGTCGGCCGCAGACGATGCCCACGGGATCGGTCATCCGCGGCAACGCCGGCGGCACCGAGCGGTGGCCACCTCGTGAGCAACCGCAGGCACGCAATAGTGCTGTCCTCGTTCACCGTTCACCCGGACATGCCCAGCGAGCCGGGTATCGGCTGGCAGTTCTTGATCGCCACCCTCGAGCACGCCCGAACTGTGGATGCAACGGTGGTGTTGGTGACGATGCGCCGCTCTGCTCAGGCCTGCGCCGGGCGGGTACCGGCCGAGCTCGAGCGACACCTCGAGATCGTCACTGTCGAGATTCCCCTGGCACCGCCGTTCTTTCGATGGCACTATCCCCGGTTCACCCGAGTCGAGCACGAACTGTGGGTTCGGTTGGCCACCAACCATATCCGGGAGATCGAGCGAACATACTCGGTGGTCTACGCGCACCACGTCACCTTTGCGTCGGAAGTTCTGTCGACACCGATCACCAGGATGTCGCCGAGCACCTACACGGTGTGGGGCCCGGTCGGGGCGGGCGGTGTCGCCGAGGTCTTCGCCATCTCACCCACTTCGCCTGCGTCACAGCGACAGCGGATTCTGCAGACGGCTCGCGACCGGGTGGCGTCGATCCCGGCCACGCGCATCGCTCGACGCTGTGATCTGGTACTCGCGCAGAACGGTGCGATGGAAGCGACCGTTGCACACACCGGCACTCGCTGCCGACGGTTTCCCAACGTCGTCGTCGATCTCCCGGCCGCTCGGCCGTCACGGACGGGGCACGACGGCATCATGATTCTCGTCGTCGGGCATCTCATCACGCGTAAGCGGCAGGAACTGGCGATCGAGGCGTTGGCGTCGACTATGTTGCAGGACGCACACCTCCACATCGTGGGCTTCGACAGTACGAGCCACGGCGCATATCTGCATCGACGAGCCGAGATTCTCGGCGTCCACGATCGAGTGACCTTCCACGGATCACTCCACCGCGCAGCGGTATTGGAGATGATGGTCCAATCGGATGTTTTGATGCATCCCTCGGGGCGCGAGGGTGCGAGCGGCGTCGTGGGCGAGGCGGCGGCGTGTGGTCTGCCGGTGGTGTGTTTCGAGCGGACCGGAGCCAGTTCGGTGCTCGAGGATTCGGGCACGTCCGGGGTGGTGCTCCCCGCCGACCCCGCCACCACCCGGGACGTCCTGGCGGACGCCATCGTTCGCGCGTCGACCATGCCGCGCATCAGCACGACGCAGTGGACGAAGCAGCGGTTCGTCGACCTCGCTGCACAGCTCTACGCCGAGGGTCTGTCGTTCGGCACGGCGATGCCCGGCCGGGTGGGTCGGTCACGATGACCACGACCCCCTCGGTCGACAGCTCGGCCGTCACCCGAGCCGGCGTGCTGATCCGCACCCTCGATCAAGGTTTGTGGTCGCTCGGCTTCTTCGTCTTCAACGTCACGGCCGGAGTGTCGCTGACGGTGAGCGAGTTCGCATCGCTGTCGGTCGGTGCGGCACTGGGTTTCATCGCCGTGGGCATCTCCCGGGCATGGGGGATCTACGCCCCGATAGTCGACGCAGCTCGGATCGGTGTCCGCCCCGAGGAGTCCATCGACCGCTGGTCGAGCTGGCGGGGCACCATTGCCTTCGCGACCGTCGTCGCCGTTGCGTCGTTCGTGTGGATCGGCCGGGGCGGCGAGTGGGGATATGCCGCCGCAGTCGCGGCGCTGGCCGCGACGATGGTGATCTCCGATCTGCCGCGTCAAGTCCTCATCATCCGAGGCCGCTACTCCCGGGCCGCCCTACTGGCGGCGATCTATGCCGTCGGCGCAGCACTCGCTGCGGCAGCAGTTGCTCTCGGTGTCGACAACACTGCGCTGCTGCCGATCTGGTTCTGTACCTTGTTGATCGTGCTCGCGGCCGGGCTCGTCTTCTGCGGCACGGCCACCTCCACCTCGAGATCCGATTCCCACTTCTCCATCGCATGGCGGATCACAGCGGAGGCCGTGTACCTGGGTTTCGGGAGCCAGATCGCCACGCTGCTGCTGTATCTCATTCAGGACGACACTGCCACGGCCGGTATCCGATTCGCGTACTCCCTGGTGTTCGCGCCGGCGTTCGTCGTCATCCAGAGTATTCAGCCGTTGATCTTCAAGCAGTTCGCGACACTCAGCGCGCAGGGCACGCGCGCAGTACTCCTGGTCTCGGTGCGATGGAACATCGCGGTGGCGCTCGGCCTCGGCATGTGTGGGCTCGTGGGGTTCACCGCACTCTCCACGGTGTTCTCCGATATCGGTCCCGCTGCCGCGCTGCCGTACGTGGTTCCGGTGGGCTTGGCAATCCTGTCTGCGCAGACTTTCGAGGTGGCGCTGATGGCCACCCGATTCTTCGTCGGCCCCGTGTCCACGCATCGGGCGCGGTTGGCATCGGTGCTCGTCGACGTGGGCAGCCAGAGTGTCGCCGTATTCGTCGGCGGGGCAGCAGGTTTGGTGTGGACGCTGATCGTGCTGAGCGGGCTGCGCATCGCTGTGTCGGTGGCGATGCTCGTCGTACTCCCACGACGCGACAGAACGGAGACGTCATGAGGGTCTTGTTCGACGGGTACTACTGGTTCGACGGTCCACCCGCAGGCATCGTCATCACACACGAGAAGATCTCGGCGTGGCGACGCGAGTTTCCGGCCGACGTGTTGACCGTGGCACTGCGCCGCAGTCCCTCGCCCGCCGAGGCGTCGGAGCTCGAAAGGCTGGGGGTCCGATGGATCCGTACCTACCTGCCGACGCAGCCGCTGAAGAACATGGTGGAGCTCTCGCTTCGAGTGCGCTTCGGGCGCTACGACATGGCATGGGGATCGAATTATTCACCGTTGCTGGGCAAATCGGCCGTGTTCGTGCACGACGCGCTGTTTCAGTCCAACCCCGAATGGTTCACTGCGATCGAGCGGATCTATCTCTTCCCCATCATGTTTGCCGCACGCGCGGCGAGCGTGCTGTTCGTCAGTAGCCGCACCGAGGCAGCCCGCATCGTCCATCACAATCCTCGACTGACGCCCACCGCCGTCACCGGCTTCGGAATCTCCCACGCTTTGCTCGACGCCCATCCGCAAGCACCTCACGCTCTCGAGCTCCGTCCCGGCGGCTTCGTGTTGTCCGTCGGTCGGTTGAACACCCGAAAGAATCTGGCAACGACACTCTCCGCCGCAGTGCGTTCGGGCGCGATCTCGCCGAGCCACCCGTTCGTGGTGGTGGGGCCCGCCAACGGTAAGGCCGACCAACTCGAGCGCCGGGTGCTCGCAGCGATCGACGACGGCGCCATTCGGTACACCGGTTTCGTCGAGACCGAACAGCTGGCCTGGCTGTATCGCAATACCGCTCTGTTCGTGTATCTCTCGCTCAACGAGGGCTACGGCCTCCCGCCCCTCGAGGCACTGCGCCTCGGGGCACCGGTGTTGGTGAGCGAGCGCCCCATCTTTCGAGAGTTGCTCGGTGAGTCGGTGCGGTATTGCGATCCCACCGACGCCGACGCGGTCGCGCGGGCCATGGCGCTGTGCCTGTCCACCGATCCACCACCGATGCCGACGAACTTCGAGTTTCCGTCATGGCAGCACATGGTGCACACAATGCGTGCCGCCATGGCCGATCCGAAAGGCGTGTCCAGTCGGCGGTTGACCTCGTGAGATGGCGGAGCGTGCTCGCTGTTGTGGTCGTAATTTTGGTAGCTGTCGCCGGGTGCAGCGGTACCACAGACACGTATCAGCCAGCGACGGCCACGACGACCGATGCCCTTGAGCAGCAACCACTGTCCACACGGTTGATTACGACGGACGATCCCGTCGACATCCTCCTCATCGGCGACGGCACGGGCATCTCGCTCGGCGGCTGGGTGTTCTTGACGATGCAGAGCCTCGCACAGGAGTACGGCCGTCCGGCGGTGATCCACGAGTGGGATGTTCTTGCGGGTACGGGGTACGTCGACCCGCCGATTTCGGTCGCCGACGGCGTCGGCACACCGATCTCCCTCTGGAACGCATCGGTCTCCCGCAATGTCGAATTTCTGACGAACGCGCTTCCGCAGATCCGTCCCCCGTCGGATATCGATGTGGTACTGGTGAGCAACGGTCTCGACATGGGCCCGCGCACCCTCGCCGCCGAGTCCGTTCCGCTGCTGCGCGCACTAGCCGATACGTATCCGCATGCGGCAGTGGTCGCGATATTGCAGCCGGCTCCTGGGGAGCCCGAGGAGCTCAGCACGCAGGTTGGGGCCAATGTCCATGATCTGGAGGTCTCCGCCCTTAAGAACAACTTTCAGATCATCGACGCGGCGACGTCAGTCGAGGGGGCAGAGGGAACGTACGACGGCGCGAGTCGGTATCCCACGCCCGAGGGGTATCGCCTGTGGTCGGTGTCCGTTCTCGGTGCACTCATCGACGACGTGAGCGTGCCGGCACGATGAAGGCGCGGCGGACGGTGCTTGTCTACGTCGCGGTCTCGGTGCTGTTCGTCGCGTTCAGCGGGATTGTGGGGTGGCAGATCGGCTCACGGTCCGAACCTGTGCAGGCAGGACCGGTACTCGAACGGTCGATCCCGGATTCAGTGCCGGTTGTTGCGTTTCTCGGTGACTCGTACAGCAGAGGCATCGGTGCGTCGACGACCGGAAAGCGATGGACGACGCTGGTCTCGGCGGCGATGGGGTGGTCGGAGCTCAATCTCGCCGAGGGCGGCTCTGGATACACCACTACCTACCTCGGGCAGAAAACCGACTACGGAATCAAGATGGATGTGATTGCCGCAGCGCAGCCCGACATTGTTGTCGTCTCCGGTGGTCGCAACGATTACGAGGCCGGCACCGCGACCGTCACCGGGGCAGTCGCATTGTCGCTGTTCGAAGCCATCAAGGCCGCGGCTCCCGATGCGGAGTTGATGGTCACCAGCCCGATCTGGGACTCCACCGAACCTCCGGCGGACTTCGCGACTCTGATCAACGGGGTGAAGTCAGCGGCCGCACAAGCCGACGCCCAGTACCTCGACATCGGGGAGCCACTCGCTGGTCGTCCGGACATGATCGACCCCGACGGGCTGCATCCCAATGACGCGGGACATCGGGCAATTGCAGAACAGACGACGAACACAATGGGGTGATCCAAATTGACACTTCGACGGCTCTACCAACCAGTCCATGCCGGGAGCCTCAAACACTGCGTTCGACATCGCCGGGCCCAAACCGAACGGCAAGAACCTGCCCGCCCGAAGCACGAGCACCGCCCATGGCTTGAACGATCGATGATAGGGACACTCGCAATTTATCGGCCATCGATAGACACTTGAGGGACCTACATTGATCGAATCACTAACTGCCGGGGGAGCACCCACTCAGGGACAAGCACTAGCGGCGAGGTTTGAAGAAACCACGACTCCAAGACTGCGTATACCTCGAGTACGGGGACACTCAACTCGGTAAATCCTAGTGCCCCGGGCAAATCCCCACTCCACGGCCCTCCTCTCCCAGAACGATCGAGAGCCACCAGCAGCAGCGAGACTCAACCACGGACCGTCCGGTACATCCGACCAGCACCCGATCTACGGGCTTACCGTTGATGGCTACGTGGGCATGCTGGAGCGGCACACGTACTGCAGAAACGACTGCGCCGGTCCGCCCAGCGTCCCCCACACACCAGCCAAGCGAATTAATTGGATCCACAGAGTGATCCCAGCCCGCTCGGCGGACCAGGTTTCGATACCAAAAAACGACTGTCCAAAAAACCAGGTGTAAAGAGTCATTCCGGGCGGGTCATACAGCCCGAGCGGTCCAGGGCTGCTGCAGCTGCTCCATGCATCTCGCTGACAACCGCTTGCTGTGCGAACCGAGCCCACAGTACGGCACAATGCTGGACATGCCGATGAAGAAAAGGGCAACACGAGACCCACACGACCCGTTGCGCAGACGCCGACTGGCCGTGCCAATGGCGGTTGTCGTCGCCGGCATCGTTTTCGCACTGTTCGCGACTGTCACAGCTGTTACCCGCGAGCCAAATGACTCATATGTTTCAACGTTTGCGCCCAACGAACCAAGTGGGACGACACCCCAGTTCGTCCTGCCGCGCGACCCACGGCTACTGATCCTGGGCGACTCATACACCCTAGGATCAAATGCCCGGCCTGAAACCGACGGTTACGCCTATCGAATAGCGCGTAGTCTCGGTTGGCCAAATGAGATTGATGGGGTCGCTAACACAGGTTTCACATGGGGTGGCGGCAGCAACGGTGATGAGAATAACGATTACATCAATAGAATACAGCGCCATGCCGATTCCGGCGGCCTCAAACCAAACGTTCTACTTCTGCAAGGCGGGCAGAACGACTATCGCTCCGAACCAACAGATCTATTCAATAAAGTAGCGGAAACAATCGCCGCCGCCCAGCAGGTTTGGCCTGAAGTTCAAGTGATTGTAATGGGACCTTCGCAACCGATGCCGGGAGGAAAGCTCCTGCAACGCGTATCGTCGCCCATAGGCCAAGCCGCGGGCGCAGCACGCATACCGTTCATCAGGCCACTTGGCGGAAAATGGTTTACGGACAAAAACAGCACAGGCTATTCCGGTGACGGAAATGGAACCAGTCTCAACAATGAAGGTCACGCATACCTCGCAGGTAAGGTGTTGGAGGCCCTCAGGCGGATCGGAATCCCGACGACTTAAGGCAGTTAAGTATCCCGCACCACCTGAATCAAAAGGAAAAAAGAAGACCATCAACATGCGAAAAAATTATCAGCATCGTTTTCCCACAGGACGATGATGATTGTTCTGGATCATCGCGCCGAAGAATTTCAAACCGCACGACAGCGGCACAGACTGCTAAGATCGTTCAGAGGCGGAAACGGCCGCGCACATTAGTCAGGGGTACGGCATGACACGAAATAATAACAATCCGCTCGTTAAAGTTGGCAAGATACCATTTCGCGTCTCAACAGTACACTCCGCCGTCTCTGAGATCTATTACTACGTGGACACCAAGCAGACAATTTCAATTCGACTGTCTAATGCCTACTGTGTAGCACTTGCTTCTCAAGACGCGCACTACGAAGCGCTGCTTAACGGACCCGGCCTCAATTTCCCCGACGGAGCGCCCGTCGCATGGCTTATGCGCCGCAAAAATCCACACGCAGAACAGGTGCGAGGACCGTCGCTCTTCAAGATGGCCCTAGAAAAGGGTCAGTACCACTCGGCGCGGCATTTCTTTCTAGGCTCCACCGATTCTACACTCAAAAAATTATACACAGTCATAGCAGAACAATATCCGGCGTTAAACGTGTCAGGAACATACTCCCCACCATTTGCGCAAATCGACGAAGATTTTTATGCCAAATGCCTTTCCGTGCTTGATAAGCGTGACCAAGACATTATCTGGGTGGCATTGGGAACTCCCAAACAAGATTTCGTTGCACAAGAACTAGCGCGAAGAACCGGTGCCGTCTGCATCGCGGTTGGGGCAGCTTTCGACTTCACCGCAGGCAGCGCAAAAGAAGCTCCAAGGTGGATCCAGCGAATCAACCTTGAGTGGCTCTACAGACTCACAACCGAACCGAAGCGGTTGTGGCGCCGCTACATATTCGGCAACATTCGATTCCTATACTCCGCCGCAAAGCACTCCAAGCAGCCCCAGGCTGGTCAACGAAACGAATAACTTCTGCAGAGACTCTAGTTTGACCGTCGGAAATCAAAGCTGTCGAGAACAGCGTGCAACGGATTTTTACTGCGCGCCAGCAATTTTTGATGAGTTTCCGACCGTCTCTCAACTTCACCCTTCGGCACGTCGGAAGCAAGCCGAGACAAGGCACTACGGACCGATGCATCTGCCATCTTTGCGATCGACTCTGACCGCCGAAACTCGGCAGAATCACCCCTGCGCTCTTTCGCGATTGCATCTTGTATGGCAACCTCAATGTCTACCACCTGCACTCCAGCTGGCATGGGATCTTCCCAGCTGTTGGAATATCGCACGATCTTCTCAAGCTCAACCGCTACCCTCGCTCGATTAAAGCTGGAAGAAATGATCCAACCGTGAAGCGAAGTGCCAATCCACAGTCCACAACCAGCAATTTCTTGGGCCTTCTCTAGTGCAGTCCCGTTTAGTGGCATAGAAATATCACGAGAAGTATTCATCGACGCGAAATGCTGCACGACCTCTTCATAAAGATCATACGAATCATGTCCAGTAGCGTATCCCGCGGCGAATAGCCTTAACCTATAGGGCTTCAACGACTTGGATTCACTAAGAATTTGAGCGAATCGATGAGTACCAATCCGCCGAAGAACCGCACCCTTTACCTGAATCAGAGCAAGATCCGGTTGAGCGTCAGGCCGAAAATCGGGGTCATCTCGAAGTGTATGAACAAGATCGGGTGCCAGCGTGTGCTCAACTCCAGCCTTACGCAACGTTTGGCTTGAGCCACGATCACGTACGGAAACGAAACATGCCTCCCGGACAGAAGTCCATGCTTCGACTCGACGCGAACCGATAAGGTTCTGTAGCCCACTTAAACCAGCTGAATTGATGGCGTACGGTACTGCAAAAGTACCGGATGTATTAGACATACGCGGTAAGTAGGGTGAAGCGGAGATCGGTAGTCCAAATTCGTCTTCAAGCATTTTCTTTTTTTCCTTGAAGGACAACTTCTGCCATACGGCAAGCTTGTCAACCGATGCAGACATTCGCAGCGCCGACGCCGCTGACGTACCCCCTACCTCCCCTCCAACCACCAAAACCGACGATAGCCTTCCCTCCCCCGCAACGTCGGCATACCGGTCCGTGGGATGCGGTCCGCCGCTAGTTGCAGAACTAGAAAACGGGGAGAGGGCGACAGACCTTGTAGAACCAAGATACCGACGACTGACTTCCAGGAAAAGAACATCTCCAAAATTGTCTCGTTCATAGGCACCTATAAGGCCAACGCTACGTTCGCTACTTGACATGTCAATCCTCTTCTCTTACAGATCAGGCTCTCGGATTCAGTCTCGATCGCGGATATTCGTCGACAACTCGACCGAGCGTCTATCGATAGGCCATCCTCATTGCGGACACAATTGACAGAATATCCCTTCTTACCTGAGGAATAATCCAAGCCAGTAAAACGGCGACTACTATGAACCCCAGCAACGATGAAGTCAACACATACAATGTAGACCAAGGAACCAAAGTAATCCCTAAAGAGACCAGGCCGATTGGTACGCAGAACAAAAGAATCCCGCGGAGCCCGTCGTACAAAATTGCCTTCTTCGGTAAACCTGCCGCCGATGTCGCCACAACAGCAGATACCGGCCAATAGAAAAGCCATCCGAGCGAGTTTGCCACCGCTACTCCGACTATACCCCATGGTATTCCCGAAAGGGATATCAGCAAAATCGTAGGCTGCGCAATCAGGCTCAACCTAAGCGAAGCTCCAGTCGCGCCGCAAGCGATGAATAGCCATTGACTTGCGTGTCCGAGCGAGCGAAATATTGCTCCTATACAAAGAACCTGCAACACGGTGCCGGCCGCACGCCAATCGTCACCAAGGAGCGTAACAACAAAGATAGGCGAGGTTGCGGCGAGGTAGGAAAAGAGTGCGCCTGTAGAGTACAAGATCACCAGTTGGCCTCGACGATAGAACGCTTCGACTTGCTCTTTATCATCACGCAATCGAGACAGAATAGGCACTACGACGCGCTGTAGGTTGTCAACGGTCGCAGTGATCGGAACAATTGACAACTGTTGCGCTCGGTCGTAATTTCCCAGTAGGTTCGGAGAGAAACTGAGGCCCATGATCGGAATCAACGCCGATCTCGAGCCGTCCCGAAGTACGTTAGAACCGAAGATCCTCAAACCAACTTCAAGAATTGGACGAACCTCGCGCGCCCAGTCACCAGGCCGCCCTGGAATCCAGCGCGAAACTGCTAGCACAAATAAGAGTTGCACTGCTGACATAATCACACCCTGAGCTACCAGTGCCTCAATTCCAAACCCCGATAGAGCCAAACAAATGGCAACTGTTGTAGACGTGGCCTGAGCGACAACCTCACTTATCGCGAGCGCATTAAATTTAAGCTTACGAACCAATCTTAGCCTAAACTGTGATTGAATTCCGCTAAGCAGAGGAACGAGAGCGAGCCATTGAACAAGTACCGAAATCTCTTGGTTATCATAAAGACGCGCTAACGCAGGTGCCAATACAAGCATGACAACGGCAGTAACCATGCCTAGAATGGAATTGATCCAAAACAGAAATGACTGCGCTTTGTTTGATAGGCTTTTCGCCTGTGCGGTCGCCATCGGCAGACCAAGAAATATGATTGCTGACGCGAATGAACTTATCGATACTGCGATGGCAGCCAGGCCAAAGATTGATGGTGCCAGCAAACGTGCCAGTATTACGAGACCGACAATGCGGATCGAGATGGATACTACTTGCGCGACTACTGTGACGACGCCTCCGCGAGCACCGGCACGCGCCAAAGCTCTGGTCTCATTCATAAGTCTTCCCTACCGAAGACTTACCAGTCACTACTCGATATACTTCCACCAGTTTTGCAGCCAATGCTTCTTCGGAGAATAACGCCTTCCAGTGTCCAATCGCGGAATGCGAGAGGATTTCCATGTCCGCATCGCCTACCGATAGTAGACTCGAGGCGGCGAGTATCCATGCGTCCGTAGAAAAGGTGTCGACTACCGCACTGTAATCTAGGCCTGCAACGATCTCGGGCAAGCCTCCTCTATTTGAGACTAGCGGGAGGGCTCCCACCGCTAGCGCCTCTGCCGCAACTCGCCCGAAGGGTTCGTCCCAGGCCGACGGTACCAGTACTAGCTTGGTGTCGGCCAAGGTTCTCATGGTATCGACGTAGCTCAAGGCTCCCATGTATCTGATTTGGCCGTCTGACTTGCGAGACCGTTCCTGCACCTCGGAACGTAGGCTTCCATCACCGATGACAACTGCTGCAACATTCATAGATTCGGCTACATCTAGGGCGATACGGACGCCCTTTTCCTCCTCAAGTCGTCCCACGAAGCACAAATCAAATGTCCTCGCTTGTATTGACCGGGCTTTTACGTCTTCGGGCACCGAGATCGCATTGTGAATAGCATGGTTTGGCACGCCATCGACCAAATCGCTTTCGATGTTACCCGCAACGAATCGACTAACTGATATATATGAACCGGGCGGATAGCGACTTTCTGCACGCGAGTCGATCAACCGTGAAGCACTAGCTCCAAGGGACGCTGAACGGCTACCTCTGTAACATGCGTGCTTAATTCCGGGCAGCGACAGCTCCGTTCCGGAACATAAAGTGCAACCATGTCCGTCTCGAGCAAACGTTCCAGCTAAGCAGCCTTTCCGATAGTTCCTTATGGTGCGAACCCAAGGCACACCCGCCAAACGAAGAGCGTCGATGGCTGCTCCACCGAGCTGCGGGAAGAGATTCTCGGCATGGACAATGTCGGGCCCAAATTTTACAATAGCCTGATCGAGCTGCTGCATAACGGTCTTGTTCGAGACAATGGCCTTCATTCTGCCAAACGAGTTCAGGTCCGACAGGGACTCGTTGTTCACAGTCAGCAAATTCACATTATGTCCCGCAGATCTTAACGCCCGAACTTCACTCGCAACCGATTGCCGCTCACCGCCAGCCTGCAGGTAATCGTTAAAAATCATTAGTATTTTCAAATTCGACCAACCGAACGAAGAAGTGGATTCAGTTGCAGCCGAATATGGTCATTGCTTTGCAGTGCCGGGTTCAGTGGGACGATCATCGGGTCAATTCTTTCAGTTGTCGCGGGTACCGGAAATAGTTACTGCACTCTGCTTCGCATCAATTCTGGATCTTTGAGAGCTAGTTCGCAAGCTTCATCGAAGGCATTCGCGAGGCTGCGGAACTCGAAGATCTCCAGGGCACGTGCACGCATGTGATCGCCGTTTTGGTTTCGCTTTTCTGGATCAGCCATTTCCTTAAGTAGAATAATGAGGCCGTCTAGGTCGCCGTCTCGAAAGATTGCGCCCCTTGACCCCACAGCCCAAGGCATTGGCTCGACATTGCTCACGATGACTGCACGGCCCGCCATCATTGCATCCACTAACTTGACTGGAAGCTGACCAAGAGAATCTTTGGTCCGGCGCGACGGAATTACGACAATGTCGGCGTCAGCGACGATTTTTAGACCTTCCTCTAATGAAGACGTTCCTATCCAGTCTTCCCACGGCCTGGCGTCAGATGGCGCTGACGCTGTCACCTTAAGCCGGAATCCCTGCTCTGCGAGTTGTGTGACCGCCTTGCGTAAGAGGTCGATGCCTTTGTGATTGCGCGGAGTTCCGACAAAAGTAACTGTCGGATTAGTGCTTACATTTTCCTTGCCCGGTCCGTTGTCGCGTCGCGCATGAGGAACCAGCAGACCCCCATATTGTTCTTGAAGCGTCGGGTTACTCACTATTCTTTGTATGTTTTTGTTCGATCTGAGATTTCTAGTGCGAATCCAGAAGAAGAAGAACCTTAATCTCCATAGGAATGCCCGCCACAGAGGATCCAAATCAAGTCGCGCGTCGAGATCCGGATCGTCAATATCCAGAAGAAGGCTAAAAGCCTGCCTCTTTCGTGCGGCTAGCACTAGACCGAGTGACTTCGGAAGTGGTTTCACAGCTAAAACTAAGTCGAATTTTCTGACCTCTGACACCAGATCTTTTACCCTTGCTCGATACGAGCTGAGCTCTCGAATTTCGCACGCGCGCTCGAACTCACTGTTACGAAGCGGTGCCCAAACCTCGCTCCCAAAGTACGACAAGACTGTTACGTCCCAACCTTTGCTCTTTGCCAGCATCCAGAGAGCGTATGTTCGACCGGTTGAGTTGTCATCGATTTGAGGTGACACTATGAGCATTCTTTTGGTCATATCGTTCCGCCTTTTTCATATAACCGGCCGCTATCCTTTGCGCCTTCAACTATCATCTGTCTTCCAATCTGCCCACCCTCACTTGGACGTGCAATTGCCATCGCCACGCTCAAGGTGAAGGTCATGTAACCAAACGGCGACTCGAGAATTACGCCTCCTAGGGCCGTAAGAAGCACTCCAATGCTGCACGCACGTCCAATATCGGTAAATTGCCCAGGTGTCCTAGGTGATGAAAAGCTGGCGGCTATAAGAAGAACAACTATGGCCGCCACAGCGACAGCGCCGGCAATGCCAAGAAATGCATACCAAGTAATCAGGAAGTTATGAGCAGCACGAACTTGTGGATCGCCCGACAAAAATTCCAACGCACCACTGTCGCGAACTGGATTGACACCGAAGCCGGAGCCAAACACTCGACGCTCATCGTCAGAGTTTGTGTAGTTTATTAGTCTTTCCCAGGCATAAAGTCTGGCATTCCAGGTATTCTGACCAGAGGCGTACGTGTCACTGTCGTTCGGAAGCAGTTTTTGCAGCCCTACCGCCCAAGACGGTGGATTATCTTTGAAGATCACGAACAAGGGGATGACAATCGAAAGTACCGCACATGCTGAAGCTAAACGAATTGGGCCCCTCAGTCTATCGCCAAACGGCTTTATGCTGATAAATATTATGCTCACGGCAACGATGCCAGCTATCATCCCCGCCCTACTCCCGCTGAAGGTAATGGCTGTCAAATTCCCCACTATTAACAACACTTTAAGTGAATTTCTGAGATGCGACGCGCAAGCGATCACGGCGATGGCTAAGCCACAAATGAGCATATCGAAATCATTCCGCGTTGTGAACGCGGGCACCCCGCCAATGAGTGGGATTGCGATTGGCGTCAACAGTCCGATCTTAGCCGGAACGATCCAGATCGTATGAAGGATCACGGCAGTACACAAATATCGAAATACGAGTTTCGAACCGAGTGTGCATATCGCGCGGATAAATAAGGGTATTGCTGCAAAATAGACAAACGGCATCGCGTCCCGGATTGCAAGAATGTTCGCGCCGCCTCCAATAGCTGCTCCGATGGCGATGCACAGAACGGAAAGCAGTGAGGCACAAATTACGAGGTGTTGTGCGAACGCTGACGTAGGCAGTCGGTTGAAGTGACTTTTATTTGTTTCGTCAATAGATTTCGTTCCGCCAATGACGTAAAGCAGCACACCCAATCCCACCGCAATATCAGGCAGGTAGAAAGGGCCGCCCGGCAACTTAAGGTAGCTTCCCCAGCGGCCGAGGGCTACAGCCATCAAGGGGCCAATAATCATAAGCTTGGCTCCGAGCAGTCTGCTTTCCGCTACGGTCCCACTGGTTAATGCCTTCGCCGTTGTCGATATCAACTTATTCCGCCTCGGTCGGGACTCACTTTTGCTGTTCGATTCGATACGTTGGAGTCGCTGCATAGGTTGAGCTCGTGGGTGTGTCCCGAAGCCCCTTCTTCAGCCCAATTCGCGAGGTGGTGATGATTGCCTTGGGCTGGTCCTCAATGAATCGGCATGCTTTCGGAACCAATCCACTGTGGAAGCGACCCCCTCCTCGAGGTCAATTTCCGGCGTCCATCCCGCGTCCCGCAGCTTGTTCACATCGAGCAGCTTCTGCGGTGTCCCATCCGGTTTGGAGATGTCCCACTCGGTCTCACCTTCGAATCCGACTGCAGAGGCCACGATCTCGGCGATCTCCTTGATCGTCGCATCCTCACCGGTACCGACGTTCACCTGATCCGGACCGTCGTAATGCTCGAGCAAGTGGATGCATGCAGCTGCCATATCGTCGACATGCAAGAACTCACGCCGCGGAGAGCCGCTTCCCCAGTTGGTCACCGTGTCGATACCGTCGCGGCGAGCCTCGTCGTAGCGACGGATCAGCGCCGGCAGGACGTGTGAGCCTTTCGGGGAGAAATTGTCGCCCGGGCCGTAGAGATTCGTCGGCATCGCCGAAATCCACGGCAACCCGTACTGCTTACGCACCGACTGGATCTGCAAGATACCGGCGATCTTCGCGATGGCATACGCATCGTTCGTCGGCTCGAGATGACCCGTGAGCAGGTACTCCTCCTTGATCGGCTGCGGAGCCAACTTCGGATAGATGCACGAGGACCCGAGAAAGAGCACCCGCTCGACGTTCTGAGCCAACGCCGCATCGAGCACGTTCACCTGAATACGAAGATTGTCCGACAGGAAATCCACCGGATACGTACTGTTCGCCAAAATTCCACCTACTTTGGCCGCCGCCAACACCACCGTCCTCGGCTTGGACTCCTCGAAGAACGCGAACACCGCATCACGATCCTTGAGATCCAACTCCGACGACGACCGACCGATCAGGTCGCTGAAACCCGAGTCCTCGAGCTGCCGCCAGATCGCGGAGCCCACAAGACCTCGGTGCCCGGCCACATACAAGGGCGCATCACGATCGAGCGGACCGGGCGTGTAACCGGAGACCTCCGATCCTTCTGTCCCCACGGTGCTCATGCCCAATCCGGCAGCGACGGGCGGTCGATCCACGGACGACCCTCGTGCTCGAGCGCCGCGATATCGGCATCGACCATGATCTTCGCGAGCTCGGGGGTGTGCACCTTGGCTTTCCACCCGAGCTTGGCTTCGGCCTTGCTGGCATCACCGACCAGAGCATCCACCTCGGTGGGACGCAGGTAGCGCTCGTCGAACTTGACGTGCTTCTCCCAATCCAACCCCGCCCGCTCGAACGCAACGACGAGGAAATCCTTGACCGAGAAGTTGCCGCCGGTCGCCAACACGAAGTCATCCGGCTCGTCGGCCTGCAGCATCCGCCACATGCCCTCGACGTACTCCGGCGCGTAACCCCAGTCGCGGATGGCATCGAGGTTGCCCATGTACACGTTCTGCTCGAGCCCGGCCTTGATCCGGGCCACCGCACGCGTGATCTTGCGGGTGACGAATGTTTCGCCGCGGCGCGGAGATTCGTGATTGAACAGGATTCCGTTGACGGCGAAAATGCCGTACGCCTCGCGGTAATTCTTGGTCACCCAGTACGCGTAGACCTTCGCTGCGCCGTACGGCGAGCGCGGATAGAACGGAGTCTCCTCGTTCTGCGGCGGCGGCGTCGCGCCGAACATCTCCGAACTCGAGGCCTGATAGAACCGGCACTGCAGACCGGCAAGACGCACCGCTTCGAGCAACCGGATGGCTCCGACGCCGGTGGTGTTACCGGTGTGCTCGGGTTCGTCGAAACTCACGCGGACGTGCGACTGCGCACCGAGGTTGTAGACCTCGTCCGGCTGAATCTCGGTGAGCAAGGTGACCAGACGCGCACCGTCACTCAAGTCGCCGTAATGCAGAAACAGCTTGGCCTTCTCCTCATGCGGATCCTGATACAAATGCTCCAAGCGAGAGGTATTGAACGACGACGACCGCCGAATCAGGCCGTGCACCTCATACCCCTTGCTCAACAACAGTTCCGCAAGATAAGAACCATCCTGACCAGTGATGCCAGTTATCAACGCACGCTTCATCGTGTCCACTCCTCTAAGACCCGGCACGGAGCCGTCGTTTCAATGAAATTGGACATGTAGCTCAGTACGCCCCGTCGCTTCCAGCGACTGCCTTCATGGTCTTGGCAATGATCAGCAGGTCTCCCACCATCGACCAGTTCTCGACATACGAAAGATCCAGTCGCACAGTCTCCTCCCACGACAAGTCGGATCGTCCACTCACCTGCCACAGGCCCGTGACTCCCGGCTTGACCAGCAGTCGCCGACGAACCTCACCGTTGTAGGTCTCGACCTCGCGGCGCAGCGGTGGCCTCGGACCCACCACACTCATTTCCCGCCTGAGCACGTTCAGGAACTGTGGCAGCTCATCGAGGCTGAGGCGGCGCAGGACCTTGCCGACTGGCGTCACCCGCGGATCGTCGCGCATCTTGAACAGAACCCCGCCGGCACCCTCGTTCCGATCGAGGAGGTTCGAAACCTGCTTGTCCGCATCGACAGTCATGCTGCGGAACTTGATCATCGAGAACGGCTTGCCGTCGATGCCCATCCGCTCGGATGTGTAGAACACGGGGCCGCGGCTCGTTGCCTTCACAGCGATGGCCACGGCCAGCAGGATCGGTGAGATCAACGCCAGGACGAAGGCAGCAAAGGCCAGATCGAACGCCGTCTTGCTGAAGCGCGTCGCACCGTTGTACTGAGGCTTCTCCACGTGGATCAACGGGAAGCCCGCGACGGGACGCATCACCAGGCGCGGCCCGGCGACGTCGACAACACCCGGCGCGACAACCAGGTCGACATCCTTCTTCTCCAGGTCCCAGATCATCTTCCGTATTCCTTTGTGCCCGAGATGTTCCGTGGCCGTCACGGCAACAGTGTCGGCACCGCACTCTTCGATCGCGGAAAGGACGTCGTGTTCATCGCCGAGAACCGGGATGTCCGATCCTTCGACACTGACAACTCCGTCACGTGGGGCCTCGCAGCCGGGCATACAGATGCCGACCACCGCGTAGCCCGCGGAGGGGGACTTCTCGAAGGACTGCGCCATCGAGACTGCCGCCGAGCGACTGCCCACGATCAAAACCGAGGTCTTGTACTCGCCCTTGCTACGGAGTTGTGCGACAACCTTCCGCCAGATCCACCGGCTCAGCAGCAGAGCCATGAGTCCGACGGGCAACGCAATAGCGAGGTAGAGACGCGCGAAGTCGATTCGAAACAGCAAGGAAGCAATCGCAATGACACCGAACAGGCGGAAGGTGGCCGACACGATGCGTCGGTACTCCTCAGCCCCGTTACCGATTACTCGCGGGGACCTCGTTCGGAAGACGGCGAGAAACGCGATCCAGACTCCGGCGATGACGACGGATACGCCCGTGTACGTCATCGTCGACACCAAGCCGGCATCCCCGAATCGCACGATTTGGGCCAGAGCAACCGAGGCAGCGACGGCAACGACGTCGGTGACACGCAGTCTTTTGATGTATCGCCCCTCCCACACATGGCGCGACGTCAGCCTTCGAACCGCTACCGCGTCGGTTCGACGCGGAGAACCCCACAGAGAGCGCTGTGCCGCCCCGACATATGCCACGTGCTCCCCCTCCTCTGCATTCGAGCGCGCACCGTAGGTGAGCGAAAAATTCTTCGATCCAGACCAATCCACGCTGCAACCAGTCTCGAATTGGGTATGTATCGAATCGAATGATTCCACGCTGCCAGCCGAATCACCACGCGAGCGGCGTGGATCACAAGTGGATAACGTCGCTTTAGCTGTGTACCACACGGTGGGTAGCCGGTCGATTCGAATGAGGAACTCGAACGAGCGGTACGATCTTATGGCCCAATTTTGTTGAGCAGCAACAACATCGGGAACGATACGTGAGCAATCACAGCCATGATGATCAAATTTGAGGCAATATAACCATCCCGGCAGATAATCCAGGCGTGAAAACAGTACAAATGCCTGCACCAGAGCGGATAGCAAGTTGGACGCCCGAGAAAGACTGGATGGCAGCGATCAATTTAGTAACTTTAGGTAACAGGCATCTACGGGATAATAAGAATCATTCAGTCGAATGGTCTCCGCCGAAGATGGCGAATACTAGGGACGACCCAACCCGCGGTAGTTCCACCCCGCCGCTCGCCACTGCTCCGGGTCCAGACAGTTTCGACCGTCGATCAACGTCTTCTTCCGCACGACAGAGTCCAACGCCCCCGGTTCCAGAGCCTTGAACTCCTTCCACTCGGTGAGCACCAACACCACATCCGCACCCTCGCAGGCCTCCAGTGCCGTACTGCTGTAGGTAAGGGTGGGGAACAGTGCTCGCGAGTTCTCCATGGCCTTGGGGTCGTACACGTTGACTGCGGCACCCTGCAGTTGGATCTGCCCGGCCACGTTCAGAGCCGGTGAGTCGCGGACATCGTCCGAGTCGGGTTTGAATGCGGCACCCAGAACGGCAACCCGGGCACCGAGCAACGATCCGCAGGCCTCGCGCGCCAACTCGACCATGCGCGTGCGGCGTCGCATGTTGATGTTGTCGACCTCGCGCAAGAACGTCAGCGCCTGGTCGGCACCGAGCTCGCCCGCCCGAGCCATGAATGCGCGAATGTCCTTGGGCAGGCAGCCACCACCGAAGCCGATGCCGGCATTGAGGAACTTGCGGCCGATGCGCTCGTCGTGGCCGATAGCGTCGGCGAGCACGGTGACGTCGGCACCCGCAGCCTCGCACACTTCCGCGATGGCATTGATGAAGGAGATCTTGGTGGCCAAGAAGGCGTTGGCGGAGGCCTTGACCAGCTCCGCCGTGGCCAAATCGGTGACCAGGAACGGGATCTTCTCGTCGAGCAGCTGCGCGTAGACCTCGCGGGCGAGTCCCTCTGCGCGGCCCGGACGGTCACGATCGACGCCGAGCACCAGGCGATCGGGGTGCAGCGTGTCTTTGACGGCGTAGCCCTCCCGGAGGAACTCCGGGTTCCACGCGACCTCCACGCCGTCTCCGGCAGGTGCGAGTTCGCGAGCCATCCGGCCGAGCCGCTCGGCCGTTCCGACCGGCACGGTCGACTTTCCGAAGATCACGGCGGGCTTGGTCAGCAGCGGAGCCAGCGTCTCGATCACCGAGTCGACGAACTTCATGTCGGCCGCGAACTCACCCTTCTTCTGGGGAGTACCGACACCGAGAAAGTGAACCTCCGCGAAGTCCGCGGCTTCCTGATACGACGCAGTGAAGCGAAGACGGCCAGCCGCGATATTGCGTTGCAGCACCTCCTCGAGGCCGGGCTCCCAGAACGGGACCTGACCGGCTTCGAGTTTCGCGAGCTTGGCGGGGTCCACGTCGACACCGAGCACCTCATGACCGAGCTCGGCCATGCACGCGGCATGAGTGGCACCGAGATAGCCCGTACCGAAAACTGTAATTCGCACGCTTGTATCCCCCGACGATATGTTGACTGGCCTCGACGGTAGAAATAGTAGGCACCCATTCGTACATCCGTGTACCGAGCACACCGATCACACGTGCAAAGGAAACGTCAGGTTCGCAGAGTCCCGATGTGTTCCCGGTACCACTCGACCGTGGATTCGATCCCGGCCTGCAGGTCAATTTCCGGCGTCCATCCCGCGTCCCGCAGCTTGTTCACATCGAGCAGCTTCTGCGGTGTCCCATCCGGTTTGGAGATGTCCCACTCGGTCTCACCTTCGAATCCGACTGCAGAGGCCACGATCTCGGCGATCTCCTTGATCGTCGCATCCTCACCGGTACCGACGTTCACCTGATCCGGACCGTCGTAATGCTCGAGCAAGTGGATGCATGCAGCTGCCATATCGTCGACATGCAAGAACTCACGCCGCGGAGAGCCGCTTCCCCAGTTGGTCACCGTGTCGATACCGTCGCGGCGAGCCTCGTCGTAGCGACGGATCAGCGCCGGCAGGACGTGTGAGCCTTTCGGGGAGAAATTGTCGCCCGGGCCGTAGAGATTCGTCGGCATCGCCGAAATCCACGGCAACCCGTACTGCTTACGCACCGACTGGATCTGCAAGATACCGGCGATCTTCGCGATGGCATACGCATCGTTCGTCGGCTCGAGATGACCCGTGAGCAGGTACTCCTCCTTGATCGGCTGCGGAGCCAACTTCGGATAGATGCACGAGGACCCGAGAAAGAGCACCCGCTCGACGTTCTGAGCCAACGCCGCATCGAGCACGTTCACCTGAATACGAAGATTGTCCGACAGGAAATCCACCGGATACGTACTGTTCGCCAAAATTCCACCTACTTTGGCCGCCGCCAACACCACCGTCCTCGGCTTGGACTCCTCGAAGAACGCGAACACCGCATCACGATCCTTGAGATCCAACTCCGACGACGACCGACCGATCAGGTCGCTGAAACCCGAGTCCTCGAGCTGCCGCCAGATCGCGGAGCCCACAAGACCTCGGTGCCCGGCCACATACAAGGGCGCATCACGATCGAGCGGACCGGGCGTGTAACCGGAGACCTCCGATCCTTCTGTCCCCACGGTGCTCATGCCCAATCCGGCAGCGACGGGCGGTCGATCCACGGACGACCCTCGTGCTCGAGCGCCGCGATATCGGCATCGACCATGATCTTCGCGAGCTCGGGGGTGTGCACCTTGGCTTTCCACCCGAGCTTGGCTTCGGCCTTGCTGGCATCACCGACCAGAGCATCCACCTCGGTGGGACGCAGGTAGCGCTCGTCGAACTTGACGTGCTTCTCCCAATCCAACCCCGCCCGCTCGAACGCAACGACGAGGAAATCCTTGACCGAGAAGTTGCCGCCGGTCGCCAACACGAAGTCATCCGGCTCGTCGGCCTGCAGCATCCGCCACATGCCCTCGACGTACTCCGGCGCGTAACCCCAGTCGCGGATGGCATCGAGGTTGCCCATGTACACGTTCTGCTCGAGCCCGGCCTTGATCCGGGCCACCGCACGCGTGATCTTGCGGGTGACGAATGTTTCGCCGCGGCGCGGAGATTCGTGATTGAACAGGATTCCGTTGACGGCGAAAATGCCGTACGCCTCGCGGTAATTCTTGGTCACCCAGTACGCGTAGACCTTCGCTGCGCCGTACGGCGAGCGCGGATAGAACGGAGTCTCCTCGTTCTGCGGCGGCGGCGTCGCGCCGAACATCTCCGAACTCGAGGCCTGATAGAACCGGCACTGCAGACCGGCAAGACGCACCGCTTCGAGCAACCGGATGGCTCCGACGCCGGTGGTGTTACCGGTGTGCTCGGGTTCGTCGAAACTCACGCGGACGTGCGACTGCGCACCGAGGTTGTAGACCTCGTCCGGCTGAATCTCGGTGAGCAAGGTGACCAGACGCGCACCGTCACTCAAGTCGCCGTAATGCAGAAACAGCTTGGCCTTCTCCTCATGCGGATCCTGATACAAATGCTCCAAGCGAGAGGTATTGAACGACGACGACCGCCGAATCAGGCCGTGCACCTCATACCCCTTGCTCAACAACAGTTCCGCAAGATAAGAACCATCCTGACCAGTGATACCGGTAATCAACGCGCGCTTCATCGAATTCGCTCCAACCTGAAGGTAGACGAGGGGTCAGTTAGCTGAGCTTAAAGCTAGATCGGCCTGGATCGCAGCACACGCTAGCCTGATGGCATGTTGGCCTCCTCTGTTTGTCGCGTCGGAACCCTTGCCGTAGTCGGCATTCTGGCGCTCGCTGGGTGCTCCCAGGAGACACCGCGCGCGGTGGCAGTCCTCGACACCCCACTTCCCGATATCGCTACTTCGGTGCTCGATCAGCGCGGAACCATCGTCCAATCCACTCCCGTCGAGGGCCTGGACCCAGAGGTGTCCGCCAAGATCGGCGAGGCACTCACTGTCGTCTATCGGTCCGTGTCCGCCTACGACGGTCAAGCGTCCGAAGTGGCCTCCACGGTATACAAGCCGCGCGGCGAAGCGCCTGCAGGCGGTTGGCCCGTCATCTCGTACGGTCACCCCACCACCGGACTCGGTCAGGACTGCGGGCCGTCGCTCAGCCCGGATCTTCGGGGGTACGCGCCGACCCTTGCCGCTATCACCGAGGCCGGATTCGTAGTGACGATGACCGACTTCCAAGGGTTGGGCTGGCCCGGGGAACATCCGTATCTCGAACCACGCACCGCGGGGTTCAACATGATCGACGCTGTGCGAGCAGTGCGAAACCAATACCCGGACACCTCCGACAAGTGGATGGCCGTGGGCGGGTCGCAGGGCGGCCAAGCGGCATGGGCTGCAAACGAATACAGCGCAGACTACGGATCCGGGTTGAACCTCGTCGGTAGCGTGTCCACTTCCCCCGCCGTCGATATCACCGGCTTCGCCGAGGGCGCGCGAGACGAGACCTTGACCGGTGCACAGACCGCCTTCATGCCGTTGATCATCGACGGGTTGTCGGTGGTTCACCCGGACCTCGACCAGAGCGAATACCTGCGGGGCGCTGCAGCAGGCGAGCTGACCGGCCTCACGTCGTGTGCACTCCCCGACACCCAGAAGGCGGCGCTCTCCACCCAACTCGACGCGTCACAGGTACAGCCGGCATCGGACGAGGCAACCGATCGACTGACCGAGTGGCTGACCGAGGCCTCGCTCCCCCAGCGACGGGCACCGGCACCGATGCTGGTCATCAACGGATCCGACGACGAACTGATTCTGCCCGCATGGGTTTCGAAGGCCGTCGACGCCGGATGCCGCATCGGCGATCGAATCGTGCACCGCGAGATGGCCGGTCAAGGCCACGCCGACGCCAACGCCGGCGACGAGATGTACCAGTGGATGCTCGAGCGGTTCTCGGGCCCGGACGCACCCAACGAGTGCCCCTGATCGATGCGACGGCAACCGCTCTTGCCCCTACAGTGGATCGGGTGACCGACAAGACATCTCTACTCACCTCCGCAGCGGCGGTCTGGGCATATCCGTTGTGGAAGGCAGTACAGCGAGCGGGCGCAGCCGACGACATCGCTGCGGACGTGGCCAAATGGGCAGATTGTCTCGAAGTCGAGGCAATCAGCGCACTCGATCCCTACCGCCGCTTCGCCTACATCGCCGGAGCACTGCCGGAGTTCAGAACCCTTGTGCACTACCGCATCAGACACATCGGAGCCATCCAGCGCCTGCTGCTCTCGAAGCTGTATCCGGGACTGTCGACCCTGACGCTCGAGGCCGGATCCATCGGTCCGGGCCTGTTCATTCAACACGGACTCAGCTCGATCATCACCGCCGAGCACATCGGCAGGAACTGCTGGATCAACCAGCACGTGAGTATCGGCTACACGGCCAAGGGTCGCCCGGTCATCGGCGACAACGTCCGGGTCGGCGCGGGTGCCGCAGTGCTGGGCCCGATCACCATCGGCAACGACGCGACCATCGGCGCGAACGCCACGATTCTGCACGACGTGGCACCGGGAACCGTCATGGTGTCACCGCCCGCGATGACGCTCGAACAAGCAAAGGCCACCCGCAAGGCTCAGTTGGATCCGCCGGCCTGAATCACGGCATCGAGCGCGGGCTTGGGACTGAAGTCCGACCGAACCAGCCCTGCGTTGAGTTCGTCCACTGCGTTGCCGCTATCGACGTCACGGAAGTCGAACAGGAAGATGCCGCCGCAGTAGGGCAAACTCCGCAGGTAGTCGATGCCGTCGACCAACAGTTCGGCCTGCTCGTCCTCGGTGACACTCTCCTGGCCCGTCCCGGAGGCGGCCCCGAACTCGGTGAACCAGATCTGCTTGTCACGATCGCCGTTGACCACCATCGTTTCCCGAATCCTCGCGATCGCGGTGTTCGAGCTCCACGACTGCACCGATGCGTCGCTGAGTCGATCCGGCGCACTGTACGGATGCATCGCGACGGCGTCGAAGAACGGTCCTGCTCCGGCTTCGTAGAGGCCTCTGATGAAACTGGCCGGACTCAAATCCGTTTCGTTGTCGATAGTCGGCGATGTACCTCCAGTCATCACCACGATCGACGGGTCGACACTTTTGATCTTTTCGTACGACCGCTTCAACATGGGAACGTACGTCTGCAAATCGGCCGCGGGGCCGAATGTTGCGCCGGTATTCGGCTCATTCCATATTTCCCACGTGCGAATCCGGTCTTTGTAACGGTTTGCGACCAATTTTGCGAACTCGGAGAATCTTTCGGGATCGGACGGCTTCGGATGCATGACATTCCTGTTTGCGGGGTCGACGTCCCACCACGGCGCCCAGGTCGCAACGCCCAGAATGTCGAGTCCGGCGTAAGAGAACGCCTCGACTTGCTCGTCGGTAGAAGCCCAATCGTAAACACCGGGATACGGCTCTATGACAGACCAGTGAATTGTCAGTCTCACCGAACCGAAGCCGTACTGCGGAATCAGCGAACTCTGTTTCGTCAGAAGATCTTTCGAATCAGAGGCAGTCACCGCTGTCAGGCCGAGTTCGCCGACCGACGGCTGGCAACCGCCTTCAGCGGCGGCAGTGGTCGAACCCGGGCTCACCTGCTCTTCAGCGGAGTCCTCGGCTGACGAACACGCAGCCAACAGCACCGAAGCCACCACGATCGACACCACGAACGTTCGGCACCGTCGGCGTCTTGCGGCCTGCATCCAGTCACGTCCCAACTCGTCTATCCGGTGATACCTGACACAAATGACCGTGCCCAGTAACACTTTTGCTTGTTCTTGCGAAGAATGATCAAGGTTCGGGGAACGCGTTCGGTCATTGCTTGCCAGCTCGTTTTACAACTCAGTCTGCTCGTAGCTCTGCCAGACATGGAGACCGCACATGAATGTCGCCCTCGACAAGCTCAGATCAGGTTACAACCCGGTGAAGTCGCGCTCGGATTCGGCGGACCTTCCCAAGCTGATCTCGTCCTCTGAAGAAGCTTACGTTCCGGCGAAACGGATCGAGTGGCAGCGCACCTACCGGCGCCGGGTTCTGCTGACCGATACCGGCGTCATCGTCGCTGCACTCGTCAGCGCCCAGCTGATCCGCTTCGGGACACCGGCAACCGACTCGCCCGAGACCCTCAGCGCTCTGATCTTCTTCACGGCTTTCTCCGCCGCGATCGGCATCGTGTGGTTGCTCGCGCTCGGTTTCGTCCAGTCGCGCGACCCACAACTGATCGGCAACGGTGCCGACGAGTATCGGCGAGTCATCTCGGCCACCGGATGGCTGTTCGGTGGCGTTGCCGTGACGGATCTTCTCGTCCAGGCCGGCGTCGCCCGTGGCTACCTGGCCATCGCGCTGCCGATCGGCCTCATCGGTTTGTTGGCCGGCCGCCGATACTGGCGACGGAACCTCGCCAGGAAGCGGTCTGCCGGGCACTTCCTGAGCGACGTCATCGTGATCGGCAACGTCACGTCGATCAAGAGAATCTCCGGCAACTTCGACAACGCGGCCGACGCTGGTTATCGAGTGATCGGTGCGTGTATCCCCGGGTACATCGGTGCCCCAGGGGCCACTGTCGACGCAGACGGCCACACCATCGAGATCCTCGGTGACGAAACCGCCATCGACGACGCGCTCCGGAAGACTTCCGCGACGACGGTTGCCGTCGCGGCCGTCGAGCACCTCGGTTACGAGCGGATGCGTGAGCTGGCGTGGAAGCTCGACAAGCACCGGATCGATCTGGTCGTCGCTCCCGGAGTCGCGGACATCGCCGGGCCCCGGCTCAAGATCCGGCCCATCGACAATCTGCCACTGCTGCACGTCGATCGACCCAAGTACGACGGTGCGACCAGGAGAAGCAAGACGATCTTCGACTTCGTTCTCGCCTCAATCGGGTTACTCGTTCTGTCTCCGCTGCTGGCAATCGCCGCTGTCGCGATCAAGGTCGGCGACCGAGGACCCATCTTCTACCGCCAGGAGCGCGTGGGACTGCAGGGCGAGAAATTCCGCATCTGGAAGCTCCGCACGATGGTGGTCGACGCAGACTCGGCGATCGGCAGTGCCCGAGAGGACGCCGATCAGCAAGCCTCGGTGTTCTACAAATCAGCCACCGACAGCCGGATCACCAAGACGGGTCGGCTGCTGCGAAAGCTGAGCATCGACGAACTTCCTCAACTGTTCAATGTACTGTCCGGTGACATGAGCATCGTGGGCCCCAGGCCACTCGTGCCCGGCGAGGGTGCAGCCGTGGCGAACTTCGTCGAGCGTCGTAGTCTCGTCAAACCCGGTGTCACCGGGCTGTGGCAAGTCTCGGGTCGGTCCGATGTAGCCGAGTCTGAGCGAATTCGCTTGGACCACTACTACGTCGACAACTGGTCCGTCGTGCAGGACCTCGTGATCATCTGGCGAACAGCTGCTGCGGTGCTCAAATCGGACGGCGCGTACTGACGTGGCAGAAGTCCCCGACGAGCAGGACACGTCACTGTCGCTTCATGGATTGTCCGTTTGCGTGGTGGCCTGCCACTACGCACCCGAGACAACCGGAAGCGCACCGTACAACACCGCACTGGTCGAAGCGCTCAGTAGCGCAGGAGCGGACGTGGACCTGATCACCGGAGTTCCGCACTACCCCCAGTGGGCAATTCAGGATCCCCGCTACCGTCGCGGCATCACATGGCGAGAAGAAATCGGAAACGTCCGCGTACGACGCGTCCGGCACGCGGTGCCCGCAGCTCCGAATCTGATCGGCCGCGCTCGGATGGAGCTGAGCTTCGCTACCCTGGCGGCCCCGTTGGTGCGAGCCTCCCGCGCGGACGTCGTCATAGCGGTCACCCCTCTCCTCGGGGCTCTGCTCGCCGCTTCGCTCGGCCACCGCGGCCGACCCCTGGGCGTCGTCGTGCACGACCTGAGCGGAAACGCAGCGGCGCAGTCCGGGACCACCGGTGGCACAGCCGGACGCATGGTCGGATCCTTCGAATACCGGCTTGCCCGGCGTGCAGATTCGATCGGTGTGATCACCCCGCGATTCCGAGATGTGCTCACCGAGAACGGTGTCGACGCAGCAAAGATCGTCGACCTCCCCATCTTCACGCACATCTCCGGATCGAACGAGACGACGCACCAGGCTCGCGCGCGGCTCGGATGGGCCGAGACCGACCGGCGCGTCGTGGTTCACACCGGCAACATGGGAATGAAGCAAGGACTCGAATCGGTGGTCGAGGCGGCTCGGATGGCGCACGAGCAGTCGATGCCGATCACCTACGTGATGGTGGGCGACGGCAACCAGAGACGTCAACTTGTCTCTGCTGCAGGCGAACTCCCGACACTGAAATTCGTCGACCCCGTCGACGAGGAGACGTACCCCAGCGTGCTGGCCGCCGCCGACGTGCTGCTGCTCAACGAACGCCCGGGCGTCAAGGAGATGTCGCTGCCGAGCAAATTGACGTCCTACGTCGCGGCCGCTCGCCCTATCGTGGCCGCAACCGAGCCCGGTGGAATCTCGCACTCGGTACTCGACGAACACTCCTCTGCTCTTTTCGCAACCCCGGGTGATCCCGGGGCCCTCAACCGTGCGGTGATGACCCTCGGCAGCGACCCGGCCGAGGTCGATCGCCTGATACGCGCCGCAAGAGATCTGGGCAACGCACGCTACAGTGAATCCGCCGGCCGCGAAGGGTTCAGGAACTTCGCACGCAACCTGGCCCGCCGCGATCGTGAAGGGACACAATGACACTGCGAACGAAGCTCGGCCTCCTGTTCGGAGAGTTTCGTCCGACCGTGCGGCGCACCGTACCGATGCTTCTGCGCGGCAAGCCGATTCTGGTAGGACGTAACTTCCGCGTCCGCGGATCCCGAAACATCAGCGTCCGCAACGGCTTTCTCGCTCTGGGCATCAACAACTACGGATTCGCAGACAACAGAATGGCCGGATTGTTACGGGTGCGCGGCCGCTTCGAGGTCGACGGCTCCGTTGCCATCACCTCCGGTAACCGTTGGGACATCGGGCCGGGCGCCACCATGACGATGAGCGGGCCGTGCACCGTCTCGCCGATGTCAGTCGTGGTGGCGACCAGCGGGATTTCCATCGGAAGCCAAGGAATGATCGGGTGGGACGTGCACCTGATCGACGACGACTTCCACCCGACGCGGTCGGCTCCGGACGCTCCGTTCAAGCACGGCGACAAAGGCATTCACATCGGCAACCACGTGTGGATCGGTTCGAGGGCAACAGTTCTCGCGGGAACTCGGATCGCCGACGGGTGCATCGTGGCCGCGGGTGCCGTGGTGCGCGGTACGTTCGACGAACCCGACTGTTTGATCGGCGGTGTGCCCGCGAAAGTAGTTCGCCGAGGTGTTGCCTGGACCGATCCGGCGTTCGGTTACACCGAGACCGACCCCGATGTCTCGGCCTGATCAAGCGCCACCGGTTCGCGTCGCCTGACCAATCGCGGAACGAATGCGAAGTCCGGCACGATCTGAGTGACCAATACTGCTGCAGCAGCGACGAATACCACTCCCACGGCTCCGTATTCCGGAGCCACGAAGATACCGCCGACCACGCTGATCAGTCCCATTCCCATGATGCAGAACGCCTGAAAGCGCATCTCCGACGGCGTGGTCAGCAGCACTCCTGCGGGTAGGTGGATGCACTGCACCACCAGTAGGCAAGCGAATGCCACCGCCAGCCACGTTCCGGTGATCACCTCACCACTGGAGAGGATGTTGGTCGCGAAAGGGCCGAGCAGCGAAATGAACACGGCGGCAACGATGGAGACCCCGAAGAACACCAGCACGATCTTGATCCACATCTTGATGGTGCCCGCCTGATCGCCCCTCCGTTTGACGAAGACCGGCCAGTAGGCCATACCGGCGGTGGAGAACACCGACCATCCCAACGCGTACACCTGAGCCATCAACGCATATCTCGACAGTTCCTCGGGCGTCGACAGGTGCGAGAGAATAACCCGATGGGACTGCAAGCCGAGGGGAAGCCCCACACTGGCAATCAGCATCCACAGAGACCCCGCCAGCAGCTTCACCTGCGCCATCTCCTGAACCGGCGCAGCGAATACTGTCCTCCCCAACCCTGACATGCGCAGGGCGACAATCGTTCCCACGATATTGCCCAGGAGCGCCCCGAGGACACCGGGAATCGCGAAGAAGATGCCCTGAGCGCCTACGAGCATGAGTCCGACGGTGATCAGCAGACCGAACACCGTATTCGACATCAGCACCAGAACTGCCAGCTGATTCTTGTTGATTCCGATGAGGATTCGGATACCCAGACCCGCTGGAAGGCTCAATGCGAACAGACTCGCCGCAAGGGTGATGACCCATCGATCGTCGGGTCCAGTGGTCAAGCCGATGACGGCTCCCCACTTGTCGAAGACCATGATCAACACGAAGACGACGATCAGACCGACGGAAATCATGGCCAGCACACGGTAGGCGCGTTGAATGGTTCCGACAGTGACCGGGTCCTCGGACAGCTTTCCGGCCTTCGAGCTCGCATTGGTCACCACGGCTCCGATGCCGAGGTCCGCGAACGGGAAGAGCAAACTCATCGTTGCGATCAACGACACGACACCGAAGATCGACTCACCGGTCTCGCGCACGATGATCGCGGTGTTGAGCAAGCCCAGCAACGCCATGATCGGCGTCCCGAGAACACGGAAAACCGTCCCCCACAAAACTGCCTTCTGCTCCTGGGACGACAAGCCGCCTGCAGGTGCCGCCGTGTCTACCAGCTCATTGGGTGGCAGGTCCTGGACCGCGGCCGGCCGGGACGCAGAAAATCCCCTCTGCCCGCGGTCGACGCGATGCCTACCCGCCATTCGCCGGTGCCCTCCCCAACATCTTGCGGACAGCCTCGCGACCGTGGAACGCCACCCGAACCACGTATTCGACCACCCGCGACTGCAGGCGTGACCGTCGACGAGTGCCGTACGGATAGTGGTCCAACCGGTCCCAGGCCCGCCGAAGATCCGCGAAGCTCTCCTTGATCGGACGCACTGTTCCCGCACCCGTCGTGTCGAAATCGCACACGACCCGATCCAACGTGACCGGAGGCTTGATCAGTGCCGCCGTCATCAGGTAGAGCTGATCGGCGGCCAAACCGAACTGTTCGTCGTACGGCCCCAGCCGTTTCGCGAAGTCCGCACCCACGAACGACCCTTGATGCGGGATGGGCGCTTTGCCGATGGTGAAATCGTGCAGGTCGAAAGGCATGAAGCCCCACTCACCCAAGTCGATGCCATCGGCGCCGACGCGCCGAACCTTCGCATATCCCCACTGGTCCCGCGGGTCCTCCACGTTCGCGACGACGTACTCGATCGCACCGGGGTCGGAGAAGCAGTCACCGGAGTGCATGAGCCAGACGATGTCACCCGTGGATTGCGCGATGCCCCTGTTCATCGCGTCGTACCGTCCGTTGTCGCGCTCGGACCGCCAGTACTGCAGGCCAGCGCCGATGGACTCGAGGTACTGCTCTACCTCGTGACCGGATCCACCGTCGAGAACCACATGCTCGACGGGCACCGAACACTGTTGCGCTCGAACACTGTCGACGGTCTTCTTCAGCCCGTCCAGGTCACGAAAGCTGATCGTGACCACTGATACCTTCTGGATCTTCGACGGCATGCCCATCTCATCTCTTCGTCAGCTGTGCAAAGATTCCCACGGCTTTCATCAACGCCAAGCGAACGGTGCTCGCGAGTGCAAAGCCCCACGCCCATTTTCCCGGCCGCCCGTACCTCACTCCGGCTACGAAGGACCGGATCACGCCGCGCATCGACCGACCACTGATGGCGGAGGACAGCGGACTCGTCAGGAAATAGTCGCCGCGGGTGCGTCGATCCGATGACGCCAGATACTTCTTGCCCCACTGAATGTATTCCGCACTCTGGTCGGTATCGGTTCTCGACAGAGACGCCGATGTCATGTCGTACTCGACCAACACCTCACCCGACTGAACGATCGGGACGGCAGGCAGGCGACGACGCACATCGATCAGCCATGACGGGTCGTCGTGAACCGCCCCGAGTGGCAGGTCCATCGGGACCGTCTCGGCGATCTCACGGGGAAACAGCAACGTCGAAGTCTGAGCGCTCGCCCCACCGAACTTGAGTGAGTGGAAGCGAACCAGGTATTGATCCACGGGCTGGTGCAGACCGATCAGCCGAACCGGCCATTCCGACCCACCGTCGGCAGTGATCGTCCGAAAGCGGCAGGACGCGATCCACAGCGCCGAATCCTGTGGCACCGAGGACAACTGGACGTCGAGCTTGTTCGGCAACCACACATCGTCGTCGTCGAGCAGACCGATGACGTCGCCCACGCTCTTGTCGATTCCCAACTGGCGCGCTCGGCTGCTTCCTGCTCCGCCACCCGTGCGAACCACAGTGACCCGATCATCTTCGGGAACAACAGGTTCGACGTCGGAATCCACCACGACGATCACCTCGGACACCGCGTAGGTCTGCGCGAGCGCAGACCGCACAGCAGCCTCGAGCGAGCTACGCCCGATCGTGGGGATCACAACGCTGACAGAGGGTTTCATCGAAGAACCACCGAATCGTGCTCGGTCTCGGATACCGCCGGGGAAACCGCTGTCCGGCGGCTACCGGGCGCGGGCAAGTGTCGACTGGCGAAGACGACGGCGAGCAGTGCGAACGCCGCGAGAAGGTTGTACGACATCGGAGAGAACAACAGATCCCACCCCGCCTGGACCGATATCTGCACCGCCATCGCCGCCCAGATTCCGTACCTCGGCGAGTTCCAGATGACAGTGAGCGCTGCGATCACCAGGAACACTGGAAGGACCGCGGCGAACACACCGCCCTCGGCCCATGAGCTGAAGAGAACGGAGTGCAACGAGGTGGCACCGTTCGCCAGATGCCAGAAGCCGTAGAACGGAAGGTTCGGATCGAAGCCGATACCGATCGCGATTTCCTCACCGCGAGCGAACACCTCGGTGGTGAGGTTGTCTGCACTGCCCCAACCGAAAATGGGCTTGTCGATGATCGCCGCTATCGACAGAGGCGATTCGGTACGCCCGGCCAGGATCGCGGGCACACCGGTCGAATCCTGCAGCTCGGTCTTCTCTTTGACTGCCTCTCCGGCAATACCACTGCGAGCGATGGCGGGAATCAATGTCCCGAGACCAGCACCGATCCCTGCAACCACCAGAATCTGAGTGAAACGCGAAATTTTCCCCTGTGCCAGCCACGTCACCAGCAGAAAGGCTGCGCTACCGAGGCACACCAAGGCATGAGATCGGAAGTTCAGGACCAAACTGGTGCCGGCCAGCAGCACCAGGAAGACCGCCTGAAGATGAACGGGGACCTTCATCCGCACCAGCACGTACAGACCGACCAACGTGATCCACGGGGCGTACGCGTATTTCCAGAGCTCCTCGAACGAGGACAGGCTGGCGAAGGGCAGACCGGCAGTGAGGAAATACATGCACGAACCGAGTGCGATACCGGCGGCGAGAGAAAAAAGTCGTTCGAGGTCCCGGCCGGCAATGACCGTGATTCCGACGAAATAGATAGCGAACGATGCCCACTGGATGACGCGCTCGTCGAAGAAGCTCAGATCGTTGAGCTGAGACGAGACGATGAAACCAGCAAATGCGATAGTCGCCAGGCCGATCACCAACCGGTCGCCGCGCGATGTTGCCGTCAGGAAAAGGGCCGGGGCGACGAGAAGGCACAGTCCCGAGAACCCGGTGACGGTGAAACCCATCACCTGCAGGCCCGAGGTGATGCCCAACAGAATCAACACACCGCTCGAGATGACTCGCTTACCCAGAGCTCGGCGAGCCTCGAACGACCGACCGGCCGTGGTTGGCTTCGGCGAATCCAGCGTCGCTACCATCACGCAGTGCCGTCGGCCTCGACCACGTGCAGAGCGTCCGGCTGCAAAGCTCCGGTGCCGCGCGCCAGCGAAGCCCGATCAAGACCCACGACGCCGTCGATCGCGACATCGGTGATGGGAATCTGCGTGCGCTCGAACCACTGCCCCGAAATAGGTGCGAGGAACTTGGCTGGCGTACCTCCGTACACACCGGGCTTGGGATCGGCGAGCGGCTTACCCGTCATCGTGGAATGCGCTGCGAGGACGGAACATTCGGGAACCTTCGCACCCTTGAGAATCACCACATTGCTGCCGACCGACGTGTGGTGTCCGATCTCGATCCGTCCCACAGTCTGAATCATGTCCCGCATGTTGGGCTCGTGGCTCTGCAGAGTGCACCGCTGGCCACCCACCGCACTGTATGCACCGACCTCGATGGTTCCCGAGCAGTCGAGGTAGGAACGGCTCTCGATCCGCGCCCCGTATCCCAATGCCAGGGTGCCGGCCTCCGGATCGAGTGCTTGATACGCCGGGTGCGCGGAGATCCAATTCCACGAACCTATGCCTGCTTCGTTCTCGAGGTGCAGAAGTGACAAATTCTTGAACGTATTGAACGGTCCGATGAGAACGTTCTCGCCGAGTTGCGCGCGCCGAACTCCAGAGACCAAACAGGGCCCGATCTTCGCGGACATCGCGATGTCATGACCGAGCGCGTTCAAAATTCGGTTTTTCAGTCGGAGCGGCGGCAACAACCAGGTGAAAAGTTGGATCAGGCTCA
The DNA here is from genome assembly GCF_033142445.1 of Rhodococcus sp. IEGM 1330. Classification (NCBI taxonomy): domain Bacteria; kingdom Bacillati; phylum Actinomycetota; class Actinomycetes; order Mycobacteriales; family Nocardiaceae; genus Rhodococcus; species Rhodococcus sp. IEGM 1330. The sequence goes on from NZ_JAWLSB010000007.1 coordinate 294,292, forward strand.
TCGACAGGGCCTTTCGCTTGAAACGGGATTGAGGTCTGTTAGAGCGCACGCCCGGATCGGCCGATACACTACCGACGATCGGTTCGATTGAAGCGTAGCAATGCTATGACTCCTGGTCTCGGCATCGAAGGTTCCTCATACCCTCCATCGCAGCCCCACTCCGGTACCGTTACAAATGCCTCTATCCAGATGGACGGACTGGTCGGCGCACATCTCGCCACCACACCCGTTACTCGTGACCTGATTTGCAAAGGACAGCCTGCGTGACCGACTCCACTGCATCAGTCAGATCCCTCGGCGCCCTTCGGGGGCGCTCGTACGACAAGGGCCGGGGTTTTGTCCATCAAGCCCTGTGGGTGGCCTTTTCGTCTCTGGTGTTCACGAAAGTCTGGTGCCCCAACCGCATTCGCTGCGCCGCGCTGCGCGCCTTCGGGGCAAAGATCGGTACGGGCGTATTGATCAAACACGACGTGCATATCCAGTGGCCGTGGAAGCTCGAGATCGCGGACAACACCTGGATCGGTGTGGGTTGCGACCTGTACAACGTCGAGATGCTCACCATCGGTTCGGACGTGTGTGTGTCGCAGCAGGCCTTCCTCTGCACCGGAAGCCACGACCATCGTTCACCGGTGTTCGAGTACGACAACGGGCCGATCGTGATCGAGAACGGCGTGTGGGTGGGCGCTCGCGCACTGATTCTTCGCGGAGTCACGGTGGGTGCCAACTCGGTCATCGGTGCCGCGGCATTGGTGGCCACCGATGTCCCTGCATCGTCTTTCGCGCTCGCGCCGCCATCCACCATCCGACCGATTCGTCCCCACTGACGTGAGGGTTCTCCACGCGGTCACCCTGTTCAGCCCCGACGGCGCGTACGGGGGTCCGGTTCGCGTCGCCCTCAATCAAGCGTCGGCACTTCGGGACTCGGGTCACGAGGTCACGATCACTGCGGGAGTACGTGGTTACGATCCGATCCCGACCGAACAAGAGGGCGTTCCACTCGCGTTGAAGAAGGCACGAAACCTGGTCCCCGGTGTCGGTTTTGCCGGTCTCGGCGCGCCGACATCGCTGACGTGGTTGCGAAAGCACAAAGCCGAGTTCGACGTGGTGCACATCCACCTCGCCCGCGACCTCGTGATGTTGCCGTTCGCGACGGCCGTCCACGCGCTCGGCCTTCCGTTCGTCGTCCAATCCCACGGCATGCTCGCACCCAAGTCCAATCCCCTGGCTCCGGCGCTCGACGCCCTGTTCGTCCGACGTCTGCTCCGTCAGGCTCACACTGTGTTCTGTCTCACCGATCAAGAGCGGGAAGGTATTTCCGAAGTAGCCGGTGACGGCGTGCGCATCGACATGATGAACAACGGCGTTCCCGAGTACGAAGCGGCCGAATCGACCGATTCACCGCCCGAAATCCTGTATTTGGCCCGTCTACACCCACGAAAACGTCCACTCGATTTCGTAGGTGCGGCGAAACAAGTTCTGAACATCGGACTTTCGGCTCGCTTCACCTTGGTCGGACCCGACGAGGGTGAGGCCGACAGGGTGACGGAATCCATCGCCGGTACACCCGAGATCACCTGGGAAGGGCCCCTGCCCGGGGGCACAGGCCCCGAACGTATGCGTCGCGCCTCGATATACGTACTGCCCTCGGTCAACGAGCCTTATCCGATGTCGGTCCTCGAAGCGATGGCCGTCGGCATCCCCGTTGTGGTCACCGAGGAGTGCGGACTTGCCGCCCTCGTGGCCCGCACAGGCTGCGGAATCGTAACGGTTCCTGGCGAAGGTCCGATTGCAGAAGCGATGAAGACTTTGCTGAGCGACCCCGCCCTCGCCCAGGCGATGGGTGATCGTGGTCGCGCGGCCGCCAAGAGCGAACTGAGTATGCAGTCGGTCGCCACCAGACTGAACGACACCTATTCTGCCGCCACGGCCGATCGAGGTCGTCGTGCCTGATCGCCGAGCGGCACGGTCCAGCCGTTTCCGCCTCGGCCGCCCAGCGGCGAACGCGGCGGTCATCGTGGCACTCGTTGCGGCCGCTGTCCTGGTGGTCGCGGCCGTCGTCCGAGACGACGCCCCGGCACCCACCGTCACCGCCGTCGACACGCCACTGAAAATTTCGGTGGTGGGCGACTCGTACAGCAGAGGTCTTCCCGACACCGTCGTGTGGCCGACGCTGGCCGCCGAATCGACCGGGTGGTCGGTGAACAACGTCAGCATCTTCAGCGCCGGCTACGTCGCAACAGACGGCAACGGAAGCTTCGCGGACCAGATCGACGCGGCAGTGGCCGACAACCCGGACGTCGTGTTCGTCGTCGGCGGGATCAACGACGTCGGCAAGCCGCCGGAACTGATCACCCAACGCGCGATCGACACACTGGGCGAGCTGGCTCGCCGTGCACCCAGAGCCAAGCTGGTGGTCATGGGACCGATCTGGCACGAAATCCCGGTACCCGAAGCGGCCGCCGTCATCGACGATTCGGTACGCACCGCCGCGGAGATGCTCCGGTTGCCGTACCTGAGCGTGGTGAGTGAAGATTGGCTGGTGCCTGAAGGAATGATTCAGGAAGACGGCATCCACCCCACCGAGGCCGGTCAACGAGTACTCGCCCAGCAAATCGTTGCGTCCCTCGAACAGACCGGAGTTCCCTTTGTCTGAGCAATCACGGCACTCAGTGGCACCCGGCGCGAAACCACGCCGGATCTCGCCGACCAACGCCCGTCGTGGCCGTGTACTGACCGGTGGCGTGGTCGCGTTGGCGATCGTCGTTGTGCTCGGTGTGGCCGCAGTGATGTTCGGCCATGACACAGCGGCATCCGAGCCCGGGACGGCCTCTACCGCAAGCACCGCGAGCGAGCCTACTGCGGATCGTGGAGCGCCCCGGTCGGCTCTGTTCGTCGGTGACAGCTACACCGTCGGCCCCTCGTCCGTCCCGGATTTCGGCTACCCCTGCCTCACCGCCACCAATCTGGGGTGGAACTGCAATCTGGGTTCCCAGCCCGGTACCGGATACATCAGCGGCGGCCCCGACCACCGGCTGCCGCGCGTTCTGGGTGCGCTCGAAGTTGCGTCGCTGAGCGCTTCGGAGCGTCTTCCCCGCCTGCGCGAGAACTTCGACGCCGATGTCGTGGTGCTCGATGCCGGCCGCAACGATCTTCAGTTCGGCCCGATCTACTTGAGCAACATGTTCCTCTACACGGTCGAGCGGGCCCGGGAAACCTGGCCCAACGCTCGAATAGTCGCCATCGCACCGTGGTTCATCGACGACCCCGCCGTGGAATTCGATTCCGACCAAGGCCCGGTCAGGGTAGGGCCGTACCTCGAGGGCAAGCTCCGGGAGGTACCCGAGAATGCCGCGGTCACGTTCATCGATCCCGGCTCCCTCGGATGGTTCGCAGGCGAGGATGTGAGCTCGCTGCTGGCGGATGACGGAATCCACCCGAACCCGGAGGGCCACAAGCGAATTGCCGAAAAGCTCACCGCCGCCATGATCGCCGACGGATTTGGGCAGCTGCAATGATGCCCGGCCGGACTCCAGCACTGATCGAACCCGACGGGACCCGATGAACAGCACACTCACCGAGTACTTCCGCATCCTGACCGAGCGTTGGCGTTGGGTAGCCGTCGTGTGTCTCGTCGTGCTCGGTCTGGCTGCGACTTACCTTCTGCTGCAACCGAAGTCCTACCAGTCACAGTCGACGGTCTTCATCACCACCCCACGCGACGATTCCGACACCTACTACCGCGGTGACCTGTACGCCAAGGAGCGCCTCCCCTCCTACGCCGCGTTGATCCAGAGCCAAGACCTCGCAAAAAGGGTCATCGCCGATCTGCAGTTGGACAGCACGCCGGAAGAAATGATTGCCAGTACCACAGCCACGCCGGTCCCGGGCACCGTACTGATCCTGCTGGCCACGTCGGCCGGTTCACCATCCTCGGCCCAGACCATCAACCAGGCCTATCTCGATGAGTTCATTGCCGAAATCGCCTCTCTCGAAGCCATACCCGGCGCATTGACCCCCAGAGCCGAATTGCTCGTCGTCGAACCACCGACCATCTCCGAGCTCCCGGGCGGATTTCCTCCTACCCTCGTACTCGGTGCTGCCACCGCGGCAGGACTGATCGCCGGAGCCACGCTGGCGGTCCTGTTGGCTCTCGCAGACACGCGCATCCGACGACCGGAGGACGCGATCGAGGCCACCGGTTTGCCGCTGTTCGCAGCGTTTCCCGCTCAGACGTCGAAGACGACGGGCATCGAACCCGGCCGCCAACTCCGCGACTCTCTGCAGGCGGCTCTCCCAGCAGACCAGAAGCACATCGTGCTGGTGACGGCACCGGATGTCTCGACCGGATCGACCTCGATTGCCCAGCAGCTCGCCGACTCCCTTCGTGATTCGGGGGAGAGTGTCGCGTTGATCGATTTCGACGTTCGGACGAAGTCCACCGGCGCGTCCGACGAATCCGTCGTCTCGGTCGTCGATGTCGTCGAAGATCTGGTGGCACCCGAGGACGCCCTGAGCAACAAGGTCGACGGCATCACCGTCGTTCCCCAGGGACACGCGTCGGACAACGCCGCACGAGTGGTCGATTCTCCCCGAGCGACGCTGCTGATCGAACGGGCCGCACAGTTGCACGGCTGGGTGATCCTGGACTCTGCTCCCACCAGTAAGTTCAGTGATGCGCAACGGCTTTCGCACTTCGCCGACGCACTGGTGATCGTATCCCGAAGCGGCAAGACCAAGTTCGAGACACTGCGCGCGACCGCTCAACAGTTCGCACTCTCGGGCCCGAAGGTCGCCGGAGTTGTCCTCAACGGTTGTTCCGCAGCCGATATCGACAGCATCGGACGATCCCGCACTCCCGTCCGGTCCACCCCGGTCCATCGATGATCGCTCTCCGCCCAGCACCTGAACCAGCCCCCGAAAATCAAGGAGACCTTCGCTAACAATGGATATCAAAAGGGCGTTTGTAATCCTCCTCGAGCGCTGGTGGATCGTCGCGGTCACCCTCGTGATCGGCATCGGCGCAGCGATCGTCGCGACGCTGGTCACCCCGCCCCAGTACACCTCGAATGCGCAGCTCTTCGTCTCGACCACCGGTGGTACCAGCTCCACCGAGTCCTACCAGGGTGATCAGTTCTCCCAGCAGCGCGCAACGTCGTACGCCCAGATCTTGAGCAGCGAGATTCTCGGTCAGCGGGTAGCGGATGCGCTGGGGCTGAACCTCAGCGGAAGTGCCGTGGCAGGCAAAGTCACTGCAACCGTCGTTCCTCAGACGGTACTGCTGGACGTGAGCGTGACCGACTCGTCTGCCGACAGGGCAGCCGAGATTGCCAATACTCTGTCCGACGAGTTCATCGCCTACATCGTGCCGTTGGAGACGCCGACCGGCCAGGACCAGGCTCGGGCGACGGTGACCGTCGTCAACGGGGCAGAAGCCGCGACGAGCCCCACGACACCCAAGCTGGCGACGTACCTCATCTACGGTGCCACCGGCGGAATTCTGCTCGGCATCCTGCTGGTCATTTTGGTAACGACTCTCGATCGACGGGTCACCAAACGATCCGACGCGGAGTCTCTGACCGGCCTACCGGTTCTCGGCCCGGTCGCCTCGGTCGGTCGCAGTCCGGAAGGTCGTCGTGCACAGCTCGACAAGTGGACCAGCGCCGACGCCGAGGCGTTCCGCAAGGTCCGTGTCCACCTGCAGTCGATACCCACCGGCCCGAAGGTGATTCTCGTGACCAGCTCCTCGGCCAAGGAGTCGACCATCAACTTCTCGGTGGATCTGGCGGTGGCGTTGGCCGAATCCGATCACCGGACGGTGCTGATCGAGACCGATTCTGCGCATCCCGCGGTAGCCGAGCAGTTGAGCCTGCCGCCTTCCGCAGGGCTGGTCGGGGTGTTGGCAGATACCGCCGATCGGCCGGAAAACCCCGATCACATCGCCTCACCCACGACCGATCGATACCTCGACGCGATTCCCGTCGGTGTCGGGCTGGACGCAACGCCGATGCTGTCCACCACCGCGATGCGGGATCTGATGGAGACGTTGAGGACGTCCTACTCCTACCTGGTCATCGATGCTCCACCACTGTCCTCGAGCGGCTCGGCGGCTGTCCTCGCCGGCCTGTGCGACGGAACGTTGCTGGTCGTCGACACCAAGCTCGCGCGTGATCGTGATGTTTCTGCCGCGGTGCGGGAGTTGCAGGGTTCGGACGCTCGGCCTATCGCCGCGGTAATGGCGAGCACGAGCCGCAAGCGCTAGACGCGTTCCTGTTGCTCGATGAGGCCCGAGGAGACCGACTCGAGCAACAGGAGCGGATCGTTCACGATCAGATCCATTGCCTGTTCGATCTTCGCTCGCTCGAACACGTTGTCGTGGAACGAGACCGAATAGGTGCGTTCCTTACCGACGACACCGCCCATCACGGTGATGGCATCGGGTGCCGAAGGATCGAGTAGGCCTGCGAACTGGCCGCCCTCCCCCTCTGTCCATGGAACCCGGGCCCACGACGGCGGCCGACCCAGATCCGAATACATGAGCTTGACCTTCGGGTTGCGCAACACCTGATCCACTGCCGTTCGGTCGGTAGCAGGCTTGACCCGCACACTCGCCGAGACCAATCCGAGCACGGCCAGCGGGAGGCCAGAGGTGTAGACGGCATCGAGAACACGGGCCTGCGGCTCGATGGGCCGGCTGCCGGAAATCGCCACATCCAGCCCGACGGCAAAATTGCCGTTGACCGTCGTCTTCGCGTTCAGATATCTGCGGCAATTGATGGCGATCGTGACGACAGGGGTCGACTGCAGACCGACCCGCTCCATCGCGCATCGCACCAACCACAGCGCAACAGTGGCCGCGCCTGCCGAAGGCGCATTCTTCTTCCGCCAGGCAGAAACGGCGGCTTCGTTGGCCGCAGTGGACTGCCTGATCACCACCGAAGGCGACGGGCTCCACGGAACCATTTCGCTGTCCTCGGGCTGAGCCACCTGTATGACAGCCTGCTGTTTGAGCGCCTGCATGCCCTTCAACGCACGCCACGCGTCGCGCAATTTCAGTGGATGCATGGCAAACCATCGCAGCAACGTCCGCGGAATGACATGACTCGACTCGGGACCGAGGGACCACACACTCGCGCCGTGGATGTCGTTGAGATGCAGAGCCTCGACCAGATCGACGAACAGCTTTCCATCGCTCAACCCGTGTGCGGTGTCGATGAACAGGTACTCCCCGCAGATGGTGACCTCAAGCGGTAGACGCTCTCCGTCGCGCCGACGCACGTCCGCAATGGCCGACTCGAGTTGCCCCGACGTCGAGGACGGTTCGACCACACGGACCACGTCGGCACCGAGGGATTTCGACACTTCCCACGAGACAGTTCCCTGCTTGGGTACCAAGCCGATTCGAGTGTGGGTCCCGGAATCCGCCAGACTCTGCAGCGTCGACCTGACCGCATGTTCGGTCAGGTGTCGGGCCGGGCCGGCAACGCCGATGTAGCGGCTGTTGATCATGCACAGGTCCGCACCCGTGACCCTGTAGGTATTACCGGAATTACGGGACAAGGATGAACTCCAATTCGAGAAACCGATCACGACGTTCCGTCGCCCACACAATTTCATGAAGCGGGCACACCCGGCAATTCGAACTCGCGAATTCATTCGTTCGTCCGAGATCGATCGACGACCAGAATCAGTTGATGAGGGCCTTGACCGCGGCCAGCGAGGGCTTGGCGGAATTGTTCGTCCTGATCAGACCGTAGTTCTCTTCGAGGTTCTGACTACCGGTGTTGATGTCGCGGTGATCGAAGATGAAGATCGGCCCACCGTTCGGCAAAGACCTCAAGTAGTTGATGCCGTCCACGAGAATCTCGGTCTGTCGCGCTTCGGTGACACCGTACGGAGGCTGCCCCGTGGTGGTGGACGCACCGAACTCCGTCGTCCAGATCCTCTTCCAGCTGTCTCCGTTGATGTACATGAGGTACGAGATCATGTCGATCGAATTTTTGGGAGTCCACCAATCCGTACCAGCGCTCAGAAGATCGGGCGCGCTGTACGGGTGGTTTCCGATTCCGTCCAACGAGGGGCCTGCATTGTTCGCATACAGCGCCTCGACGAATCGTGCCGGGCTGATGTTCGTGCCGTCGTCGATTGCCGGCGACAGTCCTCCGCTGATGACCACCGAGTACTGATCAACAGCCTTGATCGCGGCGTAACTCAGCTTGAGCATCTGGCTGTACTTGGCTGCATCCGGCTTCGGCGCGAAGCTGTGGATAACATTGGGCTCGTTCCAGATCTCCCAGTTTCGAATCAGCCCTCGGTAGCGCTCTGCGGCCAGCCGGGTGAAATTGGCGTACGTGGCCGGATCGGCTGGGCCTGGATGTATGAAGGTCCTACCCTCGGGGATCGCCGCCCAGGTCGGCGTGTAGGTGGGAACTGCCAGTATATTGAGACCAGCGTTGTACGCGTCGAGAACGAGCTTGTCGGTACCGGCCCAATTGAATACGCCTTGAACAGCTTCGACCTGGGGCCACTGGATGGGGATTCGCACCGCCGGGAAGCCACTTTGCTTGATCGCCTGAATCTGGGCCTGCCGCACAGAATCGGAGGTCTCCAACGTAACGGCGGTGACGCCCAGGGTGCGTGCACCCATGGGACCAGACGCGGCCGTAGCAGGTGCCGGCAGTACCACCGAAATGGCAGCCGCCACGACCAGCGCAATCGAGGACGACAGAGCACGGCGAAGGTGCGGCCTTCTCTTCGACGAATTCGGCGAGGTGGATCGGAGACTGATTTTCACAGAGAATGCCTTACTCGGGATTAAATCAGGTGCAGCTCCTGCGGATAGGCCCGCAAGAGCAGGGAAATGCTTGAGTGTCGATTGCCGCCGGAGAGCTTTGACATATATCTACACCAGGCTCGGAAATAAACAAACACCAGAAATAATGAAACCTGGAGACTCATGACAATGGACCGCACAAACCATCTACGAGTCGCTGCGATTGCCATTTTCACGACCGTCGCCCTGGCATCGGCGTCGTGCGCGAGCGAGTCGTCGGATTCCATTTTGGTACCCGAAGAAAGGACTTCTGCTCCGTCAACGAGCGCGGAAGCCGAAAACTTCGCGGTTTACAGCGATTTCACCTCTCTGCCCGACGGCACGGCTCCGAGCACCTTCGCCACCGGCCAGGCCGCCTCGGTGGCACCGGTCCCCGATCCATCGATGAACCTCCGAATCGCCAATGGCAAGTTGACCTTTGCCCCCTCGATAGACGGACCGGCGGCCGCCTACTTCAGGACCGGCGATCTGGGCAAGCCGGTGACGTCGATGGGTATGAGGTGGACTTTCACGGCGCAACCAGGCGGAACACCCGGCGTCGCAGCCATGGCGATCACCGATCGACTTGCAGATCCACTGGGCGGTGCATCACCGCTCATGCCACTCCACTTCATCGTCACCAGGGACGGCTGGAATTACTCGGTATCTCCCGGAACGTCCGGCGGCGGAGCCGAGCTGATCACTCTGGCAGCGGGGACGTTCAACTCACCGCTGGCGGAAGACGGAAATACAATTCATGAAGTACGAATCTGTATCCAAGGAAATACCGCAACCATTGATCTACCCGACGGAAACCGGCAAGACGTTCAAGATCCTCGAATCGAGGCCTGGGCATCTCGACACGCATTCTTCGAGCCATATACCGACCGAGCATTGACCGACTCCATTACAGGATTCACCGAGGTGTGGGTTGGGCTTTGAAATGAATTGTCGGGAAGGCGATCGAATACCAAACGGTCTCGTCTCTACTTCTGAGTCGATTACGTACATCGCACACTGTGCGACATCATGGTTCGATGCCCGCTACCGATCCGTTTCATGCCTTGATACTGCTCAACAGCGTGTTTGCCAGTGCAGCATGGAGTCTCGCAAGACCGAGTTGGCCAAGTGCCGTCACATTGTCGGCGACCTCGATTCTGTGGCTGTTCTTCAACCACCCTATCGAGGGTCGGGTGCTCTACTCGATCGACTACCAGACAGGCTTGACGGAGTCCGATTTCGTCTCTGCGGCAGGGCTATTGCTCGCAGCCGTCACGGCGATACGCATAAAGCGCCGGCCGGTTGGAGCGCCAGGAAGGCGTGGGGAATCAGAAGCCGTACGACCCGGTCGGTAGACACCGAACCGGTGCACACCGGATCCGGCTCGTCGGCGGGAGCCACGACAGTAACCGGAACCGCTGCACTGCCGCCGTGGACCTCGGTACCCCACTGTTCACCCGAACCGCTACAGCTCCAGTCGAGGGTGTGCTCCTTTTCTGCCACGTCGAGATCGGTCAAGGATACGGACGTCGAATCGGCATCCGGATAGACGAGGCCATACACCGCAAACGTCTGGGTGATCGCGTCGAGGTGTCGAAATCGAGGAACATGCACGTGTGGGGCACGGCCACCGGCGAAGGAGAACGTGCCGGTGATGGAGTTGCCGCCGGACTTTGCCGTGAAGGTGACATCCTCTTGTTCGGCCGTCGCTGGTGCCGCGGTGGTCAGACACTGCGAAGTAGAAGCGCCCCGGCGAGTACGGCGGGTGAAGGGGAAGGTATGGCGGTGCATAGCGACGGCGTCCATCACTGCGTGCACTGTGGTTATGGCTACGTTCTGGGCCCAGATCAGAGGCTCGAACTACAGCAGCAATGCTGCTCTGATTGGCGCGCTTGGCTCGAACTGATAGCGGCCTGAATTCCGATCATGAACTGCAACAGCGCTTCACACCTAGCGGACCAGAAGTCGAAGGCGAGTGAAAATTTGTACCAGGGTCCACCGAGGCTGGTGCACTCGAGCTCTTCGCTAGGAGTTCGTGGATGAGGTGGTCCGTCAGGCGAGTAGATCCACCCGGAAATGCAACTGAAGAAACCTGTATCGGCATCGACGAAATAGAGCGCGGTTTCGTCCAGACCTCCGCTGACTCTGGTGTAATCGAACGCGTCGAACGCCGGTTTCGATCGCTCGAACGAGGGTTCGGGAATGGTGAGCGCCAAGACCAGTCCGATCGCGACGATGGCCGGTGCCAGGGCCTCTTTTCACGAAGAAGGCTGCCGTGACCTCAAGTACGTCACAGTCTTGAACCACCAGACGATGCCCACGACGAGGAGGACCAGGGCAACAGCCATGGAGACAACGAAATTGAGCATGTCGAAGATTCGCCCGGCCAGCGGCCAGTAGTTCATTGATCCGAACAATGCCACCGAACACAACAGGAAAGTGATGACGGCGAGAACATTTCCGGGCGGACGCACCTGTCTTATCGTGTCGGGGCTGGGCTCGTCCATGGTTCTCATCATCCACGGGGCTGGTCGGTTCGTACGGTTTCACTGGATCAGCCCTCGACTCTACCGCCGGCTGCGATCACGAGCACGCGCACGGAATTCGCCGATTGCGAGGACTGTCAACGCAACCCCCAAGAGGGTGAGAGGGACCTGGGCGCGGGGCGCGTCGATGTCGAGTACGACGATCTGCCACACCACCCACCCGATGGTCATCAACCCCACCAACGCCACATACACCGCAGCTTCGGACGCGTCGACGAGCACGGCAGCCACGCAGATCAATGGTCCGAGTCCGAGAAAGAACAGCACGAACAACCCGGAGATGCGGTAGTCCCAGGTGTGCCAAGAAGGAAGCATTCCGACGTTCAGACCCAACGACCGCCCACTGGGGTCGGAGGTCAACGACAGTCCGTTGAACGTCCAGGCTGCACCCAGCAGAGTCAGCAATGCCACCGTCGAGAGTTTGTTCACGGTGACGTCATGCGTTCGTCGTCCTTCGGTTGTGGCCGGCAGCGGATCACGTGAAGGTTGATACTGCCAGAATGAGGCCGCTCGGTCTCGTTCTATTCGAGTGTCCTGTGACGCGGAGACCTGCCTGTCGAGGCTGCGGCTACGCTCGGTGGGTTGCGCGCCCGCCCTGGGGAGTGCCCCGACCGCACAGGAGACTCCGCATGCCCAAGCTGAAATCCGTCAGCGAGTTCACCGGCAAGTGGTTTGCCCTGATCGTCGTGGCGGCGGGAGCGCTGGCCCTGATCACTCCCGATACGTTCAGCGGCGGCACACCGGCCGTTCCGTGGCTGCTGTCGATCATCATGCTCGGCATGGGAATGACGTTGCGGCTCTCCGACTTCGCGGTTGTCGCCCGGCGACCGTGGGCACTGTTGCTCGGAGTCGCGGCGCAGTTCATCGCGATGCCGCTACTCGGTCTGGGAATTGCCAACGCGCTCGGCCTCTCTGCCGCGCTGACCGCAGGCATGGTGTTGGTCGGTTCGGCTCCGGGCGGCACTGCGTCCAACGTGATGGTCTACCTCGCCAAGGGTGACACCGCACTGTCGGTGGCCATGACGTCGGTGTCCACCCTGCTCGCACCGATTCTCACGCCACTGCTCGTGCTGTGGCTCGCCGGCGAGTTCCTGCCGGTCGATGCGGGCGGGTTGTTCGTCTCGATCCTGCAGATCGTGCTGATTCCCGTCGTACTGGGAGTTGTTCTACGCCTGCTGTTTCCCGCGGCCATCGACCGCATGCTCGACGCTCTGCCGTTGATCTCGGTGGCGGGGATAACCGCGGTGGTGCTGTTCGTGGTTGCCGCCAGCGCACCGACTTTGCTGTCCATCGGAGCCCTCATCGTCCTGGCCGTCGTGCTGCACAACTCGCTGGGACTCGCGGTGGGGTACGGCATCGGCAAGGCATGCGGACTCGACGTCGCCAGCCGACGCGCGATCAGTATCGAGGTCGGGATGCAGAATTCCGGATTGGCCGCGGCGCTGGCCTCGGTGCATTTCAGCCCCGCGGCAGCCCTGCCCGCGGCCATCTTCTCGGTGTGGCACAACGTCTCGGGCTCACTTCTCGCCAGCTACTGGTCTCGGCGTTCGACCGAACCGCAGCCGGCCGAACGCGCGCAGGCGTCGACGACGAACAAATAAAGAATCGGGTGCAGCTGACCGCGCTCACCCTCTTTGCCAGGCTGCTTGTGAGTCGAGATCAAGTAGCGGAGGAGAGTCGTGATGACAGTCGATGTGGGGTTCA